>JAWUYY010000018.1:0-16581 GCA_034110565.1 Bermanella sp. | reverse complement strand
AAGGCTCAAGCGACCTACCCGTTCCCAACGTGGGCCACGTCATAAAGGGAACCTATTTGGTCTTGCTCCGAGTGGGGTTTACCGTGCCACGAACTGTTACCAGTCGCGCGGTGCGCTCTTACCGCACCCTTTCACCCTTACCTGTGAACTCCGAAAAGAACCATCGGCGGTATACTCTCTGCTGCACTGGCCGTAGGCTCGCGCCCCCCAGGCGTTACCTGGCACCCTGCCCTGTGGAGCCCGGACATTCCTCCCCTGACCAACAAGTGACCAGCGGCGATTGCTCGACTATCTCCGCGGGCAAGGATACGCGTATCTGAGTTTTGTTCAAGATTAAAATATGAGACGACTCCTGCCAGAAGGTGTGAGAATCATCGCCATCACCTAAACACTTCAACAAAGTAATGCATAGATTGCACTAGCCTGCACCGCCAACTGCCTTAAAACACCGTACACTTTAACTTTTGCTCGGCTTTTTGACGTTTAACTTTTCTTATTGCTTCAAGCAAAGCTGGCTCATAGTTGTTAGAGTCTTCTCGTACAATTCGACCCATTGTTTGCTGCCCGTAGTACTCTGCCAATGCTTTAGAGGCGACTTCAATCGATAACTCATATGGGGGAGGTTCACGCAGATCACTATCAATTAATAAGTAGGTGATTTTACCAAGCTGAGCTGCGACATTAGTCGAAACTGGTTGCTGATCACGAATGTTTGCCATAATACCGTATTGACCAGCGGGCACACGCCAGCAAATAAAATCATCCAAAGGCAATAGACCACCTATGTACACGACCCTTTCACCAACAAGACCCTTTACCCCAACGCCAGGGGATGCACCACAACAGCGTTTAAAATAGCGATGCACCAACACAATCATCGATTCATTCGGCGCAACGGAAAACAAATCCGTGTTTTTGGCTTGCGCTCTTGCCTCTGCCTCACTAACCTCATTGCCATAACCAATCCACATTGCGCAGCCTGACATGACAAACACGCACAATAACATCATCAGCTTAAAGATCAGTTGGCTTATACAGCTAAGTGGTCTAATTGGGTTATTTATGTGGAGCTTTGCCGCACTATTTTCACCAATGCTTTTCAGCGGTGAGCCTAACTGGCGAACATGGTTTTTATTCATTACATTTATATCAATGCCGATTACCATCATTGCCGCATCCGCCATGTTATGGGTTAGCTATAAGCGCAACGCAAAAAAATGGTGGCAAGTAGCTGCATTTTGGTTGCTCGCAGCGCCCTGGCCATTAATTCTTTTCCAGTAAACTTAGTCGTCTTTACGCTCCAACGCCAACTGATACAATTGATTCTTTTTAAAGCCTGTATGAGTAGAGACAATGGCAGCGGCCTTTTTCAAAGGCAACTCCTGCGCAATCAATAACGTTAAATCTAATGCTTCTTGTGAGACCTCAAGCCTTTTATTGGCAAGCACACCTCGAACCATCATTACGAATTCACCACGCTGCTGATTGGAGTCCGCCTCCATAATCGCTTTCACTTCTTGTGCCGTGCCACGTAAAAATGTCTCAAACGTTTTGGTTAACTCACGCGCCAATACGATTTCTTTTTCTGGCCCTAATTCAGCGATCAGGTCATCCACCGCATGCATAATTCGATGTGGCGATTCATATACAACCACCGTGCGTTCTTCATGTTTGATACCAGAAAAATACGCCTTACGCCCCGTGGTTTTAGCGGGCAAAAAACCATCAAAGATAAATCGATCTGTTGGCAATGCCGCTGCACACAATGCTGTAATCACAGCACATGGGCCGGGTATTGGCACAACCTTAAAGCCAGCCTTGGCTACTTGCTCAGCCACATGATATCCGGGGTCTGCAATCAAGGGCGTACCTGCGTCACTCACAATGGCTACATTTTGACCAGCTTGGAGTTTTTCTATGATTTGCAAAGCGGCTTGTGCCTCATTGTGATCATGAGTGGCCATTAATGGCTTTTGAATACCAAGGTGATTTAACAGCTTTTTTGTGTGACGCGTGTCTTCAGCAGCAATAATATCGACGGCTTCAAGCACTTGTTGTGCTCGAAGTGTGATATCAGCCAAATTTCCTATGGGAGTTGCCACCACATAGAGCTGATTTTCTGCCATAATGCCCGCCTTCATCTTATGTTTGAAACTATGTAATTATGTTGAATATTCGCTACGCTTTTCTCATCATGCTGATTGCTCTTTTGGCGGCTTGCTCTTCAGCCCCAAAACAATCACCAAACACCACGTTAAACTTATCTAGCGACAGCGCATTATCATCTATCGAGCAGCTAATCGCTAACCATAGATACATTGATGCTGAAGATGCGCTCAAAAAAATAGATATTTATAGCCTAGGTGAACTGGAACAAATTCAATTTTACTGGCTTAGCGCAAATCTAGCCGTACAACTTGGCCGAGGGGATGCCGCCATCTCTGCACTTAATGCGGTCGCACCTGGCTCTTTTACAAAATTAACTGGCATTGACCCTCACAGCCCTAGTTTTTTACGCGCCACAGCACTGCACTTAAAAGGCGAGTTCATTGCGAGCGCACGCGAGCGCATGTTTTTAGCCGGTGTTCTATCAGGAGATCAATACGATCTGAACCACCAAGCCATTTGGCATAGCTTACTGCAAGCGCAAGAATCTGACCTCGAAGCCTTTAGCCGCAAAACAAGCACTCGTATTTTTAAAGGTTGGTTAGAATTAGCTTTAATCATCAAGCGCAATGAAGTGGATCTTGATCGCCAACTCAGCACACTGCGTCTATGGCAGGCAAAATACGACGGACACCCAGCTGCAAAAGCACTGCCTGGCGGCTTAGATCAATTAGAAGAATATATTGAAAACAAAGCCAACTACATCGCACTCATGGTGCCACTGTCCGGCAAGCTTGCTGTCACAGGCAAAGCGGTACGCGATGGATTATTTGCCGCTTACTACCAAGCAAAGGCATTAGGCGCTCAAGTTCCTGAAATTCGGGTTTACGATACCGCCAGCACACCGGACTTCTGGAGCCTATACAAACAAGCAATACTTGATGGCAATGAATTGGTAATTGGCCCACTAGAAAAACACGCTGTAGAGCGCCTACAACAAGAAAGCCGCCTTCCTGTCCCTACGCTTGCGCTTAACTATGGCAATCGTGATGCCGCTGAAAACCCAAGTTCGCTGTATCAATACGGCTTAGCCGTTGAAGATGAAGCCCAACTGGCGGCTTATTATGCTCGCCAACAGGGCTATAAAAGTGCAGTGGCACTTATGCCAAAAGGCCCTTGGGGCGAGCGTGTATTTAAACGCTTTAGCGATACTTGGCAAGCACAAGGCGGCAAGCTAATTGAAGCTCAATTTTTTACGGGTAATCGTGACTACAACAAAGTTATCAGCCGCTTATTTGCCGTGGATGACAGCGAAAGCCGAGCCCGTAGCATTCGTAAACAGCTGGGCACTCGAATGGAGTTTCAAGCTCGTCGTCGCCAAGATGTCGACTTTATTTTTGTCGCAGCCCTGCCCCATCAAGCTCGTCAAATTAAACCAACACTCGCATTTAACTTTGCACGTAATATTCCGATGGTTGCCACGTCTCAAATTTATTCAGGCATCCCTTCACGCTCAAAAGATCGCGACCTAAATAATGTGGTATTTTGTGATATACCTTGGATACTAGAACAAGGCCCGCTGCGCAAAGAAGTGCAAACACTTTGGCCGCAAGCAAAAGGCAGTCTTGACCGTCTCTATGCATTGGGCGTTGACGCCTTTAGACTCTACCCAAGACTTGGCCAAATTAAAGTACTCAAACACAGTCGCGTGCAAGGTGAGACGGGCAACCTAGCAATGGATGAATATGGACAAATCATCCGTACCCTGCCTTTTGCAAAATTTGAAAAAGGCCTCGCGAAAAAAACACAGGGATACGTGGAAAATGTGGAGACCCAGTCAGGTATTTAGTAAACGAGAAACAGGAGATGCCTATGAAAAAATGGCAAAGCATCACCTGCAAAAACAAGGATTGAAATTTATCGCCCAAAATGTGAACTTTAAAGGCGGTGAAATAGACTTAATTATGGAAGATGGCGCGCAACTGGTTTTCATTGAAGTGCGCTTTAGACAAAACAAACAATTTGGCGGTGCCGCCGCCAGCGTTGCGCACAAAAAACAGCAACGCATTATTTTAGCGGCACAACTGTATTTACAAAAACATTTTGGCAATCGTCCACCAAGCTGTCGCTTTGATGTGGTTGCCTTTGATGGCAAAAAAGGCGACAGTCAACTTACTTGGCTAAAGAACGCCTTTGCCTAAACCCACACAGGCCAGCCTAAATTATTAGAACTTAGACTGGGTATGCTTGCAAAAAAATAAGAGACGTTTTTATGCATTTTCAAGAACGGATAAACCAACACTTCCAAGCCAGCATTGAAACCAAGCAGCAGGCAGCAGAGGTACTTGCCCCATCTATTGAACTGGCCAGCGACAGCATGGTTGGTGCACTGCTGAGCGGTGGCAAAATATTAACGTGTGGCAATGGCGGCAGTGCCGGTGATGCGCAGCATTTTTCATCCGAGTTGCTTAACCGTTTCGAACGCGAGCGCCCAAGCTTACCGGCCATCGCACTGACCACTGACAGCTCAACCATTACATCTATTGCGAACGACTATAGCTACAACGAAATTTTTTCAAAACAAATTAGAGCACTGGGTAATGCCGGGGATGTATTGCTGGCTATTTCAACCAGCGGCAACAGCGCAAACGTGGTTCAAGCAATACAAGCGGCTCATGATAGAGAAATGCGCGTAGTTGCTCTTACAGGTCGCGACGGTGGTGATATGACATCTCTGCTTTTGCCTGATGATATTGAGATTCGCGTGCCATCTATGGTCACCGCGCGTATTCAGGAAGTACATTTGCTCGCTATACACTGCTTATGCGATTTAATTGATTGGCAATTATTTGGCCCAATGGAAGAACATTAAGCACAAATTGCAGGCACAAAAAAAGCAGCCTAGGCTGCTTTTTTTTGTACTTGGTACTACCCGAAATAAATTACTTTACGACGGTTAACGAAGGGCGACCGCTAGGTTTAGCTTGCGGCTTTGCTTCTTCTTTCTTTTTAACGGGTTGCGGATCATTAGGATCCGGTGCTCCCGCTTCATTACCAAATACCATCCCCTCGCCTGTCTCTTTCGCATAAATAGCCAAAACAGCGACAATAGGCACATAAACGTTTTGCGACACACCAGCAAAGCGAGCATTAAAGCTCACCGCTTCATTGTTAATCATCAAACCCTGAACGGCGCCAGGGCTGATGTTCAACACGATCTGCCCATCATTGACGTACTCCTGAGGAACTTGCACTCCTAGAATATTGGCATCAACCAAAACATAAGGAGTAGATTCGTTATCTAAAACCCACTCGAATAATGCTCGCATCAAATAAGGACGGCTCGGTGTCATTCACGCATTTCCTGTTCAGCTTCAGATAAACTTGCTTGGAAGGATTCACGCTCAAATAAGCGCTCCATATAAACATGAATATCTTTTGTTTGTTTCTCAGGTAAATCAATACCCAAAACCGGCAAACGCCAAAGTAACGGAGCCGTACAGCAATCAACAATGCTGTACTCATCACTCATGAAAAATGGCTTCTCAGCAAACAATGGCGACGTGCTTATTAAGCTTTCGCGCAATTCTTTACGTGCCTTGGTTACTGCTGCATCATCTTTATTCGCAAGAATAATATCAGCCAAGGTGCACCAGTCACGCTGAATGCGGTACAACCACAAACGGCTTTCGGCACGAGCTACTGGATAAACAGGCAACAATGGTGGATGCGGGAAACGCTCATCCAAATATTCCATCATGATGCTTGGTTCGTATAACACCAAATCACGGTCTACCAAGGTTGGTACACTGTTGTACGGATTCAAAGACGCTAGATCTTCAGGTGGATTCATTGGATCCACGTCGTGAATTTCTACCGCCACACCTTTTTCCGCCAATACAATACGGACACGGTGGCAATAGTGGTCATTACCATCAGAAAAGAAGGTCATGGAAGAGCGCTTAGCGACTACACCCATACAGGTTTTCCTCACCTTAAAAACAAAAAAATCGGCGTCTGATTATATACCAGACGCCGAGTTTTGTGGGATTTATATTCAATGTTTGTATATGAAACCCAATATTCACCCTAAAAGGAGCTTTAATACTGACTTGATATCAACCAAGTCAGTCCTGAAACAACTCTTAGTGAATGCCTCGCCAGAATTCACGATTTAGGTAGTAAACTGGCACGAACAAAATAGCCAAGAATAACAACACCCAAAAACCGATGCGCTGACGATCCAGCGCCATAGGCTCAGCCATGTACACTAGGAAGTTAGTAATGTCCGCAACCGCTTTATCGTACTCAGCTGCATTCAATTGACCGTCTTCTTCCAAGTAAAGCACTTCAACAGGGTGCCCTTCGTGGTCAGTACGAGCACAAGAATCTTCCTTAAGCTCTCGACCTGTTAATGGATCAAATCCAATAACAACCGGTGCACAGCCTTTAACCTGCATACCCTGAAGATCAGCCAACACGTGAGGCATACCAACATCTTTAAACACGGTATTGTTTACGCCATATGGACGACTCTCATCTGCATAAAAGCTACGTAAATAGGTATAAATCCAATCCGCACCACGCACACGAGCAACCAAGGTTAAATCAGGAGGCGTCGCACCAAACCATTTCTTGGAATCTTCTGGACGCATCGCGATTTCCATTAGGTTACCAATCTTAGTTTCCGCAAATATAAGATTTTCCGTCATAGCGTCTTCAGGAATACCTAGGTCACGCGCAACTCGGTTGTAACGAGCAAACTTAGTACTGTGACAACCCATGCAGTAGTTAGCGAAGTACTTCGCACCACGTTGCAATGACGCATTGTCTTCTAAATCCACCTTCATATCATCAAGATGAACGTTGCCACCAGCCGCAAAAACAAAGCTTGGCAAAAGGGCAAAAATAACTGCAATTAACGATTTCATTAGCCTGTCACCCTCTCTGGTACGGGTTTGGTTTTTTCCTTAGCTGAAATAAATGGCAAAGTAATAAACCAACCGAAATAAACAACGGTGCCAATCATACCAAGGGTCTTATAAATACCGGTTGCTGGTTGAGTACCTAACCAAGTTAGAAGGATAAAGAACAAACCAAATACCACTAAGTTAATGCGAGTAATCCAACCCTTATAGCGCCAAGACTTAACAGGACTACGATCTAACCACGGCAATACAAACAAGACTGCAATAGCAGCACCCATCAATATAACGCCACCTAATTTATCAGGTACAACACGCAAAATAGTGTAGAACGCACCGAAGTACCATACAGGCGCAATGTGCGCTGGTGTTTTCAGACCGTTAGCCTGCTCAAAGTTAGCATGCTCAAGGAAGTAACCATTCCCTTCGGGCCAGAAGAAAATCACAAAGCAGAATACAAACAAGAACACAACAATACCCACAAGATCATGCACTGTGTAGTAAGGGTGGAAAGGAATGCCGTCTAATGGGCGACCCTCTTCATCTTTGTATTTCTTAATGTCCACACCGTCTGGGTTATTCGAACCCACTTCATGTAGCGCAAGAATGTGCATAAATACCAAGGCTACAATTACCAGTGGCAATGCAATAACGTGTAATGCAAAGAAACGGTTGAGCGTGATCCCTGATATTAAGAAATCACCTTTGATCCAAGTTACCAAGTCGTCGCCGATCACCGGAATCGCACTAAATAACGAGATAATCACCTGCGCACCCCAGTACGACATTTGACCCCAAGGCAATACATAACCCATAAAGGCTTCTGCCATCAGCATCAAGTAAATCGCCATACCAAAGATCCAGATTAATTCACGAGGCTTCTGATAAGAGCCGTAAATCAAACCGCGGAACATGTGCATATAGATCACAATGAAAAAGAAAGAGGCGCCAGTTGAGTGCATATAACGAATCAACCAACCCAACTCTACATCACGCATGATGTACTCAACGGAAGCAAATGCTTGCTCAGCTGAAGGTGTAAAAGACATGGTCAACCAAACACCCGTAAGGATTTGGTTAGCAAGCATTAAGAAAGAAAATACACCAAAAAAATACCAAAAGTTTAGATTTTTAGGCGCATAGTACTTCGACATATGCTTTTCGAAGGTGGCTGTCACCGGTAAACGGTGGTCGATCCAACCCATGAATGCGGATAATTTGCTCATTATGAATTCTCCTCATCCACACCAATAATCAAGGTGTTCTCATCCACGTAAGAATAAGGTGGTATATTTAGGTTTTTACCTGCCGGCGAACCTTTAAATACACGACCAGCCAAATCAAAACGAGAACCATGACAAGGACAGAAGAAACCACCCACCCAATTTTCTTGGAAAGGCTGAGGCTCAACTTCTGGGACATATTTGGGCGCACAACCAAGGTGAGTACATACACCCTCGATCACAGCGATTTCTGGCTTACGAGAACGTTGCACATTCTTCGCATAAGCAGGCTGCTGGCCTTCGTCTGTGTTATCTGGATCTTTTAAATCATCACTGATAGTTTCTAGCAGGCTTACTGTTTCGTCAGTACGACGCACCAAATAGACAGGCTTGCCACGCCATTCAACAACAATCATCTGACCAGGTTCAATTTTACTTATATCTGCTTTAGCAGGTGCACCGGCTGCTTTGGCCTTTTCACTTGGATTCCAAGATTTAACAAAAGGCACAGCTACGCCAACAGCACCAATACCACCACCCACCGCGGTTGTTGCGATGAGGAAGCGGCGTCGGCCTGTATTTACGCCATCATTGCTCATTCTGGCAGTCTCCCATCAACTTTTTTAAAATTCTGTGCGCAAGGCTCTTTGGATAACATTCTTTGCTGAAACAGCCAGCATATAATTCCAGAGAATCTCCACATTTTACCTCACAATCCTTAACTAAAGCACAAACACAAGGACTGGGGTGAAAAATCGGCACAAATAGTAATGAAATGTACCGCCCCTTACAAGGAGCTAGGTCAATTTCATGCGGGTTTTATTAGCATAACCCTTTGTTTTAGATAAAAAAAAACGCCCAGACAAAAATCTGAGCGTTTTTCGACAATCCTTGCCAAACGCGATTAACGTTTAGAGAATTGAGGTTTCTTACGAGCTTTGCGAAGACCAACTTTCTTACGTTCAACTTCACGGCTATCACGAGTTACATAACCCGCTGCACGTAGAGAAGGACGTAAAGTCTCATCAAATTCCATAAGAGCACGAGTAATACCGTGACGAATTGCACCAGCTTGGCCGGATGCGCCGCCACCTTTAACAGTAACGTATAAGTCGAATTTCTCAGTATTCTCAGTTAACACAAGCGGTTGACGTACTACCATGCGTGAAGTTTCACGACCGAAGTATTCGTCAAGAGGACGCTTATTGATAACGATTTGGCCAGTACCAGGGCGCAAGAAAACTCGCGCGCTAGAAGACTTACGACGGCCAGTGCCATAATATTGTGTTGCAGCCATGATAATCCCCTTAAACCTTCAATTCTTTTGGTTGCTGTGCAGTATGTGGATGCTCTGTACCCGCATACACTTTCAGTTTCGTGAACATTGCACGACCAAGAGGGTTCTTAGGAAGCATGCCTTTAACAGCAAGCTCAACAACACGACCAGGCTTACGAGCTTGAAGGTCGCTGAAGTTCATTTCACGTAAACCACCTGGATAACCAGTATGACGGTAATAAATCTTATCCTGGGCTTTCGCACCAGTTACCGCTACTTTATCCGCATTGATAACAACGATGTAATCGCCAGTATCAACGTGAGGAGTATATTCAGGCTTATGCTTGCCACGTAAACGAGCAGCGATTTCACTCGCCAAACGACCCAGTGTTGCGCCTTCGGCATCAACAACGAACCACTCGCGTTTTACAGTTTCAGGTTTTGCAGTATATGTTTTCATAATCTTTTCTATTTTCGCCTAATCAGTATGTTAACCAACTTGACCGAACTAAATCGGCTGGTAACACCGTTTTAGGGCTTCGTCTTGGGGAAACGATGGCGGCGGATTATACGAGATAGAAAAGATGATTGCACCCTTTTTTCATCTTTATATGAATAAGGGTGAAATCCAAGGCTAAACACTAGTAACGCTCACCTTCGCGAAAATGAACCAAACCGTAAATTAAGGCTAATAATGCCACAACAGCATTAAGTAAAACGATCAGCACCATACTGTCCTGTTGCGCTGCATTGGCTTGAAAGCCAAGCATACTGCCAACAAAGAAAGCCAAAGCCGACGACACAAATGCCACTAGCAACATGGATATTAGATAGTAGCCACGGCCATCGTCCAGTTTCAGCTGGAACTGCTCAATTTTCTGCGCAAAAATGCGATATGCCAATACGCACATACATGCGGTAAAGACCATTGAGCCAAAGAAAAATAAAATCATGATATGACCTCCTGTATTTCCCTTCATAAGCGTAATACAGAAATGGCAGTGCTCAAGGCCGAATTCGCCCATCTCGCGACTATTTATAGTAATAGCCGCAAAATAAGCGATCCACACATCTAATGCTCACGAGTAGCAAAAAACTCAACGTCAGGGTGACGATCTTGCGCGAGTGACAGATTCACCATGGTTGGCGCGATGTAGGTTAAGTTATTACCACCATCTAAAGCTAGATTTTCATGAGCCTTTTTCTGGAATTCGGCAAATTTCAGCTTGTCCTTGGATTCCACCCAGCGGGCGGTGGCCACACTGATCGGCTCATAAATAGCCTCAACCTTGTATTCATCTTTAAGACGTTGCGCCACCACATCAAATTGCAGCACACCAACGGCACCTACAATTAAGTCATTATTCTTAAGTGGGCGGAATACTTGTACTGCGCCCTCTTCTGACAATTGAATAATACCTTTAAGCAGCTGCTTCTGTTTTAGCGGATCTTTTAAGCGAATGCGTTTGAATAATTCAGGCGCAAAGTGAGGAATACCTGTGAACTTGAGATCTTCACCTTGAGTAAAGGTATCACCAATCTGAATAGAGCCGTGGTTATGCAAACCAATAATATCGCCTGCATAGGCTTCTTCGGCGGCTTCACGATCACCGGCCATGAAGGTTAAGGCATCACCGATACGCACATCTTTGCCGATGCGCACATGCTTAGCTTTCATGCCTTTTTCATACTTACCCGACACGATGCGCATAAACGCCACACGGTCACGGTGCTGAGGGTCCATATTTGCTTGGATCTTAAACACGAACCCCGTGAATTTCTCTTCAGTAGGTTCAACTTCACGAGCTTCAGTTTGACGATTTTTGGGGGTTGGTGCCCACTTGGTTAGACCATCTAGCATGTGATCCACACCAAAATTGCCCAAAGCAGTACCGAAATACACAGGGGTTAGCTCACCTGTTAGGAACATCTCAAGATCAAATTCATTGGATGCACCGCGTACCAGCTCCACTTCTTCGCGAAAGTCATCGGCATAAGCACCTAGCTCTTTGTCAAAGTCTGGATTATCCAAGCCTTTAATAACGCGACGCTCTTGAATGGTGCTACCTTGACCGGTGGAATACAAGATGACTTCATCGTCATACAGGTTGTACACACCTTTAAATTCTTTACCCATACCGATGGGCCAAGTGATCGGCGCGCACATAATATCCAGCACCTCTTCAACTTCGTCCATTACATCAATCGGGTCACGAGTATCGCGATCCAGTTTATTCATGAAGGTGATAATTGGGGTATCACGTAAACGCGTCACTTCCATCAATTTAACGGTACGTTCTTCTACGCCTTTTGCGGCATCGATGACCATTAAGCAGGAATCCACCGCGGTTAGTGTGCGATAAGTATCTTCGGAGAAGTCTTCATGCCCAGGGGTATCCAGTAAGTTTATTAAGCAACCATTATATGGGAACTGCATCACCGAGGTCGTAATAGAGATGCCACGGTCTTTTTCCATCTGCATCCAGTCGGATTTTGCATGCTGGTTTGAACCACGCCCTTTTACCGTTCCGGCTTTTTGGATAGCGTTGCCGAACAACAGTACTTTTTCAGTAATGGTGGTTTTACCCGCATCAGGGTGGGAAATGATGGCGAATGTGCGGCGTTTGCCCACTTCTGTTGCTTGATTGCTCATATTCGGCTTTTTAGATGATCAGAAATTGCCGCGCATTATATCTGCCAACGGCTTAAGTTACGAGCTCGACAGATTGTCATGCTCGCAGAGGAGAAAATTGAGGGATGCGGCTGGCCAGCCTTGAAATTTGATTCATGCGAAATGTCTAAAACCGGCCGAACCATTTAGTCATTCGAGTCAGCATCAGCAAGAATTTGGTCTAGTACATAACTGAGTACACCACCAGCCAGATAATATTTAACCTCTACTGCTGTATCCAGTCGTGACTGCAGCTTTATATGCCGCTCTTCACCCGAAGAATAATGAATCGTTGCTGACAACTCCTGCTTTGGAAGCAGTGGCTTATCCAGCCCAACAATATCGAATTTTTCTTCACCCGTAAGCGCAAGTGTTTTGCGTGTTTCACCTGGCATAAACTGTAAGGGCAAGACACCCATGCCGACCAAGTTAGAACGGTGGATACGCTCAAAACTTTCTACAATTACTGCCTTCACACCCAGCAATAAAGTGCCTTTAGCCGCCCAATCACGACTCGAACCCGTACCGTACTCTTTACCAGCAACCACCACGGTATCAACGCCTTGTGACTGATAGAGCATAGCGGCATCGTAGATAAAGCGTGGCTGACTTTCACCACTCATACGGGTGTATCCACCTTCGAGCTCGGGTGTCATTTCATTGCGAATACGGATATTCCCAAAGGTACCTCGCACCATAACCTGATGATTGCCACGTCTGGATCCATAAGAATTAAAGTCATTCTCGGTCACGCCTTGATCACGTAAATATTGTGAAGCTGGGCTATCTTCTGGAATAGCTCCGGCGGGGGATATATGGTCTGTGGTAACCGAATCACCTAGCAAAGCCAGCATCGGCGCCTTGATTATATTGGAGGATCGACCGCGATAGCGTTCTTCAAAAAAAGGCGGCAGCTGAATGTAAGTCGAATCCGGCGTAAACGCATAGGTTTCACCGTTACCGCTATCAATGGCACGCCAACTGTCATCCCCATCAAATACAGCGCTGTATTCCTTTTTAAACATGGTATTAGTGATGGCCTGCACCAGTTCAGCAATTTCAGCATTCGTTGGCCATATATCCTTTAGATAAACAGGCTGACCGTGACCATCATTGCCCAGTGAATCACGACTTAAGTCTATGCGTGTTGTTCCCGCCAAAGCATAAGCTACCACCAGTGGCGGGGAAGCAAGCCAGTTAGCCTTCACCAGTGGGTGAATACGCCCTTCAAAGTTGCGATTACCTGACAGTACTGAACTGACGATCAAATCATTCGCAGTAATGGTGGCTTCTACTACTTCTGGTAGTGGTCCAGAATTACCGATACAGGTGGTGCAACCATAACCGACTAAATTAAAGCCGAGCTTATCAAGTGATTCTTGTAACCCAGCCTGTTGTAAATATTCTGTGACGACTTTGGAGCCCGGCGCCAACGAGGTTTTAACCCATGACTTACGTTGCAGACCTTTAGCCAAGGCCTTACGGGCAACCAGACCAGCAGCCATCATCACGGCAGGATTGGAAGTATTCGTACAGGAGGTGATCGCGGCAATCACCACATCACCATGGTGCATCGCTACCTCACTACCCGCCAATGGGTATTCAGTATTCAACTGCTCAGCCTTACCGGCTAATTCAATAGAGTTTTCAACTGCTGTTTTCAAAGCTGGGACTGGTACGCGGTCTTGTGGTCGCTTTGGTCCTGCCAAACTAGGCTCGATGGTTGCCAGGTCCAAACGCAACGTCACCGAAAAATCAGGGACTAAAAAATTCTCGTCGCGCCACATACCTTGCGCTTTGCAGTAAGCCTCAACCAATTCAATCTGTTCTTCATCACGTCCGCTTAAACGTAAATAGTTAATTGTATGTTTATCCACAGGAAAGAAACCGCAGGTCGCACCATATTCCGGTGCCATATTTGCGATAGTCGCGCGATCGGCAAGGGGTAAGTGATCCAAACCCGCACCATAAAACTCAACAAACTTACCGACCACCCCATGTTCACGAAGCATCTCTACAACCGTTAATACCAAGTCGGTTGCCGTAATACCCTCAAGTAACTGCCCAGTTAGCTCAACACCAACGACATCAGGAATTAACATTGAAATCGGCTGCCCCAATATGGCAGCCTCAGCCTCGATACCGCCTACGCCCCAACCTAATACGCCAAGTCCATTAATCATCGTAGTGTGGCTATCCGTGCCGACCAGAGTGTCTGGATAGGCGAAACGTTCTGCGTCTTTATCTTCGGTCCATACCACTTTAGCCAGATATTCCAAGTTCACCTGATGGCAAATGCCGGTTCCAGGTGGTACCACACTAAAGTTAGCGAAAGCGCCTTGACCCCACTTCAAAAACTGATACCGCTCATGGTTGCGCTGCATTTCAATGGCTACGTTTTCTTCGAAGGCACTTTCACTGGCAAATTTATCGATACTAATCGAGTGATCGATGACTAGGTCCACTTTTGTTAAGGGGTTTATTTTCTGTGGATCAACACCTCGCTTTGCCAATGTATCACGCATTGCTGCCAGATCGACTACGGCTGGCACACCAGTGAAATCTTGCATCAATACTCGTGCGGGATGATAAGTGATTTCCTGTTCGCTCCCCTTACCACCACTTGCGGCCAATGCTTTAATATCATCGCGACTGCAAGTTAGCCCGTCTTCGTTGCGCAGCATATTTTCCAGTAATATTTTTATCGTTACTGGCAGGCGAGAAATATTTTGATGCGACGCCAGCTCACCACTATTGATCGAAAAATAGCGAAATGGCTTGTCGTTGATCGTCAGTGTGCTCAAAGTATCGAAAGAGTTATCGGAGTTTTTCATCAGCTTACCTTTTCAAATTATTAATTTATCAGTACTTGCGTCAATACTATTAACTATGCCACTGATCGAATGCCACATCAGATATATGGTCGAATTAACCACGCGAAAAAATATCAACAACAAGGACGAAAACCGCCAAATTAAGCGCGCTTCAATACCTGAATCAAGATTTTGTATGCATCATTAATTTTTGATTGTATGACTTTAACAGCACCCGGATTATTTATGGGTGCTTGAGATATTTTTTCTGTCAAATCAGCCATACTTTCACCTCTTACTCATATTGAAACACGATTAGAATTGTAAGCATCTCGACTATTGACGACGAATTTTAAAAGCGGATCCATTTATTTCAATAGCAGAGTTTATGACTATATTTTTACAAGAAGCGAGCTATAACTGAAAACATTATTTGGATACTAAATTTTCAGTCAAAAAGAAAATAAGAGACTTGAATTATTCTGGACTTATATCACTTTAACCAGAGTGTGGTTTTTTACTGTAAGGCACTGAATATAGCTCAATGCCTTTTAATTATCTAAATTTACAAAACACTATTAAACAAACTATAAATTAGGACGGTACTTACCTTTATGGATCTTCACGTTACTAAAGACCATTTTGTCTGAGCTTCGTTTAAATGTATTTTCGTCGATTCTTTCATAGCTGCTGCATGAGAAGGGACGACCATAAACTGATGTGCATAGCTTTCCTCCATCTATCTTCCAGCTACCAATGTAATGCGTATAACTACCTGCCTGCTCCATGTTACGCTCTCCACCGTAGATTTTTCCGTCTTCTGTATAAAATTCATAAAAGACATTACGGCCAACTTCACCTGCGACTCGATAGTCCGCTTCTATGGTATTACCAATGAGCAGTTTTGCAGCGGCGTCTCCCTGGAAGACTTCTGCGCCTTGAGCTGCTATTGAAATAATGGACAGCAATAAAACCACTAATTTTTTCATTTATTTATCTCCAAAAAGCATTGATCTTACATTGTAAGTAGTAATTGGTATTCATCATCTATTACTGACATTAAATAGATGCGTGACACTAGATCTTAGTGAACTTTAAAATCTTTCTCTGTTCGCTACCGTACATAAGGTAGAAATAAACCCACTTAAAACTCAGCAACCTATGGGGATACAATGGACGATGGAATAAAGCTCTGCATTTCTTGCTTCATCCCTTCTATCAAAGTCATATTAGTGAGGCTTTTAGCATAAAAAACAAGGGATTCTAATTATGCTACTCAGTATAAATACCAAGAATTAAATTTCATGAGCTACACCCTTTCTTACAGCCTAGCCACTCAGGCAAATAGTTTTTTCAGAAAGATAAGGTAATAATCGGTCTGTTTCAGTTTTCACCACGGCATAACATTCACAACTCAATTCTTCGAGTTTTTTTCGGTCAAGCACCGTAATTTGTCCGCGATGATAATCAATGACGCCTAGCTTCTGTAATTTACCCGCAGCTTCTGTCACCCCTACACGGCGTACACCCAACATATTGGCGATAAGCTCTTGCGTCATAGTAATAT
>JAWUYY010000017.1:0-40386 GCA_034110565.1 Bermanella sp. | reverse complement strand
AAGCGCACCGATCACACCTAATACACTGCTTGCAGGATTAAGCCAGCTAGTACTGAGTGATTTAAGCTGCTTAAAACTCACCATCCACCACATGATAAAAAATGCACAAGCGGTGATCATACCACCACGAAACACATAGCCTTCTGGGCTATAAATACCAGCATCGGTGATATTCAAGCAACCTTGAAAAAAAGGATTACAGCTTTCGACTTTTGGGTGATCAAACTGTAAGGCAATAATATAGCTAACGAGAATGGTGCCTTGGCTAATAATTAAGCAAGCAATGGCGAGTAAGGGTTTTAAGCTCATATGTGACCTTTTTTAAATATGCACTGGTGTTGGCACTATAATGATTTATCATACTTTTTTCTAACATCTAAAGGCTTTCTCTTGGACGCTCACTTCAGTATTACGGTTGGTTCACAACAAACAGGCTTAGCTATACTTGAATGCCTGTTGCCGTGCATTCCTTACTTGAGTGCAGAGCAGTGGCAGCAATTACAAACTTTGGGCTTGATTAAACTTGATGGCGCCGTCATGAGAGACGATTGCGTGTTAAAAGAAGGGCAGGTGATTGATTATACTGTGCTCGATTATCAAGAAGATGACGTGGATACAAGTTGGACATTACTTTGGCAAAACCAGCATATAGCGGCGGTTCACAAACCGGCTAACTTACCCGTGAGTCGAACAACCCGTAATGTGTATAACACCTTAGTTCAAATATTACGCCGTGAAAGCCTTTGGCCAGACGCGCATTTATTACACCGTTTAGATTTAGAAACATCAGGTGTTGTATTAATAGCTCATAACAATGAACAAGCTAAATTTTATCAGCCTAAACTTGCGCAATTGATGCAGCGTAAAAAATATCACGCCATTATTCATGGCGAGCCCAGTTGGCAAGTCTTACAGCATCAAAGTTATTTAAATACAAAAAAAGACAGTGCTATACGGTGTCAGATGCACAGTGTTGATGAAGGCCTTGGCAAATTAAGCGAAACGCATTTTACAGTGTTGGCCAGTAATAATGGTTTTACGTTGGTTGAATGTGAACTGCTTACTGGGCGAAAGCATCAAATTCGTGCGCATTTATCTCAGCTAGGTCACCCTATAGTGGGCGATAAGATTTACAGTAATAATGGCGAATTTTATTTAAAACGACTTGATGATGCCTTGGTCCAAGCGGATCACGATACACTATTGACGGAGCATCACTTATTGCATGCCTATGAAGTGCAGATTAACGATATGTGGACAACAGGAGTTGAGCCTATTGTTATTCGCGATGATCAATACTCAGGCACCTGGTTACAATTCGCTGAAAAAATGGGCTTATGGGTTTAGGTGTTCGACTAAAAAATCCACCAGTTGGCGAATCTTAGCGGATAGATGCCGGTTATTTGGGTACACCGCCCAAATGGTCTCAGGCTTAATCTTGTATTGGGTCAGGACTTCGACCAGTTGCCCGCTTTGAATATATTGATCGACGTAGTAACTGGGCAGCTGCACGATGCCAATGCCTTTCAATGCAGCATCGACTAAACCATAACCACTGTTACAGCTTAAATTACCGGTTACTTTTATTGTTCGTTCTTTCTTGCTGTCTTCAAAACGCCAGTAACTATGTTGACCCATTAAGCAATTATGTTGGTTGATCTCGGTGAGAGAGTGGGGCGTGCCGTGATGAATTAAATAATCCGGCGAGGCACACACTCGATAATGTCGCTGGCTAATGGGCTTGGCCATTAAGCTTGAATCTTTAAGCTTACCTAGGCGAATGGCGAGATCATAACCCCCTTCGATTAAATCCATTTGCTGATTGCTTAAGTCAGACACCACCTCAATGGCTGGGTGTTTAAGCATAAAGTCATGAATAAGCGGCTGG
This sequence comes from Bermanella sp., assembly GCA_034110565.1. Taxonomy (GTDB): domain Bacteria; phylum Pseudomonadota; class Gammaproteobacteria; order Pseudomonadales; family Oceanobacteraceae; genus Bermanella. Next base: position 38,498 of record JAWUYY010000017.1, on the reverse strand, counting down.
ATAAAGGTTTCCCCATACATCACGGGGGCGGTGAGTTTGATGCTGCCTTGCGGTGTGTCTTTTAAGTTACCCAGTGCGCGCTCTGCTTCCTTTAGTCCATTGAGCACTTGGCGACAGTGCTGGTGGTAGATTTCCCCCTCTGCTGTGAGTGAAACCTTGCGGGTGGTGCGGTACAACAGCTTGGTGCTTAAGCGTTGCTCTAGCTGGGAGACTTGCCGGCTAACCTGAGCCACGGAGACATCGAGTTTATTGGCGGCTTGGGTAAAGCTGCCTAATTCGGCGACGGTGACAAATTCAGATACGCCCTCCCAAATACTCATGATTATTACCTATATGTAAAAGTATTTTGATTTATAAGGTGATTATCATTATATGAGAAGTAATTACAATGAAATTGAAAGATTAGACAGGCTTTCATCACTGAGCTGTACTTAAGCGCCTCATGAAAGCCTATTACATAACTTAGGAGCTACCTATGACAGATACCTTTATAAAATCGAAAGCGGCCATTGCTTGGGGGCCAAACCAGCCTTTAAGCATCGAGGAAGTGGACGTAATGATGCCTCGCAAGGGTGAAGTACTGGTTAAAATCATTGCTACAGGTGTTTGTCATACCGATGCGTTTACCTTGTCAGGTGAAGACCCTGAGGGCGTGTTCCCTGCGATTCTTGGTCATGAAGGTGGCGGTATTGTTGAAGCGTTAGGCGAAGGCGTGACCAGTGTGGCCATTGGTGATCACGTGATTCCACTTTACACCCCAGAGTGTGGCGAGTGTAAATTTTGTAAATCAGGTAAAACCAACCTTTGTCAGCAAATTCGTGAAACCCAAGGTAAGGGCTTAATGCCAGACGGCACCACACGTTTTTATAAAGATGGCGAACCGATTTACCACTACATGGGTACATCGACATTTTCTGAGTACACCGTTTTACCTGAAATCTCATTAGCAAAAGTAAATAAAAACGCACCACTTGAAGAAGTATGTTTGCTTGGCTGTGGCGTGACCACTGGCATGGGTGCGGTCATGAATACCGCAAAAGTTCAGAAGGGCGATACGGTTGCCATCTTTGGCTTAGGCGGCATAGGTTTGTCGGCCATTATTGGTGCGACTATGGCGGGTGCGTCACGCATCATTGGTATTGATATTAACGAAAGTAAATATGAGCTTGCCAAGCAACTGGGTGCTACCGATTGCATTAACCCAAAAGATTTTGATAAGCCGATTCAAGAAGTGATTGTTGAAATGACAGATGGCGGCGTGGACTTCTCATTCGAGTGTATCGGCAATGTGGATGTCATGCGTTCAGCACTTGAGTGCTGCCATAAAGGTTGGGGCGAGTCTGTCATCATCGGTGTGGCCGGTGCAGGGCAGGAGATATCGACCCGTCCGTTCCAGTTGGTAACTGGGCGTGTATGGCGTGGCAGTGCTTTCGGTGGTGTAAAAGGCCGCAGTGAATTGCCAGGGATTGTTGAACGTTATCTTGCAGGTGAATTTAAGCTCAATGACTTTATTACCCATACTATGGGTCTTGAGGACATTAACGAAGCCTTTGATCTAATGCATGAAGGCAAAAGCATTCGCTCTGTGATTCATTACAATAAATAAATTTCTAGCCTAGCCTGGTGCATGCATCAGGCGCATTTTATTTTTCAAAGTGAGAGCGTTATGAGCTTAGAAATTATTAGTAGTGCGAAAAGCTTTGACGGCTGGCATAAGCAATACAGTCATGAGTCTAAAAGTAATAATTGTACTATGCGATTTGCTATTTTTTTACCACCGCAAACTGCAACGGGTGAAAAAGTCCCCGTGTTGTACTGGTTATCTGGTTTAACCTGTACAGATGAAAACTTTATGCAAAAGGCGGGTGCATTCGCCGAAGCCGCTAAATTAGGTATTGCGATCGTTGCGCCAGATACCAGCCCTCGCGGTGAAGGTGTGGCCGATGATAAAGACGGCAGTTACGACTTTGGTTTAGGTGCGGGCTTTTATGTGAATGCCACGCAAGCGCCATTTAATCAGCATTATCAAATGTATGACTATGTGGTAAATGAATTGCCTGCATTAATTGAAGCTAACTTTCCGGTGACGCAGCAGCGGGCAATCAGTGGACATTCTATGGGTGGCCATGGTGCGTTGAGCATTGCCTTAAAAAATAGTGATCGTTATTCGTCAGTTTCTGCGTTTAGCCCAATTACTAATCCGATTAATTGTCCTTGGGGGCAAAAGGCATTCAACGGATATTTAGGTGATGACAAACAAGACTGGCTGCAATATGACAGTAGCGAGTTAATGAAATACAGCGCAGCGAATAAGCAATTACCTGCGCTGGTGGATCAAGGTGATGCGGATAATTTCTTAGTTGAACAGTTAATGCCAGAAGCATTACAGGCGGCAGCTGAGCTCAGTGACTATCCTCTGATGCTGCGCATCCAAGCCGGTTATGATCATAGCTATTATTTTATCAGCACGTTTATTGCCGAACACCTGCGCTTTCATTCTAAACACTTCTAAGTTAGCACCTATGTTGCTTGTGCAGCATAGGTGCTCTTTCGATCTGTGCTCTACTTAGCTTAACGACCTATGCTTGGCTCTGTTTTTACAACGGGGTTTTCTTTGTATAAGTGTTTGGTGCCACGGAACTGTTCAAATAAGGTTTGGTGAGCACTTTGCGAGAAGCTGTCATCGCGTTCACTGTATTGTTCAATCCAGTTGATGAGCATACTAAGATTAGCATCTTGAGCCGCTTTAGACTCATACTTGTGTGACTCCCAAGGTCTTGCTTTGGCATTTGCAATACATTTTTCAATGGGTAGATCCATGAAAAATATTTCATTGCAGTGTTTTAATATGGGTTCAATTAAATCACTGTAACACCCTTCAATAACCCAATGTTGTTGATTATCCAAAAAGCCCTGGATGGCTGTTAATGAATCATTAATTGATTTGCGTGTTGGTGGTTGCGTGTTTTCCCATGCTAGGGTGTCTAGATCTAAATGAGCAAGCTGATGTTTGTTGCTTAAATGTTTGGCTAGGGTGGATTTCCCTGAGCCTGAGTTACCAAAAATCACGATGCGTTTCATCATGGCTCCTGTGTATTTAAGTTAAGCGATTAATATTAATGCGATCGGGCCAGCTATACTGAAAACAGTATTTTAATTAGGAGGCAGTATGCGCCATTCCCAAGATCAAACCGCTACTCGGGTAGAGCAAGATTCAATGGGCAACATTAATGTTCCTAAAGATGCCCTATACGGTGCACAAACTCAACGGGCATTTGATAATTTTCAGATAAGTCAGATGCGATTCTCAGATGCTTTCTATGATGCCTTGATCTTGATTAAAAAAGTCGCGGCCCTTGTTAATGTGGACTTGGGACTGCTTGATGAAGCGCGTAAAAACGCCATTGTTTCTGCGTGTGATCGGTTGTTGGATGGTGAACATAGAGACCAATTTGTATTGGATGTATTTCAAACAGGCTCAGGTACATCCAGTAACATGAATGCCAATGAGGTGATCGCTCATTTGGCCAGTGCGCAATCATCACAAGATGTGCACCCTAATAATCATGTGAACTTAGGGCAAAGCTCTAACGATGTGATCCCGACAGCAATTCGTATTGCTTGCGCACTAGAAGTAGAAAAAACATTGCTACCCAGTGTGCAGTTGTTACAGGCGGGTCTGTTAGATAAAGGGCGCGAATTTAAGCATGTGATTCGCACCGGTCGAACCCATTTAATGGATGCCATGCCATTAAGCTTTGAGCAAACGTTTAGCGCGTATGCTAGTCAATTAGAGCAAAATACAGAACGTATGATAGAGGCATTACCGCGTATATGTGAGCTGCCTCAAGGTGGTACAGCAGTGGGCACAGGCGTGAATGCACACCCTGAATTTGCGAAGCGTTTTTGTATCAAACTATCAGATATGACAGGCTTCCATTTTGTGGAAACCCGTAATCATGTGGCTGCTCAAGGCACAGCAGATGTCCCCTTGGAATTAAGTGGGCAATTGAAAGCCTTGGCTATGAGTTTATATAAAATTTGTAATGATATTCGTTGGATGAACTCAGGGCCGAATAATGGGCTGGGAGAGATTCAATTAAAAGCCTTGCAGCCTGGGTCATCTATTATGCCAGCCAAGGTGAATCCGGTTATCGAAGAAGCCGTTGCTATGGTGTGTGCCCATGTGGTTGGCCTAGATGCCAGTAATACTATGGCGGCCAGTAGCAGTCAGTTTGAATTAAATGTGATGCAACCTTTGTTAGCCCATAACTTGTTGCAGGGGATTGAGCTGCTAAGTCAGGGGTGTGAGCATTTACGTGAAAAAAGCATTCAATATATCACCGTTAATGAGCAAAAAATTGCGGACGATATGGCGAAGAATCCTATTTTAGTGACGGCGTTAAATTCAATTATTGGTTATGATTTAGCGGCAAAAATTGCTAAAGAAGCATTAGCCAATAAGCGTGCGTTAATTGAAGTGGCGTTAGAAATGACGGAACTGAGTCGGGAGGAATTAGAAAAAATATTGGACCCTAATAATTTATGTGGGCCTCAAGAATAATCAAGTCAACCAAAACTTGAATGCACAGTTTTGGTTGACTTTTATTTGTTAGCTGTAAGTTTAAGCCGCACTAAATGTTGTGCTTTTTTTAGTAGGAAAGCTATAACGAATAATACGCTTAACAACGCTAAAGAACTGTTTAAAGAAACCTGCACTGTTGTAAGGAATATTATACTTAGCGCAGATAACACGCACTTCTTTTGCCATTTCTGGGTAATGCCTAGCGGGAACGTCAGGAAATAAATGATGTTCCATCTGGCAGCTTAGGTGGCCTGTCATAATATGAAATAGCTTGCTGCCTTCCAAATTAGATGAGCCAAGTATTTGGCGATAAAACCATTCACCTTGTGTTTCATTTTTGCATTCAGATGCTTTGAATGTATGAATGTTTTCGGTGAAGTGGCCACAAAATATAATTGTGTTTGTCCAAACATTACGAATTAAGTTGGCAATAAAGTTACCTGCTAATACTTGTAAGAAAACAGGGAAACAAATTAGCGGATAAAATACATAGTCTTTAAATAATTGACGCGCCGCTTTATTAAAAAACGCAAATTTCAATTCTTTACGGCTAATGGGCAATTTGCTTGTTTTGCGTGGTTTACCCATAAATATACGTTCGCCAGCCACTTCGTGATAGGCAATACCCCACTCGAAATTAAGGCAAAGGGCCAAATAAGTAAAAAACTGCCAAAGATTTTTAGGCTTCCAGCGGGTGTCATCACTTAAGCGTAACAAGCCATAGCCAAAGTCACGGTCTTTACCAATAATATTGGTGTAGGTGTGGTGTTCATGGTTGTGATAGCGTTTCCATGACGCGCTATCGCCAGCTATATCCCATTCAAATTTCCGGCTGTTGATATTGGGGTCGTTCATCCAATCGTATTGACCATGCATGACATTGTGGCCAATTTCCATGTTGTCTAATATTTTTGCTGTGGCTAACGCTAAAACCCCTACAACCCAATAAGCTGGGTGTAAAAACCCAAGCACGATTAAGATGCGACCGGAAATTTCACTCAAACGTTGTATACGAATAAGATTACGTATGTAGTTTGCATCAGTCTGACCCACTTTCGCCATGGTGCGTTCGCGCACGGCATTGAGTTCATCTGCAAACTGATCAAGCTGGTGTGAGCTCGGGCGTTGATTATCTGTTTTTTGTGTCGGTATGTTTACTTGCGTATTCATGTGAGCCTCCTTTCTAAAGATCCAAAACTACATCGTTTACGGGCACGCTAATGCATAGTTGAATTTCTTGCGCGCCGGTATCGCTGTAAGCTTTTGTTTTAGTGTTGTAAACGACACCACTTTTCTTTTGGCAAATGCATTGATGACATACACCCATGCGACAGCCACTAACTGGATTAAGTTGATTGGCTTCAGCTAGTTCTAGTAGAGTTTGATTTTTATTGTTTTCAACCTGTTTGTTTGAGCGAGCAAACAGTACGGCTGTGTTTTCAGATTGAATGTCATGGCTTAATGGCTCAGGACCAAAAAATTCATAGTGAATATGGTTCGGCTGAATATTTAGCTCATTTAAAATTTTACGACTTAGCACAATCATAGGGCTTGGGCCGCAAATGTAAAAATGAGTGTTGGAGTTAAGTTGATTCTGTAAGCCAATGTGAGCCGCGCTGACATTGCCTACTTGTTCGCTGTCCATGAGCTTTAAATAAAAATTTTCGTTCTGTTGTTTGAAGCGAGCGAACTCTTCTTCAAATAAAAAGTGTTGGGCGCTGCGTGCATAATAAAGCAGGGTTATGCTTTGCGACATGCCTGTTGAGTGCTGGCTTAAATTAAGTTGCTGTAACATTGAGCGAAACGGCGTGATACCACTGCCGCCTGCAATCATGCAAACAGACTGGTGCTGAGGGTTTAACGTGAAGTCACCCATGGCTTGTGAAATGTTGACGATACTGCCGCGGCTTAGCGCTCGTGGTAACCAAGGTGTGATATTGCCTTTATCTTGGATGCGGATACTCAGTTCAATTAAGCCTGTACGAGCAAAATAGGCTGGGCTAGATGACACGCTAAAATAACGACTAACCCAAGCGCCGTCTTTTTCTACTGTCAGCTCAATATACTGACCAGCCTCAAAACCTTTCCACTTGCGGTTGGGTTTCATTACTAGGCTATACATATCTTTGTTTTCATGGCGAATAGCTTGTACGTGGGTGCGCACTAGGTCTGCGCGCCAGCGTGGCAGTATTAATTGAATCACAGGCTCAAAGTATTCGGCCAAACTATTATGGTTGGTTAGGCTGCCCATGAACCATTGCCAAGCTTTATTCGGTTTTCTCGTAGCGGAGGGTGTCATATTTGTCTCCTTTAATTTCAGTGAACAAGTGTATGCTGAAATTATTGGTCGGTAAAGTAAATAAGCATAAAATAGCAATAAAGTATCAGTTTTAGGACGTTAAAAAGTGAACACGTGTTCTTTTGTTTGTTATGGGTTGACTATTTAATGTTATTTATACCGTTATCTTTTTGAGTAATTACAATGATATTTTCAACGCTGTTGATTTAATTGGAGGGTAATCAAGGAGTTAGAGGAGTTTGGTTTGTTTGGATGCACTCTGCTTTTATTGGGTGATCCCTCGTTGTTTGATTAGGCAGTAGGCAGTAAAAATTGATCTAGGTGGTCAGGGTGCTTAATTACACCCTGATTTATGATGCAGTGGTTAAATTAAATAACTTTGCTGAAACGGATGACATGCTCTTGATTTAAGTAGGCGTCAAATACCATGCAGATGCTGCGAATCAATAAAATGCCTTTATCGTGAACTTGAATACCTTGTGGGCTGACACTGAGTAATCGATCAACCTCAAAATCCTTGAGTGCTTGAAGTTCGGATGCAAAGTGCTGTTGTGGGTGTACATTAAAGCGCTGCTTTATGTCAGAAAAATCTAGATTAAAGTGGCAAATAAGCTGCTTAATAACGGCTTGTCTTAATTCATCTTCATCTGTCAGTGTTAAACCTTTTTTGATGGGTAGTGTGTCTTGCTCAAGTTGATTTTGATATTCCTCAATATCAGCACTGTTTTGCATGTAGCTGTGGCCAATTTGGCTAATAGACGACACGCCAAGGGCCACAAGGTCGCAGTCTGGGTGAGTGGTGTAGCCTTGGAAGTTGCGGTGCAGTTTTCCAGCTTGTTGCGCTTTGGCCAAGCTGTCAGTCGGTTTGGCGAAATGATCCATACCTATGTAGATATAGCCTGCTTGGGTGAGCATTTGAATGCTGTCTTGCAGCATACCCAGTTTGGTTTCTGGGGTCGGTAAGTCTTCACCTTGTATGCGTCGTTGTGGCATAAAGCGCTCAGGCAGGTGGGCGTAATTAAATACTGAGATACGATCAGGGCCAAGGTCAATAATGTGTTGTAGGGTTTTTCGGAATCCGCAGCGATTCTGTAAAGGCAGGCCATAAATCAAATCGATATTAATGGATTGAAATCCTAGCTCCCTTGCTTGCTCTAGGGTGTGCTTCGTCATCGCTAAAGGTTGAATACGATTAACCGCTTTTTGTACGGCAGGGTCGACATCTTGAACCCCTAAGCTTACCCGATTAAAGCCAATATTTTTAAGGTGAGCTAGGGTGTCACTTTGTAGTTCTCTTGGGTCGATCTCAATAGAGAAGTCTCTGTCTTCACGTTGTGATAAGTGAAAATGCTCAGCTAGTTTGTCCATTAGACTGGACATTTGTTCGTGGCTTAAAAATGTAGGTGTGCCGCCCCCAAAGTGCAGTTGATCAACTTGGCGCTTGTCATCATAACCTTGTGCGCGTAGTTCGATTTCGCAGAATAGGGCTTTTAAATAAGGTTCGGCTTTCTCTCGGCGTTTAGTGATGACCTTATTACAGGCACAGTAGTAGCAAACATGCGCACAAAAGGGGATGTGTACATATAAAGACAGGCCTTCATCTTGTTTATGGCTAGTCAGGCGAGCGTGTTGATACTGTTTTAAGGTAAATCCGGGCTTAAATTGAAGCGCTGTTGGGTAAGAGGTGTAGCGTGGGCCAGATTTATCATGGCGCTTTATGAGATCAATATCCCACTGAATGTTGGTTTGAAGGCTCATGGCGTACCTGCATTAATATAGTTTTAGCTATGCTAACAAGGCGGTGTAGGGAGTATCTTGCTTTAGGTCAAGCCAACCTAGGTTCCTTTTGGCTGGCTTTACATTGTGCTGTTTAGAAGTAACTTTGCATGGGGACGCTGCACCATTTGCCGCCTGAGCAAATAGCTTTAACCCATAGGCGGTGCTTGATGCGATTCACCTTACGCTCTTTAGGTGCCATCATTTGTAGGCTGGCGAGTGTTTGTGCATCAGGGTAAATCGTAGGGTCACTTAAAATGTCAGCATCTACATATTCTTGGGCGTTTATCATTGGCGTTGGGTATGCCGTGTAGTTTGAATTACGCGCAGAGATTTTGGCGGACATCATGTAATCAATAAAGGTATATGCCATGTTTTTGTTTGGGGCATTTTTAGGGATGGCCATGATGTCTATCCACATGGCTGCACCTTCTTTGGGGATGATGTACTCAAGATCTTCGTTTTCGTCTACTTCTGTCAGGATGTCACCGGAGTAACCGACCACTAGACAAAGTTTATTTTCTCTTAAATCGTCGGTGTACTGGGTGCTGTGCAAGTAGTTAATGTCTGCAATGGTTTCTTTTAATAATTGGCCTGCTGCTTGTAACTCAGATTTTGAACTTGTGTTAACCGAATAGCCTAAATACTTTAATGCAGCTGCAAAGATTTCATCACGTTCGTTTACTAGCCCAATGCCACATTGAGCTAATTTATTACGATATTGGCTATCAAATAATAATCCCCATGAATGATTACTCGGATCAATACCCACCTTTTGCATCGCTTTGGTGTTAATACCAATACCAGTTGTACCCCACATATAAGGGATGGTGTAGGCGTTACCGTTATCCAATAATTCTAAGCCTTTCATTACCACAGGATTGAGACTGCTAAAGTTTTTGAATCGTTTTTTATCCAGAGGAATAATTAAATTATTTTCGGCCATAATTTGAATGATGGCAGAAGTTGGAAAAATTACATCGTATTGGTTCTTTGGGTTAAAGAACATGCTAGAGAATTCATCGACACTATTGAATTCTGAGTATTCGATAGAAACGTTATTGGCTTGTTCAAATTCTTTTAGCACATCAGGATCAATGTATTCACCCCAGTTTAAAACTCGTAGGGTTTGAGGCTCGGCATTGGCTTGGGTAGCCCATAAAAAAGTGAGTAAAACAAGTGATGCAAGCACCCCTGGTAATGTATTCATGGTGATCTCGACTGTGTTAGGGATTTGCTCGTCGTGAGTTGAGAGTGCTAACTAATACGGATGATTTTTTGCACGTTTTTAATTGGTACTATTGTCTAGCATATGGCGAGAGAAAAGATATATCCCCTAAGGGATATATTGGTTTTAAAACCGCATGTTTATTCGGTTTTTGTGATGAGCGTCTAAAACTCAAGAGCTATGAGGTCCAATGCTGTATCAGGTTGTTGATGAATGAAAAATCGAGCGACCGCGAGTGTTCAATATTGAAGTACTTCGAATATGGTTAGAAGAAGATGCTCATAAATAGGAGTGAGCGACTACAGGCCATTTACTGAAAGTGGTGCGATTGAGTGCGGGTTTTTTATGAAGACTAGAAAAGGTTGAATGGCGCTTTAGTCAAGGCTTAGCCTTAGAAGTGAATCTGATATGTGTAAATAATGATGAAATGCCTTATCAGGTGTTTGACGGCTTAGTTAAACCCAGCATATATTGTTGCCCTAGGCTGCTTATTGGGAGGAGAGGGTGCAAACAAAACAGGATCACTTACAAGCGTACCATGTGTACGTCTCCGGTAAGGTGCAAGGGGTTTATTATCGAGCCTCCACTGCTAAAAAAGCTCAGATGCTCGGCCTTTGTGGTTGGGTTAAAAACTTAGATGACGGCCGCGTTGAATTACGTGCTCAAGGGTCAGTTGAGGCACTGGAGCGTTTGCTCATTTGGTGTAAAAAAGGCCCTATATTGGCCAAAGTCAGTAATGTTGAGCGTAAGGTGGCGCAAGTTGACGCAAATTTGGCGCATTTCGAGGTTATGCGCTGACTTTCCCGCATGGCTTTGGCCTGTTAATCTAGGGCCATCATTCATAACCTAAAAATAATAATAATGAATACGCAAACAATGACTCAATTGATCATCATTTTATGTTTATTGCCATTCACGCTTGTGGGTTGTAGCTCTATGCCGGGCGCATTGGAAGGCAATGATTTAAGCCACCTAAGTTTACGTGATAAGCGCATGGCCGATAAAAAGGTTAAGGTTTTAGCTGAGCAGCCTAAAGCGAGTAATACGATTGGGCAGGTCACAAGCAAGCGTTGCCAGAGCTCTATGTTCAGTGAGGCGCCAGAAGAGAAGACCTTATTGGTCGATATGAAAGCAGAAGCCTATCGTTTGGGGGCAAATGCCATTAGCGATGTAAAATTTCAACAGCAAGGGGCTATGGGAGCAGGTTGTTGGAATGTATTTACGGCTACGGCTAATATGCTGGTGATTGAATAAGTACAGTTAACGTTCTAAAGATGCTTAAAGCCAGCTCATTGCTGGTTTTTTTGTGCCTGATGCTTAAGCGTCTTCATAGCCTTTAGGTGCTTTGCCTTGAATGTAAAATGCAAAGGCTAAAATTTCAGCCACTAACCGATAAAGCTCAGGCGGAATGTTGTCACCAATACTTAAGGCGCTTAGCTGTTCAAGTAGGTCGGGATTTTCATAAATAGGAATACCTGCTTCAAGGGCTAGGTTGACAAGTTCGTTTGCGTTTTCGCCAAAGCGGCGTTCACTAATAACCGGTGCTTGGCCGCCATCATAAAATAATGCCAGTGCTTGCTCGATTTCATGTTTTGGAATGTCGTTATTCATGACAAAACCTTTTAAGTGTGTACATCAATCAAAGACTGTTGGATGGGTTGATGTAATGGTTTGGGTATGCCGTGCTTGCTGGTAATGCTGTCAATTTTAAATCCAGCTTGCTCTAGTTTACGTTTGATTAGTGGCATATTCTGATGCAAATGTTTTAGTTGCTGCGCTTGGTTTGCCCAAAGGGTTAACGCCAATTGCTCTTGCTTTAAATGACTTTCAATAGCGAAAGCTTGTTCGCTGTTTTGTGCAAAACGCAAAATGAGATGCCAGCCTGTTGTTTTTTCTTTGTTTTGTTGGTTTTCTTCTTGCTGCTTACATTCAAATTCACACCACTGTATTTGGTTTTGCTGAATGTAAGGCAGAGATAACTGAAATTGTGTCGTGTCACTTTGCCCTTGCCAAAGTCGATTTTGGATTTGGTCGTGGGTTAATTTAGATAAGCTTTGATTAATGTTAAGTAATTGCCTAAGTAATGCGGCTTCACCTGCATCATCATCCGTTTGCATAAAGCTACTTAATAAAGCGGTGAGTGTTTGCTGTAACTGAGGTTGTACGCCAAGTGCTTTAGGCCATAAGGCTTCTCCTTGGAGGTTGCCAGCATGCTTGGGCATCATGAGTAGCTCAAGCCACTGACTTACATCTTGAAATGTTTTAATACTGGTCCCTGGGTTTTGTCCTTGTGATGACATGGCGGGCCAGTTAGGAATAAAACTGTCTTTGCGCCGTAATAATTGTGTACTCAGGGCGTCGAGTAACTTGTGCTGACTTTGAATTAACCAGTTTTTGTGATCATGCGCCACACTGCTGTGAGTGGTATTGGCTGTGTTTTGAGTACTGTTTAATAATTGAGTAGAAGTCGGCGTATTGCCCGGAGCAAGCATCGCGGGATGTTTGCTAAGAGACTGCTGCGTTAACGTTTCAGTGGCTGACCCATTGTTTTGAATGGGTGGATGGCTTTGATTGGTAAGCTTTTGTTGAAATAGTGATACCCACTTTTGGATGTTTTGTTCAACCTGCGCAATTTTACCACTCATGTTCTTTGGGCTGTCGGTATTACTTGCTGGTTGTGTATTTGCAGGCTGTGGGTTTGATTGCTGCACGGGTGTTGCAGGCGTTTTAGGAGCTTGCGTATTTAAAATGCTGGCTAGTTTTGATTCTAAATTTTGCCCGCTGTTTATAAGTGCCTGCTTGAGTGTATTTGGCGCAAGTGGGATGTCACTTTTTAATGTGGTGACGGGTGGCGGAATGAAATGCTGCCCAATACCGTGTTGTTTTCCAGAAGTTTGATGACTATCAACCAATGGTATGGGTGTTGGGTTGAAATTCTGTGTAATAAATTGAGTTCGAAATTGATTTAATAGCGAAGTGTTTTGAGGTGTTTGTAGTGTTAGCTTGCCTTGTGGGGTTTGAGTTAATAAAACTTGAGTGTCCGGTTTTAATGGTCGCTCGGATAGAATATTAATAGGGCCTTTGACGCTTATTAATTTAACTAAAACCAGTTTTAATGTGTCCGATAAGCTGCTTTCTTTGCTTAAACTTTGAGCAAGATTGCTCAGGTTAAGTTTTTCACTAATGCCTGCGCCTTGCTTGCTGGTAAGCGTTGCTAGGCTTTGTCCGCTAAGCTGAGCAAGCTGACTTAACACTTGCTGATTTTGAGCTTGCGACAAAGGTTGGCTGGATTCCACTTTGGCCCAAGTGTTAATTAATGCTTGAATGGACTTAGGCATTGTTGGTTGTGCAGGCACCGTGGCAGCGCTCGTCTGGGAGGTGCTGGCGGGTGTTGAAGGTTTTGTCGGTGCGCTGGGTTCGCTAGGTAGTTTCATTAAACCGTCAATATTTCAGGAATCTGCCGTAAATGCTCGTTATTTTGTATATAATGCCGCGCGCGCGTTGATTGGCGGTCATGGGTTTTATCGGCCAGATTCGTGATGAATTAAGTAATAGTATAGAGGTTGTGGTTAAAAACCTCATGAATTAGGAGTCTTTGTGTCTCACTTGGACGAACAAAAAATATCACAAGGGTTACCCGCTTTGTTAAGTGGGCGTGATCTTTTATGTGAGCGCGATGACCGCGTATTGTTCGCAGGCCTTAGTTTTGACTGGCACAAAGGGCAGATCGTACGCATTTCCGGGCCTAATGGTGCGGGTAAGAGCAGCTTGATTCGTATTTTATTGGGCTTAAGTGCGTCATACGAAGGTGATTTATTTTTTAATGGCTTACCAATGAAAGCGGCTGCTTATGATTTTCGTAGTGAGCTTTTGTATTTAGGCCATCAAGTGGGCATTAAAACCAGCTTAACCCCAGAAGAGAATTTAAATTGGCTGTGCCCAAAAGCCAGCCAAGCTGAGGTATATAAAGCCCTAGAAAGTGTAGGGCTTAAAGGGTTTGAAGATGTGCTAGCCCAAGGTTTATCAGCGGGTCAGCAACGCCGAGTGGCCTTGGCCCGCTTATATTTAGAGTCTAAAAAAATTTGGATTTTAGATGAGCCTTTTACCGCCATCGATAAAGAGGGTGTGGCCCAATTAGAGCAGCGTATTATTGAGCATGCCCAAGCAGGTGGTTTGGTGATATTAACCACCCACCATCAGTTAGCGTTTGATGTAGAAGAAGTGGCTTTGGGTCAATCTAATATGGAGGCATTAAGCTGATGGCGTTCTCACCTTCTTTAGGGTCACCCTTAATGGCTGTTTTTAAGCGTGACCTGCTAATTGCGTTTCGCAATCGTGGGGAGCTACTGAACCCACTTATGTTCTTTTTAGTGGTGGCCAGCTTATTTCCCCTAGCCGTGACGCCAGATCCTAAACTGTTAGGTTTGATTGCCCCTGGTATTATCTGGGTTGGTGCATTATTAGCGACCTTGTTGTCTTTAGACCTGATGTTTAAAAGTGATTATGACGACGGCAGTCTTGAACAAGTCCTGTTACAGCCTCAACCTATTTTATTTTTTGTGTTGGTCAAAACCCTACTGCACTGGTTGATAGCAGGCTTGCCTCTTACCTTGATGGCGCCGTTATTAGGTGTGATGTTAGCGTTACCAGAAGGAGGCTATTTGCCCTTGGTATTAAGCCTATTGTTAGGTACGCCTACTTTAAGTTTATTAGGGGCGATTGGCGCGGGCTTGACCGTGGGGTTAAAAAAAGGGGGAATGTTGATGCCGTTATTGATCTTACCCTTGTATATTCCCGTACTTATATTTGCAGCCGGTTCCGTTCAAGCTGGTATAGACGGTAATGCTTATACGGGTCATCTGGCATTTTTAGGCTCGTACTTGGCGTTAATGCTGGTATTGGCACCCCTTGCTAGCTCAGCTGCGTTAAAAATCTCCATCGCGCGCTGATTTTAAGTTTTGTTTATGTCGAATTTTGTTTATTAAGGTCGTTTAAAATGTGGTCTGCACTTAAAAGACTCTATCATCAGTTGGGTTCGCCCAAGTGGTTTTATGAAATCAGCAGTCGCTGGTCACCATGGTTTTTATGGATTGGCTCGGCGCTTATGTTGGTTGGTGTGGTGTGGGGCTTAGCATTTGCACCAGCAGATTACCTGCAAGGTAATAGTTTCCGTATTATCTACATACATGTTCCTGCTGCAATGCTCAGCCAAAGTGCTTATGTAATGATGGCGGTGGCGGGCTTAGTAGGCCTTGTTTGGAAAATGAAAATGTCATTTGTGGTGGGTAAAACCATAGCACCTATCGGCGCCAGTTTAGCCGTGCTTGCCCTAGTAACAGGTGCTATCTGGGGTAAACCCACTTGGGGCACTTGGTGGGTATGGGATGCACGTTTAACGTCCATGTTGATTTTGTTGTTTTTATATATGGGCGTTATCGCCATATATAACGCCATTGAAAATGAAGAGATGGCAAATAAAGCTGCAGCTGTTTTAGCCTTGGTAGGCAGTATTAATATACCGATTATTAAATACAGCGTTGAGTGGTGGAATACATTACACCAGCCAGCCACGATTACTTTGACTAAAAAACCCACAATGGCCCCTGAAATGTTTGTTCCGTTAGTACTTACTATCATCGGTTTTTATTGTTGGTTTGCGGTTTGGGTGTTTGCTCGGACACGTAATGAAATTTTGTGGCGTGAACGTCGAACTAAATGGGTAAAAAACCTTCTTAGCACGGGAGTTAGTCATTGATGTTTTTTGATAACTTCACACAATTTATGCATATGGGTGGTCACGGCTTGTTTGTTTGGTTAAGTTACGGCATTGCTGGGCTAATCATTGCACAAAATTTCATCAGTCCTATGCTTGCACGAAAAAAAATCATTAAAGATATTGAGCGCCAGATGCGCCGGGAGCAGAAGTAATGCATCCACAACGTAAACAAAAACTATTGATTATTCTATTTATGGTGGCGGGCATTGCATTGGCGGTTGGCCTAATGCTAGTGGCACTAAAAGAAAATATTAATTTATTTTATACCCCTCAACAAATTGTCGCCGGTGAAGCGCCGGTTAATCGCACCATTCGAGCCGGCGGCATGGTAGTTGAAGGCAGTGTGAGTCGTGTAAAAGATGGTTTAACGGTTCGCTTTGATGTTACCGACGGTAAAGATACCGTGACCATTGAATATGAAGGTATTCTGCCGGATTTATTCCGTGAAGGTCAGGGCATCGTGGCTTTAGGACAATTAGATGAGAACACATTATTCATAGCCTCAGAAGTACTCGCTAAGCACGACGAGAACTATATGCCGCCAGAAGTGACACACGCATTAGAAAAGGCACATGAAAAGGGTAAAGACGATGTTAAAAGTGCACGCTACTAATTTAGGAGTTCGAAAATATGTTGCCTGAATTAGGTCATTTTGCGCTGATATTAGCGTTGGTATTTGCTTGTTTGCAAAGTGTTATACCTTTAGTCGGAACCTCGACAGGACGTACTCAATGGATGGTTATGAGTCGACCACTAAGTTGGGGGCAGTTCTTATTTTTATTTATCTCGTTTATAGCCCTTGCCGCTAGTTTTGTTAACGATGATTTCTCTGTGGCTTACATTGCCAATAACTCCAACAGTTTATTGCCGGTGCAATATAAAATCAGTGCGGTATGGGGCTCTCACGAGGGTTCTTTATTGCTTTGGGTTTTATTGTTGAGTACTTGGACTGTGGCGGTCAGTATTTTCTCGCGCAATTTACCAATCGACATGTTAGCCCGTGTGTTGGCTATTATGGGTTTAATTAGTGTTGGCTTTTTATTGTTTACGTTATTTACCTCAAATCCTTTTGAACGGATATTGCCTAACATTCCATTAGATGGGCAAGACTTAAACCCCTTGTTACAAGACTTTGGCTTGATTGTGCATCCACCTATGTTGTACATGGGTTATGTGGGTTTCTCTGTGGCGTTTGCTTTCGCCATTGCTGCTTTACTGAGCGGGCGTTTAGATGCGGCATGGGCTCGCTGGTCGCGTCCGTGGACAACCGTTGCTTGGGCATTTTTAACGACTGGTATCGCACTGGGCAGTTGGTGGGCGTATTACGAACTTGGCTGGGGCGGTTGGTGGTTTTGGGATCCAGTTGAAAACGCTTCGTTCATGCCTTGGTTGGTGGGTACGGCGTTAATACATTCTTTAGCGGTAACGGAAAAACGCGGCGCGTTTAAAAGCTGGACTGTATTATTAGCGATTTTCGCATTCAGTTTAAGTTTGCTGGGTACCTTCTTGGTGCGATCTGGCGTGTTAAACAGTGTGCATTCATTTGCCAGTGATCCTGATCGTGGGTTATTTATTTTGGCGTTGTTGGTTATTTGTATTGGTGGCTCGTTATTAATTTATGCATTAAAAGCACCGACGGTGGTTGCCCGAATTAGTTTTTCTTGGCTCAGTAAAGAAAGCTTTTTACTTTTGAATAATGTGCTGTTAATGGTTACGGCGGCCATGGTTTTATTGGGTACCTTGTACCCTATGATTGCGGATTACTTCTTTGATCAAAAAATAAGCGTGGGTGCACCATTCTTTAATTTATTCTTTGTTCCTCTTATGTCGATCTTGCTGCTGTTTATTAGCTTAGGTTTTATAAGTCGTTGGAAAAAAACAGATGGTAAATGGCTAGCGTCACAGATTTGGCCAGCAGCAGTTTTTACCGTTATATTATCTTTAGTTTTCCCACTGATTTACGGTGTGCAATATACGTGGCAGATCATTGTGGGTGTTGCGTTAAGTTCTTGGGTAATTAGTTCGACCTTGTTAGATGTATGGCGTAAATCGAGTTCAAAAAATGGCCGCTTATCTGGGCTTAAAAAATTGAGTTTAAGTTATTACGGCATGGTGTTGGCTCATATTGGGGTTTCAATTACGGCCATGGGGATTTGTATCGTAAGTAACTATACCCAAGAGCATGACATGCGCGTGGTAGCGGGTGATACAGTGGATGCATCGGGTTATCATTTTGTTTTTGATGGTGTGAAAAAAGTAAGAGGTCCGAATTACATTGCAGATGAAGGCCAGATTCGCGTGTTTTATAACGATGAATATTTTACCACCATGAAACCACAAAGACGTCATTATAAAGTGCAGCGTAATATGATGACAGAAGCTGATATTGACGCAGGATTATTCCGCGATCTATATGTGGCACTGGGAGAATCTTTAGAGGATGACGCTTGGGCGATACGTATTCATTATAAACCCTATGTTCGCTGGTTATGGCTTGGTGCAATCTTTATGTCTTTAGGCGGTGTTTTGGCCGTTTGTGATAAGCGCTACCGTTTGTCTCGCAATCATACTTCGAATTAAACAGGATTAAGTTATGAAACGTTGGGCATTATTTGTTCCTTTTGTTATTTTTTCGCTGTTAGGTTTTTTATTGTGGCGTGGATTGTATTTAGACCCTAAGGATGTGCCGTCAGCTTTGGTTGATAAATCATTCCCTACCTTCTCATTGCCGACGTTAGTCAGTGGTGAAAGTAAAAGCCAGGATAGCTTGCAAGGTAATGTTCATCTAGTGAATGTATGGGGCACTTGGTGTATTAGTTGTAAGGTTGAGCATCCCTTTTTAGTGAAGT
Source organism: Bermanella sp. (assembly GCA_034110565.1). Lineage (GTDB taxonomy): Bacteria > Pseudomonadota > Gammaproteobacteria > Pseudomonadales > Oceanobacteraceae > Bermanella. Next base: position 19,985 of record JAWUYY010000017.1, on the reverse strand, counting down.
TGTCTCAGCAAGGCGTGCGTATTATTGGTGTTAATTATAAAGATGAAAATGCTGCCGCCCGCAAATGGTTAATGGATCTTGGCAACCCTTATGAGTATTCAGTGGATGATGAAGCTGGCACGCTTTCTATGGATTTAGGCGTAACAGGTGCCCCGGAAACCTTTTTTGTTGATGCTAAGGGTGTCATTCGTTACAAACATCAAGGGCCGATTACCCAAGGCAATTGGGCGCCTCTAGAGGAAATTTGGTTAACCCTAGTTGAAGAATCTAAACAGGCGGTGAGCCCGTAATGAAATATTTTATTATATTGATGTTCTTGGGGTTTAGTTCGTTATCGTTTTCCATGGTCGATGGCCATGAATATGTATTTGATGGTGGCAGCGAACAAGAAAATGAAACCCGTGAGCAGTTATTTCAAAAATTAGCCGAAGAATTGCGTTGCCCTAAATGTCAAAACCAAAATCTTTCAGACAGTAATGCCATGATAGCAGGGGATTTGCGTCGTGAATTATATCAGCAAGTAAAGTCGGGTAGTGATGGCGATACCATTATTAATTTTATGGTGGATCGATATGGTGAATTTGTATTGTATCGACCACAGATGGGAGCGATGACATATGTTTTATGGTTTGGTCCAGTTGTGTTGTTATTTATTGGTTTGGTGTGTTTGATTTTTATTATACGAAAACGTAAGCAAGGTCAGGTTGTGAACGAAACGTTATCTGTTGAGCAGCAAAAGCGCATTGATGAGTTATTAGCAAAAGACAAAGGGGACGACCATGTTTAGTTTGTGGTTAGGTATTGCTGTATTGTTGGTGTTGGCGGTTGTTGTAGTGTGTTTGCCTTTGTTTATACCATTGCGTGGTAGTGAGCTTAAAAGACAAGATAGCAATGTGAGTATTTATAAGTCTCAACTAAAAGATTTAGATTCTGATTTACAAAGTGGTCGTATTGATGATGCAGAATACGAAGGGTTGAGCCAAGAAATTAAATTAAACTTATTGGCTGACACTCAGGATCAGCATCAACCGAAGAACAATATAGCAAGTAAAGGGAAGTGGATTTTCATTCCTTCTGTTGCCCTCGTTTTAGTTGTCAGTGTGGGCTTGTATATGAAACTTGGCTCTGAAAATGAACTGGCGATTACGCAATTACTTCAAACAAGCGGCCAAGCTAACTTTACGGAAGAGAATGCAGTTGAGCTGATTGATCGTCTTGACGTGCAAACCAAGCAAAATCCTAACGATATTGAGATGTGGTATTTATTTGGCCGCTTAAATTTCGACTTAGGTCAGTTTGATCAGGCTGTGGTTGGTTTTTCTCAAGCATTGCAGCTGCTACCGATTGATTCTAAACAAGATCAAGCGGTGGCTATGGCTCAGTTGGCTCAGGCGCAGTTTTTTGCTAATGATCGTAAACTGGATGCAGCAACTGAATCATTGTTAAAAGATGTGTTGTCGATTAATCCGAATGATGAAACGTCTTTGGGGTTGTTGGGGGTTGCCGCTTATGATTCAAAGCGTTATGTCGAAGCCGTTAGTTATTGGCAGCGTTTAATCAGCATGATGCCAGCAACTAATCCAAATGTAGCGGCGATACAAGGTGGCATTAATAAAGCGTTAGAGAAAATGACAACAGCACAGCGCGCAGAAATTAAAAAACAACAAAAAGATGTTCAATCGGCGGTGATACAAGTGACAGTGAATATCGCACAACAAATGATTTCTCAGTTGCCAAAAAATGCGGATTTATTCGTGCTAGCGAAAGCGGAAAATGGTCCACCAATGCCGCTAGCGGTTCAGCGCATTAGCGTGAGTCAGTGGCCAGTAACGGTGACACTTGATGACTCTATGGCGATGATGCCTGCATTGCGTTTAAGTCAGTTTGAAAGTGTAGTGATCACTGCGCGTATCAGTAAAAGTGGTGTGGGCAATGCGAAGCCTGGTGACTTACAAGGTGTAAGCGCTGTTATGAGTAGTAAAACTAAGCGTGTCTCACTACAAATAAACGAAGTGGTTAAATAGGTAGTCGCCGTGGCGTATCAAGCTGACGCACCACGCAAACCTTATTTAGCAAAGGGTAGTAATGTGAAACGCTGCCCTGATTGTTTGATGGCTGACGGTTATTGCTTGTGTGCACATAAAACTGTGTTAGAGCAAACTGACTCTTATCAGGTTCACATTTGCCTGTTGATGCATAAAGAAGAGAGTTATAAGCCCAGTAATACTGGGCGATTGATTGAGCATGTTTTACCCGCGTATACACATCGATTTTATTGGCATAGAACCGAACCCGATCCTGAGTTTTTAGACTTAATCCGTAACCCTGACTTTCAGCCTTATATTATATTCCCTGGTGATAGAGGCGGTTATGATCATAGAGTGGTTGCGCACGCAGATGAGAATGATGGGAAAATCCCATTGTTTATTATTTTGGATGGCAGTTGGCGACAAGCGGGTCGAATGTTCCGCTTAAGTCATTATTTACAAACTCTACCTGTATTACCGCTTAATACCCAAAGGCATAGTGAATATAAATTGCGTAAAGCCCCAGATGAATTTCACTTGTGTACCGTTGAAGTGGCCATTGAATTGTTGCTACAGCATAAGCAGGTTAAAGCAGGCCAGGGGTTGGATGGGTATTTCAGAATATTTAATGAACTCTATGCACAGTCTCGTCGACAGCAAAAAGCCAGCTTACCAAATCTAAGTACCTAACGGCAGGCTAGCTGAAAAATCCGCAGTATATCGTGGCTGGCTTGTTCCAAATCTTGCTTCTCTAGATGTCCTCTCAAGCCATCTAAGCTGGCCAGTAATAATTTGGCGAGCTGACGCGAGTTTACAGGCAGGTTGGCTAGTGAAAGGCTGTCTTGCTGCTCTGCTGTTTCTAATATACTGCAAAGCATGTCTTCGATGCCTTGTCTTGCCTGTTTGAAAATATCTTCAGCTACATGCTGTACATGGTATTTGAGGTCGTTAAGAATATATTGATCACTGACTTCATCAAAGGTGGGTTTTAACCAAGTTTGCATAACTAGGTTGATGCTTTCCCAGCACTCAAGGTTCTGGGCTAATATTGGTTGGCAGGCATCGTTAGCTTGTTGCTGGAATTGATGGACCACTTGGCGAAAAGCATCGTCTTTATTTTTAAAATATTTATGTATGGTGGCACGTGAATACCCAGCGTATTCGCTTATAAGAGTCATATTACTTGCTTTATAGCCGTGCCTAAAGAAGCATTGTCTGGCACCGACGAGTACTTTTTGCTCGGTATTCGTTATCAAGGTCACTACCTAATGGATGACTGTTGCAAATATAGATAGGTGTTTTACGTGTCACACCGTTCTGATTGACAGATTAACACTATCTGTAAACCTGTCAATGTGCTACAAATACGCACCAAAATATAAACGGCTACAAAGAATGAGCCGCGACTATGCTTAGATGGATTAATCTGGAGATAAATACATGGGACATAAGGGTTCTTTTTTAGCCTTATTGATCATAACTGCTGTGTTAGCGGGTTGTGGTGATGCTGGTGAAGTGCAACAAGTGCAAGAGGAAGCAGTTGTGGTGCAGTTGAGCGATGTTAGAAACGCCACCACTGAGCACGAGTTTACTTTTCCTGCCAAGGTTATGGCAAAGACCACTGTGGACTTAGCATTTCGCGTGAGTGGACGCTTACAGTCTGTGAATCTTCCAGAAGGCAAAACCATTAAAAAAGGTCGTGTGATTGCTAAATTGGATCCAGAACCATTTGAGCGTGCTGTACGTATGGCTGAAGTGCGAGTGAAGCAAGCCAGTCTAGAACTTAAGCGTGTAAAGGCCATTGCGAAAAGGGGCATTGGCTCTGAAAAATCCGTTGATAATGCAGAAGTGGATTTTGAACTGGCGGAGATTGAGCTTGAAAACGCTAAAGCCAACCTTGAATACAGTGTATTAAAGGCACCGTTTAATGCCATGGTGTCCAAACGGTTGGTTGAAAATGAAGGTTTCATCAGTCCAGGAACAGCTATTGCCCGTTTACAGGACTTATCGAGTATCCATTTTAAGTTTGATATCCCTGAGCGTTTAGTTAATCAATATAGCCGCTCGCAAGTAGCTAAGGCGTCTGCATACATAGATGGCGCAATCGACAAAGATTTTGATATTGAATATGTAGAGTATTCAACAGAGCCTGACCCAGTCAGTCAAACCTATGAAGTAGTCTACGCAATGGATGCCTTGAAGGGTGTCGAGATTACTCCTGGTGTTCGTGCCACTGTGACACTTAAGGGCAGTGATGCCAGCATGCCACAAGTGCTTGGCGTACCAGTTAGTGCGTTGGTTACTGCGGCTGATAACACTATGTCTGTTTGGGTGTATGACCCCAAAATAGAGCGCATTCGCAATCAAGTTGTGAGTGTCGGTCCTATGGTTAATGGTTGGGTAGCTGTGCTATCGGGTCTAGAAAAAGGGCAGAAAGTAGTATCTGCCGGTGTTACACAGATGAAAGAAGGGCTTCTCGTTCGCCCTTTTGATATGCAGTAAGGGACTGTTTATGGATATTGCAAAGGCCTCCATCCGCACGCCAGTCAATACCTGGTTGTTAGTAATCATTTGTTTAATCGGCGGTTTGCTTGGTTTAGGCGACATAGGTCGGTTAGAAGACCCGTCGTTTACGATTAAACAAGCCATGGTGGTTACGGCTTACCCTGGTGCAAGTGCTGAGCAGGTTGAAAAAGAAGTAACAGAGCCTCTTGAAACAGCGATTCAACAAATGTCTCAGGTTGATAAGGTGCGCTCGGTATCAAAGCCGGGTGTGTCTGAAATCACCGTCGAAATGAAACCAACATTTGATGGTAATGAACTGCCTCAAATTTGGGATGAATTACGCAAACGCATGGTTGATGCGCAAAACGCCCTGCCTACTGGGGTTCAGCCCATTCGAGTGGCAGACGATTTTGGTGATGTATATGGTTTGTATTATGCCCTCACTGCACCTGATTTTACGCCTTATCAATTACGTGAATTTTCACGTGTTATTCGCCGTGATTTACTCACAGTACCGAACGTAACCAAGGTATCTGTTGAAGGCGTATTGAAGCAACAGATAACGGTTCATATTGATACATCGCAGTTAGCGAATCTGGGTATTTCTTTGCCTGATGTTAAAAGTGCACTGGCGTTTAGTTTGCGCCCATACGGCAGTGGCCGTTTGCATATTGATGGTCAGCGTATTCGTATTCCTGTAGGTGGTGTTGAGTCCCATGTTGATGCTATTGAAAACATTACATTGGGCTTGCCTGGTTCAACCAGTCAGATTCGAATCAAAGATATTGCTGATGTGACATTTGATGTGGTGGATATCCCTGATGTATTGATTCGTCATAATGGACAACCTGCTATTACTCTAGCCGTTGCGGCGAATATCGAAGCCAATGTGGTGGATGTGGGTGTTGCGGTTCGTGAACGTATGGATCAAATATTAGCGGGTCTACCGGCCGGCATTATTCTTCAGCCTATCTATGACCAAGCGCAAGTGGTTGACGAGGCGGTTGGTGGCTTTATTACAAACTTAATATTGTCCGTGACAGTGGTAATTGCGACGCTTTGTATATTCATGGGCTGGCGTGCTGGTGTTGTGGTGGGTGCCGTATTGTTATTGACTGTATTGGGTACGATTTTAGTTATGTGGCTTTATGGCCTGAACCTACAGCGTATTTCGCTTGGTGCCTTGGTTATTGCCATGGGTATGTTGGTCGACAATGCGATTGTAGTGGCAGAAGGGATGATGCTGCGAATGCAAAAAGGTTATAACGCCTTAGAAGCATCTAGTTATGTTGTTAAGCAAACACAATGGCCATTATTAGGCGCTACAGCAATCGGTATTGCTGCATTTTCAGGCATTGGCTTATCAAACGATGCGACGGGGGAATTCTTATTTTCTTTGTTTGCGGTTATTTTAATCTCATTATTTTTGTCTTGGATCTTAGCCATTACAGTTGCACCTTTATTTGGTTCTTACTTTTTTCAAGTTGGTGAGGAAGGCAGTGATGTCGGTTTCAATAGTAAACTGCATAATGCCTATAAGCGCGTCTTGCTAACAGCACTTAACAATCGAGGTAAGACCGTTTGGTTGTTAATTGGTGTGACCCTGATCAGTTACATGAGTTTTGGCTTAGTTAAAAAAGGGTTTTTCCCTGCCTCCAATACACCTATTTATTATGTGAATTATTGGGGCCCGCAATCTCGTGATATTCGGGAGACGGCAGAATATATGAAGCAAGCGGAAGCATTTGCCCAAAGCTATGATGAAGTAGAAGCGGTCACGTCATTTGTAGGTAAAGGTGCAACCCGTTACACCCTGACTTACTCACCAGAACAGTCGAATGAAAGTTATGGTGTTATGATCATTCGCACCAAAGAGCGTGATCAGATTCCCGATCTTATTAATAAGTTAACGCTTCAGTTGCAAGACAATGATCCCGATGCTCGTATCTATAATACACGGGTGATTTTCGGTCCCGGTGTAGGTGCTAAATTAGAGGCACGATTTATAGGGCCTGACCAAACTGTTTTGCGTGAATTAGCATTAAAAGCTGAGGCTATTTTTGAGCAAGATGGTCAGTTGAAAGATATTCGTCAAAACTGGCGTCAAAAAGAACTGATCCTTGTTCCTCAATATGATGAATATGCAGCAGGTGTGGCTGGTGTAACACGAGCTGACTTTTCTGATGCGGTTCAGTTTTCAAGCAATGGCTTGAAGCTAGGCAAGTTGCGCGATGGTGATTACAGTTATGATATTATTGCCAAGGCCAAAACCCCACATGAGACATCGCAAGAAACGGATGAGCTGAAACAGTTACAAGATGCTCTCGTGTGGAGTCAGTATCAACGTAGTTATGTGCCGGTTCGTCAAATTAGTCCTCATATGCAAGTAGAGTCTGAAGGGGTTTTGATTTATCGCCGAGATCGAATTCGTACTATTAGTGTGTACGCAGAGCCAGGTGACAATGACACTGCCGGGGCTGCATTAGCTCGAATTCGCCCACAAATAGAGGCTATTGCATTACCGAATGGTTATCGTATTGAATGGGGTGGTGAGTTTGAAAGTGCAGGTAAAGCACAAAAAGCACTAGGGGGTGGTTTGCCATTAGGTTTCTTAGTAATGATTTTAATTACAATTTTCTTATTTGGCACCGTACGTGAGCCTTTGATAATTTGGCTTATTGTTCCTATGGCTGTTTGTGGAGTTGTAGCTGGGTTATTAATTGCAGACTTACCATTTGGTTTCATGTCATTACTGGGCTTCTTAAGTTTGTTTGGTATGTTGATTAAGAATGCCATCGTCTTACTTGAAGAGATAGATATTCAAATTGAAACAGGAATGGATAAATTTGAAGCGATTGTCGAAGCCAGCTTAAGCCGTTTACGTCCCGTATCGTTAGCTGCCATCACCACGATATTAGGTATGGCGCCTTTGTTAACAGATGCCTTCTTTGCAGATATGGCTGTAACCATAATGGGCGGCTTAACATTCGCGACTATTTTAACCATGATAGCAGTGCCTGTTTTGTATAGCTTATTTTATAAGATTCAAGCAAAGGCATAGCGTTTACGTTTAGGTTGGTGTTAGATTAAAAGACCGCATTGCGGTCTTTTTTTTAGTCAAAAATTATTGTGAGAGAGGTGGTTATGTCTGCGCATGAAAAAATCAATTATGTGGAGTTTCCTGCCAGCGACTTAGAGAAAGTAAAAGTCTTTTTCAATAAAGCGTTTGCGTGGAAGTTTACGGATTACGGCTCTGAATATACGGCGTTTACCTATTCGGGTATTGATGGTGGTTTCTTTAAAGCGCCATTGTCGTCATCGACGAAAAATGGCGCAGCACTTGTTGTCTTGTTCAGTGAAAACATTCAGCACAGTTTAGACAAAGTAGAGCAGGCAGGTGGCAAGATAACGAAAGCCATTTTTAAATTTCCAGGTGGGCGACGCTTTCAATTTACTGATCCGTGTGGCAATGAATGGGCCGTATGGTCGTTATAGTTGAGGCGCAGGTTCTAAATCTTTTTCTACGGTAAGTGTTTTAGGCAGAACAATAATAAATTGACTGCCTTCACCAAGAGTAGATTGGACATCTATTGTGCCCTGTAATTTATGACTTATGATGTTATAAATAATGTGCATTCCTAAGCCAGTGCCACCGTTACCGCGTTTGGTTGTGAAGAAAGGATCAAAGATTTTCTTTCTAACGTCATCGCTCATACCTTCACCATCGTCGCTATAAATGATCTTGAGATTCTGATCTATTTCTTTTACTTGAATGCGAATCGTGCCGTTGTCTTTAGGGTCATATGCGTGGATGAGGCTATTCATAATAAGGTTTGTTATTACTTGGGACAGTGCGCCAGGTAGGCTATGTATAATAATATGTTCATCACAGTCTAATAAAATGGCAACCTGATAGCGCTTTAAGTTGGGCTTTAAAGTGTAAAGTGTTTCTTGCAAGTATTCAGAAAGATTGAAATCACGACCTTCGTCATAGCTTTGGTCTGCGCTGACTTGCTTAAAGCTAGTCATTAGTTCACTTGCTCTTACAAGGTTGGTGGTCATCAAACGAATACCATCATTGAATGTATCAATAAAATCCTTCATTTCATTCTTAGTTAGCGTGCCTTCTTTGAACGCATTTTCGAGCTCCTTAACACTGTCTTCTACATAGCTTGCACTGGTTCGAGCAACACCAAGTGGTGTGTTAATTTCATGGCTAATTCCAGCTACCAATGAGCCTAAGGATGCCATTTTTTCACTTTCAACTAATTGTGATTGTGCGAGCTTTAAATCGGCTAATGCTTGCTCTGCCTTATCTCGCTCTGAGGTTAACATTTGATCGTGTTGTACTTGCTTGAGTTGCGCCTGATTAAAGGTTTCGACGAGCGTGCCTATTTCATCTTCACTTTTCCAATTTACTGGATGATGTTTGCCATCTTTTTGTGAGGCTTCAATGCTTTCCATGATGGACTCAATGGGGCTGACTACCCAGCGTCTGAATACTAAAAAGATCACGATGAAAATGCTCAGAAGCGCGACTAAGGCGGTGGGGATACGGCTTAATAAGATAAACTTTAAGCGGTCGTTGTCCAGTGCGACGGTAAAAGAAGCCACCACAACCCCTATGTATTGGTCCTCGAATATAATGGGTTCACTGAAAAGTTCAGTGTCTTTAGATTCCGGGTGCTCACAGCCCGCAGGCGATTTTTCTGTGAAATCAGCATCAGACATAAGCTCTATGCACAAGATGTGAGGATCTTGGGCGTATTGAGTAAGGTAGTTATTAATGAATTGCTGGTCGAGATTCCAAGTAGGTGTGGCCACCACTTTCGCTAGTTGCTGCATTTGAGTTTTGATTTGATTGAGTTGAGCGTCTTTCAGGCTTTCGCTTTCTATATAAATAATGACGGCCGCATACAGAGCCCCCGCCAATACGGTTAATGGCAGGGATATGAAAAAGAGCCGCTTAACTAGACTATTTTTTGTGATATTACGGGGCAAAAGACGACCTTTTAAGTATTTAATGTTTATATCAATATACTAACTTATAAAGGTTAGGCTTAAAGGAGAAAATCATCCAGCCTTGAAGTATTGTCGGACAAGTGGACTGTCTGGGTGCATCCCGCCATAATGTGCAGTACAAATTGTTACAAGCTGATGGCTTCGGCCAAAATATAATAAAAACAACAATAACAGGCATTTCAATGAGTCAGGTTAATTCCCTTAGCGTAGTTGAATCATTCTCTCAAAAGCATGTGTTCATCACGGGTGTCACCGGTTTTTTGGGCAAAGCAATATTAGAAAAAATCCTCCGTGAAACACCAGAAGTAGGACGTATGTACTTACTTGTGCGCGGCAGTGGGTCGTTAAGTGCTTTTGATCGTTGCATGAAGGATGTATTCGCTTCGAGTCTGTTTGATGTATTGCGGTCTGAGCATGGGAATAGTTTTGATACCTTTATCGCAACTAAAGTGAAAGTGGTAGAGGGTGAGCTGACAGAGTCTCAGTTTGGCTTGTCAGAGACGGACTTTAATCGCTTAGGGCAATCCTTAGATTTGATTATCAATTCTGCTGCTAGTGTGAATTTCCGTGAAGCCATGGATCAAGCGTTAAAAATTAATACCTTGAGTCTTAATAATATTGTGGATCTTGCTCAATCTAATGGCCGAGGCGTAGCGGCAACCAAAGTACTTCATATTTCTACCTGCTATGTGAATGGTTTTAATCGTGGAGTGATGCGCGAAGAAGTGGTTTCGCCAGCGTCTGATCTTATTACTCGAAAACAAGATGATACGTATGAAATAGAACCTGTCATTGAGCAGCTTAATCGTAAGATTGAACGCATTTATCAAAGTACTGACGATACCATTAAGCAGCAAAATAAATTGATTCAGCTGGGTATCCAACAAAGCCAGCACTTTGGTTGGAATGATACCTACACATTTACAAAGTGGTTAGGTGAGCAACTATTGATTCAGGCGTTAGGCAAACAGAATTTGACGATACTGCGCCCATCTATTATTGAAAGTGCGGTGGCGTCACCATTGCCAGGTTGGGTTGAAGGTGTGAAGGTCGCGGATGCATTGATTTATGCTTACGCCAAAGGACGTGTTTCGATTTTTCCGGGTGATGATAATGGTATTTTAGACGTGGTCCCGGTGGACCTAGTGGCCAACGCTGCATTAATGAGTGGTGCTCAGTTATTTCAAACGAATAGCCGTTATCGTATTTATCAATGCTGCAGTGGTCGATTAAACCCGGTACGATTAAAGCAATTTATTGATTATATGCAGCAGGCATCTTTGCAGCAGTATCAACAATTACCTAGATTATTCGCCGGAAAACCCCAAGATACATTTAAAACTGTGAGTCCGAAAACGTTCCGTTTATATATGATGGCATTAAAAGGCAGTACTTGGCTGAAAACAATTATTGGTCGATTACTTGGATCTAAAAGTGCAGGGCGGTTAATGGAGAAAGCGAATACAACAGCCAGCTTAGCTACTATTTTTGGTTTTTATACGGCACCTAAATATCGATTTGATTCTACTCAGCTAGAGCAATTGCAAGCGTGCTTTGGTGTGGCAGAACAAAAAATATTTAATGCGAAAGCGGATAGTTATAGTTGGAAAGTGTACTTACAAGATATTCATTTACCGGGTTTGCACCAATATGCTTTGGCTGATAAACCAGATCTAACCCAAAAAACAGTCGTTAATAAACAAAAACAGGCGGCTTAAGTTACACACAATTGAGTCTATTAATTGATGGGCTCAATTGTTTTCACTTCAATAAAACACTCTTCGTTTACTTGTTGGTAAGCCCACGTTACGTTTTGGTCTTCAAGTTTCGCACCGTAAATTCGCGTACTATCTACCTTATGAAAAGCAGGCCGTGGGTCTTGTGAAAGCACTTGCGTGATAAGTATTTTCAATTCAGGCTTATGTTTTAGCGTTTCTAATGCCGCAGAACAATAATGAACTCGTATTTCAGAAGGCGCAGCTTGCGCAAAAGGGTATTGTGCATCTTCTATACTATCGCTGTAAGGGATGTAGGGTTTAATATCTATAATGGGTGTGCCGTCGATTAGATCAAGGCCACTTACGTACAGTAATACCTTGGAGTTACCCGTTTCTATTCGTTCAAGTTTCACCGCAGACATGCCTATTGCATTTGGTCTGTGGGTTGCTCGTGTCGCAAAAACCCCCATTTTTTTATTGCCCCCTAATCTTGGCGGACGTACTTTTGCTTTCCAGCCTTGGTTAATGCATTTATCAAAGATAAATTGCAGCCAAATATGGCTGCAATTTTCTAGGCCAGCTACGCTGTCAGGGTCATTAAATGGAGGAACAAGTTCAATTACACCCGTGGCCGCAGTCACAATACCTGACTGGCGGGGAGTGGCGAATTTCTCTTTGTAGCACGAATGAACAAAGGCAATGGGAGTGACATCATATTTCATGGCGGTATTTTAGCCATTAATAATGACGGACTCCATTAACTTTTATTGTGCCGTGACGGCGTGGCTTTCTTTACACACGCATACTTTGTTACGACCAGACTCTTTTGCCTGATATAGCGCATTGTCTGCTCTATTTATCAGGTCATTACTTGAGTCATCATGTTTAAGCATGGCAAGACCGGTGCTTAATGTGACTTGCAGTAAGCCTTTGTCGGTTGGTATACATAAATCTGAGACTGTCATTCGAATACGTTCTGCGATGAGTCGTGCATTGGCAATGTTGGCATTGTTGAGTAACACCACAAATTCTTCACCACCATAGCGAAAACAAATATCCGTTTGGCGAATGCAGTCCTTGATTTGAGTGACAACGGCTTTGAGGACTTCGTCTCCTATAAGGTGCCCATAACCATCATTAATATTTTTAAAATGATCAAGATCGATCATAAGTACACTAAGGTCGCAATCAAGGCGCTTACTTAGCTCCATTTCACGGGTTAAGTTGTCATTTAATGCAATGCGATTGCCTGCGCCGGTTAACGGGTCTTTAAATGCTTGATCTAATGCATGACGATAACGCATAGCATTACGCATGGGATATATGAGTGCTCCCATTAAAGCTTCAATATTGGCTAGTTCATGCTCACGAAAGCGGGTAGTGCGATAAAACGTAATATCACCAAGATAGTCACCTTGTGCTTTTAATTGATAGTTACTGCTATGGACGCCCAACTGACCTTGGGTGAAATTGATATTTAATTCGCTATTCTCAAACACTAAACCGTCAATTAATACGGTACTGGCAATTTCTCGTTGGAATATGCCAAGTAGTGTTTGGTACTCCAAACTGGTTTGTAAAAATGTGGCTAAGCGGATTAAAACATCCGATTTAATCTGCGGTTTTGCTGCAAGCTGAGAAAAAGGTGTCAGCTTGTCATCTAGCACATCTGTAATATTGGAAAACTGAGTCGCCATATTTGGGCCTCAAACATTGTAAACATCACTTTAACTAAGCGATTTTTATGCCAATTGTCCAATACAATGAAAAGTCATTATAAAACAAAGGCTTATAAATGCTCTTGTGAGAAATAATGGGTTACGGGGGGAAACAGACAAACAAAAGGCGGTTATTTTCGAAAATGTGTCAGTTTATTGAATGCATAGTGTGGGGAGAGTGCATAATATTGACGCTTTTTGACTAGCCCGAAAATGTGCGGGCTAGCCGTCAATAATTTGCCTTAACCTTTGAATGTTAATGCTTGTCCATGAATATCGTGACCTTTGTCGCTCATTAAATGAATGTACTCATTAACAATGCCGTGTGGTGTTTTCACTTCTTCTGGGTTCTCCGCAGGATAAGCAGCGGCGCGCATGTTAGTGCGTGTACCACCAGGGTTGTAACTATTGACGCGTACCGGGCTGGTATTTTCAAGTTCAGCAGCCATGGTTTGCATGAGGCCTTCAATAGCGAACTTAGATACCGCATATGCGCCCCAAAATGCTTTGCTTTCACGGCCAACACTAGAGGAGGTGAAAATAATGGAGGCATGTTTGTCGCAGCTATCGAGCAGAGGCAGTAAAGTGCGAGACATGAGGAATTGGCTATTAACATTGATGCTCATGACCTTGTTCCAAGTTTGCCAATTATAGTTCGCAATCGGTGTGCGTTGGCCCAGCATGGCTGCATTTAGTAATAGGCCGTCTAAGCGGCCAAACTCTTTGTCGATCATGTCTCGTAGTTGAAAATACGCTTCTTCGGGTGCAGTTTCTAAATCAAACGCAACAATCACAGGCTCAGGTAAGCCTTGGGCCATGAAGTCATCATAAATGGCGTTTAGTTTGTCTTCAGTGCGAGCAAGCATAATGACAGTGGCGCCCGCTTGGGCAAAACCATAAGCCGCCGCTTCGCCAATGCCGTAGCTGGCACCCGTTACTAAGATCACTTTGTCTTGAAGGGGGTTAGTATTCATAACTATTTCCGGAAATTTTGATTTTTGGCCGCTTGCGGCGAAGGCTTGCCGGTTTGCTTGCACAAAAGTGTTTGTAACAGACTATTTAATTGTTCAGATGATTCAACGCACCAATTTGCTTGCCAACTCTGGGCTTCATCCGCGCTATGTACATAGCCATAAGCGGCTGCAATGGTCGGCATATTGGCGCGTTTACCGGCTTCTATGTCGCGCACATGGTCGCCAACATAAAGACATTGCTCTGGTGGTAACTGAATATCATTGCAGGCTTTATATAATGGCTCAGGGTCTGGCTTAGTGTGTGTGACGTCATCTGGGCAGACCAAGGTACTGATTCGATCGTTCAGTTTTAATGCACTTAGGAGCGCCTCGCTATACAGGCGAGGTTTATTGGTCACAACCCCCCAAGGGATTTGATTGGTTTCGCACCAGTGTAAGGTTTCATCTAGACCAGAAAAAAGCTGACTCTTACGCGCAATGTTGTTCAGATATAAATCTAAAAATGCTTGTTTTATGCCCTCAAAATCAGGGTGTGATTCAGTGATATCAAAGCCTAATTTAATCATGGCGCGTGCGCCATCGCTGACGACTTTACGTATGTCGTCAGCTGGCAGCGCGGCAAGATGATTATCGTGGCGTAAGTCATTTAGACACAGAATAAAATCTTCGGCGGTATCAATTAACGTGCCGTCTAAGTCAAATAATACACCGTGATAAATGGTTGATGTGGTGTGGCTCATATTAGGCTGGCTTAGATGTTTGCATTAAATAATTCACATCCGTATCACGGCCTAGTTTATAGGTTTTAGTGATTGGGTTGTAAGTCATGCCAATGAGTTGGCCAACGCTTAAACCTGTATGGCGTGCCCATGCTGCAAGTTCACTTGGGCGAATGAATTTTTTGTAATCATGAGTGCCTTTTGGCAGCATGTTTAACACATATTCAGCGCCTACGACTGCAAGCAAAAAGCTTTTAGGATTGCGGTTTAATGTCGAGAAAAATACCTGGCCACCGGGTTTACATAATTGATAACAGGCTCGAATAATAGAGGCAGGGTCGGGTACGTGTTCTAGCATTTCAAGGCAGGTGACAATATCGAATGATTCAGGTTGTTGTTCGGCTAACTCTTCAACCGGGATTTTTTGGTAATCAATGTTTAATCCGCTTTCTAGAGCGTGAAGCTTAGCAATTTTTAATGGTGCTTCGCCCATATCGATACCGCTTACAGTCGCGCCTCGCTGAGCCATGGATTCACTTAAGATACCGCCGCCACAACCTACATCTAGGACTTTTTTTCCAGCAAGTTTGGCATGACCGTCAATAAAGTTTGTGCGCAAGGGATTGATATCATGAAGCGGTTTAAATTCACTTTCTTTATCCCACCAGCGACTGGCTAATGCTTCGAACTTGGCGACTTCTGCTTGATCTACGTTGCTCATTATTTTATCCGCATCAAAATGTAATATTCAGTAATAGTTTTTTATGGGCGAATCTTATCAGCCCAAGATTGTGCCATTTCAATCAGTTGCGATGTATTAAAATGACATAGTTGTTTGTTTTGAACTTGTAGTTTACCAGCTACCCATACGTGATCAATTTGTGATGCCGATGCGCTGTATACAAGATGAGAAATAGGGTCGTAAACCGGTGCGCAGGCGATATCATTAAAGTCAAAACTGATAATGTCGGCTTGCTTGCCTATTTTTAAGGAGCCTATTTGATTTTCTTTACCCATGGCAATGGCTCCATTTATGGTGGCCATTTTTATGGCTTCAATGGCGGGTAAGGCACTGGCATTTTTAGCGACGCCTTTTGCGAGTAGTGCTGCGGTGTGCATTTCACTGTGCATGTTTAAGTCGTTATTGCTGGCCGAGCTGTCTGTGCCTAATGCTACATTTATGTGTTTTTCTTGTAGCTCATGAACTGGGCAAAAGCCGCTTGCTAATTTCAAATTAGATTCTGGGCAGTGAATAATATGCACGCCATGTTTTTTGAAGATGGCTTGGTCTGTGTCGTTGGCTTGGGTCACATGAACTGCTTGTACATCAGGCCCCCAAAAGCCTAAATCTCTTAAGCGTTGGCTTGGGCGAACGCCTGTTTTTTCAACGGCATCGAGCACTTCAAATTCGGTTTCGTGTAGGTGAATTTGAATTAGCAAACCTAACTGATCTGCAAGTGTTCGCACCTTGTGAAGTGGCTCATCACTGATGGTGTAAGGGGCATGAGGGCCGATACCAATATCAATTAATGAGTGGTGTTTGAATGCGTCATGGGCGTGGATGATTTTTTCTAAATAATCATCTGGGCCACTACCATAGGGTGTCGGGAAGTCGAGAACGGGACCGTAAAAAACACCACGCATGCCATATTCTGCGGCGACTTCGGCTGCAACCTCTGGGAAGAAATACATATCAGAGAAGCAAGTAGTGCCACTTTTTAACATTTCTGCGATGGCGAGCTTAGTACCGTCGGCAACAAACTCGGGGCTAACCCACTGGCCCTCGGCTGGCCAAATATGCCCCTCTAACCAAGTCATCAAGGGAAGGTCATCGGCTAACCCTTTGAATAAATTCATGGCGGCATGGCCGTGGCAATTGATAAAACCAGGCATTAATAATTGATTGTCTAAGAAGACTTTATTGGCGTCAGGGTAGTTGGAATAAGCCAATTCAGTTGGCAGGATATCTTTGATAATATCGTGTTCAATAATCAGGCTGTGGTCGACCAAAAGGCCTTCATTTTCCAATGTGAGAATCCACTTCGGAGTAATTAGGCTCAATGGATTTGTCGACATGTGCAACCCCTTTGATTAAAAAATGAACGTAATTCTGAAAAGTGTTGCAAGTATAACTGAAAAGGCGGGTTTTTGACCCTTTTGATTAGTGGTAATACTTCCATTTATGGTAAAGTGACTCGCTTTATTGGGGCCTGCAAGAGCGCCGATAGGAGAGTGATTCGACTCGTTATTGAGTGGCTCTTGTTATATAACAATAACGCCGAATAAATTGGCGGAAGAATAAAGGATGCCTGCATGGGTGATTTAAGCAAACAGATTCAGCCTGTTAATATTGAAGACGAGCTGAAACAGTCCTATATGGATTACGCCATGAGCGTAATCGTAGGCCGAGCTTTGCCTGATGTTCGCGATGGTTTAAAACCTGTTCACCGTCGTGTGTTACACGCAATGAATGTTCTAGGAAATGACTGGAACAAAGCCTACAAAAAATCCGCTCGTGTTGTGGGTGATGTAATTGGTAAATACCACCCGCACGGTGATAGCGCTGTGTACGACACAATTGTACGTATGGCGCAGCCATTTGCTATGCGCTATATGCTAGTTGATGGTCAGGGTAACTTTGGTTCTGTCGATGGCGATAGTGCAGCGGCAATGCGTTATACAGAAGTGCGCATGAATAAGTTAGCCCATGAAATGTTGGCTGATATTGATAAAGAGACCGTCGATTTCGTTGATAACTACGATGGTACTGAACAAATTCCTGATGTGTTACCAACCCGTGTGCCAGCTTTACTAGTGAATGGTTCTAGCGGTATAGCTGTAGGTATGGCGACCAATATCCCGCCGCATAACTTAACCGAAGTGTTAAATGGTTGTTTGGCTCTAATCGAAAACCCTGATTTAACCATTGATGATTTAATGGAGCACATTTCAGGTCCTGATTTTCCGACCGCTGCATTAATTAATGGTCGTGATGGTATTGTTGAAGCTTACCGCACGGGTCGTGGTCGCGTACAAATGCGTGCTCGTCACCATTTTGAAATGGATGATAAAAACGGCAAAGAATCCATAATCTTCACTGAAATTCCTTACCAGGTTAATAAAGCACGTCTAATCGAAAAGATTGCTGAGTTGGTTAAAGAGAAAAAACTAGACGGCATTACCGAATTGCGTGATGAGTCAGATAAAGATGGTATGCGTATTGTTGTGGAGCTTCGTCGCAATGAAGTACCTGAGGTTGTTCTTAATAATTTATTTGCCCAAACCCAGCTGCAAACCGTGTTCGGTATTAATACCGTTGCCTTAGTTGATGGTCAGCCAAGAATTCTTAACCTTAAAGATATGCTTGAAGCGTTTGTTCGTCATCGCCGCGAGGTGGTTACACGTCGTACAATTTTTGAGCTACGCAAGGCTCGTGAGCGCGGGCATATTCTTGAAGGCTTGGCGGTAGCTCTTTCCAATATTGATCCAGTAATCGCGGCTATTAAGTCGTCGCCTGGTGCGGCTGAAGCGAAAGAGAAATTAATTAGCACACCTTGGCAACTGGGCGATGTAATGGAGATGCTAGAGCGTGCAGGTCCTGATGCTTGTCGTCCAGATCACCTAGAAGAGCAGTATGGTTTCCGTGATGGTCAGTACTATATGTCACCTGTCCAAGCGCAAGCCATCCTGGATATGCGCTTACAGAAGTTAACAGGCTTAGAGCACGAAAAACTCATTAGTGAATACAAAATCAAAGTTGAAGAAATTTCTGAATA
Source organism: Bermanella sp. (assembly GCA_034110565.1). Taxonomy (GTDB): domain Bacteria; phylum Pseudomonadota; class Gammaproteobacteria; order Pseudomonadales; family Oceanobacteraceae; genus Bermanella. The sequence continues at coordinate 1,526 of JAWUYY010000017.1, read as the reverse complement.
TCTAGAAATCTTGGCCAGTCAAGAACGTTTGATGAGTGTGATTCGTGAAGAGCTAGAAAACATTCGTAGTGAATATGGTGATGAGCGCCGTACTGAGATTGTAGCGACTCGTCGTCATTTGACCCTAGAAGACTTAATTGCCGAAGAAGATATGGTGGTTACTTTGTCTCATGGTGGTTATGCCAAAATTCAGCCAATTACGGATTATCAAGCACAAAAACGTGGTGGTCGTGGTAAGTCGGCTTCTGCTATTAAAGATGAAGATTTCATCGAGCATTTATTAGTTGCTAGTACCCATGACACGATTCTATGTTTCAGTAATCGCGGCAAAGTATATTGGTTGAAAGTGTACGATATTCCAGTAGCCTCGCGCCAAAGTCGTGGTCGCCCTGTGGTAAATTTATTACCACTTGATGCAGATGAGCGTATTACTACTATCTTGCCAATTCGCGAATACACAGAGGGCCATTATATATTTATGGCCACAGAAAAAGGCACAGTTAAGAAGACAGACTTAACGGCATTTTCTCGTCAACGTTCAAGCGGTTTGATTGCTCTTGAGCTGGATGAAGATGACACCTTGATGGGTGCGGCTATTACTGATGGCACAAAAGATATCTTATTGATGAGTGATGGCGGCAAAGCGGTTCGCTTCGCAGAAGAAAATGTTCGTAAGATGGGTCGTACCGCTCGCGGTGTGCGTGGTATCAAATTAGCCGAAGGTCAAAAGGTCGTATCGCTGATTATTCCTGAAGAAGGTGGCACATTATTAACGGCCAGTGAAAAAGGTTACGGCAAGCGTACTGATATTACCGAATTCCCAACGAAAGGACGCGGTACTCAGGGCGTAATTGGTATGGTGGTTAATGATCGTAATGGTAAATTAGTGGGTGCGGTTCAAGTCCATGATAACCATGAAATTATGCTGATCAGTGACCAAGGTACCTTGGTTCGTACACGTGTTAGTGAGGTTTCTACACTAGGCCGTAACACTCAAGGCGTGACCCTAATAAAAGTACAAGAGGGTGAACGTTTAGTGGGTGTAGCGCCTATCTTAGATATGGATGATGAATTCGATACGGATTTATTAGCGGAGACTGAAGAAGCTGATAATGTTGATATAGAAGCAGTAGATGATACTAATACTGACGAGCAAGAGGACGCATAAGGATGAGCGTAGAACAAAAAACAATGGCTGAATCTGCGGATTTAGTAAGAGATGACGAGATCGATTTGTTTGACCTTTGGGATGATATTGTCAAAGAGAAAGTTTGGGTCTTTGTAGGTTTCTTTGCTTGCGTATTATTAGCTGTTTTGTATTTATTTAAAGCAACTGAGATCTTTCAAACTCAGGTTGTACTTAAGCCTGCATCGGCAAATAGCGTGGTGGAATTGAATGCGCCGCAATTTAGCTATTACGTTCAAAGTGGGGTTGATTCTCAGCCGCAGCTTCAATCGATTTATTCGAAAACGGTAGAAGAGGCATTTTCTGATGCCCGTTCTGCCATGTTATCGAAAGAATATCG
>JAWUYY010000016.1:0-24068 GCA_034110565.1 Bermanella sp. | reverse complement strand
TCTGCCCCTAAGCGGGCTAGAATAGCAGCCAATTATCGTTGTTAAGATCAGGCCCCCAGCCATGTCCGAAAAGAAAACCACCCATTTTGGTTATCAAACCGTCGACGCCAAAGAGAAACAAGGCAAGGTCGCAGAAGTATTTCACAGTGTTGCGGCCAAATACGATGTGATGAATGACTTAATGTCATTTGGTGTTCACCGTTTATGGAAACGTTTCACCATGGAATTCACTGGGGTGCGCAAAGGCGATACCGTTTTAGATATCGCCGGCGGTACTGGTGATTTAACCATGAAGTTCTCAGATCTTGTGGGCCCAGAAGGCAAAGTAGTATTAGCCGACATTAACGATTCTATGCTTAAAGTGGGTCGTGATCGTTTATTAGACAAAGGCTACAGTGGCAATATCGAATGTGTACAAGCCAATGCGGAATGCCTTCCGTTTGAAGATAACAGCTTTGACGTAGTGACCATGGCGTTTGGCCTGCGCAACGTAACCGACAAAGATCAGGCTCTGCGTGAATTCAACCGTGTGCTGAAACCCGGCGGGCGTTTACTGGTTTTGGAATTTTCAAAAACGAGCAATCCACTGCTTAAAAAAGCCTACGATCTTTATAGTTTCACTGCTCTGCCATTTATGGGCAAACTCATTACTAACGACTCTGAGAGCTATCGCTATTTAGCAGAATCGATCCGCATGCACCCAGGACAAGAAGAATTAAAAACCATGTTCCAAAATGCAGGGTTTGCCAACTGTGAATACCACAATTTAACAGGCGGCATTGTGGCACTGCACAAAGGCATCAAACCTTAAGGATTGAATCGACATGGACCAAACTTTTATTCAAGGTGCACTGGCCAGTGCTCAAAGTACGATCAATAAAGCGTTAAGCTATGATGCTGCCACCGCACAAAAACTGGCTGCCCTTGCACCTAAAGTTTTGGCCATTGAAATCACCCAACCTGCGACCACCATCTATGTTCAATTTGGTGAGCAGCTGCGTTTAATGGCCCATCACGAAGGTGAGGCTCAAGCCAAACTACAAGGTGATTTACCCGCGTTTATTAATCTGGCCAGCAACAAAGATAAGCATGCTGCGCTGATGAAAAGCGATATTCAAATTCAAGGCTCCAGCCAATTGGCCATGGGCCTAGCTGACGCCATGAGCGACCTCAATATCGACTTTGAAGCTATGCTCAGTGAACTCACGGGGCCCGTTTTTGCCCATATTATGGGCAAAAACCTACGCCGGCTAACCGGTTGGCTGAAAGGCAACGCAGACAAGCTTAAACAAGATACAGTGGAGTATGTGCGTGACGAACTTCAGCTTGCCCCGCATAAATTAGAAGGTGAATCGCGCTTTACCGATATTCATAAACTCAAGCTCGATAGCGAACGCATAGAGGCACGCATTAATCGCCTTACCACTCATTTAAATAAGTCTAAATAATTTTAATATGATGCAATTAAAACGCCTGCTCACCCTGCTCTATGTGTTCAGCAAATATCGTTTGGATGACTTCATACCCGTTAGTATGCTGCCTTGGTACTTGCGCTTAGCATTTTATCTCGCGCCTTGGCGCTTGAACCCAATTCCTAAACGCATACCAAAAGCAAAACGCTTACGTTTAGCCCTAATTGCCCTTGGCCCGATTTATATTAAATTTGGGCAACTACTTTCTACCCGAAAAGATTTACTACCTGAAGACTTAGCGGTTGAACTGGCTAAATTACAAGATAAAGTCCCCCCATTTAACGCCAACACCTCACGCAAAATAATCGAAGAGGCCATTGGAGAAAATGTAGGCACTGTCTTTGCCCAATTTGAAGTAGAGCCAATGGCGTCGGCGTCAATCGCACAAGTACATGCGGCCAAGTTACACTCTGGTGAAGACGTAGTGGTCAAAGTGATTCGTCCGAACCTTGAGAAAACCATCAATAAAGACATTGCCATGATGTTGGTGGCCGCCAAACTGATAGAGCGTTACGCCAAAGACGGTAAACGCCTGCGCCCTGTGGAAGTCATCGAAGACTACCGCCACACCATTTTTGGTGAACTGGACTTAATGAGCGAAGCGGCCAACGCGTCACAGCTACGCCGTAACTTTAACGACAGCCCATTACTGTATGTACCAGAAGTCTACTGGGATTACTGTCGAACTAACGTCATGGTAATGGAACGTATTTACGGCACGCCAATCGGTGATATTGAGCAGCTAATTGAACGCGGTACCAATATGAAGGTACTAGCAGAGCGTGGTGTTGAAATCTTTTTCCGCCAAGTATTCAAAGACAGCTTCTTTCATGCAGACATGCACCCAGGCAATATCTTTGTGGCCCACAACGACCCACAAACCCCTCAATATATTGCCATCGATTGCGGCATCGTAGGCACGCTAAACGAGACCGACCAAGATTATCTGGCTCGTAACTTACTGGCCTTCTTTAATCAGGATTATCACGAAGTGGCGCGTCTTCACGTAGAGTCCGGCTGGGTGGGCAGTGACACCAAAATCAATGAATTTGAAGCCGCTATTCGCAGCGTATGTGAACCCATCTTTGAAAAACCATTGGCCGAAATAAGCTTCGGACAATTGCTGCTGCGCTTATTTCAAACCGCTCGCCGCTTTAATATGGAAGTGCAACCCCAACTGGTGCTACTACAAAAGACCTTATTAAACATTGAAGGCCTTGGTCGCCAGCTTTATCCACAGCTTGACCTGTGGAACACCGCCAAGCCTTACCTTGAACAATGGATGAATAATCGCATCGGTCCTAAAGCTATGTGGAAAGAGCTAAAACGCCAAGCACCTGCATGGATTCAACACGCGCCGCTTATGCCTGAGCTCTTTCGCAACACCTTAATGACCATTGAGCAATATCCACAGCAGCAACAGCAGTTGCACAACAAACTTGATGCCATCGATCGACAACTGGGTGCGCAAAGCCGACAACGCAAACACAGAAGCATTGGCGTTATCATCAGCGCCCTAGGCTTAGTAGGCCTGCATAGCCCATTTTTATGGGGGTTTGAAAGCAGTCTAGCGCTCATTGCACTGGGATTAGCTTGGCTAGTGATACGCGGCTAAAAAAAGCGCAGCACAGGTACTGCCTGCAGGGCAGATGCGTTATGATCAGCAAATACAAAGGGAAACGATTATGAGTGACGTGATCAGCCAATTAGGCAAAATCCTAGAAGAGCGTAAATCGGCCGATGCAGGCAGTTCTTATGTAGCAAGCTTATACCGTAACGGTCTAAACAAAATTCTAGAAAAAGTGGGTGAAGAAGCCACTGAAACGATTATTGCCGCCAAAGATGCAAAAACCTCTGGCGACAACAAAGACGTAATTTATGAAACAGCCGATCTCTGGTTCCATACTATGGTGATGCTGGCTGATTTAGGCGAAGATCCGCAAGTGGTATTAGAAGAGTTAAAGCGCCGCTTTAATTTGTCTGGTATCGAAGAAAAAGCGAATCGCACAAAGTAAGTGAGCTATATGAGTGACTGTATTTTTTGCAAAATTGTAAAAGGCGAAATACCTTGTAACAAGGTATATGAGGACGACACTGTGCTAGCCTTTCACGACATTGCACCAAAAGCCGATACACATATATTAGTTATACCTAAGCAACACATTGTGAATTTAAGTGCCACTCAAAAAAATGAATGGCCCATTGTCACTAAGGTGTTACAAAGCATCAATATCATTGCTGCCCAAGAAGAGCTGGAAGGCTTTCGCATTATAAGCAACAACGGTGAAAAAGGCGGCCAAGAAGTCTTCCACATGCACTGGCATGTATTGGCTGGACCAAAATTAACAGGCTTTTAACAGTCTATTTGTAATACATAGGAGAGCAACATGTTCGGTGGCATTAGCGTTTGGCAATTATTAATTATCTTGGTTGTTGTTATTTTAATCTTCGGCACCAAAAAATTACGCACTCTAGGTGGTGATTTAGGCGGCGCAGTAAAAGGCTTCAAAAAAGCCCTTAGCGAAGATGAAAAAAAACAAGAGGCCGATAAATTAGAAAGCCAGCAGCTCGACGCGCAGTTTTCTGAAAAAGCCAAAGACGAAGACAAAACCAAATAAACACACCCCATAAGAAGTTATTATGTTTGATATTGGTTTTGCTGAACTATTAGTGGTGGGCGTGCTCGGGTTGATCGTACTAGGCCCTGAGCGATTGCCTAAAGCCGCGCGTACGCTTGGATTATTTCTGGGTCGTATCCGTCGCACTATGAGTGGTATTCAGCAAGAAATTGAACGCGAAGTACGCGCTCAAGAGCTACAAGAAAAACTAAAAGATACACAACACAGCTTCATGACACCTGAAGAGCAAGCACTGCAACTAGCCAAAGAACAGCAAGAGCAAGATCATGCAGACTTCCCGCAAACTCAGCCTTTAGATGAAAACACCATTGCACCCACACCGAATCAAGCCGAGCCACAGCACGCCAGCACCGTACCCGATAAAAAAGAGGGTGCGTAATGGCTAAAAAAAGCAAAGCTGAAATGGAGCAAATGCAAGAGCAGCAGCCCTTAATTGCTCACCTTATTGAACTGCGAAACCGATTACTCAAAGCCATTATTTTAATTTTTGTGGTGTTTGCTGGGCTGTATAGCTTTTCAAATGAAATTTATTTATGGGTATCGAAACCCTTAGAAATTTTATTACCTGAAGGTAGTACAATGATCGCCACAGGGGTTGCATCGCCCTTTTTAGTGCCATTCAAACTGACACTATTCACCGCTATATTTATTGCAATGCCCTTTATTTTACATCAGGCATGGTCATTTATTGCACCAGGGCTATACAAGCATGAAAAGCGATTTACGGTCCCTTTACTATTAAGCAGTATCGTACTGTTTTATGTCGGCATTGCTTTTGCGTATTTCGTAGTACTGCCGTTGGCATTTGGTTTTTTTACGGCAGTAGGACCAGAAGGCGTCAATTTCTTACCTGATATTAATAATATTTTAAACTTCATTCTAAAAATGTTTTTTGCATTTGGTATCGCATTTGAAATACCAATTGCCACCATCTTATTGATCATGACAGGCATCACCACTGTTGCCAGCTTAAGTAGTAAACGCCCCTATATTTTTGTGGGCTGCTTTGTCATTGGTATGCTGGTAACCCCTCCTGATGTCATCAGTCAAACCATTTTAGCGTTACCTATGTATTTGCTATTTGAAGTGGGAATTATCTTTGGTCGCTTGATTGTAAAAAATAAAGCAAACGAAGAACCAAGCGAAGAACAAGCATCCTAACCCTGTTCTAAAATTGCCACCGCTATTCGGTGGCAATCCTTTTCTAAGCCTATTCATTTATCTCTGATAGCCTAGCAGCTAGCCGCTTTATGGCTTACCCCTACTAAACAATAAACATGCGCCACAATCTGTACATTTTTAAGAAAAATTTAACGTTAAATTGTGGCGAGACTCCCTGTTATTGGTTAAGGTTAGAGCGTCTATTATAAATCCTTCAAGGAGAAGAAGATGGCCCTAACTCGAATTATTGGCATCAGTGCCTTAACCCTATCACTAACTGCCTGTTTTGGTGGTGGTGAAAAAGACGTAGTACTAGATTGTACCTTCCCTGATGCACCACAAACTGCGGCACCTGGCTGGGTATGTGATGAGCCCGTTCCTGGTCTTGCTGTATCGGCTGTTGGTAGCGCAGACAAGTCTGGCGCAGGCATGAACTTCATGAAGCAGCAAGCAACAGCCGCTGCCCGTGTTCAACTTGCTCAAATGATGAAAGTACAAGTACAAAACTTAGTTAAGCAATTTGCTGAAACCACTGGTGTTGGCGACAGTGAAACCGTCGATAAGGTAAATACCTCGGTTACTAAGCAGATCACCAACGAAACACTCGTTGGTACGCGTATGTATAAGTCTAAAACTAGCCCTAGCGGTACATTATATGTATTGGTTGGCCTAGATGACAAAGCAGCTAGCCTAATCCATGAAACCGCCCTTAAGACTTCTATGAATAACGAGAAGGCTCTGTGGCAGAAGTTTCAAGCCAAAAAAGGCTATGATGAGCTAGCAAAAGAAATTGCTAACATGGAAAAATAAGCTTTAGCTTAATTTTCTAATGAGGAGCCCAGCTAGTGATAGTTGGGCTTTTTTTGTGGAAAAATGTAAGTCGACTTTAGCCCGAAGAACTAAGTTAAAAGTGCTGAAAGCCGCCCACTGTAATGTCCATACCTAAAACCGTCACGCTATCACCTGCCACCACATCACCAATATAAATGCCGTGATTACAATGCTTGGCAGTATATGCTAACTGATAATCGTCGCCGCCTGTTAGTGCGTATTGCAATGCTTGTTCGACACCATAGGTTTCCACTAATAAACCAGACAAAGGGATAAGGGTTGGGTCAATATTCATGGCCACATTACCGCCCAGACAAAGATGATTTAGGTCTTGAACCAAACCATCACTAATATCTAAACAGCTTGAGGCATACTCTTTTATTTTTTGGGAAAATGCGATCTGTGCAATAGGCGTGTAAAACTGCTGGGCCAAACCCGTACTTAATCTTGGATCGTTAAGCACCAAGGGTAATGCACCGGCACCATCGCCTAGGTTGCTACTGACATAAATTTTATCACCCACTTGTGCACCGCTACGCTTTAATCCAGCCCCTGTCGGGGTGATGCCATGAACTTGCACGCTTATCACAAGTGTTGGACCTTTTGTGGTGTCACCACCAATAAGCGGGCACTGGTAAAACTGTGCAGCTTGAATTAAACCGTCACTAAATTGCTTTAGCCATGCTTCATTTTTTGTTGGCAAAGTAATCGCAAGTGTAAAACCAACTGGCGTAGCAGCCATAGCCGCAAGATCACTAATGCTTACCGCTAATGCTCGAGTGGCAATATCAAATGGATTTGCATGAAACGGAAAATGAACACCCTCAACAAGAGTGTCTAGTGAAAGATGTAAGTCATGGGAATTAGGAATATTTAAGGTTGCGCAATCATCGCCGATTCCTTGGCGAAGATAGGCATTTGAAAACGCGAGATGCGGTTGTTGAAAGAACCGCTGTATGAGCTGAAATTCGTTCACCGTTTTCCTCTCGCCTTTTAAAAGCTCTTTCGTGCTGCCAGAGGCAACACAAAAATTAGATTCTTATTTTTTGATTTCAACTAATCGCACTGTCTGTGCAAGTTTATCCAATGCGCCATTAATGAATTTATGACTCTCTGTGGCACCGAATTTTTTTGATAACTCAACACTTTCGTTGATGACAACACGATACGGCACATCAATACGATGAGCTAATTCGAATGCAGCTAGACGTAAAATAGCTTTTTCGACTGGTGTCACTTCTTCAATACCACGACTTAAACATGGGTTTAACATGTCATCTAGTTCGCTAAGATTTTTCGGCACGCCACGCAGAATATCACGAAAGTATTCAGTATCAACATGTGTCATGTCGTTATCGATTAAGAACTCAGCTTCGATCTTATTTAAGCTCGCCCCGGCCATTTCCCACTGATATAAAGCCTGCATCGCGTAATGTCGTGCTTTACGACGAGCGCCCGGATTCGGACGGCCGCTTTCGTTGTCTTTTCTTGAGATTGGGTTGTCGCTCATTAGGCCTCCAGCTGCTTAAGCAGACTGACCATTTCGTAGGCGCTAAGCGCAGATTCTTCACCCTTGTTACCCGCTTTGGTTCCAGCGCGTTCAATGGCTTGCTCGATTGTGTCTACGGTTAGAATACCGAAAGAAACAGGGATACCTGTGCTCAATGCGATTTGCCCTAAACCTTTTACGGCTTCACCCGCCACATAATCAAAGTGTGGGGTTGAACCACGAATCACAGCACCTAGTGCAATAACCGCATCGTACTTGCCGCTTTCAGCTAGTTTTTTCACAACTAAAGGCACTTCAAATGCACCTGGACAATGAATCAAAGTGATATTGTCTTCGCTGATTCCGTGTCGAGTTAAACCACGTACTGCACCGTCAACTAGTTTATCAACCACAAATTCATTCCAAGTAGTTTGTACGATGGCAAACTTGGCTTCCATTTGAGTAAAGCTTCCTGCAATTGTTTTCATATTCATTACCTTCACAAATATTATTAAATTTAAATTCAGTTTTTTGGCGATTAGTTTTTAAAAGGAATATATTCAATCACTTCTAAATTAAAGCCAGAAATTCCTGTGAATTTCATTGGGCTGCTTAGCAAACGCATTTGAGTCACACCCAGGTCACGTAAAATCTGTGAGCCGGTGCCAATCGTCACATAAGCGCCTGAACTATCTACATCTGTTGTACGCTGAGGTTTTTGACGACCAAAGAAGGTTTCAACAGACGCTTGTATATCTTCACGCTCACCGGCGTTCAGTATGACAAGTGCGCCGGCATCATCTTTTGAGATAGCTTCCAGAGCATTACTTAATGACCAGCTTTCACTATTAGGCATGATCGCACCAATTACATCACGAAGCGTTTCAGCCGCTTGTACTCGAATCAAAGGCGCATCTGCATTTTTTACATCGCCCTTTGAAATAGCCAAATGCGAATCACCGTTAATAGTGTCACGGTAAACATGCAAATCGAATTCGCCATGCACTGTTTTAATTTTATCGGTGCTTAATTTTTCAATGGTTTGTTCGTTCGCCATACGATATTGAATTAAATCGGCGATGGTGCCAATTTTCAAACCGTGCTCTTGCGCAAATTCCTCAAGCTCTGGACGACGCGCCATGGTGCCGTCTTCATTCATGATTTCAACGATACAACCAGCAGGCTGCAAACCCGCTAAACGGGCAAGATCACAACCCGCCTCTGTATGGCCTGCACGCGCTAATACCCCAGCAGCTTGAGCACGTAGTGGAAAGATGTGGCCAGGCTGTACAATTGCGTCAGGCTTGCTCATTGGATTAACGGCCGCTTGCACGGTCACTGCACGATCAGCTGCGCTGATACCCGTAGTCACACCTTCAGCTGCTTCAATCGACACCGTAAACGGCGTTGAGAATTTTGCACCGTTACCTGCAACCATGGCAGGTAAACCTAAATAATCACAGCGCTCTGGTGTCAGTGTTAGACAAATTAAACCACGAGCTTTACTGGCCATAAAATTGATAATTTCAGGTGTTATTTTTTCGGCCGCTACGATGATGTCACCTTCGTTTTCGCGGTCTTCGTCATCCATCAAGATAACCATTTTGCCGTCACGCATGTCGGCAATAATTTCTTCGATACTATTTAACGCCATGATTACACTCTTAAAAATATAATTCGATTGATACGAAACCGTGTTCGACTAGAAAGCCTGCAAACACACTAATTGCCTTTTGTTGCAAAGCCGAGTGTTAAGCGAATGTCTTGCCCCACTAAGCGATTATCTAAAATAATGACGTTCTGTTTTTCAGCCATGGTCTCCATTGGCCAAGCTAATAGTGGACGCGCATCGCTACCCATAAAACACGGCGCCATATACAAGACCATTTCGTCCACTAACCCTTGGCGCACAAACTCACCTGCCAAGGTGGCACCTGTTTCAACCAAAACCTCGTTGCATTGACGGTTCAGTGCTAGGTCTTTTAATAAGGCGGTTAAATCTAATCCGGTTTCATCATGGTTTAACGCTAGGGTTTCCATGTTGCCATTAAGCTGAACACCGTGTCGCACTACCACAAGTGTTGTACCAGGTTGTTGCAAAATTTTAGCGGCGCTACTAATTTGCCCCTTGCTATCGAGTACCACTCTTAACGGCTGCTTGGTTACGATTTCTTGCGCTAACGCATCATCTAAACCCAGTTCATCGGCACGAACGGTTAATGATGAATTGTCTAATTTGATGCTTTCGATGCCCGTGATAATGGCAGAACTGCGTGCACGTAGTCGCTGTACATCTTGGCGCGCAGCTGAACCTGTTATCCACTGGCTTTCGCCGCTGGCCATGGCGGTTCGACCATCTAGGCTGGAAGCCATTTTTAAACGCACAAACGGCATGCCGCTTTCCATACGTTTAATGAAGCCTGGATTAAGTGCTCGGGCTTGTTCTTCTAAAACACCCAAGGTCACATCGATGCCCGCTGCAATCAATTTGGCAAATCCCTGACCACTAACCTGCGGGTTAGGGTCTTTCATCGCGCATACCACATGACGAATGCCAGCTTTGATCAAGCCGTCACTGCATGGTGGCGTGCGACCGAAATGACTACAGGGTTCTAGTGTCACATAGGCAGTGGCGTTTTTTGCATGCTCACCGGCCATGGCTAGGGCGTTCACTTCAGCGTGACCTTCACCAGCCTTGCGGTGGTAGCCTTCACCGATGATTTCGCCATCTTTTACGATCACGCAGCCAACTCTTGGGTTAGGGTCTGTCGTGTATAAACCTTGCTTAGCAAGGGTGATGGCTCGTGCCATATATTGGGTATGACTCATGGGGTTAACTCTGAGTCATCGGCCAATATATCCAGCTGAGCATCATTTTTAAGGCTGTCATGGCGAATGCGATCAATTTCTTGGCGAAATTCGTCGATATCTTGAAATTTACGGTACACAGAGGCAAAGCGAACATAAGCCACTTGGTCGAGTTTGCGCAACTCGTCCATAACAAGCTCACCCACTAAGCGGCTTTTGACTTCACGCTCACCAGTGGCGCGCAGTCTGGCCATGATATGCAGTATTGAGGCTTCGACGTCTTCAACGCTCACAGGGCGTTTTTCTAGAGCGCGCTGCATACCAGCACGGAGCTTTTGCTCATCAAAGGGAACACGGGTGCCATTGGTTTTAACCAACCTTGGCATCAGTAATTCGGCGGATTCAAAAGTGGTATAACGCTCATCACAGGCTTGGCACTGGCGTCGACGACGAACCTGTTCGCCTTCGGCCACTAAGCGCGAATCGATCACTTTTGTATCTTGTTCACCGCAGAACGGACAGCGCATGGCGAATCCTGTGTTAAAGAGCTAAAAATAGGGGGCAAATTATACCTGTTTATAGCTACTGAGGAAACTGGCAAAGACCTTGTTCAGGCCTGTTTGATGTGAGATCACAAATCATATATGTGGGTTAATACAAAGGCTTGCAGAGCAATCTTGTCATTGGCAGGTAAATCATGGAACTGCAGACCAACCGCTAAACCCTTTTCTATGGTGTGTATGGTTCTCGCCGTGGCCTGTACAGTCACCTCGTATTCGATACCAGTTACATTGATTTTGAATATCAATAAGACTTCATCGCCGATATCAAAATCAAACGAACGCCCTAATATACGCGCGCCATTTAAGCTTAAATCGACGATTTTAGCCGTAGTATGCTGCACATGGCCTTTCACTTTAAACTCGACTCGGGACACCACATCCACATCTGTGCGGACATTCTGCCGCACTTCATCCAGTATGACCTTGTCAGGCATTTTCAAATGAATGAGAGGAAAAGGCAGCTTAGTAAAGTAAACAACCTCTGATTGAAACGCACAGGCACTGCTTTTTCGGCCATAAAAAAAGCGGACATTGACCTTATCTCCGACTTTTACTCTTCTGCCCACGGGCATAGTCACGAGGACGGTTGCCTTTTGACGATAACCAATCAGTACCGATTTATCGCGGTCATTGCCGTAGCCATCAAACTCTAACTGTAAAAGTTGCCCAGGACTGAGTTTAAGGCTCATGAAGTCTGTGATATGTTCGTCCATAAACTGGATTATCCACTTATTCTTTATATACAGTGTAGTTGGAATTTATTAAGGTTTAATAGAATCCGCTTAAATACTGAAATGCAGGTGAAATATGTTACGCGCACTCCTATGGCTCTCCATAACGGGCTTGATGGCTTGTACCAGCCAAGGGGCTTACAACGCCATAAAGCATAATCAATGCTTAGAGAAAACAGGCAAGATACATTGCGATGAAATTGAAGATTATCAAGAATATAAAAACAAACGTGACGAACTGCTAAAGAAAAATAAGTAAAAAAAAGCCCGAGAAATCTCGGGCCTTGCACGGGTCAAACAATTATCTGTTATTGATTAAGCAGGATTTGAGGCGCAAACCCCATTCCCCATATGATCACTGTCGCGGCCATCATTCCCACTAGGCCACATAAACCAACCGTCAAAATAGACGTGGCAAAGATAAAACCACGCTCCTCAGGAATATTCATAAAAATCGGCACCCCTGCGTATAACAGGTACACGGTATAAGAGACCGCTGCCATCACTACAAAAACATCCAGCCATAAAATAGGCACCAAACCAACTAACCCAGATAAGAACATGGGGGTTGATGTGAACGTGGTAAAGAGTAAGCAGCGCTCTAAACTGGCCTCAGCACCAAATGTTCGCTCCATCCAATAGGTGGTATACGCAATGAAAAACATGCCTGCCAGTAGCGCGACGTAAAACGCCCCTGCCAAGGGCAAGGCTGACTCAAAGCTTAAATAATAGAAATCCTTCCCGACAAAGCTCCATCCCACTTGCGTGGTACCGACCAGCAGTGCAAATGGCGGAATAGCCGCTAAGAACAATAAATGAGTCAAGTAAATATGACCCAGTGAGTGATCCTCTTTTTTAATTGAGTCCCACTCAGACTTTGGGTGGTACATCAATCCGAACATGTGCTGTAAATACATAACCTTCCCCTAATTTGGCTGGCTGTTTTTTTTGTTCAGTGAAGCGTACAACTAGGGAAATCCCTCGCTCATATTTAGGCTTCTCAAAACAATGAACGTTCATTGTTCAAACAGAGTTTTCATCCTCCTATTCCTGTTCTTTGCTTGTGTTTAAATAGTGGCTAACAGCCCGCTAAAATGCAATTAACTGTACATAATGATCCAATAACAAGGCCGCAAATAACCATAAAATATATACGATAGAATATTTAAAGGTTTTACGTGCATTGGCATCCGAAGGATTGCACCACATACGATATGTCAGCCACGTAAAACGCGCGTTGATATATGTAACGATGGCGAGATAAATCATGCCTTGTGTGCCCAGTAAAACAGGGCCAATACTCACCACGCATAACAATAAGCAATACAACCAAGCCTGAAACGCCGTAAATTCGATACCGTGAGTAACAGGCAACATAGGCACCCCTGCTTTGGCGTAATCATCACGTTTATAAATGGCTAAGGCCCAAAAATGTGGAGGCGTCCAAGTAAAAATAATCAGCACCCAAAGTAAGGCTTCTGGCCCTATTTGTCCGGTGACTGCGCAGTAACCCAATAACGGCGGCATCGCCCCTGCTAAGCCACCCACTGTAATATTTTGCGGCGTGGCAGGTTTCAGCCACAAACTATAAATCACGCCATATGCAAACATAGAAGCAACCGACAACACACTGGTTAGCAAATTCAGCTGCCAATATAAAAGTACGGCACCAAAAACTAATAAGCTCATGGAAAAAATAAATGCCGATTCAGCGCTCACTTTTCCCGTGGCCACCGGGCGACGCTTAGTGCGTTGCATTTTGGTGTCACGATATCGGTCCACCAAATGATTCAGCACCGCACCACTCATGGCACAAGCACCCACGCCGACCAAGGTATAAAATAATTTCAAAAATTGAATATTTGTATCACTCGCCAGTAAAAAACCCACCATGACCGTAAACAACATAACCACAACGACTTTGAATTTTGTCAGGGCAAAATAATCTTTTACCGTAGCTGAATACCTTACTCCGCTTTGCCACACATTGATTTTTTCCATGCTGCACCTTTTTATTAATGGCTAAGCTAATAGCTCTTGAGCTATATTTTCTGACGCGTCTTCAACTGCATTACTGGTTAAACCATTCAATGCACTCATCCACAGCAACATAGCAAACGTGTTATGCAGCAGCGCTAAATTTAATGGCAACAATAGAACGGCATTTAAAATACCCAATACGATTTGTACACTTAACATTCCCAGACAGAGCGTCAACGCTCGTCTTTGCGATCGATGCTTAAATGCCAAATACATAAACACAAATACCACCGCTAATGCGCCCAAGCGATGTAGCCACTGAATACCCATACGCTGATGATTAGAGCCAATACCGCCTAAATATTCATCCCCTTCCACCATCGGTGCATGTAAGACTTCACTGGTAATATCGACCCACATACGTCCTTGGCATGTTGGAAAATCAGGACAAGCGAGGCCTGCATAATGACTAGAAGTCCAAGCACCTAATGCCATTTGTAAAAATACAACTAAAACAAAAGCACTCCACAATGAATTCCACTTTGGCTCTGTATTGGTTTTGATGACACGCCAAATTAAAAACTGTGCCCCAAGGGTAATCGCCCCGCCTAATAAATGCGCACTCACTACCGGCGGCCACAAACGAAGGGTGACTGTCCACATGCCAAACAACCCTTGCAACACAACCCAAGCACATAAAAAAACCGCAAGCCAACGAACAGAACCCAAGTAGCGAGGCCAAATAAAACACGCTTGAATTAAAATACTTAAACCCAATAAGCTGGCCATATAGCGATGAATCATTTCCATCCAGGCTTTACCTGAATCAAACTGCCATTGCGTAAACGCCATTGCCGCTTCGTTAGAAACAGGGTAAACGTGACCATAACAAACTGGCCAATCAGGGCATCCCAAGCCTGCATCAAGCAAGCGAGTTAATGCTCCTAGAGTTACTACAACTAATGTCATGATAATGTTGATTAACGCAAAGCGGCTCATGCTCACCTCACTTCTTTCGTTATTTTTATTATTGATTATTGTGTTTAAGTAGTACTTTTAAATCTTTTAATAACTTATAAGCTCCATCATCACTGGCCTCATAGGACAATAAAACCAAGCCTTTCGGGTTTGCAATAAATAAACCGTTATCCATTACACGCAAACTCTCTAAATTGGCGGATTCAAGCACGATCTTGTCTTGGTTTTTACCCAATGCCATTTTCACCCGCTGCAACAAATTAAACCAAGCATCACAGTTTGGCTGGCAATCTTGATTACGCCACAGTACTTGCCAAGTTCCATTAACAAACTTATCTACATAATAAGTGTTTTCTAACCACTCTCCCCGCGCTCTATCTGCAATATTTTGTTTGCTATCTAACAACACAAGAGAAACAGCAAACGGCGCAACTAGAACAAGTAGCATGATAATTAAGGGTAATTTACGCATGGGCATCACCTCGCTTTAAACTGGCTATCAGTAAAATAGCTACACCACAAACACCTAATAAAAACCATTGGATGGCATACGCCTGATGGCGGTGATGGCTTAAATAAGGTGAGACTTTCTCTTGTGGCGTAAGCAAGCCTTGACCTGCTTGCTGCACAAATAAATCAGACGATACATTTGCCTGTAATAAATCAGCGAAATATTTTTCATCGACAAACTGAATTCGATTGGAGATGGGATCTTGTAAGCTATTATTTAAAAGTAAGGGTTTGTGATTTTGTTTTAATATCCCGTCAATTTGAATCGTGCCGGTAACATCTTTAATTTGAGGCAAATTATCCCTCATCGAGTACGCCACAAATCCTCTATTTACTAAATAGACTTGGTCACCATATAAAAAGGGGGTTATAACTGCGTAACCGACTTTTCCATTAAGGGTTTGGTTGTCTAAATAATGATTATACTCATTTAAAAACCGCCCTTGCATATGTAAAACTTGAGCAACAGGCGCTTGATAAAAAATCGACTTTTGATACTGCCAAAATGCAGCACTAAAGCAGATAGCAATACCCAACAGCATAATAAAGCTATAAAGTGGCTTTATTACAAAGTGCCAGTTCCGATTCACATTCGCAATAGAAGGATTCGTCATGCTTAAGGCCCTCATTCTGTTATTTTTATTATTCAGTATTGGTGCACTGTTCTATGGTTTATTTCACCTAATGACAGCACCTACAAGCTCTGAAAAAACATTTAAAGGCTTAAAATACCGTGTTGCATTTGCAATTTGTACCATCATTCTTATCGGTTTATTCTTTTTCCTGGATCACTACTCTTAACTTTTTCAAACCATGTATCAAATACGAAGGTTTTCACCTTCGTATTATGTCAACTAAAAGACATAGACAAATGTAAACAGCATTAACCAGACCACATCGACAAAATGCCAATACCAGGCTGCCGCTTCAAAACCAAAGTGATCATCTGGCGTAAAGTGATCATTCTTCACTCGCCAATACATCACAAAAATCATAATGGCGCCCAACGTCACGTGCGCACCATGAAACCCTGTAAGCATAAAGAAGGTTGAACCGTAAATACCACTATTAAGCGTCAAATTTAAATCGTTCATGGCATGACCATATTCGTAAATCTGAACACACATAAACGCCACACCCAACACTAGAGTTATGGCAATCCATCTTAACGTGGCTATTTTATTCTCAACTCTCAAGCAATGATGAGCCAGCGTCAGGGTGACACTGGATACGATTAATAGAACCGTATTTAAAAAAGGTAATTTCCATGCATCAATGACACCCATTGCACCTGGGAAAGCATTCATATCAGGGGTTTTCAATAATGGCCAATGAGCAACGAACCCTTCCCACAGCATATTCGCTTCACCTTTGGCCCCCTCACCACCCAACCAAGGCACAGAAAACATGCGTGCATAAAATAGCGCACCAAAAAATGCACCGAAAAACATGACCTCAGAAAAAATAAACCAACCCATACTAACTCGAAATGAGCGCTTCAATTGATCACTATTTAAACCACGCAAGCCTTCATTGACCACCTCACCAAACCAACCAAACAACATATAAAGCATCAAGAAGCCGGCAACAACCGCCATCACAACCGAACTGGTGCTGACATGTCCTTGGCTGCTTTCATGGATAATCGATGCCATGGAAAACAAGGTTAAAAAAACCGCCACTGCACCAAAAATAGGCCAATGACTGCGTGCTGGAACATAATATTTAGGTGTGTTCAAAATGTACCTCCTAGGGTTTCACTTTGATAAAGTCGATAAGAAAGTGATAAATGATTTACTTCCTTGGGCGCTTTGGCACTTAAGGTTACCTGTAAAGGTAACTTCATTTTTGACTTCGCTGGTATAACTTGCTGGGTAAAACAAAAACATTCTATTTTTACTAAATACTCTGCCCATTCACCCGGAGCCACACTAGGCACCGCTTGAATCGTAACCGGATAATCATAAGGGTTCGTTAATTCATAATAAGTGGTCATTAATTTACCCGCATGTAATTCCATGGTTTTATTTTCAGGGCGGAACTGCCATAAGTCTCGGCTATCGGCGTCGGCTAGCATTTGTAATTTTGCAGTTTGTACGCTGCTATCATTAATTAATGAATTTTTATCTCCTGAAAAGACTTCATAGCTTTTTCCATTCAAACCTGTCACCGCACAAAATACATCATATAAGGGCACCAAAGCGAAACCAAAACCAAACATTAATAACGGAATTAATGACAGCTTCCACGGCGACAGTTTTTTCATTTTAGCCTCCTATCATTTCACCACAGGCGGTTCTTGAAAAGTATGGTAAGGCGCAGGACTTGGTATTTCCCATTCTAATCCAGTTGGATCATCCCACACTTTATCGGTAGCTTTTTCACCTTTACCACCTATAGTGGTGCGCCAAACGTTGTACACAAATATTAATTGGCTTAAGCCAAATATGAATGCGCCCACGGATACAATGGCGTTAAAATCAGCAAACTGTAATGCATAGTCTGGAATACGACGTGGCATACCTGCTAAACCGACAAAATGCATTGGGAAAAAAGTAATATTCACCCCTATAAAACTCATCCAAAAATGCCACTTACCTAATGTTTCGTTGTACATACGCCCACACCATTTAGGTAACCAGTAATACACGGCGGCTAAAATACTAAACAGCGCCCCAGGTACTAACACATAATGAAAATGAGCCACTACAAAATAGGTATCGTGGTATTGAAAATCAGCCGGAGCAATAGCCAACATCAATCCACTTAACCCACCAATGGTAAACAACACCACAAATGCAATGGCGAATAACATAGGCGTCTCAAACGTCATGGAACCACGGAACATGGTGGTCACCCAATTAAATACTTTCACCCCAGTTGGTACCGCGATTAACATAGTGCTGTACATGAAGAACAACTCACCCACTAACGGAATTCCTACCGTAAACATGTGATGTGCCCAAACAATAAAGCTTAATATTGCGATTGAACCTGTGGCCCACACCATAGAGGTATAACCAAATAAAGGTTTGCGGCTAAACGTCGCAATAATATGAGAGACAATGCCAAAAGCTGGCAAAATCATAATGTAAACTTCAGGGTGACCAAAGAACCAAAATACATGCTGGAATAACACAGGATCACCACCACCTGCGGCATCAAAAAATGAAGTGCCGAAGTGAATATCCATTAACATCATGGTCACGACACCTGCCAGTACAGGCATCACGGCTATTAATAAAAATGCTGTGATTAGCCATGTCCAAACGAACAAAGGCATCTTCATAAATGTCATGCCAGGCGCACGCATATTAAAAATGGTTACAATGACATTCACCGCACCCATAATCGAACTAATCCCCATAAGATGAATACTAAAAATAAAAAAGGTCACACTGGGGGGGGCGTAACTGGTTGATAGCGGTGCATAAAATGTCCACCCGAAATTGGGTGCGCCACCATCCATAAACAAGGTGCTAATCAACATACCAAACGCAAATGGTAACAACCAAAAAGACCAGTTATTAATACGTGGCAATGCCATGTCTGGGGCACCAATCATCATCGGTACAAGCCAGTTAGCCAAGCCAACAAACGCAGGCATGATGGCACCAAACACCATAATTAAACCGTGCATTGTTGTCATTTGATTAAAGAAATTAGGATCTACGAGTTGTAATCCAGGCTGAAATAATTCAGCACGAATCACAAATGCCATAGTGCCACCAATCAATAAAGAGCCTAGCGCCAGTAATAAATACATGGTGCCAATGTCTTTATGATTGGTAGTGTACACCCAGCGTAAAATACCTTTATCTGGGCCGTGATGATGGTCTACTGATTCTATCGCATGCGACATAATGGCCTCCTATTTCCCAGATTCTTTTTGTTGTTTAACTTGCTTCGGTGTTGCCATATCGCCCTTATCATTACCCCAAGCATTTCGCTCATAGGTAACAACCGCAGCCACATCACTAACACTTAATTGCTCAGCAAATGCCGACATCGCCGTACTTTTTTTACCGCGTAATACAATATGGATATGATCACTAATTTCCCCTAATGCAACCTTACTGCCTTTAAGCGCAGGGAATATCGGCGGCATGCCCTCACCATTAACTTGATGACATGCCGCGCAATTACCTTTATAAACTTTTTCCCCTTGTGCCATCAGCTCTTCAAAGCTCATGTCTTTTACTTCTCGAGCCGCAGCCTGTAAGGTAGCTTGCTGTGTTATCCATGTTTTGTATTCGTCTTTTGAAACAGCCTTCACCACAATCGGCA
Source organism: Bermanella sp. (assembly GCA_034110565.1). Taxonomy (GTDB): domain Bacteria; phylum Pseudomonadota; class Gammaproteobacteria; order Pseudomonadales; family Oceanobacteraceae; genus Bermanella. The sequence continues at coordinate 4,619 of JAWUYY010000016.1, read as the reverse complement.
TGAAACCGTGTCCTTTACCGCACAGCTCTGTACACTGTCCACGATAAATACCGGGCTTATCTATAATGGTCCACGACTCATTAATAAAACCTGGAATGGTGTCTTTTTTTACAGCAAGATCAGGCACCCACCATGAATGAATGACATCTTTTGCGGTTAATAAGAATCGAATTTTTGTATCAATAGGCAACACCAAAGGATTATCCACTTCAAGTAGGTAGTGTTCACCTTTCGCTTCGGTGTTATCGATTTGTTCCTGCGGTGTTGCTAGGATGGAAAAGAAATCTACGTCTTCGTTTAGATAGGTGTAACGCCACTTCCATTGATAACCGGTTACTTGAATGTCAATTTCGGCATCTTCAGCATCGTACATACTGATCAAGGTTTGTGTTGCCGGTATGGCCATAACCACAAGGATTATTAATGGAATAATGGTCCAAAGAATTTCAACAACAGTACTTTCATGAAAGTTTGCCGCTTTAGCGCCACGACTTTTTCGATGATAAATAATGCTATATAGCATCACCCCAAAAACTGCCACAGCAATGGCCACGCAGATATAAAATATCGTCATGTGCAAACCGTGAACGTCTTGACTTAATTGGGTAACACCCTCTGTCATATTCAGACCCCATTCGGCAAACGCAGAATGAGCATTGGATAGTAAGAGTAAAGCGGATACAACAGAAATTCCCACTCGTCTCATGGGACCTCCTCAGCATGACTTTAATTATTTTTATTGTTTTTTGAGTATAGCAATGCAATTTGAAAGAAGAAGGATATATATGACGGTTTCATACTTATTTTTAGACAACACAAGCCGATTTTATAAAAATTTTTCATGATTTACACATATCAAGCCAAAAAGTATTTAGTTTTTTTATTGGCCCTTGTTATGCATAAACACATTTAATGAAGATATAAATATTTTAAAAAAAATTATTTATATCTATAAATATTGAAAAACTTAAAATCTATAACGACTATTAATCACTATACTTAATTCAGAAATTAAAATAGGAAATACAGATGACAATACGAGTCGGCATAAATGGTTTTGGGCGTATCGGCCGATTAGCATTGCGCGTTTGCTTAGAGCGAGATGACATTCAAGTAGTCGCCGTCAATGATTCCATGAGCAGCGAATACATGGCGCATCTTTTACGCTACGATTCAACTCATGGACAACTACGCCAAGACGTTAATTTTAAAGACAATTTTTTACTTTTGAATAATCAAACCATCAACGTCAGTCATGAAATGAACCCTGCCTCATGTCATTGGGGGGAACACCAGTGCGATGTTGTTTTAGAATGCACTGGCAAGTTCACCACACTTCAATTTGCCAGCGGCCATCTGCAAGCTGGGGCAAAACGTGTGATTATTAGTGCGCCATCAAGTGACGCGCCTATGTATGTACTAGGTGTTAACCACAAAGAGTTAAAAGCCGACGAACTTGTGCTCTCTAATGCCAGCTGCACCACAAACTGCTTAGCACCTATAGCAAAAGTTATTCATGATAAATGGGGGATAACAGAAGGCCTTATGACCACAGTGCACGCCACCACTGCCTCACAGCGCACGGTTGATAGCTCTATACAAGGGGATTGGCGCGGTGCCCGCTCAATGAGCAATAATATTATCCCTAGCTCAACGGGAGCCGCAAAGGCCGTAGGCAAGGTTATCCCCGAACTCGATGGTAAACTCACAGGTATGGCGTTTCGGGTCCCTATCACCGATGTATCCGTGGTGGATTTAACCGTACGCTTAACTCGCCCTGCTGATATAGAGGACATAAAGCAAGAAATGAAACGTGCAAGCCAGGCTGAACTCAAAGGCATATTGGCTTACACAGAAGACTTAGTGGTCAGTAGTGATTTTATTCATGACCCGCACAGCGCCATCTTTGATGCCAACGCATGTATCGCACTGAATGATCATTTTATTAAAGTAGTGGCTTGGTACGATAACGAATGGGGTTATGCCAATCGACTAGTGGATTTAGCTTACTACGCATCTAAAACCCATTCTAATACGTAACGTGTTTATGAGTACAAAAAACTTAGAAGAAATTGCCCTTTTCCCCATCCCTGAATGCGTCGTATTCCCGGGGATGGTCTTTCCTTTACATGTCTTTGAGCCAAGGTATCGAACCATGGTGCAGCAGTGTATCGCACAAGGTATGCCGCTGGGGATCTGCCATACCGAAAAAGTCATACACAAAACCCTGCCTGTACAAACCGACCAAGAAGCTCTTACCCGTAACCAAGACACTTACAAACCCTATTCCATTTTTGGCGCTGGCTTATGTAAACTTATCAAAACCACAGACGATGGGCGCTTAGTTGTAGATGTATATATCGACCGTCGCCTAGAGCTAGTTGAAGAAATACAGACATTGCCATTTAAAACTGCCCGCTGTCGTCCTTACCTTGACTTGGTTCTAACAGAAAATGAAACTCAAGAAGCGGAAGTAATAAAAGACAAAATTATCCATCGCTTAATAGCATTTAGTGGCGGTGAACCGAGTGTTGTAGCACGACTTGAGTCACCAAAGTGGGCGGACAAATCCGCGCAGGATTTTAGTTTTGAAGTGTTTACTATTATTCAGCTAGAAGCTGAACTGCAGCAAAGTATTTTAGAGGATCGGTCAGCTCTTTCTCGATTACAGACCGTATTGGATGTCTTAAACAAAAAAAACTAATGACTCTTTGGGTCATTCAGCTTATAAATATTTCTGCCAAAACAATGCTTTTCCCATTACTGGGTTCAACTCGTATGCCGCAAAGCCATGCTTCACATAAGCATGTTGTGCACTGAGATTTCCCTCTAAAACTTCTAATGTCATCTTACAACAGCCTCGTTGTACAGCGATAACCTCGACGTGCTGTAACATAAGCTGACTTAAACCTTGCCCACGAAACGCTTCCAATACAATTACATCATGAATATTTAATAATGGTTTTGCTGCAAATGTAGAGAAGCCTTCTACGCAGTTAATTAACCCAGCAGGTTCACCATTCACATAACACAGCAATGTCATAAAAAAAGGATGCTTTGCTAACTCTGTCACTAATGTTTGTTTGACGTAGTCTTTTAATGGTGTGCCTCCCCCCATGGGATCGAGGGCGTATGCTTCCATCAATGTAATGATATGCCCTCCATGTACTGTATTAGTATAATCGGCACGTTTAATTTCTATGTTCATAATTAACTCACCTTAAATACATAATTATCATATGTTCAAAAAACTGAGGTTCTTTTGTGGTACTGGATTCATTTTATCCGCATTACATGTACGAGCTCTCAGAACCTAAATGAACTTGATACCTATCTTGACCAGCTGCATTGCAAATGCAGTCCTTTGACTCACTATCCATTATTGAATCGTCAGCCCACTATAATCACACATTAAAAAAATGAAGGCATCATAACAATAATTCAGCTGCCATAAAATTAAGTTGAAAGTGCATTTCAATTTCTCAAAAAACATAAGCTAAATGACGGACTCTTAACTCAGTGTTACTATTCATATCTTACCATTATGTAAAAGGATTCACTTATGGGATTAATCATCTTACCGCTTATGATGCTCTGGTTCGTTGCGGCCATCTACGCAATCCGCATGGGTTATCACTTGATCAGTGCTCATCCATTCATGCCTTTCGGCCTACCACTTATTCTAATCGCACTGATCTGTATGGGCGCTTATATTTATCTTGGTCTGGCCTCATTTAAAGGCAATAAAGAAATATGGGCATTTGAAATACCTTTTTTCTTCATGGCTGGAAAGCTAGCCTTAGCTCTCTTTAGCGTATCTTTTATAGTCAACTTTTTCTTTGCCAAACAAATACAAAATGAATATATATTGGCGTGTTTATTTATTGTCATGATCACATTATCAAGCGGCGCGTTAATCGGATCATTTAATTCAGAGAGCTTCATTCAAAAAAACAATATTAAAGTGACTCATTAAGCTGATTGATACGAACATACTAACGCCCGTTATTACGTGTTATTTATTATTTTTATTATTGTTTTCAAGCATGGCTTACAGTAATGACCTTCTCACTGATCACCAATGTGATGGTCTACCTAAACTACCGATTGCGAGCATTAAAGGGACTTGCCTTGGATTAGTGATTAGTAACGACGCAGGTGTAAACCTTATTAAACCAAGAAAAGCCATTGATATACCAGAAAGCCAACAGGCAAGCTTTCAAATGCTGAAGTTAGCAGCATGTTACAAGGCATAATTAATCATTAATAACTCTAGGTCTTACGGATTTCGTCCAGCGCTCCGATAAGACCACTCCGATCAAGGTAATTCCACCGCCCGTATAATGATAAGCATTTAAACGTTCTCCCAGTACCATCATGGCAATGATCGCAGTCAGTATGGGCATTAAATTAAAAAAGATAGCGTTACGGCTAGGGCCTAAATGTTTAATACCACTCATCCAAGCCAATGGCGCTACAATAGAAGCAAACAAGCACGCATATAAAACTAAAGGCAGGTTTTCTTCATTTAATCCATAACTTGGACTGACCCAAAATAAAGGGAACTGTACAACAACGGCCACCAGCACTTGTAAATACAATAATTGCATAGCGCTAAA
>JAWUYY010000015.1:0-75427 GCA_034110565.1 Bermanella sp. | reverse complement strand
CCATATTAATTTCATAGGGCTAACCTTATTTGTATCACCCGTTTTGCTGCGTCTATGCCTGTTCCGCACACGCCTGTACTGGTTAATGTAATATAAGATTTTGCATTTACTATTATTTCTTCACAGACCACACTCACATGGCATTCATTCAATCCCGTTGCTGTTAAATTTAAGTTACTAATAAAAGTACTCGTACAAGCCGGTGAAACCTCAGGAGTAAGCTGATAAACAGCGGATAATTGCGCGCCGCTTTCAGCCGCATAAAACGCACGCATACCTAACCATTCACGACCATAAGCCGCTGCACTCATATCATTTAATTGATTAATCGCACCTACGATTAGTATCATTATGAGAATTAAAAAAAGCGCGGATGGCAACCCTAATCCTCTTTGTGAGTATAATATTCCGCTAGGCTTAATCTTGGTAAGAATGTCATATTTAGGGTACATTTCGAATTTGTACCTCTTGATTAATCACCAAGGTTTCACCTTGATTAGTGGAGTCTTGCAAAGATAATTCGTAAGTCACTAATGCATTACGTCTAAGTGAAGAAGGTAAGTAATTAAACCTCAAAGAACTTCGAGATAATTTATCGGCTATCAATAATCGATTATTAATTGAAGAAGGCAAAGCAGATGGTAAATTTAATATATCTCCTACAAAACCATAATTTCGATAATAAAATAGTTGCGTGCCAATTTGGCAAAATGCATTAGGCTGATCAACTACATACAAGCGTTTTTGTGCAGAGCGTCTTTCAAATTGAAATACACTTCCTGCATTAAAAGTAAAAGTGACTTCGTTTGCAGATACAACCGCGCTCACTGGTTGCGTACTGATATAACCTCGATTACCCGTCAAGGTATACAGCTCATTCACATTCGCGACTACAGGGTAAATAGCTAGGCGCCCATTAGGATTCAGTAAACCATCAATATTGATTGCACTGACACTCGTACTAGGTTCGATAAAGGGGGCGATTAGATAAGACGTTGCACCGACCATGGGTATAAATTCAATACACGATTTATCTGCATTGATCCTTACGCTACCAGGTAAAGATTCTCTTATTAATCGAGTGAGTTTTTCATTTACAATCGTTGCAGTAGACGCTAAAACACTGCGTCTAATGGTATCTACATAACCTTGTGCGCTAAAACTAATAAACTGCACGCTACCGATCGATAACACAGATAAAATAACAATCACGATGATAATTTCAATCAACGTAAAACCCGAAGATTTACCTGCCGCTAAGGTACGTACCATAATATTTTTATAATTATTGGTGTGAGACATGATTAAAAGTTTCCTTTATACACAGCCACACTTCGAGATTGACCACCAGGCGCAATAATGCTTACCACAATGCGTTTTGCTAAATGGTTCTGCGATAAACCTAACTCTATGCCTGCACAAGCAACTGTCACGCTGGCTTTATATTGCGCATATTCAGACATGTTAATACTGGATTCGATTAATACCGGAGGAGTGTCGTTAATATTGTGATAGTCATCCACATCATCAAATTGGGCGCGGCTTTGACCTTCATTAGACAGAGTACAGGGCGCACTGACTAAATCAACTTCACCGCCACCAACAGGTGTGGTGTCATCAAAATTCATCGCGAGGATTTCATCAAGGTAGGCTTGTTGTAACTCTAGGGCCTTTCCTTCCCAAAGAGGTGTAGAACTTTGTGCGACGCCCTCGCTTAAAGCAGAAACCAACGCCGATAACGCAACACCCAATACCACAATGGTAATAATTAATTCAACCAGTGTGACACCGCGTTGCTTTGCATCAATATTATTAGGGCAAGCACGATCCTTCATACGCATAACCACTTGGACTGATGCACAACTCAACTGTATTTGAAGCGATCAAACAAATACGCTGATTTGTACTAAGTTGTGTTCGGCTTGCATCCACTGCATTGCCGTAGCCATCAAAATGAAACTTTGCCGGAAACCCCATGAGAGGTAACCCACTACACTCACTGGTAAAATCAATAGTGGAAGCATGCACACTGACAGAGTCATATTTGATGTTAAATGTATTTAGAATGGATGCACCTTGGCTAGCCACCATACTCCAGTTATCGACTGTTTGATTCACCACCAAAGACACAGGTTCACTTGCACTTTGCCTTAAGAATGATAAGCGTTGTGCAAAGCGTAATTGAGACACCCATTGATCAGCAGCTAATTTCACCGCGTATTGGGAAGGTGCAGAGAATAAACCGATACCCACTGCACCCAGAACCGAAATCAAAATCATCACAACAATTAGCTCAATTAATGTGAAGCCTTTTGCTGATTGTGGCATCAAGTATTATGTACAAGAAGCTGCTGTAGCGTTATATGTTAAAGGCGCACTAACAACTGGCGCTGTAATTGTCTGATTAGGAGACGTACCAGCAAGCACCGCAATGCTATAAGTGAAGCAAGGGGTACCATCACCCTCAACCGCAATAATTAATGGATCTGCAGCTGCACCAGGTACAATAATATAGCCATCTAAATCAGCTGCTGCCTGAATACCATCTTTTGATGGATAACCATAGATCATATTTACCGTAGCCCCTTCTAAGACAATACTGCTTGTGGCTCCAGTTGTTGATGCGTCACAACCCGAATCTGCTAAACATGCTGCATGAGAAATAGCGGAAGCCGACCTTACTGCACCTCGTGCACCTTCAAGACTTGACGCTTCTGCATCATCTGAAAAATCTGCAAATTTGGGTAATGCAAATGCACTTAAAATACCCAGAATTACGATTACCATAATTAACTCAATCAAGGTAAAGCCTGATTGATGTTTAAATTTACCCAAGGGTTTGATGGCCTGATTCATACTACTCTCCGTTATCATCAATTTAGGCGTTAACCTAGTTTCCTTCATTTCAATATAAGTGTAGTTGAATATTTTCATTTCAAAACTGTCAATACAGCTCCAGAACTTAAGTCATATTCTATTCGGCTATGAAAATCATTTAACTGATAGGTATAAGTGCATATAGTCTTTGTAGGTGCCGTGACTAAATAAACAAGTCCAGTCGTAAACTCAGTTGCTACTTTCATTCCGTTACTTACTAACAATGATTGCCAAATTCTCAGGCAGCGCTGTGCATCACCTGCGAGGTTAGAGCTATGAACAGAATCGCCTCCTTTTTGCGCATCACTAGGCCAGCCTAATAAGGTTGTGGCTACATCATTTTGACCATAACCATTAACAACATCCACTTCACCTTTTGCCCCATTTGATACCCACTGACTACGTACCAACATAACGGCACTGGATAACGCGCCACCGGTAGCAGCAACACTACTATAATGGGCTTCATCATAATTGTTCATCATTCGCGGCAATGCCACTGCAGCCAATATGCCTAATAACACAATCACCATGACCAATTCTATGAGCGTAAAACCGCTTTCTTGATTCACAGTAAGATAAAAACGATTCATAGTCTCATCGTGCATTTGAACTTAAATCCCACAGAGGTAAGAAAATACCAAGTGCCAATACCAATATCATGATACCCATGAAAAAAAGCATAATTGGCTCGATGGCACTGCTTAAACGCTCTACTTGAAAGTCCGTTTCTTCATCATAAAACTCACTCACATCATGTAACAAGGTATCAAGCGCACCACTTTCTTCCCCTACTGAAATCATTTGTAGGATCAAGGGCGTAAACATTCCTGAGCTATTGGCAGTACGGGATAGAGATTCCCCTCTTTCGATACCTGAACGCATTTCCTTCACGTTTTTTTCAATATGGCGATTGCCAATGGCTTCAGCACTGACATCTATTGCCTGAAGAATGGGTACACCTGCTGCAAATAACATAGAGAATGTACGGGTGAAGCGAGATAAACAAATACGATTTAATAGACCACCAACAATAGGTAACTTAAGTTTGATACGATCCCAATTAAGCATGCCTTTATCTGTTCTTAAATATTGAAAAGCCGCCACACAGATTGAAGTAATGACCAGCCCCATTAACCACCAATATTCAATAAAGAAATTTGATGTACCTAATAAAATTTTGGTGGCAAATGGTAATTCATTACCAAATTTATCAAATACTTTTGCAAAGCTGGGGATAACAAATATATTGACCACGATAACCGCAATAATAATAGCGCTCACTACCATCGTTGGATACCTTAAAGCACTGGATATTTTTTTCTTAGTATCTCTAATCATTTCCAAATAATTAACCAGCTGCAAAAATGCTTGATCTAAATTACCAGTACTTTCTCCCACGTGAACCATACTAATAAAAATAGGGCTAAAATAATGTTCATGATTGTGTAACGCTTGGCTTAAGGTATTACCTCGACTCAACACGTGACCTATATCCTGTAATATTTCTTTTAAAACATCGTTATTACTGGTCTCCGATAAACCAAAAACCGCACGCATAATCGGAATACCACTTTTGGTTAGTGCATGCATTTGTCGGCAAAAAAGTACCATGTCATCTAAAGGGATCGATCTCTTAGGGAGGTATTTTTTTAAAACATCTTCGAGCTTGATTGACGGCGTGACTTCTTCAATAAAAACGGGAATCATACGATCTTCAATTAGACGTGCGGCCACAGAAGATTTTTGACTGGCTTCTTGTTCACCTGTATGTAGTTTTCCACGCTTATCTCTGGCTTTATAAGCAAATATCGGCATCGATCACCTCAAACTCTCAAGAGAAAGCGCAGAGTCATCTAAACTAGCCGACACTTTAAATACTTCACTAATTGAGGTTTTACCTGCAATAGCCAATTCTAAAGCACAGGTTGATAATGGTAAGTACAAATCACTGGCTTTCGCTAATCGAATAAATAAGCCAGTATCATTACGCCTTAAAGCATCGAGCATAGCATCATCAAGCTCTAATAATTCATACACACCCGTACGGCCGATATAACCCGTATTAGAGCAATGATGACAACCGTCTCCTTCATAAAAGGTATGCCGGTTAGGGTCTGTACCTATTCCAATCAACCAGCTTTTTTCTTGCGGGGATAATTCATAAGGTGATTTACAATTATGACAAACTTTTCTAATTAAGCGTTGACCAATTACTGCCCTTAAACTAGACGCTACTAAATAAGAATCCGCACCCATATCCATTAACCGCATGGCGGTCGATATCGCATCATTAGTATGTAGTGTAGAAAGTACCATGTGACCCGTCATAGCCGCACGAAGTGCAATTTCGGTGGTTTCTGTATCACGCATTTCACCGATTAAAATAATATCCGGATCTTGACGTAATGCCGTTCGTAGAATTTTTGAAAAGGTTAAACCTATTTTGCTATTTATTTGAACCTGATTAATACGTGGCAAACGATATTCCACAGGATCTTCGGCTGTAATGATTTTTTTATTTTCAGCATTTAGCGTATTAAGCGCCGCATAAAGCGTAGTACTTTTTCCGCTACCTGTGGGGCCTGTTACTAATACCATTCCATGAGGTCGAGTAATCAGGGTTCTAAAACGTTTTAATATATTTGGCGTCATGCCTAGAGAATTTATATTTAGCAGCCCCTGACTTTGATCTAATAAGCGCATGACTACGGCCTCACCATATTGTGTAGGCAGTGTGGATAACCGCACATCGATACTGCGATTCAATATACGAATATTAAACCGCCCATCTTGAGGCAATCGTTTTTCAGCAATATCTAAACCGCTCATGATCTTCAAACGGCTCACCAGTGCGCTCACGACCCGGCGCTCTTTCATGACTTGTTCTTGTAATTCGCCATCTATGCGCAACCGTACCCTTAATACTGTTTCATCTGGCTCTATATGAATATCAGACGCACTGACTTGAACAGCATCTTCAAAAATATTTTGCAAAAGTCGAACAACGGGTGCTTCACTGGCATCGGATTCTGCAAGTAAGGTATCAAGATCGAGATCACTTTGACCTAACTCTTCATCAAGCTCACCGGCTATGGATGCAATTTGCTCTGTGCGACGATAAATCCGATCGATTGCATTTAACACTTCCTGCTCTTTTACAAAGGCTGGAATTATTTTTTTCTTTAAGGATTTCTTAACTTCATCCACAGCTAGAATATCAAGAGGGTCCATAAAGCCCACAAAATATTGATCTTGTTCTTCCATTAAAATAATCGCACGATAACGTCGAGCAATACTCTCAGGTAGACGTCTTGTTACTTCACTATTGAATTGAAAACGAGAAATATCAATGAATGGCATCGCAAAATGAGTTGATAATTCCAACAATAAATCATCTTCACTCACAAAACCTAAATCAATAACCGCTCGGCCAAATTTTCGTCCTGACCGTTTTTGTTCATCGAGCGCCATCATAAGCTGCTCTTGAGTAATAATGCCTTTCTCAATAAGCAAATCGCCTACGCGAATTTTTCCTACTTTCTCACTCATATTAATGATCACTCAATAATGATATGCGTTGAGTCACAAATGAATGAAGTACAGGAGGCAACTGGCCAAGCTGTAATGCGTGTTTGTAATATAATAATGCTTCTCGATTTTTTCCTATTGCATCAAAACTAATGGCAGATCCTACCTTCCATTTTGATTCTTTAGGCTCTATTTCGGATAGCGTTTTATAAAGGCTCAATGCAGTATTATGATTATCACTGCGCTGCTCACCTTGAGCGCCTAATGCCATAAGACCAATTTTATTTTTAGACAATGGTAATATTTTTTTAATGTAAGGCCAGACCCTTTCAGGCTCATTCTTCATTAATTTTTTAATGATATCTTCGTCTTTAAGTCGATTATCTGTTCTTGTTTTTACAGGACGAATTAAATTATTCGACTTCATTTTTTCTTTTTTGGTATGAACGGGTAAAAATTTTACTTTAGAAGTTGACGGTACATTCAATAATTTTTGCTTTTCATGATCAAGTGTATTTACTTTAAGTGCGTACTTGGGAGGTGTGACAGTTGTATTGGTAGTTTTAATTGTAGATAGCTGACTTGATGATTTTTGTGCAATGGCTGCAACCAAGCTTACCTCTTTTATATCTGAAAGAAGTTCAAAATCACTTGCAAGTTCCGCTGATTTTTTTAATGCAATAGGCAAAGAAGATAATACTACATTATTTTTAAGTCCCTCTATTTCGTCATTGGGAACAACATAGGGCATTACCGCAAGGTTATTTTGGTAGCTAAAGCCAGAGTAAAAATAGGCAATACAAATAGCAACACTAATCAATAGTAATAAAGAAATATTACGAGTGGTATTTAAAGATGACGATGTCTCACTTTCATAAACAAACGGCATGTAGTCATGATAATTTTGCTGACTACGTCGGTCATGTAAATCTTTTAATATGTCATTAACAACACTCATAACGACCTCTAACCCAACCCAAAGAACCATTTAGATCGATATTCAATGCTTTGAGTATCCAACACTGCCCGTTTCACCATAGCTTTAGTAACTGTCTTCTCGCCTTTTGAAAAAGCAATTAATAACGCCTTATTACAAAGAATACTGATAAGCCTTGGTATACCTTTACTACAATGATGCAAAAACTTAATAGCATCCTCATTAAAGATAGGCTTTCCGTTGTAGCCCGCGACAGCCAAACGGTGCTGAATATACTGACGAATATGCGATTTATCTAACTGCTCTAGACGTTGACTAAATGATATACGTTGTTTTAATTGTCTTAAATGATACTTATTAAGGGTTTCGTCTAACTCAGGTTGTGCGAATAATACAACCTGCATTAATTTGTCACTCTCTGTTTCTAGATTGGTCAATAAACGTAATGCTTCAATACTTTCATCAGGTAAAGATTGTGCTTCGTCTATAACCAATACAACCCGTTTATTATTTAATGCGAATTTTATTAAACGCTTGTTGATCGCTTCCATTATTTCATCGTCGCCTAACCAACTAAGGTCTGGAACCTGTAGCTCTTTTGCTAAAGCACGCTTTAATTCGATAGGATTAAGGTTTGGATTAGGAAGATAGGCACTATAATACTCATCTTCATCTAAAGAATTTAATAATCGACGACACAATAATGTCTTCCCTGTTCCCACTTCGCCAATTATCTTTATAATCCCCTCGCCACTAGAAACAGCGAACATTATCATAGAAAAACATTGTTGATGAGATGGCAAATCAACGTAATAGTTAGTATTAGGTAAAAGTGAAAATGGCATTTCATTTAAATTAAAAAAGTGCCTAAACTCTTCTAATATTATTTTCATTGGATCTTGTGTCTTATTTTTTTTGCTCAAGGGTATCGCGCTAATACTACTCATATTTCAGACTCCCCTTGTTTATCCCAGTTTGGAAAATTACGCCTAATGCTTTCTACTTCTTTATTCCAAGTATTATTTTCGATCACCTTAGGTTGCAGCAAGATAACCAATTCACTTTTAGTTTGTGTTTGCTCTCTCTGCTGAAACAACACGCCAATCAACGGAATGCGCGACAGCCAAGGGACACGAGCATCGGTACGCTTTTTCTTATTTTGTAATAAACCACCAATTACAACTACCTGACCATTCTGGGCTTTTATAATGCTATCGGTTTCACGAATACTGCTAAATGCCATAGGTAAATCAAATGTACTACCACCCACTTCAATTACTTTATTACGCTCAACTACTTCAGTGACACTTGGATGTACATGTAAAATCACTTCATTGTTATCACCAATCTGCGGTGTTACGTCTAAAGCAATACCAGAAAAGAAAGGTGTTAAACTAATCTCAGGGCTTGTGTTTGTTGTCGTGGTGGTAGTTGTGGTATTTGTGCTGACATCGGTTACAAAAAATTCATCTGTACCTACTTTGATCACCGCTTTTTGATTATTCACGGTGCTGATACGCGGGCTTGATAATACTTGTACTTCACCTTGACGCTGTAACAATTGAATCACGCCAGTAAAGTCTGATGTATTAAAGCTTAGGGAGAATATACCAGCGATATTATCTGCATTGGTTATCTCAGACGACGTCTGCGAACCTGCTACTTCTTTACTTGAATCCGCATAAGTGGCATTAATACCCGCGCCGAATGAATCCCATTGAATACCTGCTTGAAAACCATCGTTTAACGTCACTTCAATAATTTTAGCTTCAATGATAACTTGTCTTTGCAAGGACAATTCTGCTTTATCTAAAAATTCTTCTACCGCTTGTAATTCACCAGGAAAAGCTCGTACAACAACCAATCCAGCTTGCGGATCTACCACCACTCTTCGCTCGCTTCCATCACCCACAATGATTTGTATTGAATGCTGTAGTGTTTTCCAAAAATCAGTACTCGCTTGAGTATCGAGATTTGTAGATGTGCCTGTATTATTTTGATTACTATATGAACCAGAGTTATCTTGTGATGAATATATTTGACCACTTGCGACCGATATACCACTACTACCTTGTCTTGAAACATTCAAATAGTTAAGTTGAAACACTTTATTTTGCAAAGCTTTTGGAAGAATCTGATAGCCATAGTCTGTTTCTATATATTGCAAACCATAATTATCACGAACTGCTTTTAATGTTTCTTCTAGTGTGACATTTTTTAAATTTATAGTGATTTTTTGTATTACGTCAGGATGTACAACCATATTCACGTCTAAGCCATCCACCAACCCCATAAAGAATGCTTTAGCTGGATTATTACGTGCACTAACATCAAATCTAAAAGGTAAAATGCCACTATTAATATCTGGTGTTAGCGCATCATAAGCCGCCTGAGGAATTTCAAAAGCTTTTTCACGACTAGGAATGTCTTTAAATGCCTGTTCTTTTACTTCATAATTTCTTTCAGGCGTATTAGCACAGCCTAATAAAAACAAGCATAGAAAATATCCATTTTTTCTAAAGGCCCAAGACATGGCTATCGCCTCACTTTTTTAACTGGATTATTTAACTTAATGACAGATACCTTTCCTGCCTTTGATAGCGTGACTTTATTCACCTCTATCTTCATTACTCGAGCACTATTTATATACTCACCTTCTTTTACTAAATAACCATTTATAACTGCTCGATTGCCGTTATCACTAATAACGATCTGCCTCAGATTATAATAGGTTTTATTTTCTACCATCTTTTTAGCTTTATAGTTTTTAGTTGTATTACCATATCCAGGTGGCGCCATAGGATCATACTGATCTGCCCAAACAAATGAGTTTGCCTGTAAGCATCCAATCAAGGCTAAAGACAATACATATACTTTCATCTATAAACCCAACACCTTGTCACTGGTACTTAATGTATGTACACGCAACGTCAGAATACCAAGTGGATACTTCAATATTTTAAATTCCACTTCATCCCAATAAAGCTGCCACTCTTGATTTTCGATTGATTGAATATATTCCAAACTATCAATGTACTTACCTTTCATTTCCAACAACAAACTATGCTCATATAAGACTTGATTAGAATTATTCGATTTACCTAATTCAATCACATTAGGTGGAAAATTCTTAATCGATTCGAATTTTAAATTACTTTTCTCTAGCAAACCTTTAAATACCATATTCATTCTATCTGGCTGAATTAATGCACTGGTAATATTATCAATCTCTTCTTTTTGAAAAGACAAATTTTCTTTAAGTGCTTCTAACTTGTTCCGATAAGGAAGATTCACATCTCTTTTAGAACGTTCTTCCAAATCAAAAATACTGTTTTTACTCGTATTAATATCAATTTCGAGCTGTATATTATCTTGCGTTGTCATTTGTAATGCATTCCATAGTGGCAACCATACCAGCATGGTAAAGACAGCAATAACAGTGCTCGTACTTGTCAAAGCGATTAATTTTCTTTCACGTAAACTAAGTGAATTAATTCTGATATTTAGCGCTTTCAAAAAAGTCTTCAACTGACTCCTCCTGTTTTTCTGAACTCACTACAAATCTCATTTCTTTGTCTATACGCTTTAAATCAAACACTTCAAATTGCATAGATTTAAAAATATCTAAATCAGATACTTTCTTTAAATATTCAGGTAATGAATTAGCCTCTATCGTTCTACCTGTTATGGTTAAAGAGGTGCCACCTTTTTTTATCGCTACCTTGGTTAACCAGAGATTCTCTTGCCTCACTTGTGTTAATGCATCCAAATAAATAGAAAGCTCTTGTTTTTTAACGATTTCTTTTCTTTCACTGAGATATTTCAATACATTTTCATTACGTAAAATTTGAGTTTCATATCCTTCTATTGACTTCAACAATACACCATCTATCTTAGGTTCCGGGTGTTGCCTATATGCTATTTCTAGTTGGTCCGTCCAAAATAGAGATTGCTCTTTCAAATTTTGCTTATAATTACTTTCTTTTACGCTCGAACCATAAATACCAAGACTCACTGCCAGGCCAATAAAGACGGCATAACCTAAAACGATAACAATTATCGCCGCTGAATATTTCGGCTCATTTTTTTTAAAATTTTCCTGATATAAATTAATTTGTTGCACTAAGCGACCCGCCTTAATACAGCACCTATCACAGGCAATAACTGCACTTGTTCGGATTTGTTTAAATTAATATCGCCACCGAATGGTATAAATTCACTGCAATCAAGATTTAATACTTTAGGTGACAAAAATTCTTGCAATGGTGCTTGAAGTTTCATCAAGTCGACATCGGCAGGTAAAATATAAACCTTACTTGCAATACCTTTACCTAATTGACTCTCGTAATAGTCTAAGGAGCGCTGCACATCGAGAACAAAACGCTCCGTCATTGCTTGATAATTTTCACTTTCATTTGTTTCTAGTTCATTTACGAGACTGGAAAAACCCATTTCAATAGAACGAGACAAATACATGGCCTCGTGACTAAACATGAGTATCTCACCACTATTTTCCCTCATGTTGAGCAACGCAATCGTGCCTTGGTCCATATCAGGTAAATACAGTGCAATATTGCGTAGCGCCATTTCTTCAATATCTATGATGCTAGGTGACAGTCCGCAACTGCGAATAAACTTAAGTTTATCTTCAATGACAGATTTATCCGCCGCCACTACATACAGCATTTTCATGCGACCACGGTAAGCATCTTCGGGCAGTGGAAAGATATCGATGATGGCATCTTCGATAGGCAAGGATATAAGATCTTTAAGGCGCCAGCGTACGGCCTCTGCTAGTTCATCATCCGCGACAAGCGGTGTTTCAACCAACTCAAGTTCATACTCGTCTTTATTAAGAACATAATGGCAATCTGCATTTTTGAGCTTATTTCTGGCTACCCAGCCTTTAATATACGTACGCTGTTCTAAGCCTTGAACAGGGGCATAATCCAATTTGAGAATGGTAAACTCACCAGCATTAAGCACCCCATGACTGATGGCTACGCCATGATCACTCACAGATAAGCCCACCACTCCTGTGGGTTTTTTTTCCGTCTTAATAAACCACTTTCGTGGATCTAGCGTCCAGTTAAACAGATGCCTACTCCTTTAGACCCTACATTAAGGTAAACTGTCCTTCTTTAATCCTAGTCAAACATGATAGAAACACCACTATGCTGCACGTTGTCTTATTTGAGCCAGAAATCCCCCCTAATACGGGAAACATCATTCGCCTATGTGCTAATACGGGCTTCCAATTACATTTAATTGAACCATTGGGTTTTGATCTAGATGAAAAGCGTGTGCGCCGTGCCGGTTTGGATTATCACGAGTTCGCGAAGGTAAAGATTCATAAAAATTGGCAGGCATTTGTCGATGATGTGCAACCGGCTAAATGCTACGCACTGACCACAAAAGGGACACGCTGGCATACTGATGTCTCTTTTGAAGCAGGTGATGCTATTGTTATGGGGCCAGAAACGCGCGGTCTACCAGACGAGATGCTCGATACATTATCTCAAGATGAAAAAATACGAATTCCCATGGTGCCAGAAAGCCGCAGCTTGAATCTGTCTAATGCCACGGCGGTTATTGTGTATGAAGCGTGGCGTCAATTAGACTTTGCTGGCGCTAAATAGCCTAAAGTCACAATAACGGACATAAAAAAACCGAGCTAGATGCTCGGTTTTTTTATGTCCAACGTACTCTTTATACGAGCACCTTGATGTTCAGCGATTAATGAGTCGCTTCCGTTTTGGCTTCTTGCTGAGCTTTTGCTTGCTGTACGCTTTGTGCATAAATCGCATCAAAGTTCACAGGTGCAAGCATCAAGGCAGGAAAACTGCCTTTAACAACTAATGAATCAATGGCTTCACGAGCGTATGGAAATAATAGATTCGGACAAAAAGAACCTAGCGTCTGATGCAATGCACCGCCTTCTAGACCTTCAATTTTAAAGATGCCACCTTGCTGAATTTCAGCTAGGAAGGCTGTTTTGTCTTCGTTCTTTGCCGTAACCGTTAGCGTTAGCACCACTTCGTAAACATCATCTGCCAGCTTATTGCTGCGCGTATTCAGATCCATGTTTATTTGCGGCTTCCACTGACCACGGAACACGTCCGGTGCATTTGGGCTTTCAAAAGACACATCTTTTACAAAAATACGTTGTACGCCAAACTGACCTTTTTGTGCTTCTGGTTGCGCTGCTGCTTGTTCTGTCATGACTACTTCTCTAGTTATTATTTTTTGACCAAGGGTAAGTTGTTACTGGTCCATTCCATAATGCCGCCACTAAGGCGAAATACCTGCTCAAAACCATTGTCTTTCAAGGCTTTACTCGCTGCAGAAGCGGTTTGGCCTGTTTTGCATACTACTATGATGGGGTCTGTTTTGTGTTTTTCCAGCTCTGCAATACGATTTGCCACTTGCGAGTTAGGAATATTCACTGAGTCCACTACGTGACCCGCTTTGAAATCCGCCTTTTCACGGATATCCAATACCAGAGCATTATTTTGGTTGATTAAGCGAGTTGCCTCATGGGTACTCACTTTCGGCCCTGCTTTCTGACTACCATCCCAAGCTAATAATGCAAAAAGCGCTAATAGGGCGGTGACCAACATCCAGTTGTTCACGACAAATTCTAGTAACTTTTCCATACACCACCTCAAATTCTTTGGAGCGCAGTATACCTCAATTCACGCGCATCAAAAGCGCTAACCTGAGGTGATTATCGCTGCGGACAACGCCAATGGCATGATGCAACACAAACATGTAAAATCTGCGCCATAATCAACCAGAATTTATAGGGTCATATGTCTACTTCGCCCAAACCCGTTGCACTTATTATTCTTGATGGCTTTGGTGAGCGTGAAGACGCCACCGACAACGCTATCAGCGCCGCCCAAACACCCACTTGGGATGCCTTAAAAGTTAACTATCCTCATGCATTGATCAGCACCTCAGGTATCGCTGTTGGCCTACCTGATGGCCAAATGGGCAATTCTGAAGTTGGCCACATGAACCTAGGCGCCGGGCGTATTGTTTATCAAAACTTCACCCGAATTAATAAAAGCATTAAAGATGGAGATTTCTTCGAAAACCCAGCCTTAGTAAACGCCATGGATAGCGCCATTAACCAAGGTAAAGCCGTTCATCTATTGGGGTTACTAAGCCCAGGAGGTGTTCACAGTCACATCAATCACATTAAAGAATTGGCCTCTATGGCGGCCAAACGCGGTGCCAAAGCCATTTATGTACATGGCATTTTAGATGGCCGTGATGTCGCCCCACAAAGCGCCCAACCCTTCATCGAAGACGTAGAAGCGCATATGGCGTCACTAGGCTTAGGCGATAACGCTAAGCTTGCGACATTAGTCGGTCGTTACTACGCCATGGACCGTGATAACCGCTGGGAGCGCGTACAAAAAGCTTATGATATGTACACGCAAGGCAAGGCAAAATATCAGGCTGCCAATGGTGTAGAAGGCTTATTAGCCTCTTATGAACGAGACATTCATGATGAGTTCATCGATGACACCATCCTCGGCACACCGGTCAAAATAGAAGATGGCGACAGCATCATCTTTGCAAATTTTCGCCCTGATCGTGCCCGTGAAATCACTCGTGCATTTGTTGATGCTGACTTCGATGGCTTTAAGCGTACCGCGCACCCAGCCATTAGCGATTTTGTGATGATGACGCAATACGCAGCCAACATTAAAACCCACTGCGCCTTCCCACCAAGCCCAATGACTAATGGCCTTGGTGAATTCGTCAGCAACCTAGGTAAAACTCAATTACGCATCGCTGAAACAGAAAAGTACGCTCACGTGACCTTTTTCTTTAGTGGTGGCCGTGAAGAAATGTACCCTGGTGAAGAACGTATTCTGATCAACAGCCCAGATGTAGCCACTTACGATTTAAAACCCGAAATGAGTGCCCCAGAGGTGACTGATAAATTAGTCGAAGCCATTGAGAATCAAACATACGATCTAATCGTGTGTAACTATGCCAATGGCGACATGGTGGGACACACGGGTAAATTTGATGCGGCGGTAAAAGCAGTTGAAGCGTTAGATGTTTGCCTAAAGCGTGTCACTGATGCCATTTTAAAAGTAGGCGGCGAATGCTTGATCACAGCCGACCACGGTAACTGTGAACAAATGCTTGATAGCAATGGCGGCCCCATGACTCAGCACACCACAGGCCCTGTTAACCTTATACATGTCAGCCAACAAGGTCATGACCATGCACTTAAGTCAGGCGGGTCTCTATGTGATGTGGCTCCTACCTTGTTAACCATGATGGGCGAACAACAGCCTAGCGAAATGACGGGCCACTCATTGCTAGAGAAACACTCGTGATCCGATTGTTAGCAAGCTTAGCCTTAATTACATCACTGTCTTTTGCCATCGTACAAAACAGCATGGCAGAAGACGTCGACCGTAAACAATTAAGCGAACGCCACTTAAAAAAGTTACGTGATGACATTAATGAGCTGCAGAGTTTTTTAAAGAAAGCACAAGACGATCACAAAGATTTAGTCTCAACACTGCGCAAAAGCGATGAAGAAGTCGCAAAGATAAGTAAGCAGGTTGAAGCTCTTAAGAAAGCGTTGCAGGAGGAACGAGCTCGCCTAAAAAAGCTCAAGGCCGAGCAAACAACGCTCAGCCAATCCCAGCACAAACAACAACGCATTCTCAATGATATTATCTTGGCCAGCTACAAGCTGGGCCAAGAGCCTCAATTAAAAATGCTGCTCAATCAGCAAGACCCAGCCCAAGTAGCACGCAATTTAAGTTATTTGCAGTACTTCAATGAAGCCCATCAAGTTGAAATTGAGGCCTATCGTCAGACATTGAATGAACTCAATACCGTTAAGTCTGATATTGAAAAACGCCAAGCAAGTCTGCAAGACAAACTTACTCAGCTAAAACAAAGCCATGACCAACTCAAACAAAAACAAAAGCAGCAACAACAAGATGCCAACGCTTTAGATAAAAAAATTCGCGGTAGCGGTCAACAACTCTCACGCCTACAACAAGACAGACAAAATCTTATGGAGGTTTTAGGTAAAGTTGAAGAAGTCTTTTTGCCTTTCGAGCGAACTCAAGAAAGCCGTCCTTTCAAACAATTAAAAGGTAAATTACCCAGCCCTATAAATAGCCAGGCACAAAAGATATTTGGCCAGTGGCAACACAATGGCAAACAACGCTGGCAAGGCTGGTTATACCCAGAACAAACCGGTACTCAAGTGCACGCTATTCATCACGGACGCGTGGTATTTAGTGATTGGTTACGTGGATTTGGTTTACTCACCATAGTTGACCATGGAAAGGGTTACATGACTCTTTATGCTCGTAACCAAGCATTGTTGAAAAGTGTCGGTGACTGGGTAGAAACTGGAGAAGTGATTGCAAACGTAGGGCGCAGTGGTGGTTTTGAAGACACCGCCCTGTACTTTGAGATTCGCTATAAGGGTCAACCGCAAAATCCAAAACGCTGGCTAAAGGGCTAATACTCTTGCCTTAGATGACATATATAGTCATCTTTATTAGCAAAAAGACACTAATAGTCGTTACCGACTTCAAATTTCATAACAATCTGTTATAACTTATAAAGCTTATATAAATTGAGACTATCTATGTTACGCCCATTGCTCTTCTCCTTGTTGGCCGTGCTGACACTTACAGCCCACGCCCAAGATATCATCAAAGGTGAAGCCAAAATTGCTCCTTCCAATTTACCTCTTGAAGAGCTCCGTGCTTTTGCTGAGATTTTTGAACGCATTCGCACAAGCTATGTTGAGCCAGTGGACGATAAAACCTTACTGGAAAATGCCATTCACGGCATGCTAGGCGGACTAGACCCTCATTCCTCTTACCTAGGCGAAGAAGACTTTGAAGATCTACGCGCCAACACTAGTGGTAAATTTGGCGGACTGGGTATTGAAGTAGGAATGGAAGACGGATTTATTAAAGTTGTCAGCCCAATTGATGACACTCCGGCACAACAAGCTGGCGTACTCGCTGGCGACCTAATTATTAAATTAGATGACACACCGGTTAAAGGCTTAGGCCTGAATGAAGCCGTAGAAAAAATGCGCGGCGAACCAGGTAGTCCTATTGTATTAACTATTTTGCGTGAAGGTGAAAACAAGCCATTAGAAATCACACTTAAACGCGCCGAAATCAAAATAACTAGCGTGAAGCACAAACTGCTGGACGAACAATACGGTTACATTCGCATTACTCAATTCCAAGAAAATACCGGTGCGGATGTCAGCAATGCGTTGCAAATGTTGACTGAAAAAAGTGACCAACCGTTAAAACCATTAAGCGGTGTGATTCTGGATTTACGTAACAATCCTGGCGGCGTATTAGACGCAGCCGTCGCCGTGAGTGATGCATTCATTGATAGCGGCTTAATTGTTTACACCAAGGGCCGTGTCGCCAATGCTGATGTACGCTATGAGGCCACATTAGATACGCCAGCCCCCGACATTCCACTGGTTGTATTAATTAATGGCGGCAGTGCATCTGCGTCTGAGATTGTCGCCGGTGCATTACAAGACCATGGCCGTGCTGTGATTATGGGCACACAAAGTTTTGGTAAAGGTTCAGTACAAACCGTATTGCCATTAAACGGTGCTCACGCACTTAAGCTTACTACTGCACGTTATTACACACCTGCTGGTCGTTCTATTCAGGCGCAAGGTATTACCCCTGATATCGAGGTTCATCAAGGCAAGTTCATCCCTGAAAATGAATCACGTTATTACAAAGAAGCCGACTTAACAGGTCATCTTGAAAACCCAGATGATAAAAAAGCCGTGAAAGCCGAGCTCGACGAAGAAAATGAAACCAAAAAACTAACCGTCAAAGACTATCAACTAAACCAAGCCTTAAGCATGCTCAAGGGTATGCACTTACTAGAAAGTAAATTAAATCGCGAAACCCAAGATGAAATACCTGCTGCTCCTGCTACTGCTGAGTAGCGTTCACGGAACCAGCTTAGCCAGTAGTGCTAACCCTGCACGACTCGCTATTGTCATTGACGACCTTGGCAATAGTCTACACGCAGGGTTAACCGCCATCGCCCTACCTGCCGATGTTACCTTTGCCGTCATGCCACACCGCAAGCACAGTAAGCGCTTAGCCGAACGCGCAGGACGCTTAGGCAAGGACGTTATCCTACACGCACCCATGAGTACCGTTAACGGCCTAAATTTAGGTGCTGGCGCCCTAAACGAATCATTAGGCGAAATAGAATTTAAAACCAAGCTGACCTTTGCCATTGAAAGCATCCCCTATGCAAAGGGAATTAATAACCACATGGGCAGCCAACTAACAACCAATAGTGTAGCGATGGCATGGGTGATGGACGTGCTAAAGGAAAAACAATTTTTTTTTTTAGATAGCCGCACCAGTGCAAAAAGCGTCGGTTTTTCCACTGCGCAAACCATGGGCTTACCCAGCGCATCGCGGGACATATTCTTAGACAATGAAATGGATATCGAACACATTCATATTCAATTTAAAAAGGCTATTGCCGTAGCTGAAAAATACGGCAGCGCTATCGCCATCGGCCACCCTTATAAATCGACACTCACGTATCTGCAACACATATTACCGCAAGTTGAAGGCACCCATTTAAAGGTGGTCAGGATAAGTGAGTTATTGGAATACGGTATTCAAGCAAGACCCGACAGTGCCCGTGAAAGTGCACCTGCACAACGCCCTGAGCTAGACGATATCATTGCGCAACTTATTGTTATTAAGCAACAACGCGTTCCGACCACTCTGAAAAACAAAGACGCTGACATGCTACCGGCTCAGGTTCGTCTACCCATAAAAACATCAACACAGGCAACACCCGCTTACTTACCATATAAAGGGGCAACGCAGAAAAGTGAACCTGCATCGACCCAACAAGCTATAGAACAAGAACACACCGAGCTAGGCACACTTAAGCATTAAGTTGCTCTTCTAGAGTTTCCATATCTTCAAGCGCCGCCATCCATTTCATTTCAGTTTCTTCTAACGCACTTTTACTGCTTGCCTGCTTGGCAAGCACATCTTGTAGCTTATCTTTACTGCTTGCGTCATAAAGACTGGTATCGGCTAGTTGCTGCTCTAACGCATCAAGCTCTTCTTGCAAGCCTTCAACGGCTGCTTCGAGTTTATCCACTGACTTTTTAAGCGGGCTTAATTGCTTACGAATTTCGGCTTCGTGGCGTTTCTTTTCTTTTTTGGCTTCGGCGCTGTTTTCTGTCGCCTTGGGAGCTTCACCATCTTCCTGCTGATCAACACTTTGCTTAATGAAGGCACGGTAATCTTCAAGATCACCATCAAATTCGGTGACGGCTCCTTGGTGCACCAAATAAAACTGATCCACTGTATTAACCAATAAATGCCTGTCATGGCTGACCACCACAATGGCCCCGTCATAATTCTGCAACGCCATGGTTAATGCATGACGCATGTCTAAATCCAAATGGTTAGTCGGCTCATCAAGAATCAATAAATTGGGTTTAAGCCATGCAATCCGTGCCAATGCTAGGCGCGCAAGTTCGCCACCGGAAAATTTTTCGCATACTTCCAATGCCTGATCACCTTGAAAACCGAACCCACCTAAAAAGTTACGGATCTGCTGATCGCTAGCATCGCTTTTAAGTGCTAATAAATGCTCAGATGGCGTAAGACGTAAGTCTAATTCATCCACCTGGTGTTGAGCAAAGTAGCCAACTGCTAAGTATTCTCCTTTAAAACACTCACCTTGCATGACCGCTAATTCACCAACAAGGGCTTTAATTAAAGTGGATTTACCCGCGCCATTGGCACCTAATAAACCGATACGATCACCTGGACGCAAAGTAAGGCTGACGCTTTCTAGCTGGACTTTATCCCCATAGCCAATGCTCACTTGTTGTAAATTCAGCAAGGGATCGCTGTATTTATCTGCATTGGGGAATTCAAAATGAAACTGGCTATCAATATGGGCAGGTGCAATACGCTCCATTCGCTCAAGCGCTTTAACTCGGCTTTGGGCCTGTTTGGCTTTACTGGCTTTTGCTTTGAAGCGATCAATGAAACTTTCGATATGTGCAATTTGCGCTTGCTGCTGCTCAAATAAAGATTGTTGTTGCGCTAAGTGCTCGGCACGGCGGCGTTCAAAATCCGCATAGTTTCCTGTATACAAATTAATAACTTGCTGATGCATATGTATGATGCCACCAACAACCGAATCGATAAAATCACGATCATGGCTGATCAATAACAGGGTGCCGCGATATTTTTGCAGAAAACTTTCTAACCACAAGCTGGCATCTAAATCCAAGTGGTTAGTGGGTTCATCTAATAACAACAAATCGCTAGGCATGATCAAGGCTTTTGCTAGATTTAAACGCATCCGCCAACCACCACTAAATGCACTGACAGGGTGGGACATTTGCTCTTGCTTGAACCCAAGGCCCGCCAGCATGGTCTGACCCAACTGCGCAACCTGATAGCCATGAATGACTTCAAACTCGCCATGTAAACTGGCTAAGGCTAAATCATCTTCTGCATTTTCGGCTGCAATGATTGACTGTTGAATACGACGGAACTCTTGATGCCCATCTAGTACATAATCCAACGCGCTTTGTTCAGACGCAGCGACTTCTTGAGCCATGTGTGCAATGCGCCAGTTTTTCGGCAAATATAAGTCACCTTGGTCGGGCACTAATTCTTTTAGCAATAGCTTAAACAAAGTGGACTTGCCTGCACCGTTTGCACCGACAACAGCAAGCTTATGCCCATCATGTACCGTAAGGTCAGCTTGTTGCAGGATTATTTTGGGGCCTAGGTGTAAATTAACCTGTTGCAGACGTATCATAACTCGACTTCACAAATTCAAAGAGGTGGGCGATGTTTTCGAGTGGGCATGATGCCACAAATCACATAGATAACCCATTGTGGTTATATTCCATAGAGCAATATAAAAAACCCGGCTGTGCCGACTTTTTATTACACGCTCAAGACAACTATGCATTGGATTTGAATATCTTGCTGTTTATCGGGTGGCTGGTGACTCAGAAAAAATGCTATGACGAATCCCGTTCGATGCAATGGGCCCATGCATGGCAAGCTAAAAAAGTAATCCCCATTCGGCAGGTGCGTCAGCGTGCAAAACGACTATCTAATCTGCACTTTTATGAAGCAATGAAACAACTAGAACTGAGTTCCGAGCACGCACAACAAGCATTGCTGTTCAATATAAGCGAAGTATGGCCAGTGTCAGAATTATCACGAGATGAGATATTTGAATCAAGTTTGAAAAAATACGCAGCAGACAAGCCACTTTTAGAAGAGAAAAGCTGGTTGCAAGCGCTTTATAAGCACCTGCAACCCTAAGAAAAGGCTATCTTAGTTATTTTCAGCAAATACGCTTTGTACTGCTGAAGCAGGCATTTCAGACTTAGTTTCAACTGCTGGTGCAGATGCTACTTTAACTGATTTTGCTTTTTTCGCTTTTTTTACTTTTTTCGCTTTTGCTGGCTTTGCTGCTTTTTTCGCAGGTTTAGCCGCTTTAGGTGCTTTAGGCGCTTTTTTGGCTGCTGGTTTTGCAGCTTTCTTAGCCGCTGCTTTTACCTTAGCTGCTGCTGCTTTTTCTTTCTTAGCGGCTGCTTTAGCCACTTTAGCTTCAGCTTTTTTGATTTTAGCCGCCGCTTTCTTTAGCTTGTCCGCTTCTTTTTTGGCCGCGGCTTTTACTTTCGCTTTTTCTTTAGCTACTTTCGCTTTCGCAGAAGCTTTTGCAGAAGCGGCTTTAGCTTTGGCTTTTTCTTTGGCTGCAGCTGCTTTTTCTTTAACGGCTTCAGCTTTTAGGAAGGCTTTTTCAGCAGCAGTACGGATTTTCTCAACTTTAGCGGCTTTCGCAGCTTCTGCTTTGATTTCAGCTTGAGCGGCTTTAACAGTATTTGCGACTGCTTTAGCTGCGTTCAATGCTTTAGTGGCTTCAGCTGTTTTGGCTTTAGCGCCTGCTAGTTGCTTAACAGCAGCAGGGGTTTTCTTAGCTTTAACTTTAGTAGCAACTTTTGCTTGAGCCGCTTTTGCTTTTTTAGCAGCATCGGCAGCTTTAGTCACAGCTTTAGTGGCAGCAGATAATTGCTTAGTCGCTTCAGCAGCTTGCTTAGTACGAGCAGCGGTTAGCTGAGTGCTTAGCTTAGCAATTTCGTTTTCTAGCTGAGTAACTGGGCTAGCTACTTTTTTAGCAACTACTTTCTTAGCAGGTGCTTTTTTAGCGGCTGGCTTTTTAGCCGGTGCTTTTTTTACAGCGGCTTTAGTTGCTTTCTTAGTAACGGGTTTTTTACGTGCTGCCATGATTACCTCTGGGTATGCTCTGTGTGGGTACGGCAATTATACAAACACAAAACTGATACGCCAGATTTAAACGATCTTTTTTCGTAAAATTAAATGTTTTTACGGTTATTGAGCTGAAAATTGAGCCAATTGATTAATGGTTGCCATTCTTCTAGATCTTTTTCGTGCAGTTGGCTGAAGTCAAAGATGCCCATACCAAACTCTGCAGCACGAACATATTGCTGAGTATCTCGTATTGTGGTGATAAAAGGGATGTTCAAGCTATTCAAAAATGCCTCTAATTTATTGTAACCTAATGTATTTCGCTTCACCCGATTGGCAATAACGGCAATAGGTTTTGGTTTGATTCGAAAGCCTGGACTTAACAATACATCTTTAATAAAACCGGTCGCTGCTCGAATATCGATAATTGATGGCACTACAGGCATCAATATCACATCGCAATGCCTTAGATGATCAGATAATACATTTCCACTGATACCAGCAGGTGTATCGATAATTGTGTAAGCCGTATTGAGGGGAACCATTAGCTGAAAGCTTCGAGTAGTGTGTGTGTCGTCTTTACGATAAGCCGCGACAGAATAAATGGGGGGTAACGAATTGGTGCGAGCAGCCAACCATTGAGCACTAGAACCTTGCGGGTCATGATCAATCAATGCCACTTTATTTCCTAGGCTTGCAAAATACGATGCCGTGTTCGTTGCCAAGGTTGTTTTACCACAGCCACCTTTGGCATTAGCAACTAAAATTCGCTTCGGCTCTACCTGCGTTACAATTCGGGCGGATTGTGACTGTATGGGGTCAAATATATTTTTTGGCACCCGCTCACCTAGTTTCTTATTTATGTGTAATAGGTATGACTTTCCACCTATTCTTGTTTGCGTCTATATTTTATTAAATCTAGCACTCTAACCCACTGATTCAACATACTAATTAGGGTAATATATCCTTCACTCTTACAAGGAAAGTACCTCATGGGCTTGTTTAATAAATTACTACTTCTGGCTTTAGTGCTAGCCTTAGCCAGTCCTTTCATTTTAAAACAGCCCGATGGCCAACCTATTTTGGACATCTCAACGATTCTTAAGCCAGCCAATGATGTGGGTAAAACCATATTACCTAATGCTCAGCCAAAATCACTTTATCGTTGGCAGGATGAAAAGGGCAACTGGCAATTTAGCGACCACCCCCCTAAACATGCTGATGCACAACTCATGGAAGTGGAAGATAAAATCAACTCCATGAAAACGATCGATCTTCCAGCAGACTTTCAAAATACGTCCAAAAAAATTGAGCGATTTGATCCTACCGAAAACGATGGTCCTTCTTTTCCATTAACCACCGCACCCTTAGAAAAAGTGCCTGAAATGCTTGAACAAATCAAAGGCTTTCAACAATCATTAGATAGTCGCAAACAGCAATTGGATAACATAAATCGCTAGTTACTCTAACTGATATGTTAATCCATTCGCACCTACGGCTTTATATCCCTTGGATGCAAAACTGACATCTAGCACTTGTGTCGCTTTATTTATCCAGCCACTACGTGGAGCTAACTGCCACGTTTTTAATTTTTGTCCTTTCACCACATCCCACAAAATCACCTGGCCACTGGAACTACCTGTTAATAACTGAGTTGCCGCATCGTTAAAACGGGCGCTTTGATAGTAACCACTTTTTTGCGGCAACTTAGCTATTTCTGTACCACTGGATAAATTCCATAATATGCTGTCATCGCGGTGGCTAGAAGCAAAACCCAAGCGGC
This sequence comes from Bermanella sp., assembly GCA_034110565.1. Lineage (GTDB taxonomy): Bacteria > Pseudomonadota > Gammaproteobacteria > Pseudomonadales > Oceanobacteraceae > Bermanella. Next base: position 50,958 of record JAWUYY010000015.1, on the reverse strand, counting down.
CATCATGTGTTAATGCCACTACCTTAATTTGATTATGCAGTTCCCATGAGTAAACCTCTTTACCGCTGCTAAGATTCCATACTTTTACCATTGAGTCATCACCACCTGTCATTGCCCATTGGCCATCACGACTCATACTCACCGCCTGTACAATACCTTTATGAGGCATGCGTAATTTAACGCCACCATTTTGAATATCGAACAATACCGCCTCATAATTATCTAAACCTAGTAATGCAAATTGTCCGTCATTACTTAATGCCATATCTTCAATATTAGCTGGCGCTTCCCATAACCAAAATGCCTCACCATTTTGAGCATTCCACAATACGATTTTCCGATGCTCAGCCGTGCTGGCATAACGATCATTATCACTCAAAGCACAACTCAACACCCCGGTTAAGGTTTCGGCTTTGTGGTTCCAATCATATAGGCGTTCAGCTGGATTCACTTGCCAGTAACTGCCACCATGATGAATTGAGCCGACCAATACGTGCTCTCCATTGGAAGACAAGCAAGCGCTATAAACACCTTGCACAGCCATTTCCCACTGTTCAGTTGGACTGTCGCCACTTGAGCACGCTATTAATAATGATGTAATTAAGATAATAAAACTGGTTTTCATAATCTGTATCCCTACGTTCTATTAAGAGTGTAGGCGAGTCTGAATTTTTTGGCAGGTTTGCAGCTGAAGGAAGGTAGACGTTAATAGACGTCTAAGACGTCTATTAACCACCAAGCGGTTAACGCAACCACTTGCGAAGGGTTCTTAAGCAATCATTTCTTTGTGAACGTTATGCAATGCTTCAATTAACTCATCTTCTAATTCAAAACGCTCTTCAAGTAATTCACCAAGCTCAGATAGTGCTTTCGGTAATTCTGTTAGTTTTTCGATACATTGTTCTGCACTGTCGTAATTATCATTAAATTCTACACATTTAACGGTAATTTCTTCTAGGCGAGGATAATGATGCTTCGCTAATTCGATGCTGCCATCATTAAACTCTTCAGCTTCACGTACAAGTTGGTCATATACTTCGAAATGTCCTGCGCTACAGTAATCCATCAGCACCTGGCAAAACGCTTGTACTTTCACCGACAGGGGTGTTTCTCGTGGGCTATAGGGTTTTAGCCCTTTAATCGCACAATACAAAACTAACATACCTTGGCGTTCACTCAACCAACGGTCAATTAATGAATGTACACCACCCCAACGTTCCTTTGCATCTTTGCAACTTTCTAACATGGCCAATCCTCTTGCTTATACTTATGGGTCTTAGGTCCAGTTCATTCAATATAGGCACAGGTTTTGACTGCTGCAAGCTCAAATTTTTCTATATTTTTAATGCTTGAGCTAAATGATTTTTTACAATATTATCGCTAACAAGCGTATTCAATTTTTTATTTATAGTTGGCGCATTTCTACTGTTTTTTGCTTGTTATCACTAAATAAATCCCCACAAAAACAAACCCTACAAACCATACCAACAGCCATTGCGGCATAGACAGACCTAAAAATGCCCAGTGAGAGTCAGCACAATTGCCATTGCCTCGTAACATCACTGTCAATACATCAGCCAAAGGTAACGTTTCTACCATGTATTCTAAACTTGGTCCGCAGGTAGGCACTTGGTCTGCGGGTAAACTTTGAATCCACACATGACGTCCCGCAACCCCTATACCGAACAAGGCGCTGAACAACATAAATAGACCACTTGATAAACGTGCAATTTGATTGCGCCCAAGTAAAAATCCTAATAATCCAGCGATCCCCACCAATAACACAGCAATACGTTGCATGATGCACAAAGGACAAGGGTCCATATGCAACGCATATTCAAAGTAATAAGCGCAGGCTAATAACGCGATGCACGTGATAAACACAGCCAAAGAAATCATTCGATTAGATAATGGCAACATAAATACCCTTAATTAGTAGACAATGAGAAAAGCGTTCCGTCATAGACACAAGTTTATGACTTTGGTTGCAGCAAGGTGCTCAAGCTGTTCTATGCTAAAGACAGAAAACGTAAAAAGGAACACAGCATGAAATTATTTCGCATTTTGATTGTAATGACTTTGGTCAGTCTTAGCAGCCTAGTTAACGCAGCCCAAGCCCCAGGGGACGGCAATACCACCCAATATGTGCATTTACAGCCCGCATTTGTACTCAATTATGGGGATAATGTCACAGGTCGATTAAAATACATCCGTACTGATGTGGCATTAAGGGTTGTTGGCGCAGAGGCCGCTGGCAAAGTAAATCACCATCAAGCATATATTCGTAACCAATTGGTTCTGTTATTAAGCCAACAGAGCGAATCTACCGTTAATGATCCACAAGGTCGTGAAAAATTACGCCAGGTGGCATTAGATGAAGTGAGAGCATTACTGACAGAGTTAGAAGGTATGCCCTATGTCGAAGATTTATATTTCCAGAATTTCGTGGCTCAAAACTAACTAATCACTTATCGAACGCGCATAAAAAAGGCCATGAAATCATGGCCTTTTTTATAGGGTCTGTTTGAGTGTAGGGGCATGTTTGATGTCATATTGTTCCTTGCCATCTTGCCAACCTGCTTCCCATGCATTCACAACAACTTCAGCTTTATGCGGACAAGAATTACCTTCTTTCCCCACCATGCCTGCCATGAATCCGCGACGGTAAGCTTTTTCCAAATTTTCCAGATCCCAGTGAGGTTCCACTAGTTTCATAGCGTCATCCATATGCCTTTTGGGTAAATCTATCTCACGAGGCCCTAAGATCAAGCAAACCATTAGACTATTTTAGCCAATGAGCAATTTGACTATTCTATTTGTGACTCCCCTCACGTTTTAGCAAGGTATTCGGCTAAATATTGGGGAAAAGACAACGTGTCTTCTGCCTCAATTTCGTGCTGTTGCTCAATAGAAGCTTGCGCAAGCTTTGACCAATGAGCATTACGTTCGTCACTTACAGGTGTCTTAAAGTACTCGGCGACTTGCTTGGCTTGTTGCAATGCAAACTCGGTAAACGATTGATTTTTCTGCTTCATTTTTGCCAACACTTGCGCACTTGGCGTAAGCGATGAGTCTTCAATTCGCTGCGTCATAATGTGCAAGGCATCTTGCATGTCACGGCCACCTTGTTTGTCATCCAATAATTTTGCTAATGGCTCCATCTCGTTGAGTAATTCGCGTCCCCAATCTTGTAAACGAATACTGTTGCCCAATCGCTGTAAAGTAAACTCAGGGTGACGCCCCTCAACCACAACACGCTTTTGATTTTCAGAAACTTCTGCGCATTCGCTATCGCTTAATTGTTCACTAGGACTTAACAAGCAATAAGCTAAAAACACATCCATAAAGTTAATTTGTTCGCGGTTTGCGCCTTGTGCTTCAAATGGGTTTAAATCCAAGCATCGCACTTCAATATACTCAACACCATATTCATTTAGCGCCGTTAAAGGTTTTTCACCATTCTTGCTGTTTCGTTTTGGTCGAATATCGGAATAGTATTCGTTTTCTATCTGTAGCAAGTTGGTATTAAGCTGTTTATACACACCATTTTCTTCCACACCCATAGCTTCATATTGCGGCATAGAGTGATGCATAGCGGTCTTAAGTGTTTGTGTATAAGTCGGTAAGCCGTTAAAGCAAACAAATAGATCGTCTTGGGCATTGTTCTGATAACCCAAGCCACTCATGCGTAAGCTCGTTGCATAGGGAGCATAGAATGTTGAATCGTCCCATTTCTCAAGATCGTGCTCTTCACCTATTAAAAAACTAGCATCAATGGCAGGACTGGCACCAAACAAATATAACAATAACCAAGAGTAGCGACGAAAATTACGAACTAAGCCAAAGTACTCTTTGCTGACAAAATCTTTATCTAGGGTTTCGCCTTTCCAATCCGCGATTATTTGCCATAACTCATCAGAGATTGAGTAGTTATAGTGCAAGCCCGCAATACATTGCATCTTGCGGCCATAACGATGCCATAAACCATGTCGGTAAACGTGCTTGAGTGTTCCCACATTGGATTTACCGTAATAAGCAATAGGCACATCTAGTTCATCTTCGATCACCCCTGGCATGGACGCAGGCCAGATATACTGATTAGGCAAATGTTGATAACTGAAGCGCTGTACATCATCCAAAAAAGCCAGCACCTCATCAGCGCTGTGCTTCACTGGAGTAATAAACTCCATTAGAGCCTCGCTATAGTCGGTAGTAATGCTCGGATGAGTCAGTGTACTGCCTAGGGCCTGCGGATGAGGCTCAGGATTAATATGGGCGTCAGCATTTACTCGCAAACCTTCTTTCTCGATACCACGGGAAAACCGTAAGGCAGAAGGCGGGACCGCTTGCAAGTTCGTAAGTACTTGGTCGAATGGGAGGAACTGAGACAAAGGAGAATATCCTTAAGATATAAATTAGGGCGATTATAGCCAGCTTATATGAGGATAAAAACAAGCTAAGCGCAACACTCTATCCTAATAAGCGTGCATTCACATTCGAATACACGCTGTTAGTTTAGTTCAAAACTACAAGCGCTTACCTTTCTTTTTCTGCGCTTGGGCAAATAATGCGGCCATTCCATTATTGGCAGCCGGCGCTTGGGGCTGGCTGGAGTGCTGACGCAGCGCAGCATTACGCGGCTTACGCTCACCTCTTGGTGTGGCTTTTTCCGCTTGATAGTCGCTAGCGTTATCGCTCATACGCATAGACATGGCAATACGTTTTCGCGGTGCATCCACTTCCATTACCTTAACCTTCACCACATCACCGGCTTTTACCACTTCACGGGGGTCATCGATAAATTTATCACTCATCATGGAAATATGTACCAAACCGTCTTGATGTACACCCACATCTACAAATGCACCAAAGGCCGTTACATTCGTCACCACGCCCTCTAGAATCATGTCATCGCGTAGATCTTTAATCTCTTCTACGCCTTCTTTAAATTCAGCGGTAATGAATTCAGGGCGTGGATCACGACCGGGTTTTTCAAGTTCAGCCAATATATCTTTTATCGTTGGCAAGCCAACTTGATCTGTCACAAATTCACTGGCATTTACCGCCGTTAAAAACTGACTATCACCAATGATTGATTTCACATCTTTTTGGGCTTTGGCCGCAATTTGCTTCACAACATCATATGACTCAGGGTGAACGGAACTGGCATCCAATGGATTTTTGCCATTAGCTATTTTCAAAAAGCCCGCGGCAAGCTCAAATGTTTTACCACCTAAACGAGGTACTTTTTTCAAATCCGTTCGGCTTTTATATGCGCCGTTCTCTTCACGGAAGGCCACTATATTACTGGCAATTGTGCTGTTTAAACCAGACACCTTAGTTAGCAAGGGCACAGACGCGGTATTTAAATCCACGCCCACGGCGTTCACACAGTCTTCAACCACGGCGTCTAGGGAACGTGCTAACGCAGATTGAGAAACATCATGCTGATATTGACCCACACCAATGGCTTTAGGCTCAATTTTCACAAGTTCCGCTAACGGGTCCTGCAAGCGACGGGCGATTGAAATAGCACCACGAATGGTTACGTCTAAGTCTGGGAATTCTTTTGCAGCCAATTCTGATGCGCTATAAATAGATGCGCCTGCTTCACTGACCACAATTTTTTGTACTTTAAGACTTGGGTTTTCGTTAATGAACTCAGCCACTACACGATCCGTTTCGCGACTCCCAGTACCATTACCAATGGCGATCAAACCTACATTATATTTTTCGCATAATGCCTTTAATGCAGCCTTACTTTGCGCGATTTGATTTTTCGGAGGGGTTGGATACATTACACCATGATCCATCACCTTACCGGTTGCATCTACAACCGCTACTTTTACACCCGTACGTAAACCTGGATCCAAACCGATTGTCGCTTTATGACCTGCTGGTGCAGCCATTAATAAATCTTTTAAGTTGGTAGCGAACACTTTAATAGCGTGTTCTTCTGCACTTTCACGAACACGAGTGATTAGTTCGTTTTCTAACGATGTTAATAACTTGACACGCCATGTCCACTTTACAACTTCACCTAACCATTTATCAGCTGGGCGATTGTTAAATTCTAATTTATAAAAATTCGCGACCATGGCTTCACATGGACTAGCGGTTAATTTGTCGCTTGGATCACCCGTGACTAAATTAGAACTTAAGAAACCTTCATTACGGCCGCGTAAAATAGCTAACGCTCGGTGACTTGGTACTTTATTTAACGGTTCATCGTGTTCAAAGTAATCTTGGAATTTAGCCGCTTCATTTTCTTTGCCTGGTACGACACGAACGCTTAATGTGGCTTCTTGCCATAAAAAGTCACGCAAGCGCTGAATGAGGTCTGCGTTCTCAGCAAAGCGTTCCATCAGGATAAATTTAGCGCCATCTAAAACGGCTTTTACATCTGCGAAGCCTTTGTCTGCATCAACAAAACTAGCCGCTTCACTTTCTGGGTTTAATTCTGGGTTTTCTAACAAAGCATCGGCTAAGGGTTCAATGCCTGCTTCAATGGCGATTTGACCTTTAGTACGGCGTTTTTGTTTATAAGGTAAATACAAATCTTCAAGACGGTTTTTGGTATCCGCCAACATAATCTGACCTTTTAACTCGTCCGTCAGCTTGCCTTGCTCTTCAATGCTTTTAAGAATAGAAGTACGGCGATCTTCCATCTCACGCAAATAGCGCAGACGTTCTTCTAATGTACGTAATTGACCATCGTCCATACCACCAGTGACTTCTTTACGGTATCGGGAAATAAACGGGACGGTGGCACCTTCATCAAGTAAGGCCACTGACGATACGATTTGTGTTAGCTGTACATTCAGCTCAGTTGCTAATGTTTGAAATATACGATCCATAAACCACTCATGTACATTATTGTTATGACCTGTCGAACCCACTTGGCAGGTAGCCATGAATTATAAAGCACAAGGAGCAAAATTACTGGTTTGAATTGGCATTAAAAGGAAGGTTTTAAGAGCAAGACACAGGCTGTTTTTTTAAGCACACAAAAAGCAGCGAATAACGGCTATAAGGCAAATCTGCATTGTTTGATACACAAAAAATTAACGTATTTTTACCCATAAAAAAAGGCGCAACTAGGTTGCGCCTTCATAAATCCCTAGGGTGAGGAATTTAATAACTTATAACTGAGGACCCGCTGCGCGAATCGCATCAGATACATCGTATTTCTTAAAGTTGTCAACGAATTGCTTAGCAAGACCCGCGGCTACTTCTTCAAACTTAGCTTTATCAGTCCAAGCATCGATAGGGTTTAGCAATTTAGTATCGACACCTTCAACTGCCTTAGGTACTTTCAGGCCAAATACAGGTGTTGTATTGGTATCCGCATCACGTAACACACCAGACTGAATCGCTGCGATAACCGCACGAGTCGTTGGTATAGAGAAACGCTCACCACCTGCACCATTAGGACCACCAGTCCAACCAGTGTTAACTAGGTAAACTTGTGAGTCGAATTCAGTTACACGCTTCATTAGAAGCTCAGCGTATTCACCTGCTGGACGCGGAAAGAAAGGCGCACCAAAGCAAGTAGAGAAAGTAGACTTAAGGCCTTTAGATCCACCCATTTCGGTAGAACCAACCAGTGCGGTATAACCCGACAAGAAGTGATAAGCCGCTTGTTCTTTAGAAAGAATCGAAACAGGAGGCAACACACCCGTCATATCACACGTTAAAAAGATAACGGCTTTTGGCTCGCCAGCACGGTTCTCAAGAACACGCTTTTCGATGTGCTCAAGTGGATATGCACAACGACCATTTTCAGTTAAAGAAACATCATTGTAATCCGCAACGCGAGTTTTAGGATCCACTACTACGTTTTCAACGATGGCACCGAATTTAATGGCGTCCCAGATAACTGGCTCATTTTTCTTAGAAAGATCGATGGTTTTTGCATAGCAACCGCCTTCGATATTGAATACTGAACCTTTACCCCAGCCATGCTCGTCATCACCAATTAGGTAACGACTTTGGTCAGCAGATAACGTGGTCTTACCTGTACCAGACAGACCAAAGAACAAGCACGTATCGCCATCTTCACCTACGTTGGCTGAACAGTGCATCGGTAGCACGTCTTTTTCAGGTAGTAAGAAGTTTTGTACAGAGAACATGGCTTTTTTCATTTCACCTGCGTAACGCATACCAGCAAGTAGCACTTTACGTTTTGCGAAGTTAAGAATCACACAACCATCAGAATTAGTACCATCACGCTCAGGCACACATTCAAAGCCCACTACGTTCAGAATTTGCCACTCTTCTTTGTCAGAAGGGTTAAACGTATCTGGACGAATGAAAAGGTTACGGCCAAACAGATTCTGCCAAGCAGTCTGTGTGGTCATTTTAATCGGTAGGTAGTGTTGTGGATCTGCGCCTACGTGCACTTCAGATACAAATTTGTCATGCTGATCTAGGTAGGCTTCTACGCGATCCCAAAGGGCGTCGAACTTGTCGGCGTCGAAAGGACGGTTCACATTGCCCCAATCGATTGCGTCAGACGTGCTCGGCTCTTGAACAATATAACGATCTTTTGGCGAGCGGCCTGTACGGGCACCAGTCTCAACAACAAATGCGCCATTGTCTTGTAGACGGCCTTCGCCGCGCTCTAGTGCTTTTTCTACTAAAACAGCAGAAGAAAGATCGGTGTAAACGGTGGTCATAGTGCCCAATCCAACAAAAGTAAGTTACCGGCTTATGGCCAGTTAACTGAAAACATTACCGCTCAAGGTGCGTAAGCCTCAAGCGAATTGCAATTTTTAGGTGCGCGATTATGCCAGAAAATCCAATCTAGGCGAATAGGCAGGCCAGAAAAAGACCAAAATGGACCTCCCTTTGGCTTACCATGTCCCTTGCAAGCCAGCAGGTATCACGGGCATACAGTGTATTTATGGTGCCTATACTTGCTATAACTTGGACTTATTATCGTTTAGATCCTGTAACTAGTGCAGACCTTTTCCCGCTTTGGCACTTTCTAACGGGAACAATCCGTTGACATCGCTTTGGGAGAAGCTGTAATGCTGGCCACAAAACTGGCAATCCGCTCGAATTTTTTTCTGCTCATCAATGATATCCTGGCACTCTGCATAACCGATTTGAGTCAGGGCAATCGACAAGCGATCCTTTGAGCAACTGCAGTTAAACTCAAGAGGCTGACCATCATATAAACGCACTTTTTCTTCATGGAATAAGCGATGCAGAATTTCATCATTGTCCAAATGCAGTAGTTCATCTGGGCGCAAGGTTTGTGCAAGTTGATTTAAGCGATTCCATGCATCGTCATCCACTTCCATGGCTTCTTGTACTTCACCTAAAGCTGGTAGCTCTTGTAGGAATAAACCAGCAGCGACGCCATTTTCACAACTTATCCACAGGTGAGTGTCGAGCTGTTCAGACTGGCGGAAATATCCTTCAAGGGATTTCGCTATGTTGCCTTCTTCTATTTCAACAATACCCTGATAACGACGACCCTTGTCTGGCTCGATGGTGATAATAAGCTGGCCTTTACTGCCTAACAGATTGCTCTCGGATAAATCAGTGTTTTCATCCATACGCGCAATGCCACGCAATTTGCCGTCATGACTGGTCTCAGCCAGTAATAATCGAACAGGGCCATCGGTTTGAATTTGTAAACTTAACAGACCTTCAATTTTCACCGTGGCGCTCAATAACGCCGCAGCCACTAACAATTCGCCGAGTAAGTTATTTACAGGTTCTGGATAGGTCTGACGCTGAAATACGTCGGCTAATGTCTGCTTTAAACCCACCAGCTCGCCACGCACATGGCTGTGATCAAAGGTGAAACGTTGCAAAATATCGTTACTGGCCATAGGGGCTCTCTTTTGTATTCGCCAAACGATAACGCTGGCTGCTTAATCTAAAATCGGGTCGTTAAAGAACCGTGTCTTCACGGAATTTGTGAATTTGACGACGTTCTTTTTTATTGGGCTTGTGATCAAACAAGGGATTCGCTTTGGCAAATTTGCGACGACGATCCGCTTCATCCATGCGCTTTTTGATGCTTTGCGCAGACTCTTCATATAACAATTGAGCTTCTGGTGCCCCGCGACGTTGCTCGCAAACCTGCAGAACACAGACGGTTTTTTCATCCAACCCCATGCGAATTTGCAAGGTTGCACCCACGTCAACGGTTCGGCTGACTTTACAGCGCTGACCATCATATAAAACCTTGCCGCCTTCCACTGCGGTTTTGGCCAGTGCGCGGGTCTTAAAAAAACGCGCCGCCCATAGCCACTTATCTAAACGGATTTTTGCCGGTTTGCTATCGCTCACTCAAGTATCCTTTGTCACAGGCATCACATCACTAAACAGGTCGATGCTATGGAAATCTGTAATCTCACGCTTAGGCTTTTGGCTGTCCGGCTCATGAATACACATTAGATGACCAATGCCATAGCGCTTGGCGGATTCTAACACAGGCAAGCTGTCATCAATGAGGACGGACCGTGACTTTTCAAACCCTTCATCCTGAGAAAGACTGTGCCAAAACCCTTGGTCTTCTTTTGCAAAACCATAATCATGGGAGCTAATAATACGATCAACCATGGCATCTAGACCTGTATGGCGCATCTTTAAATCCACACTGTCGCGATGAGCATTAGTGACAATCACACTGCGCTTACCTGCCTTTTTCAAAGCTTCAAGAAAATCAGGCACATGGGGGCGAAATTGAATTTTGTGCGATACATCTTGCTTTAAATCTGCAATGGGCAGCCCCGTCAACTCACTCCAGTAATCAAGGCAATACCATTCCAATTGACCCACTTTCGATTTCATCTGTTTGCTTAATTTGGCTAAGGCCGCTGGTTGCTCCATGCCGTGATGTTCGGCGTATTTACGCGGTAAATGCTCAAGCCAGAAATAATTATCAAAGTGTAAATCTAATAAGGTGCCATCCATATCCAACAATACGGTGTCGATTTCATTCCAGTGGATCATTTAATTGCTGCCTTTTAGAGTTCATACTGCACGACTTTACTCATTATAGTGTGTTGGACATGGCTCAGAAACCACAAATATTAGATCGTCACATTGTTGCGCAAAGCCGCTTATTTACTATAGAGAAAATGGAATTAAGATTCTCCAACGGTGTAGAGCGTACTTATGAGCGTTTAGTACCAGGGGGAACAGGTGCCGTCATGATGGTGCCAATTAATGAAAAAGGCGAAGTGTTACTGATTCGTGAATATGCCGCAGGTTTAGAGGACTACACCTTAACCTTGCCCAAAGGCGCCGTGGATCTGGGTGAAACCCTGGAAGAAGCTGCCGTGCGAGAACTAAAAGAAGAAATTCACGTGGGTGCCAAGCAATTGCACTTTTTGAAAAAAATGAGCCTAAGCCCCAATTACATGAAAAGTGGCATTGATGTGTTTATTGCACTAGACCTATACGAGGCTTCCCTACCTGGCGATGAACCTGAGCCATTAGAGGTTATTCCATGGCCACTAGATGATATCGATACTTTAGTGCAACGCGCTGATGTAACAGAAGGTCGTGCCATTGCAGCGCTTTATATGGCTAAGTCTTGGCTTGCAGTGCAATAAACATAATAATTCTTATCACAAACAAGTAGGTCACTATGCAACCTAACTATGCCGCGCTCATTGCGTTAGCCAGAACAGCCGGCGCCGCTATTTTAGACGTCTATAACCGTAGCGAATATACAGTGGTAGAGAAGGCCGACGAGAGCCCATTAACTGAGGCCGACCTTGCCGCCCATCATATTATTAGCAACGGCTTGCCGGCTATCTTAGATGTACCTGTGATTAGTGAAGAGGCTGATACTCCCAGCCAAGAGCAACGGGCTCAATGGAATCAGTTTTGGCTGGTGGACCCTTTAGACGGCACCAAAGAATTTATCGAGCGTCACGATGAGTTCACCGTGAACATTGCATTAATAGAAAACGGCCAGCCTGTTTTTGGTTTGATTTATGCCCCCGTTACCGATGAATGTTTTTATGGAGGTGCAGGTAAAGCCTTCCGCAAAGTGGGCGATGAACCGGCCACTCCCATCAAGGCCAGCAATCCCAATATGCAAATTGGAGAGTCCGATTGTATTCGCGTATTGGGCAGCAAACGTCACGGCACCGATGCTTTAAACCGATTATGTGACAAGTTAGAACAACGGGTCGCGTCAGTCGAACTGATCTCTGTGGGCAGTGCATTAAAACTGGCTTACTTGGCGAGCGGACGAGGAGAAGTGTATCCACGCTTCGGGAACGTTAGCGAATGGGACATTGCAGCAGGTCATGCCATTTTGCGCTGTGTTGGCGGGGATATACTGTCTTTACAATATGAAACCATCAAGTATGGCCACAAGCCTTCTATGATCGTGCCGGGATTTTTTGCGGTGGGACAAGTGGACTTTGATTGGCGCACGTTACTACTGTCTTAATTAGTATTCTTTTTTCATATAAAAAAGCGCGTCAACCAACGCGCTATTTTTTTACATCACCCTTACCGTTTATTGCGCGCCTTAATTCTTTCCTTTTTTTACAGATTTTGCGTCAGAAAAAAGTAAGGTTTGATGCAATACAAATCATTCTTGTTGGTTAATAGCTATAGGCTTATTTATAGATGTTTTTAAGATCAAATTCGTCCTTAATTTCTGCAACCTAGCTCACAAATGTAACTATGATAAGTAGACATCAAAGACAAAGATAATACTGATCATGACGTACAGCATCCACCCCAAAGTATCTCGACTCCAACATGAGATTCAAACGCTTGAACGTCTCATGAAAAATGCCCAGCAACGAATGGGTATGAACAACCCAGCCATACTACATAATTACCGTGAAATGATCCGCACGCGCAAAGAGCTGGTCGTTATGCTAAGTGCTAAAAAGAACAAAATTAAACAATTTTTAGCTTAATGAAAGACTGAGCAGCTGACACAAAATAGAATTAAAAAAGAAGACCATCGGTCTTCTTTTTTGTGGATATCACTCAATCGCCCAACCCATTAGTCCGCACTCAAATCCAAACTACTTAGCGACACTCACACAGTTTCGGCCACTTTGCTTGGCTTTATAAAGCGCCTTATCTGAACGCTCTATCACCCGCTCATAACCTTCGCTGCCACTTTGTTGCGCCACGCCAAAACTAGCCGTTACATGCAATGGCTTAGCTTTTGTTTTTTGTCCTCGCTTATTTTTTTTGCGCACCAAACTTCTTGGGTACAGTGCATATTCTTCAATACTTTTACGAGTCAGCCCCAGAGATGTTAGGACATCTTTCTGTGCGCTTTTTGAAAACACCAGACAGAACTCCTCCCCACCATAACGATAGGCATTGGCTCCTGGGGTTTGACTAATAAGCTTTGCAATCACCTTAAGCACATCATCGCCCACCTGATGACCATAGGTATCGTTGAACTTTTTAAAGTGATCCACATCCACCATCGCCAAGTAATAATGCTTACCTTGAGTTTTGAGTTTAAATTCCAATGCACGACGTCCAGGAATACCCGTTAGCTCATCAACAAACGCCATCACATAACTGTCGAGTGTTAACGATAACAATGCTGCCAATGACACCCAGAGAATTAAATACTCCTCACTGCTCCATTTAAAGCTAAACGCCACCATCACTAACAAAGGCCAGTAACTAGACCAACGACCAATACGCACCCACAAGCGCACAAATAACAAAGGGGTTAACGCACAGAAAATACTCGCCCACGGTAAAGGCGACTGAACATGCTGCAGCCATTCTTCAGGTAGTTGAATTAACCGATGAGCAAAACAGATAAACACACCTAATAAAGCTAAATTCAAAAGATGCAAAGGGTGCAACCAAGGACGCTGCCCCCACTGCAAATTCACCACCCACAAGTAAACTAAAAAACTGGGCAGGGCAAAAGGCGCATATATATCAATATTTAAAGATAAAGAAGCTGGCAAAGAAATAAGCAGCATGGGCAGCACACTAAATACAGTCTGCTGCTGCAATAAAAGAAATGCACGACCAAGGGTAAAAGCGATTAATGCCGTAGAGACGTAATCAGGTAATGACAGCATGTTCTTAGGCAAAAAGCCCAAGGCCACTAGGGTTAACAAAGGAAGGGCGATATTAATAATCGCCAGTCGCAGTTTCATGGCCGAATCCTTGGCAAAGTATTCAACCAGTATAGTTCAGTTATGACACCTAGCTACGCCGTTTTGGGTTTGACATCTTCTTAATCCGGATTCCTAATAAAGTTGTGACCTATCGCAAACAATACCGTGGTATTAACCGTCTATACGTGCAATAAAAACGGTAACGTGAACGCACACAACATTCCCATAAAGCTCATGCTTAATGCCGCAAATGCCCCTTGCTCACTGCCATATTCCAATGCTTTTGAAGTCCCCACGGCATGGGCACACACGCCCAGTGCACAACCTTGCGCGGGTGCTGCATGAATATTGAACCAGCGAAACAAGGTAGGCGCCATTAATGCACCTAAGATACCGGTGAACATAATGATCGCCGCGGCCACAGAAGCCAGCCCGCCAATTTGCGGCGCAATTTGTAACGCAAACGCTGTGGTAATGGATTTTGTCCACATGGAGTTCACGCTCATCTCAGAGCCACCAGCAAAATACAAAATCCCCACTGCCACTAAGATCGTCACAGCACCACCAAGCACATTGCTTAATAAAAAAGGTAGCCAGTATTGGCGCAACGCCTTTAGATTTTCATAAAGCGGGATCGCTAACGCCACAATAACAGGTCCTAGAAACTGGCTGAGCACATGGGCACTGTCCATGTAACGTTCGAAACTTAAATCCGTTAGCAAGACCACCGCACATACACTGACCACACTCACCATAACCGGATGCAAAATGGGTTTTTGCGCACTAACACGAAATAACCACAAGCCAAGCTGAAAGCTGAGTAAGGTTAAAAACAAACCAAGATATGGGCTTAACCAAATGGCATCCCATGCATGTTGCCATTGCAAACTCATGAGCGGTCTCCCTGCTTAGTGCTCATGGTTTTTTGCGCTAACCAGCCACATAGAGGAATACCCACCATTAAACTCACCACCATGGCGGTCACAATCAACAAACCTTCTTCACGCACCACATCCATGTAGTTCACAATACCCACAGAGGCAGGCACGATAAATAATGGCAAATAAGGCAATAAACCCTGACTGGATTGCTTCAGCGAAGTATTCACGCCACCGCGCACCACTAATACACAAAATAATAACAGCATCCCCATAACTGAACCCGGTACGGGCCAAGCCAAAAGCGCCGCTAAAAAGTCACCTAACAATAAGAAGGCGATAAATACGATAAGTCCGTACAGCATGTGTTGTTTTCAACCAATTTAAGTGAAGAGGGGCCATGACGGGGGGTGGCGACATGTGTCCCAAAGTTATTCAATGTTTTATCCACAGAAACTGTGCATAACCTTTTCGTACTCAACCCTATCACCCGGTCATCAAGCCAAGCTAACGTGTTGTTTTTTAACCAATTGATACCATGAACACTGCCATTAAGGGCTGCAGACAAGTGTCCCGCAGTTACCCCCACTCTTATCCACAGAAACTGTGATTAACTTTTTCAATCATAATTTTAAGTGTTTGATTTATGGCGTGTTTTTGACCAATTTAAGAGTCCAACCCTGACTGTAGACGCTGTAGCAATGTGTCCCTAAGTTATCCAAGGTGTTATCCACAGAAACTGTGCACAAGTTCACTAATGTGCCCACTTCCAATCCCTAAGTCACCTATGCTTTAGTCGCATCATGATATTTGAAACCTAGGAAAGAAGTGAGCTCAGTAAATACCCTATTGTAAAATCAAACCGAACATTTAACGAGGCAGCAGTTTAACGCTAAAGCCTGATCAATATCAGCAAAACAGCCTGAAAATTAATTCAATCTGCCGTATCATACGGCCTATTTACACTCTAACTGAGGCTCTTATGTCAGCCAAAATTGGCAAGCCGCTGCGCATCGCCACCCGTAAAAGCAAACTGGCCCTATGGCAGGCAGAATATGTGAAAGCAAAATTACAAAGCTTTCACCCAGGCTTAGAAATAGAGCTCGTCACCTTCACGACTCAAGGGGATAAAATTCTTGATACGCCATTAGCCAAAATTGGCGGTAAGGGTTTATTCGTAAAAGAATTAGAAGCCGCCATGCTCGATGGCCGTGCTGACATCGCCGTACACAGCATGAAAGACGTGCCGATGGAATTCCCAGAAGGCTTAGGTTTAAGCGTGATTTGTGAGCGTGAAAACCCAACCGACGCGTTTGTTTCTAACCAATACAAGACTTTACTGGATTTACCTCAGGGCGCACGCTTAGGCACATCTAGCTTGCGTCGCCAATGCCAAGCCATGGCCGCTCGCCCTGACCTTAAAGTCAGCAGCCTGCGCGGTAATGTACAAACCCGCTTAGGTAAATTGGATGCCGGCGAATTCGATGCGATTATTTTAGCCAGTGCCGGTTTAATTCGCTTAGAGCTTCAAGAACGCATTGCCGATTTCATGAGTGATGAAATCAGCCTACCGGCTGGTGGCCAAGGGGCCGTGGGCATTGAATGTCGCACAGACGACCAAACTACTCACGATTTATTAGCGCCGCTGCATCACCAAGAAAGCGCTTACCGAGTGACCGCTGAGCGAGCCCTTAACCGTCGGTTAGAAGGTGGTTGTCAGGTGCCTATTGCATGTTATGCCACTTTAGACGGTGACCAATTATTTTTACGCGGTCTAGTGGGCAGTGAAGACGGCCAAAGAATCGTGCGCACCGAAATCACAGGTCACGTGAATGATGCCGAAACTCTCGGCATTCAAGCCGCCGAAAACCTACTAGCCAAAGGCGCAGGTGAGATTCTCGCCGAAGTCTATGGCCGTAACATTACATAAAGGCGAGCTGTGAATAAGTCCATCTTAATTACCCGGCCACAAGGCCAAGCGGATGAACTAATCAGCGCCCTAACGCAAGCCAACTGGCATTGCGTACACCAACCATTACTGCGCATTGCCCCGTTTACCGAGGCTCACGGTGCTGCCTTTCATGCCATGAAGCAGCACATCATGAACCTCGATTTATACGATGTAGTGATTTCGGTCAGTAGCAACGCCTCAAGTTTGGCCGTAAATTTAATCGACCAATACTGGCCACAAATGCCAGTCGGTATTGACTGGTATGCGGTAGGACCAAGCAGTGCTCAAGCCTTTAAGGTTTTAGGCATTGATATGCAGCTACCAAAAGCCAATCACAGCGAAGGCTTGCTCGAATTAACTGGCCTAAACCAAGACTTAAGCCAGAAAAAAGTGCTGATCTTGCGTGGCGTCGGCGGACGAGAACACCTAGCTGAATCATTAAAGCAACGCGGTGCCCAAGTCGTATATTGCGAACTATATCAGCGCGAAGCGGTAAGCTTTGCACAAGATGAGCTGGCCGCACTACTCAGTGAACATCAAATCCACTATGCTCTGCTCACTAGTGGTGAAATGCTACATCAACTTGCCACCCAGCTAACCACAGAACAAAAACAAAACGTGCATGTCTTGGTTCCTAGTGAACGCATCGCCAATATGGCCCCTGCCCTTCACATTCAAAACATCCACGTATGCCCCAAAATAAATGCACAAGGGTTGCTAGACTGTTTAAGTAAGATAACGCACTCTAGCTAAATAACCGCAGGCAATAGCAAAGGATTCATCTTGTGAGTGATCAGCAGCCAAATAACAGTAACAACGCTCTGCCGAACAAAGACACTAAAAGCACTCGTGGCAGCACCCCATGGTTCTTATTAGTGGCCGTACTCATCATTGCTGCTTTGGTCTTTGCTCAATATCGCATTGAACTATTATTACGTAACCAAAGCGCACTAGAACAGCAGCTGCAAAGTGTCACCCAACAAAGCCAACAACAAGCCATCGAAAACGGTAAACAACTTTCTCAATACGAACAAAGTCAAAAAGCGCTAACAGACATGCAAAGTCAGTTGGCCTTTATGCAGCACACCTTGAACCAAATTCCAGGTGCGCGCATGGACGATTGGAAATTAGCCGAAACAGAATACCTATTACGCCTTGCCAATCAGAGGGTGTATTTGCAACATGAATTCAAAGGGGCTCACGGCTTATTTGACGCAGCCAACCAAGTACTCGCCAGCTTAGATGATCCTGCCTTGTTAGTGGTACGTGAACAAATCGCCAAAGAAATGTTATTGCTGGGTCAGCACAACCAATTAGATCGCCAAGGTATTTACAGCGAAATACAAGCCATTAAAGCCTTGGTACATGACAGCATCCAACCGCCTAGTGAATTCATTCAAGCCCAAGCTGATGGCGCCGCCGACGATAGTGCAAGCACTACAGAAATGAGCAACAGCCTTTGGCAACAGATTTTATCATTGGTGAGTATTCGTCATCGCGACGATGCGTTTAGCGCGCCATTAAGCGACAGCCAGTATCAATTGTTAGAGCACAACTTGAGCTTAATGTTAGAGCAAGCTCAGTGGGCATTATTAAAAGCCGACAACATCACTTATCAAAGCAGCTTAAACAGCGCTCAACAATGGCTCAGCGACAACCTGCGTCATAACAATGCCAAGGTCTTGCTAGAGAAAATACAATCTTTAAGCCAACTCAACATCGAACAAACCACCCCACAAGTGAGCGAGTCATTGCGTTTGTTGCGTCAAATTATGCAAGACCGCACTTATACACCCAGCAGCATTAAACCTGTCGAAAAAGAAACCGTGCCCGCTAAAACAGAATCTAAAAAAACACAAAGCGAAACAGAGTCTGCCCCATTAAAAAATGCCCCGCAGCTAAATACTAAGAAAGAGGAGCAAGCTTAATGAGCAAACGCTTACTCTTAATTATTTTATTTTTACTAGCAGGTACCCTAGTCGGCCACTACATGCTGCAAGGCAGCGGCTACGTACTAGTGAGCTTTCAAAACTGGGTGTTGGAAACCAGTCTTTGGGTATTTGTCATTATATTGGCCGCGTCGGTAATCTCTATTTACGCAACCGTTCATCTGTTTATTATCCTACTAGGCAGCCCTGTATTTTTAAACAAGTGGCGAGAAAAGCGCGGAATCAATACCGCCATAGGAAAAACCGTAAAAGGTTTAATCTATTTAGCTGAAGGCAACTTTAAGCAAAGCGAACGATTATTAATGGCCGGCGCCCATGGCAAAGGCAAAATCATTAACTACTTAGCCGCTGCCCGCGCCGCACAAATGGCCGGTAATTTTGAGCGCAGTGACGAGCTCATGGCCGAAGCAGTAAAAAGCACCAAGGGTGCAGAACTGGCCGTAGGATTACAACAAGCTCAACTGCAACTAGAACGTGAACAGTTCGAGCAGTGCTTGGCCACATGTTTACGTTTACAAAAACAATTTCCTAAGCATCAATACGTCAACAAGATGTTGCTGAAAGCCCACATGGCATTAGAAGACTGGCAAGCCGTGATTGAGCTATTGCCTAGTTTAAATAAGCATAAACTATTACCTAACAAAAAATTTCAGCAACTCGAAGTAGAAGCCTATGGCAAACTCATCGAGCACATGATCCGTTCACGTAACACCGCCAGCCGTGACCCACAAACTTTATTAGAGGTCTGGAAGAACATCCCCACACGCACTATTAAGCAAATGGATTTTTTACCACTCGCTCATGCGTTTATCGAACATCTAATTCAACTAGGTGCCCAACAAGAAGCCGAAGCCCAATTACGTTATTTATTGCAACATCACTTTAGTGACGAACTCATGAGTTTATACGGTTGGGTACAAGGCAAAGATGTGAAACGTCAATTACTCTTCGCCCAAGACAAGCTCAAACAACGCCCTAACGATGCCGTGTTATTACTGTCACTTGGACGCATCGCATTAATGAATGAATTATTTGACGATGCCCAAAGCTATTTTGAAGCAAGCTTAGCCCAAGAAAACAGTGCTGAAGTACGCAGTGAACTAAGCCGCTTGTATTTAGCGCAAGATCAAAATGAAAAAGCCATTGCCATGCTAAGACAAGGCTTAGGGTTGGATTTGCCAGATTTACCTTTGCCTAAAGCCGCATATTAAAGTTACTTCCATCAATATGACCGCTATGGCGTTATAAAATAAACCATAGCGGATCTTCACCAAATAGAATTTATGAAACTTATAAAATCCGTCTTATCTATTTTTATTTTTCTAACATTACTTATAAGTCATGCCTATGCCCAAACGTCAGTATGGAAAGTAAGCAAAGATGGTGACTACTTTTATGTTGGCGGCACCATTCATCTTCTTAATACAGAAGATTACCCGTTACCTAAAGCCTTCAATACGGCCTACCAAGATGCTGACACCCTTATTTTTGAAACAGATTTAGATACAAGTAATCACCCTGATCAACAAGCAAAAATGATAGCTGCCATGTCATATAGCGATGGACGTACAATTGCCAGTGAGCTTACGCCTAAAATATACAAAGAACTTGAGGATTTTTTACGCGCGCGCCAAATATCCATTAGTCATTTTGAAAAGTACCAACCTTGGGGGCTATCACTGATCATCACAGTTATGGAATATCAAAGACTCGGTATGGTCAGTGAACTTGGTGTTGATAACCATTTCAATGACAAGGCTAAAGTCGATAAAAAAAGTATTGGCAGCTTAGAGACAATAGATGAACAATTAGGCTTTTTGCAATCTATCGCACAAATCGATCCGAACGTAACCATTGAATACACTCTTAAAGATGTAGAAGCGTTACCTCATTGGATTACTACAATGAAAGCAGCATGGCGCAAGGGTAGCATTGATGAGTTCACAGACATGGCTCCCGTAAAAGACATGAAAGAGCAGTTCCCTGGGGTTTATGACACGTTAATTCTGAATCGAAATAATAATTGGATGACTCAAATTCCAGCTCTAATGAATAACAAAACCACAGAATTTATCTTAGTGGGTACGCTGCATCTTAATGGAGAGAAAGGTTTATTACGTCAACTGGAAGGTCAAGGGTTTAAAGTTAAGCATCTTTGATTTGATGAGTGATATTTAAAGCCTGCTTTACTGGGTGTTTATTTTAATCTAATTATTAGTATTAAAACCGAAAAGGTATTCTATGAAACAATTACCAAGCAACGTAGCACCTTACAAAAAAACACCCGAGTTTGATGAGCTGAGTATTCCAAAGGGGTTACTCAATGACCACCAAACAAAAGAAAACGTTTGGGGCGTCATCGTTATTATTGAAGGCAAACTGCAGTACACCATCAACGAGCCTCAAGCAGAAGTCATTATACTTGACCCAAATAACTTGGGTATCGTAGAACCCACTGTATTACATAAGATCGAGCCATTAGGAAAGGTGCGTTTTTATGTGGAGTTTTATAAGTAGCCGGAGATGACCACTTTAAGACGCCTGTTATCGCCCATTTGTTTGAAGAACTAGAGCTTCTCTTTTCTTATTCATTAAAACCCAAATAAAGTAAAGAATACTCAACTGGATTCCCGCCTTCGCGGGAAAGACAGTGTTTTATATTAGATTTCCGTCTTCACAGAAAAGGCTGCATTTAATAATACCTAATCTTTCTTGCTAATGGTCACTTCCAAATTCTTAGTATTGCCCACATACCACTTTTGCACATACAAGGATCCAATAATCGGCGGCTGGCCATCTTCTGGCACTTCTTTATAGCGCACGCTGTTTTTGGTTTCTTTTTCAAATTCAAATTTAACGATTTTGTCGCTCATACATCTCACCTTGTCACATGCTACTTATCTATAAGCGAAGGTTAAGGCAGTGGCTGCCTAATGTCATTAGCCCATTGTTAATCACCTTAGTACCATAAAGCCTAATATGGGGCGCAATTAGCCTTATTCTCGTAAAAATCAGGTGTACTGCTATATTTTAGGTATAATCGCGCCATTTACTGCTTTTTCTGGATTCTGCCATGTCTGATGATATTAACTTCAAGAACAACCCCCTACACGGGATCAGCCTTAAAAACCTCTTGATTGAGATGGTTGACCATTACAGCTTTGAGATTCTATTTGCTTACTTAAACATCAACTGCTTTAAAACCAACCCGAGCATTGAATCGAGCGTGAAATTCTTAAAAAAGACTGACTGGGCTCGGGAAAAAGTAGAATCGTTTTATATGTATGAATATAAAAACCTGCCTAAGCCCTCATCTACCCAGTTTAGTATTTCACCGCGCGATCGTATTGTGCCAGAGCATCACCAAGTAGGTGAGCCTGCAGAGCTGTCATTAGAAGATGCCGAGAAACTACGTGAGAAGCGAGCAAAGAAAGCCGCTGAATTTAACAAAGGTGATTTTGGTAAGCGTGCTGGCTCTAATAAAAGCTATGGGCCGCGCAGCGATACGTCTCGTCGCGACAACGAAACCTCCCGACCAACAAGTCCTAAAAATAATGCTTCTGACAGCTCGAACCCTTGGGGCAATTGGGAGAAGTAATTGCTCCCCCAGCAATGGACTCCTGCCTTCGCAGGAGTGACAAAATAAGCACGACTATTTCACACCATAGAGTGGGCACTGCCCGCTAGTAATGTTGGCTTCAATCATCATAAAAGAAATAGCTATAAACCAGATTCCTCTAAAAAACGCCTGCATTTTATTAAACTAACCGCACATATACGTGCCAGTACCCACGGCAATTAACTCATCTTCTTCGTTTTTAAATTCCATACGTGTCACGGCTACTTTTGAGCCAATACGTAAAATAGAGGCGCTAGCAAAAAATTCTTTGCCCTTTCCGGGGCGCAGGTAATCCACTCGCATATCAATGGTGCCAAGCTTAGCTAAACTTTTAGCCCGCTCTTCTTGAGGTAAATCTAAACGCTGCTTATAAGCACCCACTAATGCCGCCGTGCCTCCAGCCACATCTAATGCGGTGGCAATTACACCGCCATGTAGTATGCCTTGCAGCCAATTACCCACCAGCTCTTTGCGCATGTTGATTTTAAAGACAGCCACATCCGCATCGAATTGATGCACTTCTAAACCAATGTGTTGGTTGAAAGGAATTTGGTTCATAAAATTAAGGGCTAAATTCAGTTCAGTTTCTGTAAATTCGTTTTTCATTTTCTAGCCCTTTATTTTTTATTAAGTTAGCGTCCTATATTACCCGCGACGCCATGCATGAAATTTTTCTGCAAACTTGAGCAAACCCTGTGGTGCATGGTTTCGCTTCCACTCGCCCGCAACATACTTATTGGCTTCCATCATGGTCGGATAGGCGTGTATGGTGCCCAGAATTTTATTCAAACCCAAACCATGGCGCATAGCCAATACAAACTCAGCCATTAATTCACCGGCCATAGCACCCACAATGGTGGCACCTAATATTTTGTCTTTGCCCGGTACAGTAAGCACTTTAACAAAACCTCGTGCTTGGCCATCTACGATAGCACGATCCAGTTCTTTGATTTCAAACTTGGTCACTTCAAACGCAATACCTTGAGCTTTAGCATCGGTTTCGTTTAAACCCACGCGGCCAACTTGCGGATCGGTATACGTAGCCCAAGGGATAACAGAATAGTCTGCTTTGAATCTTTTTAAATGACCAAATAGTGCATTTACACTGGCATACCATGCTTCATGAGAAGAAACATGGGTAAATTGATAACCACCAATGACATCACCTACGGCATAGACACCGGGCATACTGGTTTCTAGGTATTCATCTACCAGTATGTTACCGCGTTCATCTAGCTGGATATTCAAGTTATCTAATCCATAACCTTTCACGTTGGCTTCGCGGCCTACAGCCATAATCAGGGTATCGAAGGTAATAGTCTTATCCCCTTCTGGGGTTTCAATCACTGCCTGCTTTTCACCGTTAACTAGCGCAAACGATTTTGGCTTGCAGCCTGTCATCAACTCAACACCTTCGGCTTTAAATTGTTCGGTCACTTCGGATACCACATCGGTATCTTCTCGGCCTAAAATATGTGGCGCTGGATCAACCATAGTGACCTTACTGCCTAGACGATTGAAACTTTGCGCGAGCTCACAACCAATTGGTCCTGCGCCAATCATCAATAAATGCTTTGGCTGCTCTTTAATACCCCACAAGGTATCAGAGGTGTAGTAACCCACATCATCAATACCCGCAATTGGAAAAACTTTTGGTCGACCACCAGCGGCGATAATAATATTACGCGCAGTGCGAGTTTGTTTGCCCTGCGCGGTTTCAATTTCCACTGTCCATGGGTTCACTATTGTCGCGGTACCTGTGATGCAGTTTACACCAAGGCCTTCATAGCGCTCTATGCTGTCATGAGGCTCTATGTCTTTAATACCCGCATGGACCGATTGCATCACTTGTGCAAAGTCCACATTTACATCCCCTACATTAACCCCAACCCTTTTTGCATGGCGTGCCTCATGGGCAAGACTAGCTGCGTGAATAATGGCTTTTGATGGTACGCAGCCTGTGTTTAAACAGTCGCCGCCCATTTTATGTTTTTCAATTAAGGTTACTTTGGCTTTTGTGGCGGCTGCAATGTAGCTGCTAACCAAACCGCCAGCACCAGCACCGATTACTAATAAATTATCATCAAAGGTTTTTGGTTTTTTATAGGCTTTTAGTGCAAGGTTCTTTTTCACTTTATTAATTAAGGTGCGTGCAATCCATGGGAATATGGCAAGTAATACGAAGCTGCCTAATAAGCCTGGTGTCATGATACCTGCAAACGATAATTCATCTAACTGGCCAAGTTGCGCGCCGGCGTTCACGTACACAGCCGTGCCTGCCAACATGCCTAACTGACTTACCCAGTAAAAGGTACGTGCTTTGATCGGCATCAAACCCATTACAAGGTTGATGACAAAAAACGGCACCACAGGAATCAAACGTAAAGTGAACAAATAAAACGCGCCGTCTTTCTCAATGCCTTTATTAAGGGTACCCAGATAATTACCGAATTTAGCTTGTACCCAGTCTTTCAGTAATAAACGTGTAATCAAAAACGCGAGTGTCGCACCAACGGAGCTGGCAAAACTGATCAGCAATAACCCCCAGCCCAAACCAAAAATAGCACCGCCTATTAAGGTCAAAGCCGCTGCGCCAGGAATCGATAGCGCGGTGGCCACTACATATACAGCAAAGAATATAGCCCCTGATAATAAAGGCTGCTCGCTAAATAATTGCTGGTAGAAATCCGGCGTGAGGTATTGCTGAGCATCAAATACCACTAATGCGCAGACAATGGCTGCCAGAGCCGCGATTATGAGGAGTTTTTTCATCTTATATCCATTTTGAAAATTAAGTATCTCGTTATGAGCCAGTATGCAGAGCTTAGTTCAGATAAACAGCCCTATATGCCGTGGAAAAGTCTTAACCGCTGCATTTAATGGTCATACGTCCCGATAGGGTCATTTTTTAGCGCTATACTGAAAAATGTTATTCCTTTGCATACGCGGTGCTATTGTTTTTAGTTTGCTTGTCCTCAATCATAAGCAAAAGACTATGGCTTGCAGTACAATAGCGCGCAATTTAAACCAAGCTGGGAGTTCACCATGGCATTTTCTGATGGCCAACGTTTTTTTCCTGAGACCCGCATGCGTCGTATGCGTGCCGATGATTTTAGCCGCCGATTAATGCGCGAGAACCAGCTCAGTCCCAATAACCTCATATACCCTATGTTTATTTTAGACGGTAAAAATAAGCGTGAAGCCATTATTTCTATGCCTGGTATTGAGCGCTTGACCATCGATTTAGCCGTCGAAGAGTGTAAGTTTTTATACTCTTTAGGTGTGCCTGCGGTGGCGCTTTTCCCCGTGACTCCAAACGAACACAAAAGTGAGTTTGCCGAAGAAGCCTATAACCCAGACGGCATTGCCCAGCGCGCTGTAAAAGCCATTAAAGATGCTTGCCCAGAAATGGGTGTCATTACTGATGTAGCCTTAGACCCATTTACCACTCACGGTCAAGACGGCATCATTGATGAAAACGGCTATGTATTAAACGATCGCACAGTTGAAACTCTAGTGATGCAGGCTGTAAGCCATGCGGATGCTGGCGCAGATATTGTTGCCCCAAGCGATATGATGGACGGGCGTATTGGTATGATTCGCGCCGCCCTTGAAGAAACGCAACATGTAAACGCTCGCATTCTGGCTTACAGTGCTAAATATGCTTCAGCCTATTATGGCCCGTTCCGTGATGCCGTGGGCAGTGCTGGCAACTTAGGAAAAGGCAATAAGTTCAATTACCAAATGGACCCCGCCAACTCTAACGAAGCCTTACACGAAGTGAGCATGGATTTATCCGAAGGCGCTGACATGATTATGATCAAGCCTGGCATGCCATACTTAGATATCGTGCGTCGTGTCAAAGACGAATTTCAAGCGCCAACTTTTGTTTACCAAGTAAGCGGTGAATATGCCATGCACATGGCGGCCGTGCAGAATGGCTGGTTAGATGAAAAAGCCGTGATGATGGAAAGCTTAATGTGTATTAAGCGCGCAGGGGCTGACGGCATCCTAACTTACTTTGCCAAAGCCGCCGCAATAGAAATGAATAATTAATGAGTCTCGTCATTAATTATTCATACTAGGCATTTAGCATTAAAGAATTTATATATTAAGGATAATCATGAGCACAGCGAATACCGAAAACAGCATTGACCTAAGTTCACCGGAATTTTATTTTAACCGAGAGCTTAGCCACATGCAGTTTAACATTCGCGTGCTTGAGCAGACCTTAGATGATTCTCACCCTTTATTGAACCGCTTAATGTTCTTGTGTATTTTCTCAAGCAACCTAGACGAATTTTTTGAAGTCCGTGTTGCTGAGTTAAAAAAACAATTAGCGTTTAATCGTGAAATTCCTGGCCCTGATGGCTCGCCACCTGCCGATGTATTAGAACAAATTTATCATCTGGTGAGCCATACAGTTGAGCGTCAGTACGTTATCTTGAATGAAAAACTCTTTCCCCAACTAGAAGAAGAAAACATTCGATTTATTCGTCGTGCTGATTGGAGTACCAAGCAAAAAAACTGGGTGAAAAAATACTTCAATGAAGAAATACAGCCCGTTATCAGCCCAATAGGGTTAGATCCTGCGCACCCGTTTCCACGTTTGGTGAATAAATCGTTAAACTTTATTGTAGAGCTAGACGGTAAAGATGCCTTTGGTCGCAACACCGGATTAGCCTTAATTCCTGCGCCGCGCTCACTGCCACGAATATCTCGTTTGCCCGATGAAATATGTGATGGCGGCGATAACTATGTATTTTTATCGAGCATGATTCACGCCTTTGCGGACGAACTTTTCCCCGGCATGAAAGTAAAAGGTTGTTACCAGTTCCGTTTAACCCGCAACGCTGATTTAACCTTTGATAAAGAAGACGTCGCCGATTTAGCCAGTGCCTTGGAAGGTGAATTGCATGAACGTGATTTTGGTGACGCCGTACGCTTAGAAGTGGCTGACAATTGTCCGCCGGTGCTATGGCAGTTTTTATTAGATAAATTTAACTTAACAGAACAAGACTTATATCGTGTAAATGGCTTAGTTAACGTGCACCGCCTGATGGCTGTAGCGGCGGGTGCAGATCGCCCTGAATTACGTTACCCATCATTTACCCCTGGCATTCCAAAAGGCTTGCAAGGTAAAAAAGATTTTTTCGAAGCGATTAAAAAAAGCGATCAGTTAATTCTGCACCCATTTCAAAGCTTCACACCCGTTGTGGATTTAGTCCGCACGGCAGCTAAAGACCCTGACGTGCTGGCCATTAAACAAACCCTATATCGAACAGGTGCTACCAGTGAAATTGTAAACGCGTTAGTCGACGCGGCGCGTAAAGGCAAAGAAGTTACGGTGGTCATTGAACTGCGTGCGCGCTTTGATGAGGAAGAAAACCTGCATCTAGCGAATCGCTTACAAGAAGCTGGGGCCGTCGTTGTGTATGGCGTCGTAGGATACAAGACTCATGCAAAAATGATGATGATAGTGCGTCGCGAAAATAAAAAACTGCGCCGCTATGTACACCTAGGTACAGGCAACTATCACGCAGGTAATGCTCGCTTATATACCGATTACAGCTTGATCACTTGCAACAAGGATATTACCGAAGACATCCACAAAGTATTTCAACAGTTAACCGGCATGGGTAAAGCATTAAGTATTAAAAAGATTTATCACGCACCATTTACTTTGCATAAAAGCTTACTCGCACTGATCGCAAAAGAAGCCGATAATGCCGCCAACGGCAAACCAGCGCGCATAATTGTGAAAGTAAACTCATTAACCGAGCCTAAAATTATCAAGGCGCTTTACCACGCAAG
This sequence comes from Bermanella sp., assembly GCA_034110565.1. Classification (GTDB taxonomy): domain Bacteria; phylum Pseudomonadota; class Gammaproteobacteria; order Pseudomonadales; family Oceanobacteraceae; genus Bermanella. Next base: position 22,651 of record JAWUYY010000015.1, on the reverse strand, counting down.
CCAAGCAGGCGTGAAGATTGATTGCATCGTGCGTGGCATGTGTCGCTTGGTACCAGGAATTCCTGAGGTCAGTGAAAACATAAGGGTACGCAGCATTATTGGCCGCTTTTTAGAACACACCCGAGTGTACTTTTTTGAAAATAACGGTACCCCGAAAATCTTTGGCGCCAGCGCAGACTGGATGGAACGTAACTTACTAAACCGTGTTGAAATTTGCTTTCCTATTGATAACGAAAAGTGGGCAACGCGTATGAAAAATGATTTGGATTTATATCTAGAAGATAACTGTCAAAGCTGGATTTTACAACGCGACGGCACCTATATTAAATCTCAGCCAAAAGAAGGCGAAAAGAAAATAAACGCACAGCAAGTGTTACTCGATACTTATTCTGTTTAGATAACAATCACACAATAAAAAGCCCCCACTGAGCAATCAATGGGGGCTTTTTATTGTCTGTAATATATTATTGAAAAGTTAAATCAAACAGACCTTCTTCAAGCAGGGCTTTCTCACGCTCTAAATCTAACACTGTCATAGGATTATTATTTAAATAACCTTCTGGGAAGGTCAGTTTAATCGAATACTTAAAGGCTTTAATTTTAGGCTCCACCACTTCTTCAACACCTCGGCCGAAGTGAAGTAAAACAGCCAAGCGTAATAAGATACATAAACGCATATGCGTTTTTGCTCCGCGTTTAGTCATGCCTTCTACATCGTGTATGGGTAACTTTTTACGATGCCCGCGCAATAAAATTGCGAGGGTCTCTTGATTTTGTTTGGTAAAACCAGACATGTCACAAAACTGCACCAAATAAGCACTGTGTTTGTGGTAAGCACTATGGGCAATGGCCAAACCTACTTCATGTAAATAAGCCGCCCAACGTAATAAATCTTCGCAACCTGGTTCGCTAATTTTCCAGCGCTCGGCCACTTGTTCATACAGATACATAGCGGTGTTTTTAACGTTTAAGGCTTGCGCTGTATCCACCACAAAACGAGACTGCATGGCTTTTACCGTTTTTTCACGCACGTCTTCATGATTGACTCGCCCAATTAAATCATAAAGCGCCCCTTCACGCAGGGCACCATCACTATAAGTTATGGTATCAATCTCGAGTACCTCAAAGATGGCAATTAACACCGCCAAGCCCGCAGGGAACACCTCAAGACGCTGATCTTTCACACCTTGTAGCTCTAGATTTTCAATACTCTTACTTTGCAGAAGAATTTTTTTAAGGGCATATAAGGCTTTAAGATTAATACCCTCTTCACTTAAGCCATAGTTGACCAACACCCGATTGGTGGCCCGCACGGTGCCAGAACTCCCCACTACATTTTGCCAACCCAGTCTTTGGTAAGACACCTTAATGCTGAGTAACTCACGTCGAGCCGCAGCAATGGCTTGATTAAAAGCTTTTTCGGTTAATTCACCATCTGAAAAAAAGCGATCTGTATAAGTAACACACCCTAGACTAAGGCTTTCCATCTTTAAGGGCGCAAAGCGCTCACCGATAATGAATTCCGTACTACCGCCACCTATATCGATCACTAAGCGCTTGCCATCGTCATCCGCTAACGTATGAGCCACACCTAAATAAACGAGACGCGCCTCTTCGATACCTGAGATCACCTCAATGGGGAAACCCAGTACCTTTTTCGCTTTTTGCATGAAACCGTAACTATTTCGCGCAGTACGCAAGGTATTGGTGCCCAAAATAGTCACTAGGTGAGGATCAAGGCCTCTTAAGTGCTGACCAAACCGCTCAAGACAAGCTAAAGCACGCTCTTGCGCATCTTCAGCAATCCCATTAATGGGATGCAGACCTGCAGCAAGTTGCACTTTTTCGCCACGTTGATCAATGATCTGTAGCTGGCCATTTATCAAGCGGGCCATGACCATATGAAAGCTGTTAGAGCCAAGGTCGACCGCTGCTAACACCTGTTGAGACTGAACACTGTGTTCCATAACCACTGTATCTTATTGAACCGGAGCAAGTGGGTATTTTGCACGCTTGAGCCTAAGATGCCAGCGAAACCCCATGCCATGCATTGATAAACGTCATGCTTGTACCCATATATAAAGTTCATATGACTTTATTGCCCATTTATTAGTCAAATTCTAACTATGGCGAAAACAGTAATTACTTGAACCAAAGGTTCGAAATGCTATGATTGGCGCAATTGAAAATTGCACATTCCTGTGACACTTAACGAGTATCTAGCCCCATGAGCGAAAATATTATCACCCTTACTGACGATTCTTTTGACGCTGACGTTTTACAGTCTGACGTACCTGTCCTTGTTGATTACTGGGCTGAATGGTGCGGTCCTTGTAAAATGATTGCGCCAGTATTAGAAGAAATCTCAGAAGAATACGCTGGCAAGCTTAAAGTTGGTAAATTGAACATTGACCAAAACGAAGCCACTCCGCCTAAGTTTGGTATTCGCGGTATCCCGACTCTTATGATCTTCAAAGGTGGCCAAATCGAAGGGACTAAAGTAGGCGCTCTGTCTAAATCTCAACTAACTGCATTCATCGATAGCACTATTTAATCGATAAATGAAAAACCCAGCATTACGCTGGGTTTTTATTAATTGAGTGTTTTTTAGCTAGTTTCTGGACTCAAAAAATAAAAACGACTATAGTTAGTTTTAAGCAAGTACCGAGCGGTCCCGCTCAACTCTAATTCAAAAAAAGTAATTCCCTCACTTAATCTTCAATCAGAACCCTCATATCCATATGAATCTTACAGAACTAAAGAAAAAATCCGTTGCTCAACTGCTAGAAATTGCAGAAGGTATGAGCATGGAGAACGTGAGCCGCTCACGTAAACAAGACCTTATTTTTTCCATCCTTAAACGTCACGCCAAAGGCGGTGAAGACATTTACGGTGATGGCGTACTCGAAATACTACAAGATGGCTTTGGCTTTCTACGCTCTGCAGACAGCTCTTACCTTGCAGGCCCAGACGACATCTATGTAAGCCCTAGCCAAATTCGTCGCTTCAACATGCGCAAGGGTGACTTCTTATCAGGCAAAATCCGCCCACCTAAAGATGGTGAACGCTACTTCGCACTGCTTAAAGTGAACGAAGTGAACGGCGAAGCCCCAGAAAAATCAAAAAGCAAAATCTTGTTCGAAAACCTAACGCCACTTTTTCCTAATGAGCGTTTCATTCTAGAACAAGGCAACGGCAGTACTGAAGATTTATCTAGCCGTATCATCGACTTGATCGCGCCAATTGGTAAAGGTCAACGTGGTTTGATCGTTGCCCCGCCTAAAGCGGGTAAAACCATGCTGTTACAAACCATTGCCCAATGTATTACGCACAACAATCCTGAATGCGAGATGATTGTACTGCTGATTGATGAACGCCCTGAAGAAGTAACCGAAATGCAGCGTAGCGTACGCGGCGAAGTGGTTGCATCTACGTTCGATGAGCCACCAGCACGTCATGTACAGGTAGCTGAAATGGTTATCGAAAAAGCCAAGCGCTTGGTTGAACATAAGCGCGACGTGGTAATTCTATTAGACTCCATCACTCGTCTAGCCCGTGCTTACAACACTGTAATCCCATCATCTGGTAAAGTATTGACCGGTGGTGTTGATGCTCATGCACTTGAAAAACCGAAACGTTTCTTCGGTGCTGCACGTAACGTTGAAGAAGGCGGCTCATTGACCATCATAGCAACGGCGCTTGTGGATACGGGTTCCAAAATGGACGAAGTTATCTACGAAGAATTTAAAGGCACGGGTAACCAAGAGTTACACCTTGATCGTAAAGCCGCTGAGAAGCGTATATACCCTGCATTTAACATTCGTAAGTCTGGCACCCGCCGTGAAGACCAAATGATGCCTGAAGCTGAATTACAGCGTTTGTGGATTCTGCGCAAGATCATCGCCGAAATGGAAGATCTACAAGCCGTTGAATTCATGATCGACCGCTTACGTGGAACTAAAACTAACGAAGAGTTTTTCCTTACAATGAAGGGGTAACTCGAAGCTACCAAGACTGCGACCGCTTTGTTTAAAATAGAGTTTCACCTGTTACAAGCCCTGCTATAACTTGAGGAATTCTATTTTTACCCCGCTCTCACGGCCTAGGTAAGACTTCTAGCACTTAGATTTTAAGTGTTTAGTTAATTTTTTAAAAAGCAGTCTTTGACTGCTTTTGTTTTATTTAAAGATAAGAAATCCTGATGAAATATAAGGACTTACGCGATTTTATTCAGCAATTGGAAAAACAAGGCGAGCTAAAACGCATTAGCATGCCGGTGGACCCTAAGCTGGAAATGACCGAAATTTGCGACCGCACTCTACGTGCCGGTGGCCCTGCCCTGCTATTTGAAAACCCCGTGGGCTCTGATGTCCCTGTTCTGGCCAACTTATTTGGCACACCCAAACGTGTAGCCATGGGTATGGGCGAATCCAGTGTAGAGGCTTTACGAGAGGTGGGTAAGTTACTGGCATTCTTAAAAGAGCCAGAGCCACCTAAAGGTCTAAAGGACGCATGGTCAAAGCTTCCTATCTTTAAAAAAATATTAAGTCTCAGCGCCAAGGTTGTTAAAAAAGCACCTTGCCAAGAAATCAAACTTGAAGGCAAGGACGTTGATCTAGGCAAATTGCCCATTCAACATTGCTGGCCTGGTGATGCCGCGCCCCTGATTACTTGGCCGTTGGTCATTACGAAAGGACCCAATAAAGATCGCCATAACTTGGGGATTTATCGCATGCAGGTGATTGGTCACAATAAACTGATCATGCGTTGGTTAAGTCACCGTGGCGGCGCGCTAGATTTCCGCGAATTCCAACAACAAAACCCAGGTCAGCCGTACCCGGTATCTGTGGCATTAGGTGCTGATCCTGCCACTATTTTAGGCGCCGTCACCCCTGTACCGGATAGCCTTTCTGAATACGCCTTTGCTGGCTTGCTGCGTAACAGTCGCACCGAAGTTATAAAGTCTATCGGTAATGATTTAATGGTCCCAGCCAGCGCTGAGTACATTTTAGAAGGTTTCATCTACCCAGACGAAATGGCCGATGAAGGTCCATTCGGTGATCACACTGGTTACTACAACGAAGTGGACCAATTCCCTGTTTTCACCGTAGAACGTATCACACACAGAAAAGACCCTATTTATCACAGCACCTATACTGGCCGTCCACCAGATGAGCCTGCCATTTTAGGTGTGGCACTAAACGAAGTCTTTGTGCCGATTTTGCAAAAGCAATTTCCTGAAATCACGGACTTCTATTTACCACCAGAAGGTTGCAGCTATCGCATGGCGATAGTCACCATTAAAAAACAATACCCAGGCCATGCTAAACGCGTGATGCTTGGGGTCTGGTCTTTCTTGCGCCAGTTCATGTACACCAAGTTTGTTATAGTGACGGATGATGATGTAAATGCACGGGACTGGAAAGATGTTATCTGGGCCATTACTACACGTATGGACCCCACCCGTGACACTACGTTAATCGACAATACACCCATCGATTATTTAGATTTTGCATCTCCCGTTTCAGGCCTAGGCAGCAAAATGGGCTTAGACGCCACAAACAAGTGGCCCGGTGAAACCGATCGCGAATGGGGCACGCCCATTGTGATGGATGATGCAGTAAAACAAAAAGTAGACGACATGTGGGATGAACTAAATATTTTTGATGAACCATCTTGATTTAAACATGACACATCAAATTACCATTCAACCCAAAGGGCTTAAATTTGAAGCCCGCGAAGATGAAAGTGTTTTGGATGCCGCCACACGTGCCGGCATTAAAATTCGTAAAAGCTGTACCAATGGCAATTGCGAAATTTGCAGAGCCCATATTTTAGCTGGTGTAGTCGATACACCAGAAGGTAAAAAAAATGCAGATCATCCAGACGTTAACCCATTACTTTGCTGTGTATCTAAAGCACGCAGTGACCTAATTTTGGAGCTAGACAAGGTGCTAGGACCCGGAGAAATTGCTTTGCAACATGTTGCGTTTCAAGTGCAAAGCGTTACACCCTTAAATGGTAACGTTTACCAAATTGAATTATTAGCGCCTGCTGGCAAGCCTATTAGTTATCACGCTGGCCAATATCTAGAGCTACTGATTGATGGTGCCGAATACCCTTTCACCATTGCTAGTGCGCCGAATGATCGACGCATTGAACTGCATCTAGGTGTCAGCGGTGAAAATCAATCAAGCCAAGTTATTTTAGAGTACTTACAAAACAACCCAACGGTTCGCGCGCGCTTACCAAAAGGGGATGTGTGGCTGAAAACCGAAGCAGATCAATATAACTTACATGACCCATTAGTATTTATTGTGGCAGGTACTGGCTTTGCGCAGGCTAAAGCCATGATTGAAGAGCAGCTCAAGCATCAACATAGCGCGATCCATTTATATTGGATCAACCGTGATGCCAGCGGATTTTATTCTGATACAGCAAAAGAATGGGCTGATAACGGTTTGATTCATTATCAAGCCATGACACCGGAATTACCCGAGTGCGAATTCTTCACCCCACAAACGGTTGAAGAATTAATGCACACAAAACTGGGCAACCTTTCTCACATAAAAGCCATCGCCTGCGGCAGCCCTAACTTTGTTTACAGTGTCCTGAGCGGTCTAGAAGAAAAAGGCTTTCACCAGTCTCAGATGCTAAGCGATGTATTTGCTTACGCACCCAGACCTGAATAAACACCGCTTTGGTATACATTAAAAATGGCCCCATGAGATACACTCACGGTGCCATTGTTATGTTTCTTTAAGGGCTTTTTTCTCTACCATTTTGAAAACCAAGCTTGGGAAAAAACGTTTTAGTGTCAGAGCCATCATGGATAAACCCTCCCCAACTGCAATTTCTTTTGTGCCCTTGTTCATGTGGCTCACAATCACTTTGGCACATTTATCCACATCCATACCGCCCTTGATGTCTTCATCATCCACGCCAAAACTTTCACCATTGGCCGTAACTGCATTTTTAGATACATCAGTTTTAATAAATCCAGGAGTAATGGTACTCACCTGAATACCGTGCTCGGCCACTTCAGCACGCAGTGCATCAAAGAAGCCCATTACGGCATGCTTAGCGGCGCAATATCCGGTACGCCATTTCACCCCCACCTTACCCGCCACACTGGACGTGACCGCAATATGCCCAGAACCTTGTTTCACCATGACAGGCAACACTTGTTTAGTCAGGGCAATTTGGCCAAGCACATCCACATCTAATAAGGTTTTGTACACGGATAAATCGGTGTCTATACATAATGAACGCTGAGAAATACCCGCGTTGTTAATTAACACATCGATGGTTTTAAAATGGGCGGTGACGGCAAAAACTTTCTCGGCCATGGCTGCATGCTCGGTAACATCTAATGGCAACACCAGAACATCCGACTCTTTTGCACCAATATCCACACATGCCTGCTTTACGCGCTGCAACTCTGGCTCACGACGAGCCGACAGCACCAACTGACATCCTAGTTTGCTATATTGCTTGGCTAACGCCTCACCTATGCCCGACGACGCACCTGTTATCCACACTACTGACATGTTATAGCCCTTTTATTATTTTGATTTAGCTAAACTCAGCTTGCCATGTTTGAGCAAGAAAGAGAATTGTTAAACTGACACTAGGTATTCACTTTCATCTCCTAATTTAGACTGTCCCATTTTATCTTCTATGCTTAGTGGAATAAGAGATTTGAGTTTGCTCCATCATGGCCAACCTAGACGTCTATAAATCCGTAGCTAAATACTATGTACGCCTCAAACTAGAAGAAGCCTCTAAGTTAGCCTATAAAAAAGGCGATATGGAGAGCTACTTAAAATACCAACGCCAACTCGAAAAACTTACTAAAAGTAGGGACTAAATAAGAAAGGCTATCTAACATTTAAGCGGTATGATTTTCGCGGACATAAAAAAGCCCCGATCGAATCGAGGCTTTTTAGGAATTCTGGATGGTGCCCAGAGGCGGAATCGAACCACCGACACGAGGATTTTCAATCCTCTGCTCTACCGACTGAGCTATCTGGGCATATCAACTAAAGGCCGTGGCCCCGTCGAGGTGGCGTATTAAACCTCCATTCGGTATTAGTGTCAACCCTGTCTAGCAATAATTTCCGCTTAGTTTTCAGCCACTTAATCTTTATCTTCTTCTTTATAGCCTTCAGCTTGGTCCACTTCTTCGCCGGCGAAATATTTGGCCATTTGCCCCTGTAAATACTTACGGCTGGTCATATCCATCATATTAAGGTGTTGCTCATTAATAACGCGGGTTTGGTGCTCCATCCAATCTAACCAAGCTTGCTTACTCACATTTTCGTATACATCTTGGCCCAGTGGACCTGGGAATGGTGGCTTTTCTAAGCCTTCCAGCTCTTTTTTATATCGGCGGCAATTAACAGTTCGACTCATAAGCTCTCCAATAATTTTTTAACGGGGGCAGCAAGGCCCACACTGGCGGGTTCTTGCAGGTTATACCAAAGCATAGGTGATTCGGCCACCTGCTCTATTTTGTCTTTTAATTGCACACGTATCGGGTGTATATCTAGGTGATAGTGGCTGAAGGTATGACGGAAAACTTCACCATGTTCCACGCCCTTGATTTTGTTCTGTATAAGCAGCTCATGATCAAATAATTCTTGTTCTAGACCTTGCTGAGGGAAAATCCATAGACCACCCCAAATACCGCTATTTGGCTGTTGTTGTAGCAAGACTTCATTGCCGTGCTGCAACATAAGCAAGCGCACCGCTTTTACCGGCTTATCTTTCTTCGGCTTGCTATTGGGGAATTCTTTAACTCGGTCTTGTGCGTAGCCTTCACACTGATTCACTAGTGGGCAAATCTGACATTGTGGCTTGCTGCGTGTACAAAGTGTCGCACCAAGGTCCATCATGGCTTGCGTATAGTCACCTGTGCGTTTAGCTGGGGTGTATCGCTCGGCAATGACCCACATACCATCCGCAATTTTTTTATTGCCCGGCCAGCCTTCGATTGCGTGAAAACGACTCAGCACACGCTTGACGTTACCGTCTAAAATAGCGGCATGCTTACCCATACTGATACTGGCAATGGCCCCAGCAGTTGATCGCCCAATACCTGAAAGAGATTCCAGTTCCTCTACTGTTTGCGGAAATTCACCACCAAATTCATTGACCACCGCTTGCGCGCACTTATGTAGGTTACGCGCTCGCGCGTAGTAACCAAGACCCGTCCAATGATGCAGAACTTCATCGCTGCTGGCTTTCGCTAAGGCATGAACATTCGGAAACGATTTCATGAAGCGTTCGTAATAGGGGATCACAGTCACAACCTGAGTTTGTTGCAACATGATCTCAGACACCCACACGCGGTACGGGGTTTTATCATGCTGCCAAGGTAAGTCATGGCGACCATTATCATCAAACCAGCTAAGGACAGCCTGACTGAAAGCAGAAGATTGGCTCATAGGAATACTGAAAATTATAAAGTCAGCAAGCCTACCTCAATGACAGGATAGATGTAAGAAGCGGTGCAAAATCTAGGGGGATACGATCAATTCAGCACGCTCATTATTAGCCGTGCAATTCAAAGCGAATGACACAATTTTGTTCTATTAAGAAAACAGGCCTACCTGAATGGGTCGTTGAATATAGACCTCTAATTCATCAGCCGGCATGGGCCTGGCAATTAAAAACCCCTGCCCGTATTCACAACGGTTTGCACGCAAGAAATCAATTTGCTCTTTGGTTTCGATGCCCTCAGCCACTACTCGTAAATTCAATTTATGAGCCATGGCGATGACGGCTGCAGTAATCTCCATGTCGCTTACATCGTTCGGGATATCCATTACAAACGAACGATCCACTTTTAGTACATCTATTGGGAAACGCTTTAAATAACTCAACGATGAATAACCTGTACCAAAATCATCGATCGCAATAGAGATACCCATTTGTTTGATTTTACGCATAGTAAAGATGGCGCCCTCCACATGATCCATCAAGGTACTTTCTGTGATTTCAAGCTCGATGAATTCAACAGGGCAACCTGTCGTATTAATGCTTTCGTTTAGATCATGAATTAAGTTTGGATCACTAAATTGACGGGCTGATAAATTAACCGCAACTTTTGCATGATCAGGCCAAATTCCTAAATCGATTAGACGCCTAACTTGCATTAAGCTTTGATGGAAAACAAACTTACCAATAGGAATAATCAAACCACTTTCTTCAGCTATAGGAATAAAGCGATCCGGTGGCACCATGTCTTTACCTTTAGGCTTCCAACGAATCAAGGCCTCGACACCAATAAAGCTATAACTTAAAAGATCTATTTTAGGTTGAAAGTAAATAATAAATTCATCGCTATTTTCGATGGAGTGCCTTAGATCTTTTTCGATTTCTAAATAACCCATCATTTCTTTGTTCATATCTTCAGAGAAAAATTGGAAATTATTACGCCCCATAGCTTTTGCTCGATACATAGCCATATCAGCATTACGCATCAGTTTATTGGCATCACTAGCATCGGTAGGAGCCATAGTAATACCAATACTGACGGTGTTTATGACGGTTTGTTTTTTCAGGGTAATGGGTTTGCACAAACATTTTAAAATCTTATCCGCAATATGGCGCACCCCATGGGTGGAATCCACATCACTTAACAACACGGTAAATTCATCACCACCAATCCGGCTAACGGTATCCGTTTCGCGCACGCTATCGCGTAAACGCTGTGCAGTCGCCACCAGCAGCTGATCCCCTGCGTCATGACCCAAGCTGTCGTTAATACGTTTAAACTGATCTAAATCTAAAAACAGTAACGCGACAAACGTGCCCCTGCGCTTGCTTTCTGCCACCGCTTTATTTAAGCGATCTTGAAATAATCGACGATTTGATAATCCAGTAAGCGGATCATAAAACGCTAAATTTTCCATTTGTAATTGTGCATTTTTTAAATCAGTAATATCACTAATGGCACCCATATAACCATACACTTCACCTTTTCCATCGTGTAAAACGCTGGCTTCTATTATGGTCCAAGTTATTTCATCATTTTTTTCAAAACCCACTTCAACCACAAATTCTTGGTGATTTTGAATCAAAGCGCTCCATGCTTTTAAAGTACGACGACGGTCTTCTGATCGAATACGTCCTAGCCAGTGCTCTAAATTTGCTAACGGTTGGTTGATACCTGTGATCTCAGACCAACGGCTGTTCACATAGGTTATTTGATGCTGCAGGTTAATTTGGAAAATACCCACGGGGGATAGCGTAGCAAGCTGACGGAATTTTTCTTCGCTGGCATATAAGCGAGCCGTCTCGTCTTCAATTTTACTCAACATGCCATTAAATACATCGGCCATATCACCGATTTCGTCTTTTACTTCTTTATCGGCGCGCAAGCTATAGTCTTGCTGCTCGGTAATATCTCGCGCGGTCTTAGTGATTTTTTGAATAGGCTTGAGTAATAAATATTGCAGATATTTTGCCAGTACCATAGAGAACATGAGCACGGCAAAAATCACCAGCACAATAAACAATAATTGTTGCTGCCATCGTTCATTGAGCCAATCTAAACTTAGGCTCATATACAAGGTACCGACTGGCAAGCCATCTAGCTTTATTGGTTCGTAAATTTCAATCGTTTGATCAATGCTCAAGTCCATTTCTTTTGGTTTTTCAGGGCAAGGTTTTTGATCAAGATGAGTGAAATGATGCATCGCAAATACTTGCTGGCCGCTATCATAAATACATGCCATTAATACGTTAGGGTTTTCGCCTAGGGCTTTTAAATTGGCCTCGGCTTGCCTAGCATCGCTAAATATTAGCGCCGCCGTGCTGCGATTTGCCACGATGCCCGCTAGTATTTTCATATCTTCAGAGACGTTCGCTACTTCTTGCACGCGGTCATATCGCACCAACGCCATGGAGCTCATCAAAACGGCTAACACGCTGGTGATCACAATACTGGCAATTAATTTGGTACGTAGATGTAAGAGGGGAAGCCAAGACATTACTGACTTCCTTTTTGAATTTTACTGGCTACTTCAAGCAAGTTCGCAGCAAACGATAATCCAGATAAGCGTGCCAAATCCACATTAATATGCAGGCGTACTCTTTGGTCTTCCAATACAAACACCACCATTGCTTTATCAATATATTGAGCACCATCAGCAATGGTTAAAACAGGGTGCTGTTTTAACCATTCTTGTAGCTCATTGGTTTTAATTAACTGTGGTGAAGATAGCAGTAATAGATGGCACTGCTCCGCTTGAGTTAAGCCCGTGATGGTTTTTAATTGCACAGGTTTATTGAACACAGTACGCCCAACCATTTTTTGCAGGTTGCCTTGGTAGGTGTCATCACCGATCAAACACAAATTAAAATAATCAAACTGCTTTCGCTCTTCAGGCCAGAATACAAACTTACTTATTTGGTATAAATAGGCTGACTTGATCTGATTGGTGTTCAGCTCACTAAAGGCACTACTTGACCCACCAGCTAGCCACCCAGTAACCACTAACACCAACCATATATGTAGCCAACCTTTGGCCATATAAGACATTTTCCACAATTTTAGAAGACAAGGTGAAAAGCATCACCCGTTGTATTGAGATTAGGCCGATTTAGGTTTCAACGCAAACCGCAAGCTTATTAGAGCTTGCGGTTATTAGAGAAAAAAGAACAGAGGGGTTGCTTAAAGCTGGACAGATTGTAGCTGAGCAATGGTTTGATCAATGCCATCACGTTCAATTTGGTCATTAAACTGTGCACGATACGTTCGAATTAGGCCCAAACCTGCGATAGTTGCGTCATATACTAGCCACTGACCAGGTTCTGGCTGATATAAGCGATACTGTAAGTTCACGGGGCTGCCACCTGCTACGTGGATATCAGAGCTGACAATGGCTTTATCACCGGATTTATTAAAGCGCGTCTCACCATAGGTGACATCTTGGCCTGTATAGGCTTTAAAGGCGCCAGCATAGGTTTTTATCAATAAGCGTTTAAAACCTTCTGCAAAGTCAGAACGTTGTTTATCGCTAATGGCTTCCCAGTGCTTACCTAGCGCCAATTGAGACATGCGCTTTTGATCAATAATCGGCAACATGCGTGTTTCAACCAGCTGCAGTAAAAAATCGGGGCCCTGATCTAACTTGTCTTTGTTCGCTAATATCTCTGCCAACACCACATCAGAAACAGACTTGACCACTTCTTTAGGCTGAGGCTCTTGTGCCTGAGCAGGCAACATCAAGGCCATCAATAGGCCTAATACACTGAATAAACGAAACATGTTCTTCTCCATAGATAATGTTGCTTAGTGTAATTCCTGATCCCTATAAGATAAAGACCTCTAAAACCAACTAATTGTTTCACATTACAAACAATACTACAGGGGCGTATAACGCCAACCTTGTAAATATTGCACAAAACCTAACTCATACAAGCCTGATAGCTGGCTTTCTTCGTCTTTTATATACAGTGATGATTGGCTTTTATTAGCCCACTGGCAAAGACGTACCAGTAACTGCTTCGCCACACCGCGCCTTCTAGTCACATCACGCACGCATAACTGTTGTACTGTATACATATACGCTTGATCTGATATTCCGGATTGCTCCACCAAGCAAGCAGCGCAAACAATGTGGTCATTAAAATAACCCAGTGCTATACGCTCACCTTGCTTGGCCTTTTGCTGTGCCCAATCCGCCCCATTAGCTGGCTGATTTTGCTCAAACCAATTGGCAGGTGCATCAGCATAAAGCTTGTCTAAGTCGGTCTGATCTTGTTCATTTGGTTCATCTAACCACTGTAAATAAACGGGCAATTTCTCTTTCCACTACTAAGGAATATGAAGGGCGCTATTCTAGCTAGGATTCACTTGTGCCGCCATAGTACTGAGCACACTCTTTCAACACAGCAACTCTAACCACACTGCATTCTTTAAGGTATACTGGCTTTTTTATTTACCTTTTGGATTTAGACCATGGCTCAGCGTACGGCGTCGGTTGAACGCAATACCTCAGAAACCCAAATCAAAGTCTCTGTGAACTTAGATGGCACAGGCAAGACTCAATTTGATACTGGCATGCCTTTTCTTGAGCACATGCTTGATCAAATTGCCCGTCATGGCCTCGTTGATTTGGATATTGTCTGCAAAGGGGATAACCACATTGATGATCACCACAGTGCCGAAGACACAGGTATTACCCTTGGCCAAGCATTTGCAAAAGCAATAGGCGACAAAAAAGGCGTACGCCGCTATGGTCACGCTTATGTGCCTTTAGACGAAGCCCTTAGCCGTGTCGTCATCGACTTCTCTGGTCGCCCAGGTTTGGAATATAGCATTCCATTTACTCGCGGCAGCGTAGGTGGTTTTGATACAGAGTTGTTTTATGAATTCTTTCAGGGCTTTGTCAATCACGCTGGCGTGACTTTGCACATAGACAACCTTAAAGGTCATAACGCCCATCACCAGATTGAAACGGTTTTCAAAGCGTTTGGTCGTGCACTACGCATGGCTATGGAAGTCGACCCAAGAATGGAAGGTATGATCCCTTCTACCAAGGGTTCATTATAATCTTCACGAAAGACGCTTTTACATCTTTTAAATTTCATTGATCGCCCAGGCTGAATATAAAATTGGCACTGGGCGAAGCCAAGAAAATTTGTAACGCAGTATTGGCAAGCTCCCAAAAGCGAGAACAATCCCAATGAAGAGCAAGATTTGTGCGGTTATCGACTATGGCATGGGCAATCTACACAGTGCATCCAAGGCACTAGAACACGTCAGCCATAACACTCAAGTTATCGTCACTTGTGATCCCGAAATCATCCTAAAAGCTGACCACGTTGTATTGCCTGGTGTGGGCGCCATGCGCGACTGCATGGGTGAAATCAAACGCCTAGGTGTTGATCAAGTCGTGGCTGAAGCCGCAAAAACAAAACCCCTTTTAGGTATCTGTGTGGGTATGCAAGCATTGATGGACCACAGCGAAGAAAATGGTGGCGTTGAGTGTTTGCAATATTTTCCCGGCAATGTGCAGTTCTTTGGTAACCATTTAATTGAAACCCAAGGAACGCAAACTGGTGAAAAATTAAAAGTACCACACATGGGTTGGAATCAAGTTGAACAAGTCACACACCCTATGTGGCACAAAATCGAAGACAACAGTCGTTTTTATTTTGTACACAGCTATTTTGTCACCGCTGAAAACGAAACACACATAAAAGGCCGCGGCCATTATGGTAAAGATTTTGTCGCCGCCATTGGCCAAAACAATGTATTCGCCGTGCAGTTTCACCCCGAAAAAAGTCACACAGCCGGATTACAGTTGCTAGAGAACTTTTTGGATTGGGATGGGCAAGCTTAGTAAGCTAGCAACGCAGTAAAGTAGGATGGGTTACGCTCGCACCTCGCCAACCTATCCTACGAATAAACATTTTTGAATATATTAGCTATATTGAGCGCCGTTTAGACAAGCCTCAATAAGCAGGATGAAATCTCATGGGATTAGCAAAACGAATCATACCTTGTTTAGATGTCGAAGGCGGCCGCGTTGTTAAAGGCGTCCAATTCGTCGATATCCGTGACGCTGGCGACCCTGTTGAAGTAGCCAAACGCTACGACGAACAAGGGGCGGACGAAATTACGTTTTTAGATATTACTGCATCTCACGAAGGTCGTGATACCACCATACATATGGTGCAAGCCATTGCTGAACAAGTTTTCATTCCGTTAACCGTAGGCGGCGGTATTCGCGCCATCGAAGATATCCGCAACATGTTAAATGCCGGTGCCGATAAAGTCTCAATTAATAGCGCGGCTATTTCCAATCCAGAATTTGTTCGTCAGGCGGCGGAAAAATTTGGCAGCCAATGTATTGTGATTGCCATTGATGCTAAAAAAGTCAGTAAAGACGGCGAAGAAAATAAGTGGGAAATTTTTACTCACGGCGGGCGCAAGTCAACCGGTATCGATGCGATTGAGTGGGCAGTAAAAATGACCGAATTCGGCGCAGGTGAAGTATTATTAACCTCAATGGATAAAGACGGTGTTAAAACGGGATTTGATATTGAACTGACCCGTGCCATTTCTGAAGCGGTAAACGTACCTGTTATTGCATCTGGTGGTGTGGGTAACCTGCAACATTTAGCGGATGGCGTCACACTAGGTAAAGCCGATGCAGTACTGGCAGCGAGTATTTTCCACTTTGGTGAGCATACCGTGCAAGAAGCCAAAGAGCACATGCAAACACAAGGCATTGAAGTCAGGCTTTAATTGCATAACACGAATACAAAAAAGGCGAGCCAAGTGCTCGCCTTTTTTGTGTCTATTTTAGCACTCACAAAATCTTAATTAACTTTCTAACCTCTGCCACATGCCTGCGTGAAATAGGCACCAACTCGTCATGGCCATTTAAGCGCAATGAAAAACTACCATCTTCGATTTTTTCAAATCCGACTATCACTGTTTTTCTCACTAAAGAATTTCGATGAACCCGTATAAATTTATCGGCAAATTCTTCTTCTAGTTCTTTTAGTGGTTCATCCACCAATACCTCGCCATTTTGATGAATGACGGATATGTATTTCTGTTCAGCTCGAAACAGTAAAACATGTTCAATAGGAATCAACTCTAACCCTTGATGCGTTTTAGCACTAATATGCGTACGACTGTTTTCAGCATTTAAAGAAACCGCCTGAGCCTTATTAATTTTATTTAAGCGAGAGAACGCAGTTTTTAAATCGTCTAAACGTACCGGCTTTAATAGATAACCTACCGCTTGCACATTAAATGCCTCAATCGCATATTCGTCATACGCTGTGCAAAAGACAATAGCGGGAGGTGTATCAAACTGTGCTATATGACGTGCAGCTTCTAAGCCATCCATGGTGGGCATTTGGATATCCATCAATACAACATCGGGCATGTATTTTTCGACAGCCTCAATAGCCTGCTTACCATTACTCGCTACGGCGATTACACGGCCCAGTTCTGTCGTCTCAACAAAGCGCTGTAAACGGCTGCGGGCGAGTTCTTCGTCATCAACAATTAATACATTCATGATTCTTTGTGCGCGTTAGGTTGGTATTGCAAATGTATGGTAAAGGTTTTCTCGTTTTGTTCTGTGGTACTGCTCGCATCTCGTCCATATAAAGCTTGCAGCCGATGCTGGATGTTTTCTAACGCCATTTGATTACCACCTTCATGGCGCGTCTGTTGTGAATGACAAAGTGGATTGCTTACTTTTATATGCATGACGGCATCAATTTTATAAATATTAATGTCCACAACCCCGCCCTGCTCACTTGGGGCAATGCCATGGTAAATGGCATTTTCAATCAAGGGTTGTAACGTCAACAATGGAATACTGGATTGTTCTGGTGCGTTAATGTTCCAATGCACATTTAAGCGCTCACCCAATCTTAGCTGCTCAATATTAACGTATTTTTTACACAGCTCAATTTCTTGTTGTAATGTGGTTTGTGTTCCAGCCATTTTTAAACTGGCACGGAATAATTCACTTAAATCTTCAACCGCCTGTTCGGCTTTATTTGGATCAACATGAATCAAGCTGGCAATAATATTCATGCTATTGAATAAAAAGTGAGGACGAATACGGCTTTGCAGTGCTTGCATCCGTGACTGTAATTCGCTGCGTGCATGTAATCGGCTTTGCATTTGAATATAAAAATAATGCAGTAGCAATGCCGCTAAAATAGCACTGATCAACTGGTTACGTATAATCCAATCCTGACCATAGCTTTCAAACAACAGTTCGTTCATGCCATACATAGTAATCACACTGATCAATATGTTAATCAATTGGATCAACACAAAGCTAATGGCCGTTAATTGATTTAAACTCAGGGCAGGCATATATAAACGTAAGCGACATAAGCAAGCTGCACTGACCAACACAACCCACTGCACATAAAATGACAGTAAGCCAAATTGCTCCCAGCTAAAATCTTGTGCGCCACTGGATAATAATATCAGCACAATCACTAACGCTTGGCTAAATAGAATCATCCATAAAACCGCCCGTACTTGGCATAAGTCCGGTATAAGTTCTTTCGCATGAATGAGTTGTTTAGATGAGGCCACGGTGAATCCTTCTTATTATGCTTAAAGTCTGTCCCATTAAAGGCTTAGGCTCAAGCCTATTCAGCTTGAGAGGGCAGATTCGCAGATAAGTGGTCTCCTAAGCTCCGTGCTATGTGTTGATCAACCACATATCCTGTATAATATGCCCAATTTTTACCCATTTAGCCGTCCTCAGCTTGCCTGAGCAAAAGTGAGAATATTATGAGCCAGCAAACTAACTCCGCATGGGGTGGCCGTTTTTCTGAAGCCACTGACGCCTTCGTACAACGCTTTACGGCATCCGTTGAATTTGATCAACGCATGTACGCCCAAGATATCCAAGGCTCTGTGGCCCACGCCACCATGCTAGCCAAAATTGGCGTATTAACCGACGCTGAACGCGATGACATCATCAAAGGTCTAGGTGAAATCAAAGCCGATATCGAAGCCGGCAACTTTGAATGGAGCATCGCCCTTGAAGATGTTCACATGAACATCGAAGCCGCGCTGACAGCCAAAATCGGCATTACCGGTAAAAAATTACACACTGGCCGTTCTCGTAACGACCAGGTAGCTACCGATATTCGCTTATATCTTCGCAGTGAAATTGATCACATGTCTAGCGAAGTGACTCGCCTACAAGCCGGTCTAATTGAATTAGCTACCAAAGAAGCCGATACCATCATGCCTGGCTTCACCCATTTACAAACCGCGCAACCAGTCACCTTTGGTCATCACCTATTAGCTTGGAACGAAATGCTGGAGCGTGACTTTGCTCGCCTACAAGATTGCCGTAAGCGTACCAACGTAATGCCACTAGGCGCAGCCGCACTTGCTGGTACCACCTACCCAATCGACCGTCACATGACAGCCGAGCTATTAGGTTTTGATGCCCCAACCGAAAACAGCCTAGACAGCGTTTCGGATCGTGACTTCGCCATCGAATTCACTGCCGCTTGTGCCACCATCATGAAGCACTTAAGCCGCTTCAGTGAAGAATTGGTTCTTTGGGCCAGTGCACAATTTAACTTCATTGATTTACCAGACCGTTTTTGTACTGGTTCATCGATCATGCCGCAAAAGAAAAACCCGGACGTACCAGAATTAGTCCGTGGTAAAGCGGGCCGTATCTTTGGTCACCTAATGAGTTTGTTGACCCTAATGAAGTCACAGCCATTGGCCTACAACAAAGACAACCAAGAAGACAAAGAGCCCTTGTTCGATACCATCGACAACGTAGGCGGCAGCTTACGCGCCTTCGCTGACATGATTCCGTTTGTGGTTGCCAAAAAAGAAGTAATGCGCGAAGCGGCGCTACGTGGATTCTCAACCGCCACTGACTTAGCCGACTACCTTGTACGCAAAGGCGTGGCCTTCCGCGACTCTCACGAAATCGTGGGCAGCGCTGTAGGTTACGGCGTGAAGACTGGTAAAGATTTAGGTGAAATGTCACTTGAAGAATTACAACAGTTTGGCGACATGATTACCGACGACGTGTTTGAAGTATTAACACTTGAAGGTTCGGTTGCCGCCCGTGATCACTTGGGTGGTACTGCGCCGAATCAAGTGCGTGCGGCGGCTAAGCGTGCGGCTGATAAAATTGCGAAGCGTTAAAATCTAGAGATACAAGAGCAAAAAACCCGCTTATGTCATCATAAGCGGGGGTTTATTAATCCTATTCATTATTCATAGGTAGTGATTTAACAAATGGGAATTTATTAATTCCTTTTTCTCTAAGGTAGTTTTTAGCACTTTCAGCATCATCCAAGAATGAGGCTTGTGCATTCTTACCATCAAAACTATCAAAATTAACATGCCCAATATAATTAATTGCATTAGGCTCTAATTTAACCTTATAGCCTTTTTGCTTTTCATTAATTAAATTACCAGGCAATAATTGTGATTTATATACATCAACTCTTGCCCTATCTTTATCCCCTTTATTTGTAGAGATATTTGTTATTAAGACCTCTGGGTCATAATCTTTTATTAATGCACATTTTTCACCTCTTGGCACCGGTAATGATTTTACAATAACCGCTTCAGGAGAAATCTGCACTTGCTGAGTCAAAATAAATGGAGCCCCAGCCTTACATAACATTATTATAGATTCTTCATTTTCTAATAACGTATTATTGCTAATTGGAGTTGCACAACCAGTAACTAAAGTACTAGCAACTAGAGAAACAAATAGGGATTTTTTCATGAGAATTCCATTTCAGGTTATGAATTTATTAAAACAGTTGAGTTAAAATTAATATTAAAATACACAAATCAAGGCAGCTCTAACACACCATCCATTTCCACTTCCGCATCTTTAGGCAAAGAAGCAATACCAATGGCAGCACGGGCTGGGTAAGGTTGTTCAAAGTATTCCGCCATAATGGCATTCACTTTAGCGAAGTTACCAAGGTCTGTTAAAAAGATGTTGAGCTTAGCGATGTCTTGTAAAGAGCCACCAGCCGCTTCACACACTGCGGTTAAGTTATCAAATACACGACGTACATTATCTTCAAACGTGCCTTCGATCATTTCCATGGTTTCAGGTACCAATGGAATTTGACCAGAAAGATAAACGGTTTTACCCACTTTTACGGCTTGTGAGTAAGTACCAATGGCCTGTGGGGCTTTATTTGTATTGATGATTTCTTTCATATTCATTCCTTAAAGTATTATTATTTAAGTTTGATTCGTCTAATTAGCAAAAACCCACATGTGAAAACACATATGGGCTTAATTTTTTATAGCGAGGCAACAGGCTTAATTAACCCGCGTTTTTAAGACGGGTGATTTTATTCACTGCTTTATTCTTACGAAGTTTACGCATGACATCGGCAAGGTGTTTACGTCCGTTCACACCGATGCGTAAACTCATAACGCTTAACTTAGCATTTTGATCTTCAACGCTGATTTGCTCTAGATTACCATCTGCTTCAGTTACCGCTAACGCTAACTGGGCAACAAGACCGCGTCCATTTTCAACCCAAGCACGTAAGGTCACAGAAAAATCTTCTTTGATTTTGTCATCCCAAATTAATGGTAAACATTTATCGCTTTGATCAATCAGTTCTAACATATTTTTACAGGTATTGGTGTGTACCACTAAGCCGCGACCGGAGCTTGAATAACCAACAATCTGATCACCTGGAATCGGGCTACAGCACTTCGCGTAGCTAACAACACCACCTTCTTTACCATTAATACTGAAAACACCTTCGCTACTAATGGAGCTCACACCGTCCTCTTTGCCCAATACAAATACAGCAAGGCGACGTGCAATGGCCTGAGGCTGCCGTGACCCTAAGCCAATTTCTTCGAGTAGCGTATCGATGTGCTTAACGTTAAATTCTTTTAATAACTGCCCTAGATGAACGTCACCTACTTCATCAAGACTCAAATGAAACATGCTTAGAGCACTGGCCAGTAAGCGGCGTCCCAATGAAACCGATTCATCTTGTTTTTGATTTTTCAAATAATGGCGAATATTACTGCGTGCTTTAGAGGTCACCACAAAATTAAGCCATGAAGGGTTCGGTGATGCGCCGGGGGCGGTAATAATCTCAACACTTTGGCCACTTACTAATTTAGTGCTAAGTGGTGCCAGTTGATGATCAATACGGCAGCCCACACAGGAATTACCTACATCGGTATGCACGCTGTATGCAAAATCGACCACGGTACTTTCTTTGGGCATTTCGACAATGCGCCCTTTTGGCGTGAAGATGTAAATATCATCGGGGAATAAGTCCACTTTCACGCTTTCGATGAATTCTTGCGGATTACCGGCGCGTTTTTGCAGCTCTAATAAACCTTGTACCCATTGACGTGCCCGCTTATTACCTTTGCTTTCGCCATCGTCATCTTTATACAACCAATGGGCAGCGATACCGTTATGGGCCATGGCTTCCATGTCTTCGGTACGGATTTGGATTTCTATATGCACACCACCCAAACCTACAACTGATGTGTGTAGAGATTGGTAGCCGTTGGATTTAGGAATGGCGATGTAATCTTTAAAACGACCCGGCACAGGTTTGTACTGATTATGAATAAAGCCTAGGGCCCGGTAACAACTGTCTACGTTATCCACAATAAGGCGGAAACCATACACGTCCATAATTTGTTTGAAGGATTTTTTTTGTTCCTTCATTTTTCGATAAATCGAGTAAAGGTGCTTCTCGCGACCAATGACTCGGGCATCAAGCCCTTCTTCTTTTAAACGCTTTTTTATCGCCTTGCTGATTTTATCCACCAGCTCGCTGCGATTACCCCTCGCCGATTTAACCGCTTTGCGAATCATGTTGCTGCGCATAGGGTGTTTGGCGTTAAAGCATAAATCTTCTAACTCAATACGAATGTTACTGATGCCCAGTCGATTGGCGATTGGCGCATAAATTTCGAGGGTTTCACGGGCAATACGGCGCTTTTTCTCTGGGGGCATGGAGTCCAGGGTACGCATATTGTGTAAGCGATCAGCCAGTTTTACTAAGATCACACGAATATCGCGGGCCATGGCCATGGCCATTTTTTGGAAATTACCCGCTTGCTTCTCTTCTTGGCTTTCAAACTTAATGT
>JAWUYY010000014.1:0-32404 GCA_034110565.1 Bermanella sp. | reverse complement strand
TTTTGTATTTCCATCTCAAGATATAGATTATGTTGAGCCAATTGCCGTACACGAACTGACACATGCATGTTTAGCGCACCTGCCTATACCACTATGGTTAAATGAAGGTTTGGCTGTTTTGATGGAGGATGTTCTTGCCGGTAATCGCCTTTTTCTAGATAAAAAAATATTTGATCGTCATCAACAATATTGGAATAAAGATACTATCCAAGGATTTTGGTCTGGAGATAGCTTTTTTGCAACGGATGAAGGTCAAGAGTTGAGTTATAACTTGGCTCATATTTTAACGCGTAACATTTCTAAGGATTTTTCTGTCTTTGCAAAATTCACTAATAGCGCAAGCTATGAAGATGCAGGAGAGGCCGCAGCGCAAGAATTTTTTGGTGTGTCGCTGACACAAATAGTGGGTTCGTTTTTAGGGGAAGGTAACTGGCAGCCAGATGCTAGTCTTAATAAGGCGCTTGAACCAAGTGCCAAAGCGATCATTCATTTTTAAACCTAATATATCGCACCTTAAAATTTCGATAAAAAATCATACCGTTTTAGTAAACTCATTAGGCAAATCCGCTGACGCCCCATCATAAACAATCCGTCCATCGGTGAGGCGAATAGTGCGCGGGCAGCGTGCGCTGAGGCGTGGGTCGTGTGTCACGATGACGATGGCGCATTTGTGTTCGACGTTAAAGCGTTCAAATAGATCGAAGACTTCATCGGCGGTTTGGGTGTCTAGGTTGCCTGTTGGTTCATCGGCTAAGACTAAAGCAGGGCGTGTCACTAAGGCTCGTGCAATGGCGACCCTTTGCTGTTGCCCACCGGACAAGCGGTTGGTTGCTTTGTCTGCATAATCAGCCAAGCCCACTTCGTTTAATAAATATTTGGCGTATTCAATTTGTTCTTTGTTGGGTTTGCCGAAGCGCAGCATTAATGGCATGAGCACATTATCTATTGCGTTAAACGCGCTGATTAGGTGATGAAACTGAAACACAAAACCAATGGATTCGCTGCGCAATTGTGTGCGCTGTTGTTCGCTTAAACCTTGGGTGAGGTGTCCTTGAATGCGCAATTCACCAGATGAGTACACATCCAATAAACCCATGACATTTAATAAGGTGCTTTTGCCCGAGCCGGAGGTGCCCACCAAGGCCACTAATTCACCACGGCTAACCTGTAAAGATACATCGTGTAAAACATGGTTCTCTAGAGGCGTGCCTTCATTAAAGATTTTGTTGATCTTATCTAGCTGTAAAACAACTTGCTGATCATCTGGGGTGATTAATATTTGTGAGTTAGACATAACGTATGGCCACCGCAGGGTCGTATCGTGCTGCGCGTCGCGCTGGCACCATGGCTGCAAGCACGCCCGCAAGGGTGGCAATGAAGATGGCAGATAACATTGTGGATGATTCAAGTTTTATAACGAATAACTTAGCGTCTATTGCGTTAAATATCTCAATCAAGGTGTAGCCAATGAGCACGCCTAATAAAGAACCGGCTAACCCTAGTAGGCCACCTTGTAATAAGAAAACGCGTAAGATTTGCTGTTGGGAGCTGCCCATGGCGCGCAAAATACCAATTTCACGGGTGCGTTGTACCACGCTGACGGCTAACACACTGGCGATACCAAAGATGACGGACATGGCGACAAATATGCGAATCATTTGGGTTGTCATGCTTTGGGAGCTTAATGCGTTAAGTAGTTGGCCGTTACTTTCCATCCAGCTTTGCACATACAAATTGGTTAATTTTTGGGTGCGCTGCGCCCAGTAGTCGGCGCTGAAAACATCGTCAATTTTAATTTCTAAAATGGTGATGCCTCCTGGTAAATTAAGCAGGGTTTGTGCTTGTTTTAAGCTGGTATAAACATAACGGCTGTCGAGTTCGCGTACGCCTAATTCAAACATACCAGCTACGTTCATGACAGACTGGTGATTATCACCGGCATCAATGCGAAGTTTGTCTCCGGTTTTCAAACCTAAGTCTTTAGCTAATTGATACCCGATTAATACATCGCTGGCTTCAATACTGAATTGCCCGTCGATTAAATAATCTTTGAGATTAATAATGCCACTATAACGTTTAGGTTCTATGCCCATTAACACAACTGAGGCCCGTGCGGTGCCTTTTGTTGCAAAAGCTGGCCCTGAAATTAAAGGGGAGACAGTATTAAAAACAGCGTTTTGATCCAGTGTGTCTCGCACTTCTTGCCAGTTATTAATGCTTTGTAAGCGTTGCGCGCGAGGGCTTTCGATTGCCCAGACGTATTTGCCATCGGGAAATTCTGCAAAATTATTATGCTGTTGGGTGGCTTCAATTCGAATGTGGGCTTGTGTGCCTAGGGTTTTGTCGATGATGTTACTTTGCAGCCCCATGATGAGTGCTGTGATAAAAACAATCACGGCTGCACCGACGGAAATGGCCACACTGATCAACAAGGTTTGCAGTGGGTTGTCGGCAAGAAAGCGTATAGCAATACGCCATTCAATCCAGAGTGAGTTGCGCAAATGAGTAATGGCATTAATGAATGACATGTTGCACCTGTTCAAAGCGTACGCGGGCACGCTGGCCATCCGTTAACGTATCATTTGAGTTAGCCGCTTGTGCGACCACATCACCTTGCGCTAAGCCGGAAATAATTTCACTGTGAGTGGCACTTTGTAGACCCAACGTTACATCTATTAGGTTCACGTGGCCGCTTTGCCAGCGTGCAACTTGAGCTTTGCCGTTTGTGTTAAATAGAATGTAGTCATTGGGTAAGACCATGGTGCGTTCGCGCTCTGCAGTAATGATATTTGCCGATACGGTCATGCCTTGTAGTAGGGTATGTTGCTCACTTGAGTCATCAGGTAGAACGTCGATGTGCACATCTATGGTACCGCGTTCACTGTCCACGGCTGGCGCAATGAAACTGACTACTCCAGGAATGGTCACTTGCGGCCAAGCATCTGCGATCAATTGAACAGGTTGATTTAATTTTACAGGGGCAAAGTTTTTTTCATCCAGTGCTACAACCACTTCGAGACCGTCGCTGCGGGCAATTTCTAATAGGACTTTACCAGGCTGGACAAGATCACCGGGTTCAACATTGCGTGTTTGTACGCGTCCGGCAAAGGGGGCGTAGAGTTTTGTTTTTGCCAGCTCAGCTTCTGCGCTGGCTACTCGCTGTTGTAATAAGTGTTCTTCGGTGCTGTTTGGGGCGAGGGCGTCGGCGGCTAATTGGGCTCGGGTTAACGCGGTTTTAGCATTTAGTTCTAGACGTTGAGCTTGCTCAACTTGCTCATCAGGGATCATGCCTTTGGCGGCTAATGCTTCACGACGTCGTGCTTCACGGCTTGCTTGTTCTACGTTCTCTTTGGCTTCTGCTAAAGCCGCTTGTGCTTGTGGGCGGCTATTTTTTTGCAATTGCTCAAGCAAGGTTTTGGCTTGAGACAAACGAGACTGGAGTTCTTTAGGGTTAAGCTCAATGAGCAGGTCACCTTTGCTCACTTGGTCGCCTTCACGGACATGGCGTGCCATGACGGTGCCGGTAATCTCACTACCAATACGGGCAAGTGACTGATAACGCACTTCACCACTGGACACAATACGTAATTCAAGGGGAAGTAACTCAACTGTTAGAGCTGGTAGAGCGGGCCCGAGCCATTTTTGCATGCCTAATATTGAGGCAATGCAGATAGCCACAATGATGATCCCATAAATTATGCGCATTTATACCTCGTTAAGCATGGCATTAAGCCAGTTCGCTAGAGTCTGACATTTGGGTTGGTTAGGTAGCCCGTAGTCTTTAGTGTGATTTGTTTTGTTTTTATTCGTGCTTTATTAATTGGAATACGAATATTAGAGATTAATTATATAGTACATAAGAATAGATAGACGCGACATAGCCAATGTCTTTCTTTATATGTGCCTTAGTAGTAGCCCCATTCATCCAGATCGCTCGTCATAGTTATTTACTATTAGGATTATAGTAAATAATAACTTTAGTAAATTCTAAATTAGTATAATCTAATATACAACAAATACATAAACAGCCCGAAAGGCTCCAACAGCCTAAGGAGATAGCCATGAGTTGCGATACAGCACTTAAGCCACGAAAACCTAAAAAAAATACACTACCTAATGCCGATACAAATGTTTCTGAGGAGAAAAAGACAATGAGTTCAACTATGGTTCGCAGCGAAATGCCAGAATTCGAAATGGAAGCCTATGACGCAAAAACAGGTCATTACACTACGGTTTCTAGCGCAGACTACAAAGGTAAGTGGGTAGCAATTTGTTTTTACCCTGCTGATTTCACCTTCGTTTGCCCAACTGAAATCGCGGCGATGAATGCGAAATATGACGAGTTTCAGAAGATGGGTGTAGAGATTCTACCGGTTTCTGTTGATTCAAAATTCTCTCACAAGCGCTTTGTAGAAACAGAGCCAGTGTTAGCCGGATTGAAGCTAACCATGGGTGCCGATACCACTCAGCAAGTCAGTCGTGACTTTGGCGTGTTGATTGAAGAAGAAGGGGTGGCTTTACGCGGTCGTTTCCTTTTCAACCCAGATGGTATTTGTGTTGCTCAAGAAGTGCAGGCTGATTCAGTTGGTCGTAATGTGAACGAGTTTTTACGTCAAATTGAAGCATGGCAATATGCCACTAAAACGGGTGAAGTTTGCCCAGCAGGCTGGAGACCAGGTAAGAAAACACTACCTGTGAACACCGATGCCGAGCAAATGACTGGCCGTGTTGGTGACTACATTACTATTGAAGAAATTTTGAGCTAAAAAGCTTAAATTGAAAAAGCCGGGTTTTCCCCGGCTTTTTTGTATCTTTAATAAAGTACTTGTCACTTATTCCGTGCATATTTTACAGCGCATTAAAAATATTGAATGAGCAGTTAATTTTCAATTTAAATATAGCTTAGAGATGTATGACTTGAAGTAGAAATACATCATAAAACCCAGCGGTTTTGACTGGCGTTGAAATTTGGTTTACACCCCTGAGGCTTGATCATTCACATGGTCAATGGCACCTGCTATGTATCCTGGCTCGGTTTGTGAAAACTCTGACCCAATTAAACCTAAATTTAAATTGTTTAGCTCCGTTTTAAATTTAGCGTGGTTGAAGTGTGCATGCTGTGAAGGCTCGGTGATATCGGCCGCACTGGAGATAAACCCATTGCTTGCCCAGTCTACATAGTGGGTGCTAGTGGGTAACAGGGCGGCTTCCCCATATAATTTACCCAGCTGAGCCACACAGGCATTTATCATTGTTTGTTCATCTATAGATTGCCTGTTAATCGCAGGCACGCCAATAAACCCAAATAATGCTGCAGGGCTTGCATTGTCAGCGCCACTGGCGTCGTTGATCTCAACCATTGGGCCAACTCGGCTGAAGCCTTGGCCCGACAAACCCGCATCACGCCAAAACGCTTTTTCATAAACGGCGATAAATTTTGCCTGTGCCGACATCCAAGTTTGCTGGGCTTGTAAGTGCGACACGAGGGCTTCACTTAATACACAATGATCAGCGGCTAAAAATAAAGGCGCTATTTTGCGCGGCGGCATGGCCAGCCATAAATGATGACAAGATAGCTCATTGGCGTTGGTGAGTTGCACCTGCCAGATATTGTCTTGCTTGGTAATGTGTTTAACCGGTGTGTTTAATAAAATACGGTTTTGAGGAAGCGTGCTTTGTAATGCCGTAATCACTGCTCCCATGCCACCGGATACTCGGTTCGACAGCATAGCTTGTTGGCTGGGTTCGCGCTGTGTAGGGCTATTTGGCCCTGCTTGGTATACAAGGTCCCCTTGGGTATATTGTTCAAAAAAATCAAGATTCAATTCAGCAAGCAGTGCATTAACACTGCGCTGATGAGGCCAAAACCAAGTTGGACCTAAATCTAGGTTTTGCTCGGTACTTTGGATACGACCACCTAAAGCGGGTTGAGCCTCGATTAACTTAAAATCTAATTGGCGCTTCGCTAAATGGCGGGCCATCACGCAGCCGCTAATGCCGCCACCAATAATTAAATGCTCTACAAAGCTCATAATTCACATCATCAATAATTCATTCAGGCATTGTACGGTAAACGGGCCGTAAAGGATTAGCTGTAGGGTGATGCTGGGTGGAATAAAGAGTTGCGCGATAAGGTGTTTTTAAATGAGGCTCTGAACGTCCTCCTATAGCGGAGGCGTTCGACTAAAGCGTCTGTTAAATGCTTGTATTTTGGTCAAGTACATTCACTTTAGGTTTGTGCTGTTTGTCTCCCATTTCTGACACGATCATACCTAAAATAATGCAGCTTGCTCCTACAAAGCCCAGCAGCCCTAATGTTTCATCTAAGAAAATCGTAGCGGAAATATGCGCAAAGATTGGCTCGCTTGCAAAAATAAGGGCCACTTTGTGCGGTGCTAATAAGGTTTGCGAAACCGACTGTGACCAGTAAGCAAATGCAGTACCTAATATGCCTGCGATTAAAATCCCTGCGTAGACGATTGGTGTTGTCAGTTGTTGATACCAGGCGATAGGGGGCTCGCCAGCAAAGTAGAAACTCGGGTTCGGGTCAAGATAACCTGCAATGGCGCTGTATACAGCTACGGCACTGAGTTGCACAATGCTTAAAAAAATCACAGGCATGGTGTCAACAAATTTACCGGTTAGTAATATGTGGAATGCAAACCCAAATGCACAGACCAGTACGAGGGCATCGCCTTTGTTAAATACAAATTTATCCCCCACGGTTAAACAATAAAGGCCAATGGTGGCTAAGGTGATCCCCATCCATACTGCCAAAGATGCTTTTTGTTTAAAGAAAATGAAGCCTAAAAATGAAACCAACGGCACACCTAAACCAGTAATAAATCCTGCATTAGATACCGAGGTATAACGCATGCCTTCGGTTTGAGTGAAGAACGCAATGAACAGTAATAGGCCTAAAAATAAGCCGGCTAATACAATGGTTTTTATTTGAGTTTTGTCGATTTTTTCGTGACTAAAATAAAATAAAGGAATTAAAGATAACGCGGCCACCGCAAAGCGCAGTGCATTAAAGGTATGCGTGGGCAATACCTCAATGGCTAAATCCACTAGTACAAACTCCATACCCCAAATAAAACTGGTTAATAGTAATAAGAAAAACGCGATACGAGGGGATATAAAAGTCATAGCTGGGTCATTTTAAACGATAGCCGTTTACCATAGGTGGCATAAGGCCAGTTGGCTATACCCAGTAGGGGATAGGTGGGCATACATCTCGGGTTGAAAAACTGTATAATGGCGCATTTTTACTAATCGGTATTATCATGCATATTATTGATATTAAAGTGCGTGGCTATCATTTGGATGTTTATCAGCATGTAAATAACGCCCGCTATCTTGAGTTTTTAGAAGAAGCCCGCTGGGACTTTTTTGAGCAATATCCCTTGGTTGAGAAGATCCATGGTCATAACTTGGCGTTTGTATTGGTGAATATTAATATCAATTACCGTCGCCCTGCGTTTATTCAGGAAGTGCTTGAGATTCGTACCAAGGTCGCCAATATTGGCAACAAGAGCTGCACCATAGAGCAGTCCATGTATTTAAAAGGCACAGAGACTTTAGTCGCCGACGCTACCGTTACCTTTTGTGTGCTAGATCAAGCCAGCCATAAATCTGTGGTGATTGAAGGGGAAGTGCGCGAGCTATTCGAGCAAATGTCGTTATAATAGCGCCCGCAAATGGCTGAGTAAAAATGAGTTAGTGGTAGAAATGGCTAAGATTGATATTGATGAAATGATCGCCCCCGTTGTGGCGTACTTATCTAACCGTACGCCAGACGAATGGGTAGTGGCGGCTCTTGAACATCAAGAAACCATTTTGATTGATCACGCCACTAACGAGCTAAAAGCGGCTCAGCAAGCTATGACACTGATGGCACGTAATCCATTAAATATGGATATCCAAAATAAGATGTCACGCTTAGCCCGTGAAGAGCTGGTGCATTATGAGCAAGTGCTTAAAATCATCAAAAAGCGCGGCATTAAGTTTCGCACCATGAAAGCCAGTGGTTATGCTTATAACATGGCCCAACATATTCGCCCGGACAATAAGGGCAAACTGACTGATAGCTTAATTATCGGCAGTATCATTGAGGCTCGCTCGTGCGAGCGTTTTCATAAAATCGCCCCAAGCCTTGATGACGAACTACAGAAGTTTTATATCTCTTTGCTTAAATCTGAGTCTCGTCACTTTCAAGACTACTTGACCCTTGCGCAAAAATACTCAGAAGAAGACATTCAGCCCCGTGTTGAGTTTTTTCTACAGTGCGAAGACGACAGTATCATGCAGCCAGACCGCCTAATGCGCTTGCATTCAGGCATGCCAACGGACGATTTAATTGCCACCTAATCTTGGCGTGTTAAGGCTCGTTGGTGTGTTCAATGGGGATCGTGGTTTTAAACTGTGACACGCCTAATTCTTTAGGAATCGCAGGGAAGGGGTTCGCATTTAACACCTTGCTTTGTAGCCACTGCTGATAAGTGGCGGAGCCTTCAAGCAGATCAACCTTCACCTGAATCGCAACGCCCGCCGACATCAGCGTAAGCTGAATATTTGCCTTGCCGGTAACAGGCGCGCTGCCCATTTTGTTGAGTAGATGTTTGAGCAGGCGCTGCTGATAGGCGTCTTGCGGGGATTGTGCCTTACCAGACTGGTCCACTAAACGGCCTTGGTTACTTGAGCTGGCGTTTGCTTGTAACTGTGCAGTTTGCTGAGGCTTATCAAGGCTTGATTGGGGCTTGGCTTGTGACTTGTTGCCATTTAACTGTGTGGCTTTTGCGGGTGTTTCGGTTTGAACCGATAATTTACTGGCTTGACGCGCCTGTGTATTGGGCTGAACCTGGGTCTCGTCATTGATGGATTCTAATAGCATCACCTGACCTTCGCCTTTCGATGATGCGCTTGGCCATACCAAAAACACCCCAATAGCCAGCGCCCCATGCACAGCAATGGAGGCCGCCAAAGCGAGCAGCCAGCTGTGATTATTTATCGTACGATAAATAGGGTTAGAAGAGGGTGTTGCCTTCACAATCTTGTCACTTTTAATGCTCTATGATTTAAAACTGCATATGCCGTCGGATTATCCCACCTAATAGGTAGGATTTAACCAAACAGCATTGTATTATATTGGGCTTTTCAGGTTCGACTGAAGAATTTCCAACCTCTGTTATGGTAACCGTAACAGATACAACTATAAATGGAGTAAGTGATGAGCGTACTTGTAGGTAAAAAAGCACCTGACTTTACAGTAGCGGCTGTACTAGGCGATGGCAGCATCGTTGACGAATTTACACTGTCAGAAGCCATTAAAGGCAAATACGGTTTAGTATTCTTCTACCCGTTAGATTTCACTTTCGTATGTCCTTCTGAGCTGATCGCTCTTGATCACCGCATGGACAAATTCAAAGAACTTGGTGTTGAAGTAATCGGTGTTTCTATCGATTCTCACTTCACTCACAATGCATGGCGCAACACCCCAATTAACGATGGTGGTATTGGCCAAGTTAAATACACTCTAGCGGCTGATATCTCTCATGATATCTGTAAAGCATACGACGTTGAGTCTGACGGTGGCGTTGCTTTCCGTGGTGCATTCATCATCGATACACATGGTGTTGTACGTTCTCAAATCGTTAACGATCTTCCACTTGGTCGTAACATGGAAGAGCTAATCCGTTTGTTCGAAGCCCTACAGTTCACAGAAGAGCACGGCGAAGTTTGCCCTGCTGGCTGGAACAAAGGCGACAAAGGTATGGACGCATCTCCTGAAGGCGTTGCTAAATACCTAGCTGCTGAATCAGACAAGCTTTAATTTTTTAAAGTTTTAAAGATTTAAGGTTTAAAAAACCGCTGCTATGAAAATGGCAGCGGTTTTTTTATGACTAAACATTATGAATTTATTTATTAGGGAAGAGTGCAAAACTAACGTCTTTTTAGAGATGCCTGATTGATTCATAATCAAGTGACAGAATCATATGTTCATTTTTAATACAACTAACGTATATTGTTAGTTTGAGTGTTTTTCTAAGGTACAAGCCAGTCATGTTTAAAAAAATCCGTAATTGGTTAGAAGCCAGACGCGTTAAGAAAATGGGCTTTACTACTCAACAGTGGGAGACCGCAGTGGCAGACTGGCCGGTGATGGCACGCTTTGAAGGTGCTGAACGTGATGCGTTGCGTGACTTAACCTTTCGGTTTTTGGTGCGTAAAAGCTTTGTATCTGGTGGTGACTTTCAATTTACCAATGATATGTGCCTAAGAATTGCCACTATGGCGTGTGTCCCAATTTTAAAGCTTGGCTTGGATTGGTATGACCATTTTTATTCGGTCATTATTTATGAAGGGGACTTTGTGCCGAACCGATCTTATCGCAGTGACGATGGTGTGGTGCATGCCAAAAGCCCTGGCTTGAGTGGTGAAGCTTGGCAGCGTGGGCCGTTAATTTTATCGTGGAGCTCTGTGTGTGATACCGGCCCTCATGCGCGCGGTGGTAAAGCCAGTAATGTAGTGATTCATGAGTTTGCGCATAAGCTAGATATGCTGCGTGACGGTGCCAACGGCGCGCCGCCCATGCACCCAGATATGCGCGCGGGTGAGTGGCATGATATCTTTACCGCGGCGTGGGATCGTTTGCAGGTTGATTGGCACAAGCATCGCCCTTTGCCACTTGACGATTACGCGCTCACCAATCCTGCAGAGTTTTTTGCTGTGTGCAGTGAAACGTTTTTTGAAGATCCGAAAGTCATGAAAGAACACATGCCTGAGGTGTATCGCTTGTTGTGTCAGTTCTATCGTCAGCAGCCAGTGCCTATTGCCATCTCGGCTATGTAGGGCTGTTATTTTTTACTAGAACATCATATGGGCTTTATGGTTCGGGTGTTGCTATGTCTGGGGTGAGGTAGGGGTTAGCATATTGCTTATAGCTATCAAACACATGATTTTGTTTGTATTGTGATCTAGCAATGCCCCATTATCTTTTCTCTAAAGCTGATACTATCAAAATGGACTCATTCAACGGAGAGTAAAAATGCCAACAACTAAAAGCACCACAAGAGACGATGAATTGGCCGCCAGTAAGCAGGCTGTATCGAGCGCTTACGATCAATTATTGGAAGCCAAAGACCATTTGAAATTAGCAGCTGAAGCGGCAGGTGTTGATATGAAGGATGAAGCAATTGAACAGTTGCTTAAGGGCCGTGCCAAAACAGAAGAGCTGAGTAAACAAGCAAGCGTTTTTATTCGTGAAAAACCACTGGCAAGCTTAGGCATTGCGTTTGTTGCTGGGCTTGTTATTTCACGTCTGTTTTCACGCAAATGATTGAGGGTAAAGGTACGACAGGTTCGCCAGATCCACAAGATAACCATAACGCCCCTGAAACGGTAGATGAGATAAACCTGTTGATGAGTTGGCTACAGCAAGCGGCCTCAACCAGTTCTGAATTGTTTGATTTGTTTCAGCTTGAGGTGCAACTGGCTGTTACTGATATTAAACGCTTAATCATACTGGCAAAACTGTTTGTTCCTATGTTAATGCTGAGTTGGATAAGTTTGAGTGCGTTGCTGACTTGGTATGTTTATTCATTGCATGCATCTGTATCGCAGGGTTTGTTGTTTCTGTGTGCTTTCCAATTTTTAGGCTTGCTGGGAATTGTTATTGGTTGGAAGTACTATCAGAAAAGTCTTACTTTACCGTTAACCCGACAACATATTCGCCAGATTATAAAAGGTCAAAGCAGTGACTCGTAAAGCCTTGCGTCGTAAAATTCAAGCACGAAATAACAGCTTGAATGCACACCAAGCGCAATTTAGTTTGACTGGCGCGCAGTCAAAGCTGGCTTTAAAAAAGCATAGTCCTTATTTAATTATTGGTATTGGCCTGTTAGCAGGAGTCGTCACGAGAGTCATAGGTTGGCATGCTGTATATAGTCTTGTGAGTACTGGCGCTAGCTTTTACCCTTACATCATTAGCAAGGGCAGCTCGCCCGACGAGAGTAATAATAATGGATGATAAATTAGAGCCTGTTGCTTTAGACGAGCCAACCCGTTCTTCTGTACCGCCCAAGCGCACACTTTTTAGCCTGTCTGTTTATGGCTTACTAGCGTTGGCGCTTCTGTATACCTTGTACTTTGCTAAATCATTGCTCATACCGATTCTTGTGGCGTTGCTGTTTTCGTTATTACTCAGTCCTGTGGTGGCATTATTTAAACGTTTTTATATTCCACGTTCACTTTCGGCTGTTTTCTTGCTGGCCATGATTGGCGGGCCGATTACGATATTAAGTATTGAGCTAGCAGGGCCGGCTCAAAAATGGATAGAACAGCTGCCTAAACTTTCGGCTCAGTTGACCGAAGAGTTAGATAATTTAAGTAAGGCTATTAGCGTTGACCCTGTGGCTGAAGCGAATAAAGAGATATTGCCCGAGAAGAAAAAAAGTACCGGCTTCTTTGGGTGGTTTAGTAGTGATGATGAGCCGGTTGTTGTGGAAGAAAAAAAGAACAATAGCGTTTTTTCAGCGCGAGTGACCCAGGGCGGAATAGATATCATCATCTCTATACTGGTCGCAACACCTGTGGTGGTTGCGCAGTTTACGACATTCCTTATTTTGGTGATGTTTCTACTGATTTTTGGACCAGGGTTATATACGAGCTATTTGAAAAATTTTCCATTAGAAGAAAATAGTCCCCGTTCTGTTGCGCTAATAGGCAAACTGCAGAAAGAATTATCACGTTATATTGTCACGGTAACCATTATTAATACTGGGTTAGGAATCGTCATCGCAGGTATATTTTGGGTGATGGGCGTCAATGATGCTTTGCTCTGGGGCGCACTGGTTGGCTTGCTAAACTTTGCACCTTATTTAGGCTCTATGATTGCTGTAATCATACTCTGCCTTGCCGGCGTTACTCAGTATGGTATGGAAGCGGCTGCGTTGTTACCCGTTGTTGTTTATTTTGGGGTCAATTTGTTAGAAGCCCAATTTATTACACCCACGGTACTGGGGCGGCACATGCAACTAAACCCTTTAATATTGATTTTGTGGTTATTGATTTGGGGTTGGTTGTGGGGCGCGGCTGGTGTCTTGATAGCTGTTCCCTTGTTGGTATGTATCAAGCTTGCTGCAGGGCAGTTAAATATACTCAGCAAGTGGGTGAAGTTAATTGAAACAAGCGCTTAATAATAATTATTGTTTGTAATGTTTTATAGTCTCAGATACGACTTCAATAAGTACTTAGCTTGATCGCTAGGTTGTTTTTCATAATGAGCAATCATGATATTACGATACGCTTGATGCTGCTCATTCGATAGGTCCCACATGATATCTCCCACCAAACTTACCGGCGTTTTAGATCGGTTACTTACCTGTATGACTTCATAAAACTGATGATTGTCTTGTACGATTTGTTCGCTCACTAAACCCAGTTTTAAGGTGTTTAAGCTTTCACGTACTTTATGCAGTTGGCGCACTGGGCATAAGATAAAATCTAACCGTTTGTTGCTAATCAGCGCCGTATGATTACTTACAATGGCAGCAACCATTTCACTTAATAAGTCACCACCGACGCCTGCAATAATCACTAGGTGACTTTGTGTGGTGTTCAATTGGATATTGGCAGCATCTATACATTGCGCATTCCAATTGGTTTGAGGTTGGGTGGCTAGGCGGGTTTGTACTTCGTCAATTAAATGGGGCATGACATCCACAAAGTGGATTTGGCTATTAGGGTGTTCAGCCATGAGCTGTTGCCCTAGATAGCCGTGGTCGCAGCAGCAATCCCAGATATGTTCAAACTCATGGGTTTGAATAATCTGGCAAAGGGTGTTGAGTCGAGTGCTGAGTTTCATTGTGCTCAAATAAAGGGTTTAGATGTATTCAATTGAAACAGGTATGCCTGCATCAATAAACTTTTGTCTTAAGCGGAACAAGGACACGCCATAAGTGGTAATAGGCAGACCTTCAAATTCAGGGTGGGCGGTTAGGTAATCTTCTTCTTCGATGTAGCGGTGCAGCACAACACTGTCTTGTGGCGCTTTTTGAAATTCAGCAAAGGCTTGGTTGGCAGTGTCGGTGAGCAGTTGATCAATGGCGACGACAGCCTCAATAACATCCACAGGTAATTTCTTTTTGCCCGACTCCCACTTACGAATAGAGCGTTCATCTACATCAATAACTTTCACAAGGGTAGAAATAGAAAGGCCAACCGCTTCGCGTAGGGTTTTAAATTCAGCAGGGTGCATATTGTAGGCTCTTGGTGGTAGTGCGGGAAATGAGCCGATTGTAACAAATTAGAGGCACAAAAGAGCGCTTATTTACAGGGGTTGTGTGTGATGAAGGGATTAGGCTGGATGATATTCAACAGGGTGCATGAAATGAATGTGTCCATTCAATAGCAAAACACCCTAATTAAAGTTACTCACTTTTATAATGTAAGTTTTTCGACATGCCGCCAATGCCAGAATTAAGCGCATTGCTTGGGTCTAGGGTTTTGTAGTTATCTGCCAGTGCGGGTTTGGCCGTGTAGTGATGGCCTACGTTATGTTCGGCAGGGTATTGAGCACCGCGCTCTTCAAGTATGGCTAATAACGATGCTTTAATTGCTTTAGGGTCTTCACCTTTACGAACTAAATAATCTTGATGAAAAACATGACATAAAAAATGCCCGTAATACAGTTTATTGACTAGCTTATTGTTGAGCTCATCAGGCAAGGTTTCAAACCAATCGTCATCATTACGTCTTAATGCAATATCAAGGGCAACAATGGATTGAACCTCTTGTTTGTTGATGGATGCGTATTGCACCGCGGCGCCTGCTGCGGCAAAGCGTAACAAATAAGCGGCTTTTGCTTCATCTTCGCTGCATTGAAAATAGTCGAGTTCGTGCTGCTTTTGAATTTCGGCTAACAAGGTGTGGGTTTCTTCATTCAGAAAACCCTTAATGGTTAGAATTAATTGATGCTCGTATTTTTCATTCCACTCATGCAGTTTTTTTGGTGTTTGGCTAGGGAAGAGCTTAGCCATTCTATAGGTGATTTTGTCAATAAAACCGGGTTTGATAAAAGGTATATGGGAGCAAACCGTATCTAACTGGCGTTTGATATTAAAAAACTTAGGCAACCAGTTGGTGCCCATTTTTTTAATAAGCAGCACGGTGTCACGACCATAATCATCGGCCAGATTAAAAATATCGCGGTGTAAATATTCGGCGTAAACAGGAAGACTGGACGCATCCTCAAGTAAGGTTTTTCTTACGGCTTGTAAGGCTTTGGTTGAGTTGGTGCCTAAATAAAACGTTTGTTCTTGTTCGTTTTTTATAAAGGTATCGACACGCACAGCAAAAACAGCAAGCTTGCCTGCACAGCCGCTAGCTTGGTGTAAGCGCCTTGGGTCTGCATTAAAGCGTGCAGGGGTGTCATCTTTTGTTTGACGAACCCAGTCGGCATAGTCGCTATCAGAGGCGAGCTTGCCTGTGCTTAGTACGTCTTTTGCCGTGTAGTGTTTGTTTTGTAAGTTGGTGAGTATTTCTTCTGGTGTATTACCTAGGTTAATATCAAGATTATTAACTAAATGTAATGCACCGTCTTTATCCACTTGGCCATACAAAGCAAGTTCAGTGTAAGCTGGGCCACGTTCAACTAACGCGCCTCCGGAGTTGTTGCATATGCCACCAACAATAGAGGCACCAATACATGACGAGCCAATCACTGAATGGGGGACGCGACCATAAGGAGCGAGGGCTTTTTCTAATGAAAATAAACTGGCACCAGGAAACGCTAAAATTTGTTCTTGTGGTTCTAAAACATGAATATCATTAATGCGTGTTGTGTTGATGATCACTGTATTACGATCACAGCCCTCTACTGGTGTTGAGCCGCCGGTTAAACCTGTATTTGCCGCTTGCATGATGACAATAACATTAGCTTTTACGCATGCATCTAACACCTGCCATTGTTGCCAAAGGGTGGCTGGTCTAACAACCGCTAACGCTGGACCTTCACCTTCACGAAATGCTTTTCTAAACGGGGCGGTAGCTCGCTCACTGGTCAGCACATGGCGTGCGCCCACAATTTTTTTAAAGCTTGCCGTTAACTGCTGGCGCGACATGGTGTTTAATTTTGACATGACTAATTAATTGAAGACTTGTGAGGTGTATAGCTGAAGAGCGCCTTGCGCTGTTTATTACGTAGTGCTTCTTGCTCAATTATATTTTTAGCATCGACGTTTTCTAACGGTAATTCAGTTGTACGTGAAAGATCGCCGTCGGCTATTAAGGATAAATAACGAGAGCAGCACACTCTTAAAAAAGAAGTGAAGTTACCAATGTCATGATCTGCATCGAGAGACTCTAAATAGAGTTTAGTAATGATCTGGTTAACCGTCATTTGATCACGAAATGACAATTCCTCTAATATATCCCAGAAAAAATTCTCAAGACGAATTGATGTGACAACTCCCTGTATTCGAAGCGACTTGGTTTTTGAGCTCCACAAGTGACTATCGGCACTAATAAAAAGTTGGCACATAATTCTCTCTCTAACGTATTAAGCGGGCAATAATGCCACAAATTGTTTCAGCATAGCAGGATGAGCCGGCCATGCAGGTGCGGTGACGAGCTGGCCGTCTGTAATTGCGCCATCCATAGGCAGTACCACATACTCAGCCCCTGACATTTCGATTTCTGGTTGGCATGCAGGATAAGCGGATACTTTCTTACCTTTTATTACGCCAGCAGCGGTTAGTAATTGTGGCCCATGACAAACAGATGCAATGGGTTTATTACTGTTTGCGAAGTGCTGAATGATCTCAATGACTTTTGCATTCAAGCGCAGGTATTCAGGAGCACGTCCACCTGGTAAATACAGACCATCGTAATCAGCTGCGTTTATATCAGCAAAAGTAGCATTCAGGATAAAGTTATGGCCGCGTTTTTCGCTGTAGGTTTGGTCACCTTCAAAGTCGTGTATTGAGGTGGCAATACTGTCACCAGCGTTTTTGTCTGGGCATACAGTATCAACTTCATAGCCCATAGCTAGAAGTGCTTGGAACGGGACCATGTTCTCATAGTCTTCGACGAAATCACCGGTAATGATAAGTACTTTAGACATATATCCTCACAGTATTGTTATTAAAAGTTATAACCCACATTAGCTTATAACTAGCCGCTTAAAGTGGGCCTGAAGATTAATTACAACATAAAGGAAGAACGGCTCGGTAACATGTCAATACTACAAATTAACGGACGTATTGGGTCTGTTTTTTATTTGTACTAATGTCTTATTTTGAGGTGCAGGATTCACTGAATTCCACCTAGTTTAAAAAGATAATGAGCAGTGCTTAAACTAGGTTTCAAACGTACACGGTTAATAAAATTAACCGTGTCTGAGGGTGGTTTGCTTTAACTACAGTCCGTCAGTTTTGTTTTGCAATAGCTGATGCGCTTTAGCCCCGACGAGCATAGCGGCTACCAAAATAAATACATCTGAATAGCCGTAACCTAATGCGGCAATGGCAGGGCCTGGGCAGTAACCGACGATGGCCCAGCCTATGCCAAATAAGCTTGCGCCTATGATGAGCGGTTTATCGATGTTGAATTTTTTAGGCAGTGAAAATTTTGTGGCAAATAATGGCTTACCTTGTTTTCTTAATACTATTTGAAAGCCCGGCAGAGCAACTGCCAGTGCGCCTAGCATTACAAACATTAAACTTGGGTCCCAATTCATTAAATCTAAAAAGCTTTGTATCCGCTCAGGGTTGTTCATGTCTGAGGCGGCTAAGCCTGCACCAAATAAAATACCGGCGAGTAGTGCGATTATTTTTTGCATCTTAAATACTCCAGCCTAAAAGGTGACGAAAAATATACATGCTGACAATGGCTGCAGCCATGAAGGTAATGGTGGCTACAATCGAGCGCGTAGAAAAACGAGAGATACCACAGACACCATGGCCACTGGTGCAACCGTTGCACATTGAGGTACCAAAACCCACGAGTAAACCACCAATGATTAATAGCGGCAAAGAGGTATCAGGTGCCGGTGGGAACGCTTGACCAGATAGGGCGTGGAATAATAATGAGCCAATCACAAGACCGGCTAAAAATAATACACGCCATACTTGTTTTGAAATGGGGGCCGCGAGTAATGAAAACGCGATGCCGCAAATACCGGCGATGCGACCGATGCCTGCAAATAAAATAACCGCAGCTAAGCCAATTAAAGCACCGCCACCTAGGGCGTGTGTAAACGAAACAGAATCAAACATGGGATATCTTTAGAATAAGTGAACGAGGGAGGTATTTTAGCGAAAGTTAATATAAAGGCGAATATCATTAACTTCTAATATTAGACGTTAATGATATATCTTAGGCAATAAACCAACAGGATTAATCGTGGTCTTGTTCTTTTTGATGTTTACGCACAGCCCAGTCCCAGCCACCCATGTGGTTCCACTGGTTGACGATAAGGGCAAACAATTCAGCCGTTTTTTGTGTGTCATACAAGGCGCTATGAGCGGCTTTGTTATCAAAGTCGATGCCACCTAACATGCATGAACGGGCTAATACGGTATGACCTAATGCTAGGCCAGCCAAAGTGGCTGTATCAAAACCTGAGAAAGGGTGAAACGGACTACGTTTTAAATCATTACGCTCAATGGCCGCATTAATAAAACCTAAGTCAAAGTGAGCGTTGTGGCCCACTAGAATGGCCCGTTTGCAGCCTTTGATTTTAATAGCCTTGCGAATGGTTTTAAACATGGCATCTAGGGCGTCGGCTTCGTGTTCGTCTTCACGGTCTGGGTCGAACGGATCAATACCAGTAAAGTCGAGTGAGCTTTGCTCTATGTTGGCGCCATCAAATGGTTTGATTTTGGCCGACATTTCAGGCCCTGGTGTCATTAGGCCTTTATCGTCCATGTCCATGATGACCATGGCCACTTCGAGGAGTGCATCTGTTTGGGCGTTGAATCCTGCGGTTTCCACATCTACCACTACCGGTAAATAGCCACGAAAGCGGCTTGCCATTGGATTGCTATGAAAATCTGCCACGGATTCCCTTAATTTTGAGATTAAAAAGAAGGCATTATACCCCAAGGTGGGGCTTAAACCTATTTTCATGGGGCTTAACGGCCTTTACAGACGGTAACAGCTTATAAAAGGTCATATTATCCAATTCAAAGTAAGATTAACTAGGGTTAAGAAAAGGTTACTTTGGCCGATAAACTATGCAGATAACTTTAAATAGGTTTGTGTCGGTGCGTATTTTTTGTTTTGTGAGCCTGATTTTATGGGCGCTTCATGCCAATACGTTAACATTTCAAGCATCGGTTGATGAGACCGAATGGCGGCTGTCGCCTTCGATTTTTGAATGTGAGTTTGTGCAGCCAATACCCAATTATGGAGAAGCGGTGTTTTACCATGAAGCCGGTGAAGACTTGCTGTTTCATCTTAAAACACGAAAGAATCTCATGGGCCAAGGCGAAGCGGCGCTGCATATCGAACCACCGATTTGGGCACCTAGCCGTTTTGCAGAAGATTTAGGCTTGGTAACGGTTAAGCAAACCAGAAAACCGGTGTTTGTCGATCATAACCGTGCCAATCACATGATGCAGGCCTTAATGAAAGGTATGCAGCCAACGTTTACACGTAAGGCTCGCTACGATGAGAACGAGCCCATACGAGTGGCCTTGTCGGCGGCTAATTTTAATAGCTTTTATAAAGACTACCTGGGCTGCGTTGCAGGCTTGCTGCCGGTTAACTTTCGACAGGTGGCCAAAAGTAAGGTGCTATTTAAAGGGGGCGGCGACCGAATTGATGATGAATCTAAAAAGAAACTAGACCTTATTATCTTATATGTAAAAGCCGACCCAAAAGTGAAAGCCCTATATATAGATGGGCACAGCGATTCATCTGGGCGACGCT
Source organism: Bermanella sp. (assembly GCA_034110565.1). Classification (GTDB taxonomy): domain Bacteria; phylum Pseudomonadota; class Gammaproteobacteria; order Pseudomonadales; family Oceanobacteraceae; genus Bermanella. Next base: position 12,472 of record JAWUYY010000014.1, on the reverse strand, counting down.
ATAATAACCGCCGTTTGTCTGAGACTCGTGCTATTCACGTCACTGATTATATGGTGAAGAAGGGTTTAGACCCTGAAATGTTCACCACCCGCTACCATGGCGAACGCTATCCTGTTGCCAGCAATAAAACCCGCAAGGGTCGAGATTTAAACCGCCGCGTGACGATTCGTCTTGAGAAAGAAGATGAAGAAGTAGAGGTCGATTTTTAACTTGCCTTTTCTGCAGTTGTGCAGATAATCACTGTTTATTTATACAGCCCCTGAGATTTCCTGTGCGCCAAGTACTCCATGTGGACTGCGATTGTTTTTTTGCTGCCGTTGAAATGCGTGATCAGCCTCATTTGCGTCATGTGCCTTTGGCTATTGGTGGGGCAAGTGATCGCCGTGGTGTCATATCTACCTGTAACTATATTGCTCGAAAGTACGGCGTGCGCTCGGCTATGGCCAGCGGTCAGGCTAAAAAGCTGTGCCCTGACTTAGTCTTGGTGCCGGGAAATATGCAAAAGTATCGCGATGTATCTGTGCAGGTGATGGAGATTCTCAAGCAATATGCGTTGCAGTTTGAGGTGGTATCTGTGGATGAGGCCTATTTAGAAATAGCCCCCGCCAGTAACGGCCAAATAGTGGCACAGCAAATACGCCAACAAGTTGAGAGCGAGCTTGGCATTACCGTGTCGGTGGGTATAGCGCCTAATAAGTTTTTAGCTAAAGTGGCCAGTGATTGGCGCAAACCTAATGGTCAGTTTACAGTGTTGCCCAGTGAGGTTGATCATTTTGTCGCGTCTTTAGAAGTGAAAAAAATTCCAGGTGTCGGCCCTAAAAGCGCGGCTAAACTACACGACATGGGTATTTATACCTGCGGCCATGTGCGCGAAGTATCTGATGACTTTTTAATTAATCGCTTCGGTAAGTTTGGGCAGTTACTAATAGAAAGAGCAAAAGGGCAGGATAATCGCAGTTTAAGCCAAGGCCGCGTACGCAAGTCCATTAGTATCGAACGCACCTTTGTTGAAGATATTCGACAAGGTGATGAGGTTGCATTAGCGCTAGAAGAAATGTGGCCCAAGTTTTTAACCCGTGTCGAAAACGCAGGTTTAAGCCTGTCAAAAATTGCGCCGTTTGTGAAAGTGAAGTTTTCTGATTTTCACGTCACCACCCTGGCCAACCATCAAAAAACCGCAACGTTTGAGAATTATTTAATACTGTTAAATGAAGCCAGTGTTCGTGATGAACAAGCCATTCGTTTAATTGGTTTGGGTGGCCGTTTAATTGAAGCGTCTCATGAACACCCTCAGTTGCCTTTATTTGAAAACCTCAATTATTCTCCCGCTATAAAAAGAGATGCACTTTTATAACGGGATGTGTTTGAAAAACCCTAAGGCGTGACGATATTAAACGTGCCCATGGGTTTGTCGAGCATAGAGAAAAACGAGATCAAATCCAGTTTGCTGCCTTCTATACTTAAGTCGTCACTGAATAGGGTGTCTTTTAATCCCGCTTCGCCTACGATAATGCTTACGAACAAAGGTTGCGTCAGTGTAAGGGTGGCGTCGGCTTTTGCATCGGCCGCTACTTTATTATGGCGCAGTACCGAATTATGAACGGTGAGTAGGTAACTTTCGTTTAAGTCCGTGAAAGTGATTTTGACCGTTGTAGACACGCCTTCGGCTTTATCCGCTAATAAACGCACAGCCATGCTGTCAAAGAAATTGGCAACAGGGGTTTTTAACAGGACTTCCTTCATAACGGCAGGGCTGATTCCCACGTCCGGTGCGCCCTGACGCAATTCATACGCTCCGGTTAAATAAAAGTCACGCCAAGGTGCCGACTCTGCCTGATAACCTAGCTGGTCATATACCTTGGCTAATAAACCTTTTGCTTGTGCGTTATCCGGTTCAGCAAACACAGCATGATTGAGCAATTCAGCTAACCAACGATAGGCTTTTGAGCCGTCTTGTGCGTCCATGTTGGCAGCGGCATCAAATTGGCTTTGAGCTTTTTGTAATATATTTTCCACGCCACCCATCATCTCCACATAACGAATTGAGGCTTCTTGCTCAGGGAGTGGATCGAGTTTGGCTGGGTTGGCGGTGAACCAGCCTAGGTAGTTTTGATAAACCGCTTTCGCATTGTGTTTGAGGGTGCCGTAATAGCCTTGGTTATGAAAATCTTTGTTTAAAGCGGCAGGCATTTTTAAATTTTCGGCAATTTCATTTGGGGTGTAGCCTTGGTTTAACATGCGCACACTTTGATCATGAATAAACTGATAGGTGTCCCGTTGTTTTTCTAAAAATTCATTAACGTTGTCTTGCCCCCAAAGTGGCCAATGGTGGCTGGCAAAATACACATCGGCTGTTGCAAATTTGTTGCGAGCTTCTTCAATAAAACCGCTCCAGATACGAGCATCACGGACTTTTGCCCCTCGCAGTGTATATAAGTTGTGCATATTGTTACTTAATAGTTCTGCGCCACAAAATGCGTTTTGTTTGGGTAGGTAGAATGTAAATTCGGCGGGTGCTTCTGAACCTGAGACGGTTTGAAAAACAAACGGGATGCCGTCAATGGTGAGCTGAGTATCGGTTTTGTGTATGAGTTCAGTCGGGGACTGAATCCCAAATGTACCAAATGCAGGGCCTTTGCCCAATCCAGTACCTACATGGCCTCGTTCATTACGGGCAAGGCGTTTGCCATACATGTACATGGCGCGGCGGCTCATGGCGGTGCCGGCGATGATATTTTCGCTGGTGGCTTCTTCTTCGAATCCGGCTGGGGCAATAATTCTTAACGCGCTTTTTTCATCGTCCGTTAAATGCTGAAGCACGCCTTGTACACCACCGAAATGATCAATATGACTATGGGTAAATAAAATGGCTTTTACGGTTTTTCGACCGAGATGCTGTTGTGCAAATAGGAAGGCTTTGCTGGCGGTTTCTCGTGACGTTAATGGGTCAACAATGATCCAACCGTTATCACTTTCTATTATGGTCATATTGGCGAGGTCATAGCCGCGCAATTGATAAATACCGTCCGTTACTTTAAATAAACCATTAATGTTATTTAAGGCTGCTTGTCGCCATAGACTAGGGTTAACCGAAGCTGGGGCGTGCTCGCCATTGGCATCTATGAAATCGTATTCTGGCATATTCCAGACAGCGCCACCTTGTAGGTGTTGCGTGACCAAACTGTCTTCTTTTGCAATCAGGCCTTTGCGGGCGTTGGTGAAGTCCTGAGTATTTGCAAAAGGGCGTTGCTCAAGAATGGCTTCGTTGGCTTTTACGGTGGCGGCAGTAGGGCTAGTGTGCCCTTGTTGGTTGGCGTTTTGCTCCCAGTCTGGTTGTGAATCACACGCGCTGAGTAGCAGTGTCATTGCCGCACAAGCGGGGCCGAACGTGAATAATCTAAGCATGGGCCTTCCGTTTATTATTTTTGATTGATTGTACATATATTGTTCTATTAGAGTCATTACTCTAACTGTGGCACGGGTGTTTTAATAAGTAAAGATGGAAGGTGGACGTGTATACAAGCTTGCTCAGAAAAATAGCGAGGCGTCGAAATGGGTTTAGTGACGTGAGTTATTTTATTAAATATAACCTCGATGCTGCATTAACCCTTTAATCTCAAGTAAGATGCTTATCTTGGTAGAGAATCAGCGTGCTGGCTTATGTTTAATCTGTCTGAGAATCAATTCGCACTATACTGTAGGCAAATGAAATATTTGCCGTTTTGTATAGGGTGATGACAGCAGAAGTTTTTTAACGCTAAGTGTTGTTTCGTCAATGAATTAAGGAAGTGTCATGCGTTCTATGGGTTCGGATTTTGACCCTGATCAAAAAATTGATTGGTCAGTTGTAAAGCAAATTTGGCCATATTTAACTGAATTTAAACGTCGTGTTTTTTTAGCACTTATGTGTCTTGTGCTGGCTAAGGTTGCCAGTGTAGGGATGCCATTTATATTAAAGCAGGTAGTGGATAATCTCGACTCTCAAATGGGCGAAACGTCTGCTTTGGTGATTGTACCGATTGCCTTGTTGCTAGCGTATGGGTTGATTCGTTTGGGCAATGTTCTACTGGGGGAAATCCGTGACACCTTATTTGGGCGAGTGACAGAGCGAGCCATGCGTCGTATTGGTTTGAGTGTGTTTCAGCATTTGCACGCCTTAGATCTATCCTTTCATTTGTCTCGCCGCACCGGTGGCTTGTCTCGCGATATTGAGCGCGGCACCAATGGCATTAGCTTTTTAATGCGTTTTCTTGTTTTTAATATTGTGCCGACCTTTTTAGAGCTGTTTTTGGTCATGGGGATTTTATGGCAGCAGTATCGATTTGAATTTGCTCTGATTGTGTTTGTTTCTGTGGTGTCTTACGTTTGGTTTTCAAAAAAGACCACAGACTGGCGCACGCAATTTATACGTGAGGCCAATCAAGCGGACAGTCGCTCGAGCTCCCGTGCTGTCGATAGCTTACTGAATTTTGAAACTGTTAAATACTTCACTAACGAGCAATATGAATCCAGTTTATATGATGAAGAACTGGCTCATTGGGAAAAGGCTAAGCGTAAGAATCGTTTAACACTATTTTTGTTAAATGGTGGTCAGGCGTTGATTATTTCAGCATCCATAACAGCCATGTTGTTATTGGCCGCCAGTGAAGTTAGTAACGGGCGTATGACCATAGGTGATTTTGTACTGGTTAATGCTTTTATGATGCAAATTTTTATGCCACTTAATTTCTTGGGCTTTGTGTATCGTGAAATTAAGAGTTCCATGACCAATATTGAACGTATGTTTTCATTGTTGCGTGTTACACCTAAAGTGGGAGATGCTGAAAACGCAACTGAGCTTGCCGTAAGTAAAGGCTTGATTGAATTTAAACACGTGAGCTTTTCATATGATGAGCGGGCCATTATTAATGATGTGAGTTTTACTGTATTGCCAGGTGAAAAGCTGGCATTAGTTGGCAGCAGTGGGGCAGGTAAGTCGACATTGGGTAAGCTGTTGTTCCGTTTTTATGATGTGAGCGATGGTGAGATCTTGATTGATGGCCAAAATATTCAAAGCGTGACGCAAGAAAGTTTACGTCGTGCCATTGGTGTGGTGCCCCAAGATACGGTGTTGTTTAACTCTACGTTACTAGAAAACGTGCGTTACGGTCGCCCAGGTGCTAGTGATGACGAAGTGAAGCACGCGATTAAATTGGCTCATCTTGAAGACTTTGTATCTCGTTTACCAAAAGGCTATGACACAGAAGTGGGTGAGCGCGGGTTAAAACTATCAGGCGGTGAGAAACAACGTGTGGCCATTGCCCGTACGATTTTAAAACAGCCCAATATCTTGTTGTTTGATGAAGCCACCAGTTCACTAGATAGTGATTCTGAAAAAGCGGTACTGGATGCCATTAACGAGGTCTCTCAAGGCAAGAGCAGTGTGGTGGTGGCGCATAGGTTATCTACCATCGTCAATGCCGATCGAATACTTGTGTTAGAGCAAGGTCGCATAGTGGAGCAAGGGAATCATAAGGAATTAATGGCCAAACAGGGTCGTTATGCACAACTATGGCAAATGCAGCAGCACAAGGAAGAGTCATGAATTTACTGCTAATTGATGCCATGAATTTGATTCGCCGTATTTATGCGGCGCAATCCTATGGTGGCAGTGAAGCCATTGAGCAAACCCTGTTGCTCAGTCAAAACGCCATTTTGAAGGATTTAGAAAAGGTCGGTGCGAGTCATGTGGCTTGTGTGTTTGACGGCAAAGGCCCCACTTGGCGTCATGAGATGTTTCCTGCCTATAAAGCGGACCGCAAGCCCATGCCAGAAGAACTGGCCGGTGCGCTTGACTCTTATATGGAACGATTTCGCAAGCTAGGCATTGCCAGTATGGTGTTTGACGAATACGAAGCGGATGATGTGATCGCAACCTTAGCGGTGAAGACCAGTTTAAAAGGTGGGAAAGTGACCATAGTCTCAACCGATAAGGGCTTTATGCAGATCGCCAATGAGCATATTCGGTTGTACCATCATTTTGATAAACGATTTTCAAACCCAGATGATGTGCGCCAACAGTTAGGTTTGGAGCCACATCAGCTGGTGGATTTTTTAAGTTTAGTCGGTGATACCACTAACCACGTGCCTGGTGTAGCGGGCATTGGGCCGAAAACTGCAGGGCAGTTATTGGATGAATACGGCGATTTAGATAGCGTATTGATCAATAGCGAACACATAAAAGGCAAGGTGGGGCAGACGCTACAAAGCGATTATCGAGTGGCACTTTTAGCTAGAAAGTTAGTGCGCTTGAAAATCGACTGCCAATTGGAGCTTAATTTAAAAGACTTTAGATACCGCAAGCCTGCTTAGGAGCATTGCAACCCAAACAGGCAACAGCGATAATCTCTTTATTCATTGTACTAGGATTCATACCATGGCTTGGTTTAAGGCATTTATCAGTTTCGCCCTTGCATTGCTTATTATTGGTTGTGGCATCGTCTTAACCTTACGTAATGGGGAATCAGTGACCCTTGATTTGGTTTTTTGGCAAAGCCCGTCATTATCTTTAGGGATTGTAGTGGTCGTGAACCTATTAATAGGCTGTGTACTTGGCATGCTGATTAATAGCCTTTGGTTACTGCGAATGACGCGTAAAAGTCAAAAACTACAAAAACAACTTGATCAGTCCATTAAACGCTTAGAGCAAATACAGTAGTTATTTATGGATTTACAATTACTCATGGTGTTGGTCTTAGCAGTGGCTCTAGGTTGGCTGCTTGGGCGTCATGATGGACGTAAAAAATATAAACAAACACCATTTGTAAGCTTGGACATGCTAGCAGGCGATCGTCAGTCTGAGACCATGCAAGTTATTTTGAATATGGCCGAACGTGAAGAGGCGCTGGATTTACAGTTAAGCCTAGGTGCGTTTTATCGTCGGCGTGGTGAAATCGATAAAGCGATTTCGATTCACCAGAGTCTATTTGCCCGTCCCGATCTTGATAAAAAACTGTCTGCCGAAATTCAACTGGCTTTAGCATCAGATTATTTGAATGCAGGTTGGTTTGATCGTGCTGAGCGTTTACTGCTTGAACTGCTGAAAAGTAATAACCATCTAAAACCTAAAGTACTTGCTAAATTAGTCACCTTGTATGAAGAAGAGCAAGACTGGGAAAGTATTTTATCTTTGGCGGGTGACGCTAAGTATTTAAAAAATAACAAAGCCATTGCCTATGCGTGTTGTGAGCTAGCCGACAACGCAATGAAGCAAAAAAAATGGCGCGATGCACAACGTTATATTCAGCAAGCGTTAAAGTTAGATAGCCACTGCGTACGGGCGTTATTACTAGAAGCGGATATGGCGGAGATTGAAGGCTTTCCGAATAAAATGCTAGCCAGTATCAAAGAAGCGTTAAGTTATGAGCCCAGTATTTTATATGTGGTGTTACCAAAATTGCAGGCGCTATTTGAATCCCGTCATCGCCCGCAAGAATTAGAACGATTATTAGAGCAGCTCTGGCAAGATCACCCAATGCCGTTAACCTTGCACAGTTATGCCGAACATATTGCTCAGCATCAAGATTTAGATGCGTCTATTGAAAAGTTAACGCATTTTATTGCGCAAGTGCCTACCTATGAAGGCTTTAGTTTATTACTTGATCATTTAATTGAAAAAGGAGACGCATTATCTCTAGATTACATGCGAAGCCTAAAACACATCATGCTGCAATTGCAGAAAACATCTGATGAATTCGCTTGTCGTCAGTGCGGCTTTGAAGCCGATAAACACTACTGGCGCTGCCCAAGCTGCAAAGAGTGGGGAACGTTTATTCCTAAGTTAGCCTATACCCAGCGCAGTAAAGCGAGCTCACAATCAAAAGTAAGGATCCCGAATGCCGAATAAACCCATTGTTGTTGCCTTGGATTTTGATAATCGTGCGCAAACCCTTGAATTAGTTGAACGTCTTGACCCACAGCGTTGCCGTTTGAAAATTGGTAAAGAGTTGTTTACCAGTGAAGGCCCTCAGCTTGTGGAGGCGGTACAAAATAAAGGCTTTGATGTTTTTTTAGATTTAAAATTTCATGACATTCCAAACACCTGTGCCAAAGCCGTGGCAGCAGCAGCCAATTTAGGTGTGTGGATGGTGAATGTGCATGCAAGTGGCGGTGAACGCATGATGGTTGCTGCTCGCGAAGCACTTGATAAGTTTCAGCAAAAACCACTTTTAATTGCGGTGACAGTTTTAACCAGCATGGAGCGCTCTGATCTAGCCGGAATTGGTTTAGATGTTGAACCACAAGAGCAAGTCAAACGCTTAGCCCAGTTAACTAAGGCGAGTGGCTTAGATGGCGTGGTGTGTTCTGCACAAGAAGCCGTCATGCTAAAACAATTGTGTGGTCAGGACTTTAAATTAGTCACCCCAGGTATTCGCCCAAGTTTTGCCGCGCAAGGGGATCAGCGTCGTGTTATGACCCCAAGTGAAGCGATGAATGCAGGTGTCGATTATATGGTGATTGGACGTCCAATTACGCAAGCACAAGACCCAATAGACGCACTGACATTAATCGAACAAGAGTTATCTGCGTAATCATACTTATTTCGTAACCGTATTTGTATTTGGTAAAAAGCTTACACGGATGTAAGTGAAATCTTACGACGTTTATTTTTTCTCCTTGTTAGGGTTTAGCGCCCACAAGGAGAGACTTATGAAAACCATTTCTATTATTAAACATTTAATTACGGGTGCATTCTTGGCCATGCTTATGTCTGGAGCCGTCGCGGCTGAACCTGCGACGCCAAAAGAAGTTAAGCAGCAGGCAGCAAACACTCGTCAGGTAGATATTAATCGAGCCTCACCAGAGGAGCTCGCTCAACTTTCGCAAGTTGGCGCTAAAAAAGCCCAAGAAATTGTGCGTTATCGTGAAGCCAATGGCCCATTTAAAACAGTCGATGAGCTAGCACAGGTAAAAGGCATTGGCAAAAGTACCATAGAGAAAAACCGCACTCGCTTACTAGCAGGGCAGTAGCAGGGTATTAAATTCAGGCTATTTTGCGAGAGTAATAAACCCAGCTAAGGCTGGGTTTATTTTTGGCCGGTGATAAGTGGCAAAATAAGCTCAAAACGGACAGAAATTAGAAATGCCTCTAACTGTTTGAAATATACGCAGAAGTCGCTAAGTGCTTGCAAAATATGAAAAAAATATCCAAAAGGTGATTGACACATGGCCAAATATATATAAAATGCGCTCCACGCTTTCAGGGTGATTAGCTCAGCTGGGAGAGCACCTCCCTTACAAGGAGGGGGTCGGCAGTTCGATCCTGTCATCACCCACCAAATTCTCTTTGAGAAAATGGTGAAAGCGTAATAGTTAGTATCTTTGGATATTAATGCTGGACTGGTAGTTCAGTTGGTTAGAATACCGGCCTGTCACGCCGGGGGTCGCGAGTTCGAGTCTCGTCCAGTCCGCCAACACTTTAGCTTAGATCAAAGCTCATCCACTCGGGATGTAAAATTGAGAGTGTTATCTGCATAGTGGTTGATTAGCTATGAAGGTAAGCAGTGTTATCTGTTTTGGGTGATTAGCTCAGCTGGGAGAGCACCTCCCTTACAAGGAGGGGGTCGGCAGTTCGATCCTGTCATCACCCACCAATCTTCCCAAAGATTGGCGATGTCTGTTTGACATCAATTTTAAAGTGGACTGGTAGTTCAGTTGGTTAGAATACCGGCCTGTCACGCCGGGGGTCGCGAGTTCGAGTCTCGTCCAGTCCGCCACTTTAATCCAGATACGTTAAAAGCACTTAGGTGTTATGTGGGTGATTAGCTCAGCTGGGAGAGCACCTCCCTTACAAGGAGGGGGTCGGCAGTTCGATCCTGTCATCACCCACCACTTTTACTTGTTAAAAGTATTTCTAATGCGGACTGGTAGTTCAGTTGGTTAGAATACCGGCCTGTCACGCCGGGGGTCGCGAGTTCGAGTCTCGTCCAGTCCGCCATCTTAGTTTTTCCTACGTTATTCCTATTCCTCTTGTCGTTATGCGACAAAATCTTTATTTCAAACCTCTATAAATCTAATTTAGTTTAAATAACTTAATTTACGTTTAAATTTTCTATTGGGCTCTGTGTGCCTGCAACGTGTTGCCAATAACATGGGTGTATGAATGCGTTTAAGCATCGACAGGACTGATGATTCCGCGATTATTAATACCGACAACGTGAGTGTATATTTGAGTGGTTTCAATTGATGAGTGGCCAAGTAACTCCTGGATGGTTCTTAGATCGGTGCCTTGGCGTAATAATTCAGTCGCAAATGAATGGCGAAAAGTATGGCAGGTAACACGTTTGTATATATCGGATTTGTGTGTGGCTAATTTAATTGAGCGCTGAATTTGCTGAGCTCCAAAATGATGTCGGCGTTCCACGCCACTTCTTGGATCAACTGAATAATGGTCTGCAGGAAATAAATATTGCCAGCCAATCTCATATTGTGCGTTTGGTAGCTTTCTATTTAGAGCGTCAGGCATAAATACCCCTGCCATACCTATAGATTTATCTGCTTCAAATTGGTTTTTAACAAATTCAATTTGTTGTTTTATTGGCTCAACTAAGCTCTTTGGTAGCAGTGTTCTGCGACTTTTATATCCCTTGCCCTCCATTACATATAATCCCATATTTGCGAAGTCAATATCTTTAACTCTGAGGTTAATAGCTTCGGATATGCGCAAACCTGAACCATATAAAATCTTCACAATAAGTTGTTTTTTGCCTTTTAGGTTGTTAATGATTCTTGATGCTTCATCGGTAGAGAGAACCACAGGTATTTTTCTAGGTTTACTTGCATGCTGAAAATCCAGTTGGCCTACGTCTTTTTTTAAAAATTCTCTAAACAGAAAAACCAGAGCATTAAGGGCATTTTTTTGTGTATTAATTGAACATTGTCTTTGATTTCCTAGCTGTGACAGGAAAAGATTTATATCTTGAACATTAAAATCTCCTGCACCGTGGTAATTCATGGTTCTTGTAAACCTAGAAGCCCACTGCATATATGTTTTTTCGGTTGAATAGGCCAGCCCCTTTGAACGCATAAATAATCTATATTGATCAGAGAATCGCGATGAAGAGGGAGGGATATATTGTCTAGTGTCTATTTTTGGTCGAAAGTCATACATTGAAATAAATCCATAGCTGTTTATTTATACAGTATAGTGGCGAGCGCAAACTTTAAAAGTTGAATAAAATTAAAATCAATCTTTTGTATGAGGAATGGCCTGTGAAAAACGTCATGCGACAGCACAATATAATGTGCCGTCATATGACGCTTTTTATGGAGGTTGGCGTTTTTCTTTAAATAGTCAGTAAAAAGTATGAGATTTAAATACTGTTTAAAATTATAAACTTACATAGGTACAAATGTTTTGTCAGGGCGTAAAAAAAAGGGATGCACATTTGCCAAAAACGGCTGTATCCCTCATGATTGCTGGATGATAAGAAAATGTCGGGCAAATACGCCCTATAAAACACGTCACGTGACCGCACAATATATTATTTGATTACGCGACATAGAATAAACTGTTATGGATATAAAACATGAATAAACTCTTAATTCTGTTCTGTGTGATTTATAGCCAAGTGTCTTTTTCAATAGGAATAACTGATGTTGGAAAGCTATCTTTAGATAGATTCGTACCTAAGGTTCAAGATGCTCGACCAACTGAAACTATTTGTTCAATTGATCGGCAAGCTAGCCTGTCATTTATTCGAATTCTTAAGGACCAATATTTTCCTTCAGAAGATGATAGCTTTTTCCTATCTAAGATCATTTTGGGTAAGTGCACCGGTGAAAAACTATTCGATATAGCCATTAATGACCTTGTTGGATATAAGCTTGGTGATAAATTTAGTGAGAATGATCTAATCAAAAATGGCTATAAATTAATTAACTCAAGCTCAAAAAAACTATCCTATTTCAAAGAAGTTATTGAAGACGCTAATGTATATTCTCCTGATTTAAATGGCGAAACCAAAAGAATAGATATTCATGTTTGGCTAAAGAATAATATGATCATAAAAATGTCATACGAAGAAATGTTTTTCAATTGATTCACCCTATTACCCATAACAAAGCCAGCCAAAATCGCCAGCAAGCTGACTGGACTCGTTTCACTCGCCTTTGCTGGCAGGCGTTATACGGTTAAAATTATGAATAAATTCACTCTATTGCTAATTCTCATTTCTTCATCTGTATTTGCAGGAGACCCTTTTAAAGAGTTTCCTGGCCAATACTATATTTCTACTGACTCTGAAAGCGGGGTTTCAGAAATTAGCTTTAGAATAATGGGTGAAGCCGGAAAGAAAATGTACGAAGGGATTGATCAGACTCCTGAAAGAGATGATTGTGATGTAAGTAATAACCTAATTAAATATTTAGGGAATATTCAGTGTCATTACAACCGAGATGATGAAAGTCATATTTGTTACTTCGGGATAAATAT
>JAWUYY010000013.1:0-8344 GCA_034110565.1 Bermanella sp. | reverse complement strand
CATATTCATTACCCTTAGTTATTTAACCACCGAATTCTATTTTTACTTATAACAAGTTTAAACAGTTCTTTGTGTATCTTAAGCAAAACATAAATACATTGGGAAATCTCGTGAATAGATTAATTTTTTAGTTAACCTCTTGGAATCAATATTCTGGTCACTTTCAGCCCAATCCAGCTAGTTATAAAAACCGCTAGAAGAGACATCTAAAGTCTTACACATTCTCACTACAGTATATTCTTTACGATATTATTGTAATTAGAGTGAGTGTTCTTTACAGTCTATTTCTGCACCCATTAATTTACTGTAGCCATTGCTCAGATAATGTATAATCCAACTTCAATCAAAAATATAACAGGATGTAATATGCGCGTACTATGGATAGCCGCACTACTTTGCTTAACCCAATTTTCTCAAGCTCAAGATTTGGAAGATGTCATTTATAAAAAAGACGGCTCAGTACTAAGAGGCATACTGCTAGAGCAAGACTTTGAAAACGGTCGCTATAAAATACAGCTGCAAGGTGGTAGCTTATTTAGTGTTCAAAAAGACGACATTGAAAAAATTACCAAAGAAGCTCCTCTAAATGCCGCTGTCAGTGATGACCGCATTAATATCAATATTGAAAACAACCCTAGTACTGTGCAAAGCCCGAGCATAGAACAATACACGCAGGCACTTTCTAAACCAGAAGAAAAACACACTAAGCATGTATTTTTCATTGGTACTATGAGCAAGAGCATAAAGGATGAAGATGACGATGGGTTCGCTTATAGCGGTATCAATATCGCCTACCAGTATTCTGCCACCGAGCATCTGGCTTTTTATACGGCTATCAACTCAGGTAAATTCGATACGATCATAATAGACGGTGATCGATACGAATATGAGGGCACTGTTATCGATGAAAATTTTATTCAAACACAATTGGGTATAATGCTATCCAGTAATACTTATCAAGGCTGGCAGTTTTATACTGGCTTAGGTTTATTCAAAGAAAAATACAGTAACAATAACAACTTTCGATATAGTAATAACAGTATTAGAATTAACTCTTACGGCAATGTGAGCGGGAGCGAGCATTATAGCGGCACTAATTTTTTGCTAGGCATGGGGTATAGCTGGCAAACTTTGCAAGTTCAATTCCGTATCGCTATGGATGACAGTGACGATTATAAACCGGGTTATTCTCATTCAACAACCAATCTACAACTGGGCTTTAACTTTTAGCTAATACCTTATAAACAAGCAAAGCAAATCAAGGAATCATGACCATATCAAGGGGGCAGAGTGATCATCTGACACTTTTGATTTGTTCATCTCTAGATGACTAGAGTATTGGACTAGTAAATTATAGTGCGTGTTCCTTTAGTCCGATATCATCATCTGCTTCTAACTTACGTCCGGCACCTTTGAAGGCATCTTCACCTTTGGTTGATAGTTGGTCTTGCCATTTTTAAAGCATATTACGTCTAATACCCAGCTCTCTAGCAATTTAGGTTCCTGGTTTATCACCAGCTTCTAGTAGCCGAATTGCCTCAAGCTTGAACTCTTTGGTATAGGTTGTACGTTTAGTCACCTTTCACCCCGTAGTGGTATTGACCACTAATTAGAGTGTCCGATAAAGTGGGGGAGTATCAACCTGACCCGTTGCACTCGTTGATTAGTAGCTACGCCGCTTCGCTTGGCGCACTGATTCCCTGCTTACTTTTTCACGCGCTTGGTCGGTAGACCTTAATCTATTAAGGATAGGCTCTGGTGTGACTCCACATATTTTTTCACACTTTATGAATTTGTAGTTTGAAGCATAAATAGCATTATCTAAATTAATAGGGATATCTAGTCCGGACTCAAGAACCCAAGACAAAAACAACCCCCTATTAAGCCTAAAAAACTTCTTTGCTGTCGTCTTATCTTCATCGAGAATCTCACAAATACTCGGTGACAATAGGTTTCCTGCTCGAAGCCTAAATTTATTTCTAGCCATGGCTTGCCATTCGCCACTTTTGTAATGCCTAAAACACATTTCATCAAATAGTTTCATCATACCCCAATCGGAAGTTTCCAAACTTGCATAAATTCCATTAAGAGTTCTATTTAAGTCACCATGATTTCCCCAGTCATCTTTACACTTATATCTTAAATCGTGTTCCACTTCATGCCAACCCTCTGAAAGCACCGTTCGAAATTGGACTTCAAAGGTTGCATCCATAAGATCACTTTCACGCAGACTTTCACTTTGCGATGCAAGTTCATCATTAAGTTTAAAAATTAAATTACATCTCGTAGCTGAAAAAGAGTCATCTTCAGGAAGATCAATAGTCGAAGAGCTTTCGTCATACTCATATATGTTTTTTAGTGCTTTTTGAGCTATATCTAAATCATCAGGAAAATACAAAGCGATCCTAACGCCAAATATATCTTGTATTTTCTTACCATCAGAAGAATATTTACCTTTTTCGCGCCCAATTTTTTGTAAAAGTGACTGCTTACTCTTCGCCCTCGAAAAAACACGAGAAAGAAGACCCACTCTACCGAGTTCTTTTTCAATACCAGCCTGAAGTTGTTTTATTATACGGCTATCGCCTAATTCTACCATTCACTATCTCTCTAGAATCTTTACGATATCTGTAAGCTTTGAAATATTTAGCTGTGCAAAATCTTTTTTATCAGGCTCTATTATTAACTGCCTACGCAACAAAGAATCAATAGCACCATCCAAATCATCTTTTGAAAAGTGGGCATTCATTGAAGTTATGCCTTTTATCGGTCGATGTTTATAAAATGTGGGCCTTCCTTTTGGCCAGAATTTTTCCAATATATACCTTTCCGCCAAAAATCCACTTTCTAGAATAACCTCACCCTTATCCAATTCTCTCCCAGCATTTTCTATAAACCCATTATTATCCTCCGACCCAAGAAAACTCAAACCGGAATGCTCTTTACTTCTTTCAATCTCACAAGAATAAAAAATACTATTAATGAAAGTAACATTAATAAAATTATCTAAAGAAAACTTGGTCTTCGAGAAAGTTGAATTTACAAATACGCAATCTTCAAAACTTGAATTTAAGCCTAAAGAAATATCTGAAAGTTTTAAATTATTAATAGTTTCTCTTTCCATCACCAACTCCACTTTATCAAGTAGTGATACCGAATAAGAAATCCTTTCAGATGCTTCTTGAAACTCTAAACAGAAAGAAAGAGAATTATATAAATCTTCACGCTTATTTTGTGCTCGGGGAATATAAGAGATTATTGCTGGTTCTATGAATATTTCATCACCCGCCCACTCACTTTCGCTAATCATATTCTCAGCACAATAGTTACCTAGGACAAATTCATTAACAAAGCCAATCCCTTTATCTTCATCTGAGTCCCTATCAAGTAAAGCATGACTTGCCAGTTTATTAGAAATCTCGTCGGATGATGGTCGTTCATCCCTCCCGTAATTTGAACGAATTTTTTCAATTAAACTTTCATGGTATTCTGAGATTAAAGAAACGATATACTCCCTAGAAACAGAAGTATAATTGTAAGAAATCATATCCTTAGCTATTGATCTCAGAATAATATGTTGTTGTTCAACACTCATACGAAGATCCTGACGAACTCTTTCTCGCTCAAGCATTGATGTAAAATAAAGATCAACAAGTGAATCTAAATTATCTAACGTAGAATTAAATTCTTCTTCAGTAACAGCCCTTAAATAGGATAATAGTACTGGATTTGATATCCTCTCTATTGGAAATTTATTAGCGTTAAGTTTTTCATAACGTTCTCTTGGAAGCCATTCTCTAACCGATGGTTCCTCGATTCGAATTCGTATAATATTAAAATCACCTTTATGATCCTGCATCCAATCGTGGAATTCATCACCATCAAATATCGCAGTCCTGCGCGTTGTTAAAATTACTTTAGCTTGACCATTTAACAATTCACCAATGGTCTCTAACATTGGTTCTGTATTTTCATATCCGTCATGTTCCTTACTACGATGTAGAAGCTCATCAAAACCATCTAGTATTACAGGTACGTTCCCACTTGCGATTTCAGAAAGAACAAGCCTAGAGCTTAGTGATGGAAAACTTCTATCAATTTCATCCAACAATACATATCGAAATATTTTAGCTTGCCTATTTCTGGATAACTCACTGAATAGTGGAACTTTATCGGTATTCTCTTTAATTAATTGGTTAACAAACTCATAAGCAGTACAAGTTTTACCAAATCCTGCGGCTGCCTCAATGAGAAACAAGATTGGTGTCGAGTTAGACATTTCACTACATATCTCATCAACAATTTTTGACTCACCTTTCTTTTCATTGATAGTATATGACGAATCTATATAACTATATTTTGCAGTCTCTGAAAAAGAAGAAACTATTGATTTAGTGAATTTTTTATATTCACGCCTTAATCTCTCCTTTGTGCTGTCCGCGGAGAAGAAACCTTTAAACAAGGCCTGTTCTACCGAATCTGTACCAGTATAACTACGAATTTTTGGAGCATAACCTGATGCTTTATAGTCTTGAAAAGTATGTTCGCCACTAGCTCCATCTTCACAAATCACAATATCTGCGTTATGGAAATGACCAGATCTTATTGTAAATACCATAACACCTTTTTCATTCACGTCTTGTTTTTCAAATCCATATCTTTTATAAACTGACGTCACATGTTCTCTATTTAGCATTCATAATCTCTTAGCTAGTATTTGTTAAAATTTTTTGTAATTTTGGCAACCGAGTTACCCCATTAATTAAATAATAGAAGACTTCTTTATTCACACCTTAAAATATCCACCACATACCTTGCTAATAACTAATTTATTATTTGGATAATCCTTTATCATAAAGGAGCGGAGGTCACAAAAGGAGCGGAGGTCAGGTCTTGCGCTTCTAAGGAAAAAGGCAAGACCTAACCCCGTAGCTGATAGCTAGACTTACTTTGTTGATTTTGTCCAAGCACTTTCCATATCATCAGTAGCTTTCATTTCATCAGAGGTAGTACTAGAAGTATTCATGAAAGATGTGGTGTCAGAATTATCCTCTTCATCATACCAAGCATTTTTTTTCTCTACCGGAATAACGTCTTTACCGCAATGCTTGCAGATCTTGGCTTTAGGTTTTATAGGTTCAGCACACCATTCGCAATCTACCATATCTTCTTCAGTAGACTCTACATAGGGTTTTAGGTTTTCTTTATTACAAGTGGGGCAACAACTAGGATCGCCACTTCTACGCCAAATAGAGTAAATTAATCCTGGCAGGATGTAGGCTAGCCATAATAATAACTCTATCCAGCCATTACCTTTTAGCTTTGCTTCTACTGTGACATTATTACAACTCATACAAATTTTCTTCGACATTTCGACTCATCTTAATGCTTACATGTGATTACGGCTGAGGTGGTTAGGTTTAGTTTTATGCGTTTAAGAAAAAACGCTAGACCTGAACCCGCAGCCACTTGTTCCCTCTATTAATTATATCCACGATACATCCAATACGCATAACGCCTCACATCAGCCGTCCGAAAACCGCGCATCGGTTTTTGGGTCGGATGAATGTATTGTTAGGCGAATTTCGCCTATTATTTAAAATTGGAACTATCAATTTCTTTTTGTGCTTTTCGTCTTTCCAGTTCATCAGCAACTGCGGAATGCACACATTTTTTGTTAACCGGCTGTAGATATGTACTAAGAGATTTTGCCACCACTATAGCAGCCGGTATCCCAATGATGCTGATAAATAGACCAACCACCTGAAGTACTGCCAAAATAGCAAGAATTAACCCAAACGGAAAATACAACACCATGACTATAGTTGAGTATGTTTTCCATACGGGATTTTCTTCTGTTTTTAGCTCCTTTTTACTAATCATGGCACGACCAAAAGGCCAGAATAGAAATTTACCGAATTCCATAAGCCCCAAGCCAATTGGAGCAGCCACCACTGTGACAGTCAGAATAAGCCCCAGAACATAAACCACTATAGCACTAACGAAGCCAAGAAAAGGAATGTGCCACAAGATATTGCCTAATGTTTTCATGTATTTGTCCTTAAACTCGCCCTATAAATTTGTCAGTACGCCGGACGATTAAACGCCTAACATTTTAATCACGCGCATGGGCATTTTTGCAGTTTGGTGAGATGGAATTTAATTACTTAAAAGGTTTACCAATACTAGGCTGTAGACCAAATTCCATTTCGGTTTTGTGCAAGAACGCCCCTAGGCGTTATCATCAAAATTGCCAGTTCTCGCAATCTTGATATTGTTTTTTATAGGCTAATAATATGCCCGATTTATTTTACGTATGCCAGTGTAAATAACCACTATCTGCTGGTTTGCGTGTCGGATTGCGAACTCTTACTTGATTTATGGTAAATGTGTTGGTTTTAACATGATTGATTTAGTTGGAGACTGGTTATTTGGGTTATTTTTCGCTTGCTGCTATCGCGGTGAGGTCACCGCTCGTACTTTGCTCAGCCTTACGTTATTTGGTATTTTTTATCTAACCTACTAACCCCCAACCCACTCATCTTCTTAATTTCAATCTGCACAGGTATACGCTCTTTCAACGCCTCAACATGGCTAATCACCCCAATCATCTTCCCAGAAGCATTCAAGTTATCCAAAGCATCCAGCGCAATATCCAAAGTCTCCCTGTCCAATGTCCCAAAGCCTTCATCCAAAAACAAACTGTCTATCTTAGTTTTATGACTGACTAAATCAGACAGGGCTAAAGCCAACGCCAAACTTACTAAAAAGCTTTCGCCACCCGACAATGTTTTGGTATCCCGTACTGCATCGGCTTGCCAGGTGTCGATTACTTCTAGCTCTAACGCTTCGCCGGTTTTGCGGTTAAGCAGGTAGCGGCTGTGTAGGTGGGCTAGCTGCAGGTTGGCTAGGTGAATGAGGTGGTCCAAGGTTAGGCCTTGGGCGAATACTCTGAATTTTTTGCCATCGCTTGAGCCTATTAGGCTTTTAAGGTAATTCCAATCATCATAGTCTTGCTGCTGGGCTTGAATGTCGGCTATTAAGGTTTTTTGCTGATCACGTTTTTGGCCATCGGCTTTAAGTAACTGTTCTATTTCTCCTAGCATTTTGTTTGATGTGGTGATTGATTCATTGGCCTGTGCCATTAACACGTCTAGCTGGTCTTGGGTTTTATCAGTCATGGCCAGCTGTTTTAGTCCATCAAATACTTTTGCTACTTGTTGCATTAAGGCATTACACTTAACGGCTTGGGTTTCTAGGGTTTCTTTAAGTTCAGATAGCCTTTGCTGCTGGGCATCTTCTAACAAGGCGTTATTAAAATCAGGCTCACTCTCGAATGGGCTGTTAAGCAGGGCTTGCTGCCACTGCTTCTGTGCAGCATCGGTTTTAGTCTGCTGTGCATTTTTAGCAGTGTTATTATCTGCTAACTGGGCCATTAATGTGTGGGCTGTTTTATTTAGGGCTTGTGCGGTTTGGTCTAGGGCTTTTAGGGTTTCTTGCTGGTGCCCTAGTAACTGACTTAACCGTGTTCGCTCGTTAAGGCTGTCTTTATTTTCAAACAAGCTAAAGCGAGTCTCATACGCTGTTTTTAGGTCAGCTTGCAGTTGGCTTAGTTGCTGGTTAATTTTTTCAGCTTGTGATTTTTTATCGTCTATTTGTTTGTTGGCGCTTTCATGTTGGTTTTGGCTTTGGGTTATTTTTTTAGCCTGTTGCTCTAACATTACTTTTTTATTTTGATGGTTCTGGCTTTCAGCTTGCCTTGTCTCTAACCATTGCTTTTGATCTTCTAGGCTGGGCAGCGTTAACCCTCCTGCTTGTTTTAGTTGCGTGCTTAGCTGGCTTTCGCTGTTTGTAAGCTCTTGAATCTACAAGGGACACTCACTCTAAACCTATTCCTGATTTTACTTTAACACAGTATTTTGGGCGATTCATTTTAATCTAAATACCACTATTTTGTTTTCACTAATACAAGGATTGTATGATGACAAAAGCCCGATCTCAGCAAGTCTGTTTAGAAGCTACCCCTTATTATCACTGTGTTTCTCGCTGTGTGGGTAAGGTGTTTTTTTGTGGTGTCGATTTTATTACGAAGCAAAGCTACGAACATCGCCGCGGCTGGCTTGAAGGAATGATTATCAGGCAAGCCGAGGTATTTGCCATTGATGTGGCCGCGTATGCGGTCATGTCGAATCATTATCATGTGGTGTTACATATTAATAAAAACGAGGCCAATAGCTGGGCTTTAGATGATGTAATTGAGCGCTGGCATGCTTTGTATAATGGCAATACTTTAAGCCAGCGATACTTAAAATCAGGTGAGTTCTCAGAGGCCGAATATCATCGA
>JAWUYY010000012.1:0-14644 GCA_034110565.1 Bermanella sp. | reverse complement strand
TTATCGTCTTGGGTATTTAAAACCCATACTCGATGACAATACCATTACGGCATGGGCTCAATTACAACCTGAAGAGTTAACCGTATCGCAGGCAATTTTTCAGCCAAATGACAAGGGTTAGTTTTTACGGCACCCGCTATTATTGTCGCAGTGAACGTGGCTGATTATTTATCACGTTCAATAAAATAAGATTAAGCGATTATTTTGATCTCATTGCCTAACTGTAATGCCCCTTCATTTCTGTGAATGGCATTTTGCCCCATCATCACCTGCTTACCCTGCTTCCGGTATTGCAGCATCACTTGCATCACATCGGGCTGTTTCATCGCGGTTTTTAAATCAAACGTGGGGATCACGCATCTTGAACAAGGTTTAACAATATCAAACTCGATACCGTTTATTTCAATTTTTTTCCATTCATCTTCAGCAAATGCCTCGCAACCAGCAACAACAATATTTGCCCTGAAGCGCGCAACAGCCAACTCCCTACCTAGTTTTTCTGATAAAAAACTTACCGATTCTTCGCTAATAATTAAAAATGGAAAACCATCAGAAAAACTCGCACGATCACCCGGCTTCGAAAAATCAAGATCTACCTGACGATGTGTCTCGTCATCTATGAAGCATAACTGCACATCACGCTGTAAAATATTACTTAACCAAGCGTTAATATCATGCTCGATCAAGCGAGCATTCACCTCATCACCCCAAACTTTAACCAAGCAAAACTGATTAAATTGAACAAGCTCATCTAGATTTAAGCAATACTGCTCATCACCATACTCCAGTATCAGCTGTTGATTATGAACCCGCACGCCGATTAGTCCCATCATTGGACATTGGCGCTGCGTGACAAATCGACCAGAGTGATCAATCAGCATAAAGCGTCTATCCCACTTGGGGCCAAAATCATCCACTTCCATTTGTGTCAGCGAAACACCTTTTAGTGACTTCACGGGAAAGTGATATAACTGGCTTATTTGAATAGTCATGGCCAAATCCTGAAAATTAGCCAAATATAAAGCTTAAAGGGTAAGGATAAAAGTGGGCGACAAAAAAATAGGGCCAAAGGCCCTATTTTTAACACTTACATTTACAGCCAAACTAACCAAACAATTGTTTTGCTCTGACTTCTACTGCTTGCGCTAAACCATCTGGTTGGAATTTTGAAAGAAAAGCATTACAACCTACTTTTTCTACCATGGCCTCATTAAAGCTGCCACTTAATGATGTATGTAACACCACATATAGGTCTTTAAGGTTTGGGTCCTGCCTAATTTCTGTGGTCAGCATATAGCCGTCCATAGAAGGCATCTCAGCATCCGTTATCACCATCAGTAACTGACTATTAATCGGCCCTTCTGCTGACAGTTTTTTCAAAATATTCAGGCCTTCCAAGCCATCACTCGCCTGTATGACCTCAATCCCAATGCTGTTTAATGTCTCTTTAACTTGGGAGCGCGCGATAGGTGAATCATCCACAGCCAGTACTTTTAATCCAGAATTAGCGGCACGCGTCATTACATCCATATCCACCAAGTCATCACTGATTGTGGTTTCATAAGGCACTATTTCAGCGAGTACTTTTTCCACATCAATAATTTCGACAATCTTGCCGTCTACCTTGGTAATCGCCGTCAAGTAATGGGACTTACCTGTGCCTTTTGGCGGAGGCATAATCTCTTCCCAGTTCATGTTGACGATACGCTCAACCCCAGCTACTAAAAACGCCTGAACGGTACGGTTATATTCCGTCACGATCATGGTCGTTTCCTCAGTTATGACAGTTGGTCGCATACCAATTGCATGACTAAGATCCACCACAGGTAGTGTATGCCCACGTAAATGGGTCACACCTCTCACTACTGGATGAGAGTCAGGAATATTCGTAAGGCGCGTCACCCTAAGTACTTCCTGAATCTTGAATACATTAATGGCATAAGACTGGCCACGACCGAAATTGAACAACAACAATTCGAGGCGATTTTGCCCGACTAGCTTAGTTCGTGAATCAACATTGGATAACACACTTGACATAGATACCTACACCTTTTATCTACTCTAGACATTAGTGTAGCCCAAGGTACAGCTTTGCCCACTTTCAGCTAAGCTTAATCGGTATGAAGATGAATTTAGAGCAGCCATGACCCTGAACGCCCATGTATTACTTGCTCGACAGCCGATTTATAACGTCAAGTTAGAAATATCAGCTTATGAGCTCTTATTCCGCAGCCATATAAATAGCGAGGGTGCTGACTTTACATGTGGCGATAAAGCCACCAGTCAAGTCTTACTCAATGCGTTTGGCGAAGCTGGGCTTGAAAGCATATGCGGTAACCACCCAGCCTTCATAAATTTCACCAAAAATCTGATTCTGGAGCTGCCTCCATTTGATCCAGATCAATATGTCATCGAAATTTTAGAAGATATCGAAGTCGACGATCAACTCATTGCGGCTTTAAAAAAGGCCAAAATTCAAGGGGCTCGATTAGCTCTAGATGACTTCATCTTAAATCACAATAGCGCCCCGCTATTGCACTTGGTCGACATCGTCAAAATTGATGTACTAGCCCTCACGAAAGAACAAATTGAAAGATTTGCTAAGGTCTTCATTCCAAGAAAGCTAATCCTTCTTGCTGAAAAAGTTGAAACCCATGAAATGTATGAGTTTTGCAAAGATCTAGGCTTTGAATTATTCCAAGGCTACTTTTTATGTAAGCCCCAAAACATTCAAGGTCAGGCCATTCCTGCTAATAAAATGACGGTATTAAAACTACTAAAGGAAATGCAAGACGCTGAAGTAACCGCCGCAAAACTAACAGATGCATTAAGCCAAGACCCTCAAATGGGCTACAAACTACTAAAACTTGTCAATTCTGCAGCCTTTGCTCGTGTACAAAAATGTACATCGTTACAGCAAGCTATTTCCTTACTTGGCTTTAATCACATTCGCAGTTGGGTAACTTTAATTGCACTGGGAAATTTAGAAGATAAGCCTTTAGCCTTGTGCCAAACCAGCTTAGAGCGCGCCATTATTTGTCAAAAGCTTGGGGAGAAAATCGGAGGTTTCTCGGTTTATGATTATTATACTGTAGGCTTATTTTCATTATTAGATGCCTTTATTGATCGACCCATTCTTGAAATCATTAAAAGCTTAAACCTACCTGAATTAATGGTAAAAGCACTGCTAAACAATCAGGGCTCTTTGGGCTTGGCATTACATACAGCAAAATGTTTTCAAGAAGCGCGTTTAGATGAGCTGCAAGAAGATCAACTCAAACAATACGGCTTGGACATAGACGCTATGAATGAGCTCTACAAACAAAGCTTAATAGAGAGCGATCAGCAAGCTAAGTCTCTTTAAACTAAATGCACTTTATTATTTCGGCCAGCTAGCACCTACCCAAAGCAAACGTTTTCTATTAGGGTAGCGAAAAATAAAAAAGAAGAGATACTCATGCTAATCGCTGGCCTTTCAGAACTTTTTGTACTTGCCGCTTTAGGCTTTGCCCTTAAGCACAACTGGCAAAATAAGCGCTCTATTGTCGTATTAATGGCACTTTTTATTATTACTATCGCCGCCATTATGGGTTTCATTCGCTACCTTGAACTAGCTGACACACAAGCACTTCATCAAGCCTTAAGCTTTGCAGGCAAACACCTTGCAATGGCCGCTTTCTTAATTGGTTTATTATGGCGATGCTTTGAACGCCCTATCACCCCTTATTGTTTGCTCGGTGTAGCTCTCGCTGGATTCACCCTAAATATCATAGAGCCTATGGCTATAATCAGTGATGGCTTTATTGTTTTATTAAGCTTGTATCTTGTCTATCAGGTTCGAGCAAACAAACCAGCGCTCACCCAGTCTCTCACCGGCCTAACCCTGTTACTCAGTACACTTATATGGGGTGTTCTCATTCAAGATGAAAGTTTATTAACCGGCGTATTCCACCTATGTTTAGGCAGTTTTATCATTCTTATTACCCTAGCAGGAAACGCCTTAAGGCCGACAAAGTAGACTTCAAGCACACAGACTGGCACCTAGGATCAACCAATGGCCGCTTGTGCCATTGTTCAAATACGCCCCATAGCCAAAAATACTGTCATCATAATAATAAAACGAGATAATGATGAACTATATCCTCATGGCCATACCGGGCTTTTTTGTGCTCATCTTGCTAGAGCTAGCGTGGACCCGCTATAAGAAGCAAGATGTGTATAGATTGAATGATGCCATCAACTCCTTGTCGATGGGCATCATGAGCCGTGTCACACAGATTTTATACGCTGCCTTACCGTTTTCTTTTTATATCTATTTCTATGAAGACTTCGCCCTATTTGAATGGCAAAGCAACCCTTGGACGTGGATAACCGCCTTCGTTTTATACGATTTCAGTTACTACTGGGTGCATCGCATCGGACACACCATGAATATTTCATGGGCAAGTCACGTAGTTCACCATTCTAGCGAAGAATATAATTTAACGACTGCATTACGCCAAACCAGCGTGCCCAATGTAATTGGCTGGGTGTTTTATATTCCACTTGCCTTTATTGGTTTTCCGCCAGTTGTTTTAGTAGCTGTGGCTTCGCTCAACCTGCTTTATCAATTTTGGGTACACACTCAAGCCATTGATAAAATGCCAAAGTGGTATGAATTTATATTCGTCACACCAAGCAATCATCGAGTGCATCATGCAAAAAACAAAGTCTACGTAGATAAAAACTATGGTGGAGTTTTTATCTTATGGGACAGGCTATTTGGCAGTTACCAGCCCGAGCTGAAAGAAGAGAATGTGATTTTCGGCATCAGCACACAGCTTGCTAGCTGGGATCCAATTTGGGGTAACCTGCATTTTGTTTCATCTTTATGCAAAGATGCTTGGCGCACAAAAAACTGGAAGGACAAATTCACATTATGGTTTCGCCGTACAGGCTACCGTCCAGAAGATGTAGCAATGAAATACCCGATTATAAAAAGCAATCAAGTGGTTGAAAAATATGACACACCTTTAAGCTTTTCTGCCAAGAGCTATGCCATCGTACAATTAAGCCTAGTGGCTGTAGGCATATTTTTATTCATGCACAATGTACAGTCATTAGTACTTCATCAACAGATTGCCATTGGATTAACGCTGGCTTTTAGCTTATATAGCTTAGGAAAAATACAAGAAAGCCATAGTAATAGTTTTTTCATGGAAGCAGTAAAATACACATTACTCGTGATCAATCTTGTTTGGCTTGCCTCTGCCCCACAATGGCTGACCCTAAGCGTGTTAGCGCTTGGTTTACTCTCACTTATTTGGTTATACAGCATTTCAAAAGAAATAAGCAGTTTTCATATTGCATAACAATTTGTTTATTTTATAACCACAAAAGTAAAAAACAAAAAAAGGGCCGAGGCCCTTTTTTATTTATCCATTACGATTTATTTAGAACTGAACACCTAAACTAACAGATGCAAAATCGCGGTCAGCTGTTAAGTTATAATCGCCTCCCATGTACTCTGTATATGAAATGCTTGCCGTGTACATTGATTGATACTCCGCCTCTACACTCAAACCAATGGATTGCTCACCTTCTCTAAACGCACCACCTGGTTGAGGTGCAAACCCTTCTACATCATGAGAAAACGCAAGTGTGGGTTTTAAATTTACACCCGAAAATACATTAGTGTATTGACCAACCATACGCGCACGGTAACCCCATGAACTTTCAGTCACATAACCTTCATCAGAACCATCGAAAATGCCAGCACGGCTAAATTTAATCGCGTCATCGTTTTCATCAAGATCATGTACAAAGGTGTAACCCGCTTCAGCAATTAACGTATAACGGCTCGCACCTAAGAAACGGTCAAAGAACTGCAATATGGTAAACTGTGCTTGGCTAACATCAAACAAACGATAACCATCAAAATCAGCGCCATTAGCCGTTGCTACCACATCCGCAGCTAATTCAGCAGAGGTTGAATACCCCGTTAGGCCAGCCGTTAATAATTGAGTCGCATTAATTTGTAGCGGTACATCTTTTTTATGGCTAATTTCACCAGAAACAGCCATTGAGCCTACATTAGCTGCAAAGCTTAAACCAGCAAGCTGAATGTCTTCTGGATAAGACACATAATAAAACGTATCGTTTTTGTTATTTCCAATCGCTTGATCCAGACCACCGGCATCCGCTGCAGATAACCAGCTAGCAGATTTAACGCCACTGACGACTGGTAAACGGCTGTGAATATTCATAGCATAAAAACCGAATTCGGTATCACCAAGTGCTTCACTCATATAACGAAACGCAATACCAAACTGCCCATCGTCTTTAGCTAAACGGTTACCGTCTGAATCACGATTCAATGCGTAGCCCGCGGAAACACGTGTTGCATCATCTAGTCCATCTAAAGCATCACCGGACAAGATAACTTGATTACAGCCTTCAGGCGCATAATCATTAAACGAAAAATAAGTACCGCAACCAGGGATAACTGTCTCTTGGAATTCTAACTGATAGAAAGCTTCCATGGATAAAAATTCAGTGATACCCACATTTACATACGCCATATTAACTGGCAATAAACCTTCTTTAATTTCAGCACCTGGGCGACGGAATGCATTCACATCAACCGGATTAATTGCGTTCACACCACCTAATATAAAAGTACTTTCACCCCAGCTAACCACTTGACGACCCAAGCGCACATCGATTGGTGTGTAACCAATTTCGTACATGCCGTACACATAAGCATCTAACAATGCCGCGCCTGAAAACTTAGATAGATCATTAAAGTCTTTATCATTTAATTTTTCGTTTTCAGAAAACCCGTTAGCTGCATGACCATGATTTACTTTTGTGTCTTCTAGTGCAAAATCGTGCCAGTATTTGCCACGAAGAAAGACACCATAATTACCACTACGTAAGTGTAAATCGTGACTGCCTTTAAATATTTGTGAAAATGCATCGCCATTTTCAAAGTTTGCATTACCATCATTGTTATTGCCTGGCGATAGCAACGCGGCATCTGGCTCACTCATTCTCCAACTAGAACCAACAGATAGTTGAGAAGAAAAGCTACCTTCTACATCCATGAAGAATTCCACACCATGACTCATGGCACTAGAAAGGGATAAACCGGATACAATTACGGCTAACTCTAATGGTTTGATAATTTTATTCTTTACACTCACAAACACGACACCTTGCGTAGATTTCTTAATCAAAACTCATTTGTAATTGGCCTATAATGACCAACTTCAAAAAACGCGAAGAATACACCAAATGCGCCATCGTGTATTAATTAAAAGATTATTTTGTGAGCAAGGCAGATTTTTACGTAGGAATTGATCATTAAAACGACAAAAAGGCAGCACTATTTGCTGCCTTTTTGATCACATCAGGCTTTTGGATAACCTGTTATGTCTTGTATTTGTTTATATAAAGGTTGTAAGCGTTTATACATTTTAAGGTAAACATTTTTATAAAGCTGGTCATACAGCCGACTGGTTTGAAAATCCGGTTCGAACACATCACCTACAGATGTCATGGCATCAATAGCCAAGTCATAATCTTTATATTTACCCAAACCCACAGCCACATTTATGGCTGCGCCCAAACCAGATGTTTCATAGGTGCTTGGACGTTCTGCAGGCAAATTGAAAATATTAGCGGTTAGTTGCATTGCGGCATCACTTTGGCTACCGCCGCCGCTAATACGCAGTTTCGTGATTTTCACGCGACTGCGCTTTTCAATGCGCTCTTTGCCTTCGCGTAGACCGTAAGCCAAGCCTTCAAGGATTGAGCGATATAAGTGCGCACGTGTATGCACATCACCAAAGCCAATCACAGCACCCTTGGCTTCTGGCCCCGGCACTCGGGTGCCTGGTGACCAATAAGGTTGCAGCATTAATCCCATAGAACCAGCTGGTACTGAATTCACCAGTTCGTCAAAGAGTACTTCTGGTGCAACACCTCGATCATCGGCAATTTGTTGTTCGCGCAAACCAAATTGTTTTTTAAACCAGCTGACCATCCAAAAACCACGATAAATCATCACTTCTGTATTGTAAGCATTAGGAATTGCAGCCGGATACGGCGGAATAAACTGCACGGGTTCCACATATTGTTTTGTAGTGGTGTTTATAGTGGCGGTTGTGCCATAACTTAAACACGCCACGTGCGGGTCAACCGCCCCGCTGCCAATCACTTCACAGGCTTTATCAGAGGCGCACGCTATAACAGGCACCCCTTCAAATAGGCCCAAGTGATTCGCAGCCTCTGCGGTTAGTGCACCTAACGCTTCACCGGGTTTTACCAGTTCTGGCAACATGTTGTCTTTGACATTGGCCACCTGCCATTTCCAATCATTCTTGCCCGCCCATTTATGATTTTTATAATCAAAGGGTAAATAGCCAACCGTACATCCCACTGAATCTTTATACTCTCCAGTTAAACGATAAGTAAGATAACCGCTTAACAATAAAAACTTATGGGTTTTGTGCCAGATTTCAGGCTGATTTTGCTCGATCCATGCGGCTTGAGCTTTACGCTGAAACCCTTCTATAACTGGATTTAATCGCAATAATTTAAACAATACGCCCCACAAACCTTTAATAGGCTTTTCAATTTCTGCGTGGCGTTGATCCAGCCAAACAATGGCAGGACGTAACGGCTTTCCTTTTATATCAAGATTAATCATGGTGCCGCGCTGAGTGGTCAAACCTAAACCAATCACTTGATCAGGTTGCACATCCGTTGATGCCCAAAGCGCTTTGCAGGCTTCACCGGCACTTTGCCAGTAATATTCTGGGTCTTGTTCTGCCCAGCCGGGCTGCTTAGAAAAATAAGGTTCAATTTCAACTTTACCTTTAGCAACCAACTGACCTTGTAGATCAAACAACAAGGCGCGCACACTTTGCGTACCATTATCAATGGAGAGAATGTATTGAGACTGCATGTACAACGAACCTGATTTTATTATTGTTTTATTTTTTAAGACGTCGGCAAATAATAATAACGCTGCCACGTTGCTTTATAATTTTGCCACTGTTGTTGCCACTGTTCTTCAGTCCAGTGCATTTCTTGCTGGCAAATATGTTTTATCTTCTCTTCAAACTCAGAGCCACCATCTACCAAGCACAAGCCAATGCGAGTACGGCGTAACAACAAGTCATCTAAATTCACTACGGCTTCTGTGCGAGCTGCAAACCGAATTTGTGCCCAAAACGTTTGAGTACCCGGCACCAGTGCCCAGCCTTCTTCTTTTGCACACGCACATAACTCATCAATTTGCTGACCATAGAAACCCAGTAATCGACGCTGCCAGTGACTATCTAATAAATTAAAGTATTTAGACTGTGAACTAGCTTGATTAAAAATCCGCTGGCCGTAATCCTCATAATTCAAGTTGGGTAAATATTTTGATGCGGCTTTTAAAACATCTAAAGCAATTAAGCGAAATGTTGTCAGTTTGCCACCACTGACGGTGACTAAACCTTGATCATCCCAAATACTGTGATCGCGCTTCTCTGATGAGGGATTTAACGCTCCACCCGATACAATTGGGCGCACACCTGCAAAGGTCGCGACTACATCTTGCTTTAACAGCTTTGAACTTGGAAACAAGTGATTAGCTGCTGCGAGCAAATACGTTACTTCGGTTTCATGAATGCTCGGTTCCATAGAGCCAACTTCAGGATTATCCAAATCCGTTGTTCCTACCACCGTCATGCCTTCCCACGGATAAATAAACATACTGCGCCCATCAATTGGGTGCTTCAGAGTGATGGCTTGCGCACAAGGTAAACGCCAATTAGGGATCATCAAGTGACTACCACGTAACGGCCGAATCCGCCCTTTGTGACCGAGTTCTTTACGGAATTTATCTGCCCATGCACCCGTTGCACTAACCACCACTTTTGCATTGATTTTGTATTCTTCGCCGTTTATTTGATCGCGTGCGATAACACCACTTACATGATTATTTTCATGGACCATGGTTTCAACTTGGCAATAATTTAAACTGACTGCTCCATCGTTATGGGCTTCATTTAAAACACGCATGACCAAGCGTGAATCATCCGTAACTGCATCGGCAAAACGGGTAGCACCTATTAAGCCTTCTTCGGTTAAACCCGGCAGCTCATACATGGCTTCCTGCTTATCGATAAAGTGACGATATTTATGCCCCGCAAATTTATCGTACAAGGCTAATAAAATGCCGAACACCTTTGGCCCAGGAAACTGCCCTTTATAATGAGGCCAGCTATAAGCCATTAAATCCACAAGGCCAGGGGCCTCATTCATTAATCGCTCCCGCTCTTTTACTGAATGACTTGTCAGTTTCAAGTTGCCCGATGCTAGGTAGCGTAAACCACCATGCACCATTTTTGATGATCGGCTTGATGTGCCCCAAGCAAAATCTTTTTGCTCAAGTAACAACACATTCAAACCCTGACGAGCCGCTTCGCGAGCTACTCCCACACCCGTAATACCTCCACCTATTATCAACATATCCCACTGCTGAGTTTGATGTATCTGGGTAGTCGTTTTTAAACGACTGGGAGACTGCCATGTATCCATGAGATTCCTATTTAATACTTGAATGAATTATTTTTCTTTACGCTGCAATAACGTCCCTGGATTAAGCAATTGCTTAGGGTCGAAACCTTCCGCTAATAACTCAATGCCATACATCCCTAGTGGCCCTTTTTCAGCGGCTAGATAAGGCGCATGATCTTTGCCCACACCATGCTGATGGCTAATGGTTGCATGACCATTAGCTACGGTTTCACAGGCTGCTTTTTTAATCTTTTTCCAACGGGCCAATGTATCGTGATAGCTGTCACCATTTGGGAATACATAGGTTGTATAGATACTGCAACCTTGCGTATACATATGTGATAAGTGCGTATAAACATGAGGCACAATACCCTCTTCTTTTAATGCATTACGCACACTGGCTTCCATCTCATTCATTAATCCTGTGACTCTATGCCAGTCAGTAGCCGTTTCAAATGTATCCACGGCATAACCTTCTAACCATAAATTTTCACGTAAATATGGAAATTTAAATCGATTCTCTGCCCATTTTTCACCCATCATTTTTGGGCCTTTCACACCACCAAACTGTTTAAAGATTTTAAACGCTTGCTTAAGAGATGCTTTGTTTTGTTGTTTATTACCCGTCACTCCAAAGGTTAATAAACATTTGCCATCACTGACACCACGCAAGGCTAGGTAACGTTCTAGCCATTTAATTAAGCTTTCATGGCCTGCTAATTTTAGCTGAGTCTGCGTTTCTAACCCGTTACTTACGCGCAGCATAGATAGTGGAATTTTGTTTTGTACAATCAAACGCACAGCGTTTTTAGCCGCTTCAAAATCAGGTAAAAACACAGCAAAAAAGATTTCTTGTTCAGCTAACGGCGTTACTCTCACTTTTACTTCGCTGATAATCCCCATACGTCCTTCACTGCCTAGTATCATCTCGCGTATATCTGGGCCTGCAGATGATGCCGGAATAGTCGGAATATCCAATCGCCCTTTTGGGGTAACGATCGTGCCTCCAGCAAACATTTGCTCGATACGTCCATAACGCAAAGACTGCTGACCACTTGAACGACTGGCAACCCAACCACCCAATGTTGAAAGCTCCCAAGACTGCGGGAAATGCCCAAGGGTGTAACCTTTGGCGCGAAGCTGAGCCTCAACCTGTGGCCCAGGCACACCGGCGCCGAAGGTCGCTATTTGGCTGTCGGTATTGAGATCCAGTAATTGATTCATATGCCCCATATCGATGGTTAACACGGGCTTATCACTGGCAAGCGGATTAATATGGCCGGCTACACTGGTGCCACCACCATAAGGGATCACTTCGATGTCGTTCACATAGGCAAACTGTAAAATTTCTTCCACTTGCTCAGTGGATTGTGGAAACGACACGCCATCAGGGAAAACATCAAAGTCACCACTGCGCATAGCTAACCAATCGGGCAAGCTCTGGCCACGGGCATGACGCACACGATCTTCCGCTTTTGTACTAATTAACGGATGCTCAGGTAAGCGTGAAGCGGGTACCTGAGCACACACAGTTGTGAGTTCAACATCAGCAAGCACAGGCCCTGGGGCTACTTGTTGATTTAAATACTGAATACCATTTTTCGGGGTGGCCATTTCAAAACCATCATCACCCCAACCATTCCAGCGGCGCATATACCACTCCTAATATTTATT
The DNA here is from genome assembly GCA_034110565.1 of Bermanella sp. Lineage (GTDB taxonomy): Bacteria > Pseudomonadota > Gammaproteobacteria > Pseudomonadales > Oceanobacteraceae > Bermanella. Next base: position 2,416 of record JAWUYY010000012.1, on the reverse strand, counting down.
TTTGTAAGAAATAGACGCGTATTTTTTCTGGCGTTATCATGGCAACCATCATAACGTTGGCTCATTTGGATACACTGTCAAAAAATGCCAACGTTCGTACAAATAAAGTCATAATAATCATAAGAGAACTTTATTAACCATGAATCATCTAGGTTATGCGTCATCCCCCGCTATATTGCAATACCTAAAGGCCGCCAGCGACTATGGCTTAGAGCCCGATAAAGTCTTAGCTGCTAATCAGGTTAGCCTTGAAATATTAAACAATGATGTAAAGCGCATCACAGGTGAAGAATTTCAACGAATACTGACCTATTTAGCCATCACCACCCAAGACCCATGCTTTGGTTTAAAGAGCTCTCGCTATGTACAAGCAGGCTCTTATAGCGTGCTTGGCTATATGGTCATGAACTGCAAAAGCTTAAAAGAGGCCATACGCATCACCCCTGTATATGAACAGCTTGTGGGCGACATGGGGCACACCGATATTCAAACTCATGAAGACGGCTCATTAGAAATGCGCTGGCACTGTCATTACCCTAACCCTAATGTGCGCCCTCACATGATTGCTAATGTTTTAGGCTCATGGATCAACTTTGCACGATTTCTGGTGGATAAACCAAACGGCAACCCGCGTAAAATTTATTTCGAATTTGCCCAACCCGACCACAACGCCATGTTGCAATTTCAGACCATGTTTCAATGCCCAATGGAATTTAATTGCGAGTACAGCGCATTAGTTATTGATGAAAGACTTTTAGCACTGCCCATGCGCCAACCGGATGAGCAGCTATTAAAAACACTAGAAAATCACGCTGATATCTTAATGGCCAACATCAGTGACAAGCAGCCATTACCCATGCAAACCAAAAACGTAATTAAAGGCTTATTAGTAGAAGGTATTCCAAGAAAAGAAATGGTGGCCAAACGTTTAGGCATGTCAGAACGCACCATGCAGCGTCGCCTACAACAACACGACACCAGCTATCAAAATATTTTAGATGACGTTCGTCAAGAGCAGGCTAAGCATTTATTAATCAGCACTGAACTTTCCATTCAAGATATTGCTGCCCGTTTAGGCTTTAGTGAACCGCGATCCTTTCACCGCAGCTTTAAAAGCTGGTCAAGCATGACCCCTGGAGAATACCGAGGGAGAGAAAAATAACTTTGTAATCTTAAAATCAAAACACCTTAAACATAAAAGGAAGACTAAAGAGTTTGATTCACTTAAACGTAGGATAAGATGACTCCCCTATTAAGTTGGGACCAACATAACCGCAAGCTCATTTACTGACAAGACAGCAGCACTAAGAAAAAGGCATTAAAAAGGCATTAAAAAGGCCAACAAAATTGTTGGCCTAAAAATATAGCATTAATCAAACTACTCTATTCACTGAACTCAATCATCTGATTTACTCAACCTTATTGAACATTTCCACCAGCAACTAAATAAGCTTCCAATTCATCTAACTTTCCAATCATTTTCATAGAAATAGCCTTCAAGTTCTCTAAATGCTTAGCCGCTTGCGCCTTCGCTTGTTGGTCTGCTCTTACTTGTGTACCCAAAAGCTTGGCAAAAAATCCCGCAGGTTCCACCTTTTCAGTACTCTTAGTTACTATACTAAAAATAATCTCAAACTCTTCATGCAAGGATTGATGTATTAAACCAATTTCTTTAAACACATCTAACGATGTAAATTCTTGTCCATCGCCGTGATACCACTTACCAAATTCACAGTCTGTATGCTTAACAGGTAATTTATCAATAACACTATCATTGCCAGATGCCAAGGCTTCGGCATATGTGCGCCAGCGAATATGAGCATTCTTTGATTTTTTTAACTTTGAAATAACTGAGTCACTAACCATTACTTACTCCTTGGGACGCATGGTATCGAATGATTATCAAAAATATATTTTTTAATAATCATTCTAATGCGAAATAATGATAACTATTAGCATTTAAGTAATGATTATCTTCAAATTAACTAACAACTAGTCGAACACAAAATATTCCTTTTCTCATTCTACCTTTTTAATGAAGGGACGACAGTAGCCAATGAACATTATGTGTCATAATTAACATACTAGATTGCGTAAAAAGAAGACATTTAACCCTTTAACCTCACAAGCCGTACTTCCACCAGCATCAAGATAAGATATAAATATAAACCGTCTTAACATGGCCATTATGTCAAACCACCATTATTTGGTGCTTCACATCAACAAACAGCAAGCGGAGAAAGGAAAACTAGAAAAATATGTCGAGTGGTGGCGTGAACGTTTAATGGATATCAGTTGGTTTATACGTCGTTTAAATGAAACCATCTCACGCAAAGCCAACGAAGAAGATGGCTGTACGGGCCACTTTTAGGAAGGCCGCTTTAAATCACAAGCCGCTTGTTTAGCTTATGTAGAC
>JAWUYY010000011.1:0-35828 GCA_034110565.1 Bermanella sp. | reverse complement strand
GTAAGGGTGAAAGGGTGCGGTAAGAGCGCACCGCGCGACTGGTAACAGTTCGTGGCACGGTAAACCCCACTCGGAGCAAGACCAAATAGGTTCCCTTTATGACGTGGCCCACGTTGGGAACGGGTAGGTCGCTTGAGCCTTAGAGTGATTTAAGGCCTAGATGAATGGTTGCAGCTTGTTCGCAAGTAACAGAACCCGGCTTATAGACAAATCTCTCTTTATTAAAAAGCTCGTCACCAGTTTGGTGGCGGGCTTTTTTTTGATATCGATTTTGATTGTAAGTGAGTGCTTGCATTTATGAGCTTGAAGCGTGCTTCTGTGAAATCAGGTGTCCGGTTATTACTAACTCTCCCCCTTAGATTAGTTTCCTCTAAGCCCCGTAAATAGGCAGTCTTAATGAGCCTAAATGCTCAAAACACCACATCACACCTTGCAATACCTCTGTTCTGTTTCTATAGTGTGTAAAAGTGTTGTTTTGTGGGTAAATGTGGAGTTTTCTGGGTAACAGGTGAGATAATTTATGTTTCGTGGCGTGCACAATATCAATCTCGATACAAAAGGCCGGATGGCCGTGCCTGCCCGCTACCGCCAATTGTTGCATGAGAGCAACGATGGCGCTCTAGTTGTTACGATTGATACAGAAGAGAAGTGTTTACTTGTCTATCCCCTTAATGAATGGGAACCCATTCAAGCCAAAATTGAAGCCTTGCCCAGTTTTAATCCTGCCGCTCGTCGAATTCAGAGATTGATCATAGGTCATGCCACCGACATAGATATGGATGGTAATGGTCGTTTGTTGTTACCGGGACCATTAAGAGAATACGCCGGCCTTGATAAAAAAATGGTCATGATGGGGCAAGGTAAGAAATTTGAGTTGTGGGATGAAGCCCACTGGGCAGAACGCCGTGAACGTTATCTTGAAGAAATGAAAGATAATACCCAATTGCCAGAAGAGCTAATGAATTTATCCCTATGAGTGAACATATAACGGTGCTACTGCACGAAGCGGTAGATGCTTTAGTTCAAGATGCTGATGGCTTGTACATCGATTGTACTTTTGGGCGTGGTGGTCATAGTCGTCTGATTTTGCAAAAGCTATCTGAAAATGGTCGTTTGATCGGTATTGATAAAGATCCCCGTGCAATTGCCACGGCTAACGAGTTAGCGAAAGAAGATAGTCGTTTTTCTATTTGTCATGGTTCATTTGCAGACATGTCTACTTGGCTTGAACAAAATGGAGAAGGCAGACCGGTTGCCGGTATCTTGATGGACCTTGGTGTGAGTAGCCCTCAAATAGATGAAGCAGAGCGTGGCTTTAGTTTTATGAATGACGGCCCGCTTGATATGCGCATGAATACGGAATCAGGTTTAACCGCTGCACAATGGATCGCTAGTGCAAAAGAAGAAGAGATCGCCAATGTTTTGTATCAGTTTGGTGAAGAGCGTCATAGTCGACGCCTAGCGAAAACCATTGTTATGCGTCGCACTCAAGAGCCATTTGTGCGCACATTAGATTTAGCACAAGTGATTAAAGATGCTCACCCTAAATGGGAAAAGGGTAAGCACCCTGCAACGAAAAGTTTTCAAGCCATTCGCATATTCTTAAATGATGAATTAGGGGATTTAACCTCTGGCTTAAGTACGGCCACGGATTTATTGGCAAAAAATGGTCGCTTAGTGGTTATTAGCTTTCACTCTTTGGAAGATCGCATGGTGAAACGCTTTATTCGAGATAAAGAAAAAGGCCCGCAGCTACCACCAGATATACCGATAATGGCTAGCGACTATCCTATTGTGCTCATGCACATTGGTAAGGCGATCAAGCCGAGCAAAGAAGAAGTGAGTGCCAATATTCGTTCACGCAGTGCGATTATGCGTGTTGCAGAAAAAAAACTGTAAGAGCGAAAAGTGAAAAACATAAGTGCAAAGTGGGTATTTTTAGTATTGATGTTGTTCGCTCTTGCTGTTGTGTATAGCAGTTATGCCAATAGGCAGTTGGCGCAGCAATGGCAACAACACAGCGCTCAATATGCACAGCTACAAGAGGAATATGGTCGTTTAATGCTGGAGTACAGTACATTAGCGGCGCCTAGTCGAGTTGAAGCTATGGCTAGGCAAAAACTGAATATGCAGTTTCCTGATAAATTTAATACTCGGGTGATTGAAGTGCACGATTTTTTAAAAAAGTGATGTTGAGTAGCAGTAATTAATGGCTAGCAAAAATAAATATGAACAAACAAGCAATCGCTGGCGCCATTACACAGTAATGGGTGCCGGCTTACTGCTGTTTGTTATTTTGCTAGCAAGGCTGACGCAACTGCAAGTGCTGGAAACTGATTTCTTGCAAGTAGAGGGTGCTAAGCGAACCGTGCGTGAACACAGTATCGACGCTTATCGGGGCATGATTGTCGATCGTAATAACGAGCCCTTGGCCGTTAGTACGCCCGTTAAAAGTATTTGGGCAAATCCAAAGCAAATTCTTAAAGATCAGGTTGACGTATCTTCTCTAGCGCCACTATTAAATATGAGTCGTGGGCAATTACTAGCTCGTATCAAGTTACATAAAAACAAAGAATTTATTTATTTAGATCGTCACATGAACCCTGCGTTAGCAAAAGCGATTGAAAACTTAGGGTTGCCAGGCATTGGTATTCAGCAAGAATTTAAACGTTATTATCCTGCAGCAGAAGTAGCTAGTCATGTGGTGGGATTCACAAATATAGATGAACACGGAATAGAAGGCGTTGAGCTTGCTTATGATGCTTGGTTACAAGGGCAGCCAGGCAAAGGGCGAGTGGTTAAAGACCGACTTGGGCGTTTAGTAAAAGATCTTGGCGTAATGAAAATAGCCGAGCCTGGTAATGAATTAATGCTAAGTATTGATTTACGTCTGCAATACCAAGCGTATCGAGAATTAAAAGCCTCTGTACAGCAGCATAATGCAAAAGCTGGCTCATTAGTTATGGTAGATGTTAAAACGGGTGAAATTTTAGCACTTGTTAATCAGCCTGCATTTAATCCAAATAACCGCTCAGAACTAAAAGCGGCCAATGTGCGCAATAGAAGCGTGACAGATATCTTTGAGCCTGGCTCAACCGTTAAGCCGTTTACGATTGCGGCAGCGTTAATGGCCGGTGAAATTAATAAAGACAGTGTGATTAATACGCATCCAGGATACTTGCGCATCGGTAATAAAACGATTCGCGATCATCGTGATTATGGGAAAATTGATATTACGAATATCTTAACTAAATCCAGTAACGTGGCAGTGAGTAAATTATCATTTAAGTTAGGTGGCGAGAAGTTATGGGGTTTTTATCAGCAAGTCGGTCTTGGTAAGCCAGTCGGTTTAGGTTTGCCTGGTGAAAACGGCGGTAAAGTCGCGGTAGAAACGAATAATTGGAATCGCTTACAAAGTGCAACATTATCGTATGGTTATGGTTTAGCGATCACACCTCTTCAATTGGCGCAAGCTTATCAGGTGCTTGCTAATGGCGGCGTGAAATTGCCATTAACCTTGGTGCGCAGAACGCCAGAAAAAGGAACGCGCGTCATACCTGAAAGTGTTGCGAATGATGTAGTGAAAATGCTTGAAAGTGTTGTAGGGCCAAGAGGAACGGCTCGTCGCGCTTATGTCGAAGGCTACCCTGTAGCAGGTAAGACCGGTACCGTGCATAAAGTCGGTGTTAATGGTTATGAGGATGAGCGTTACTTGTCTTTATTTGCAGGGATTGCACCAGCCGATGACCCAAAAATAGTTACAATTGTGGTTATTGATGAACCTAATGGTCGTGAGTATTACGGTGGTGAAGTGGCAGCGCCTATTTTTTCTCGAGTGACGCAATCGAGTTTACGTTTGATGAATATTACGCCCACGGTGTTTGAAGAGAAATCCATTGCTGGGAGGCTAGAATGATAAAGTTCAATCAACCTCTTAAAGCATTAAAGCCCTGGCTAGAATCACTTCCCCAGGGTTTATTCGATCTTGAAATACAGAATATTTGCTTTGATAGTCGTCAAGTATCTCAAGGAGATGTTTTTTTTGCGCTCCCGTCTGTTGCGGGTAATGAATCACAATACATTACTCAAGCCATTGATAATCACGCCAGTGTCATTATTGCAGATGAAAAAGTATGTACGAGCTTATCCTGCGATAAAGTGCCATGCGTAGCGGTTAACGGCATCATGAATGTTGCAGGTAATGTCATCGCTCATGTTTTATATAAAAACCGTTTAAATTTATCCGTAATAGGTATTACTGGAACCAATGGTAAGTCATCGATCAGTTTTTATTTGGCACAGTTATTAGGCGCATTAAACGCGCCTTGTGCGGTTATGGGTACCGTGGGTTACGGTCAATGGGATGATTTAAAGCCATCTGGGATGACAACCTTACCTTTAGAAAAACTGCATCATGTTTTAAAAGAATTATCTGACACTTATCAGGCGGTTGCTATGGAAGTGTCTAGTCATGGGCTAGAGCAAAATCGTTTGGCTGGTGTGCAGTTCGATGGCGCGGTATTTTCAAATTTAAGCCGTGATCACTTGGATTACCATGGCACCATGGGGGCATATGGTGAAGCAAAAGCATTATTATTTAAGCGTCCTGAATTAAAATTTGCTGTGATTAATAGTGATGACGCATATGCTCAAACATTAATCCAACAAAGCTCGGTTCAGCCTATTACTTATGGACAGTCAGAAGCCTCTGATCTGTGTTTTAAAATAATTAAAATGCATGAGCAAGGCATGACCGTTGAATTCATCTACAAAGGGCAAGTCGAACACGTAGCGCTACCTTTGTTTGGGTTATTTAACGCTGAAAATGTTGCGGCTGCAATCTTGTGTTGTATAGAGATGGGCTTTGAGTTTCAAAAAATCATTCAAGCGTGTGGCGCATTACACGCTGTACCTGGACGTATGCAGCAGGTTAGCGTGTCTGAACACCAGCCGCTTGTGCTAGTGGATTATGCGCATACGCCAGATGCGCTGCAACAAATTCTAACGGCGATTAAACAGCACACTCAAGGAGTGGTTAGATTAGTGGTTGGTTGCGGCGGTGATCGCGATAGCGGGAAGCGTAACTTAATGGGGCAAATCGCATTAAGTAATGCGGATCTTACTATTATTACCAGCGACAACCCTCGCAGTGAAAATCCTCTGACCATTTGTGAGCAAATGGTGGAAGGTTTAACTGGTGAATATGTAATTGAAGTGGATCGAGCGAAAGCCATTGATCAAGCAATTTCACAGGCAGATGAACAAGATATTGTGATTATTGCGGGTAAAGGTCACGAGGACTATCAAGAAATTAACAGCCATCGTCATTATTTTAGTGATGTCGAAGAGGCTAAAAAAGTATTGCAGTTGGAGAATCAAGCATGATTGGGTCGGTACGGTTGGCTGAGGTGGCTGAATTTATTCAAGCCAAGCATCGTGGTGCGAATGTGCCGTTTCAATTTGTGAGTACCGACACACGAACATTGCAGCCTGGTGACTTATATGTGGCACTTGTGGGTGATCGTTTCGACGGTCATGAATATGTGAAGCAGGCCATTGATAAAGGTGCTTGTGCCGTTGTCATTAGCAAAGAGATGAATATTAATACACCGTTTTTACAAGTAGCGGATACCACTGCCGCACTTGGTCGTTTAGCGCTTTATAACCGTCAAAGATTTAATCGTGACGTGATAGCGATTACGGGTAGTAGTGGTAAAACAACGGTTAAAGGCATGATGGCCACGTTGTTACGTCAGCAAAATGAAGTGTTGGTAACTCGTGGGAATTTAAATAATCACATTGGTGCCCCGCTGACGTTGTTACGATTGAACCACACATACGATTATGCGGTTGTCGAACTAGGAGCGAGCGCTGAAGGTGAGATTGCTTATACGGCAAATCTTGTTAAGCCAACGGTTTCTATTATAACAAATGCAGGTAGTGCACATTTAGAAGGCTTTGGTGACTTAGAAACAATTGTGCGTACAAAAGGCGAAATCATTGATGCGCTAGATGGCAATGGTATTGCTGTACTAAATATAGATAGCCCACATTTTAATACTTGGAAATCAAGAGCAGGTGCACGTCGTGTTATTAGTTTTGGTGAAAGCGAGCAGGCAGATGTTCGCGCTAGTAATATTACGATTGATGACACGGGTTGCTGTGCATTTACGTTAATCATTAATGATGAATCTGCTGCGGTCCATTTAAAAGTGATGGGCATGCACAATATGTATAACGCGTTAGCATCTGCGGCTGCTTGTCATGGGTTAAACATGAATTTGTTTTATATCGTTTCTGGTTTGCAGGAATTTGAAGGTGTTGAAGGACGTTTAGTCGAAAAGCCAGGCCTTAATGACAGTATCGTAATTGATGACAGCTATAACGCTAACCCTGCTTCTGTGCGTGCCGCTATGGATGTCTTAAGTAGTCGAGCAGGGCATAGCATTTTTGTACTGGGTGATATGGCTGAGTTGGGTGTTGAAACTCAGCTGGCTCATGCTGAAATGGGGGCTTATGCCCGCGAAGTTAATATTGATGAATTTTTCGCACTCGGTGAGTTTAGTCGTGGTGCAGCGGATGCGTTTGGTGATAATGCTCATTGGTTTGCGACTCACGATAACCTTGTACGTTTTTTAAAAAATAAATTGAAAAAAGATGTGACGGTTCTGGTAAAAGGCTCACGCAGTGCGCATATGGATCGCGTCGTAAATGAAATTATACAAGTTACTAAGAATAATTAGAGGACACCGATTATGTTGCTTTGGCTAGGGGAATATTTGCAGCAGTATCACACCGGCTTTGCTGTTGTGAACTACTTAACTTTTCGCGCTATTTTTGCCACGTTAACAGCGCTGCTAATTGCACTGTGCTTTGGCCCTTACGTGATTAGGAAGTTGCAAGATAAGCAGATTGGACAGTCTGTAAGAGATGATGGTCCTAAATCCCATTTAAGCAAAGCAGGTACTCCAACTATGGGGGGGGCTTTAATTTTATTGGCGATTTCTGTGAGTACTCTATTGTGGGGCGACCTTGATAATCATTATATTTGGGTCGTATTACTGGTGACACTTGCCACGGGTATGGTTGGCTTTGTGGATGATTATCGTAAGGTGGTACAAAAAAATTCTCGAGGACTGCCTGCGCGTTGGAAAATGTTTTGGCAAAGCATTATTGCGTTAGCGGCTGGTACTTTTCTATACACAACGGCGGCTACGCCAGCTGAGACTACTTTGATTGTGCCATTCTTCAAAGACGTGGCCATTGAGCTTGGTTTGTTCTATATCGTGTTGACTTACTTAGTGATTGTTGGCAGCTCTAATGCCGTTAACTTAACGGACGGCCTAGATGGCTTGGCGATTTTACCAACTGTAATGGTTGGTGGTGCGTTGGGTGCTTGTGCTTATTTAGTAGGAAATGTGAATTTCGCTGAGTATTTGTTTTTGCCTTATTTAGATGGCGTTGGCGAAGTGACTATTTTCTGTGGTGCCCTAGTGGGAGCAGGTATTGGATTCTTATGGTTTAACACATACCCAGCTCAAGTTTTTATGGGTGATGTGGGTTCGTTGGCGCTAGGTGCAGCTTTAGGTGTGCTAGCTGTGATTGTTCGTCAAGAAATTCTGTTATTTATTATGGGTGGGATTTTTGTTGCTGAAACGGTCAGTGTAATTTTGCAGGTAGCTTCATTCAAGATGACGGGTAAACGCATCTTTAGAATGGCACCATTGCATCACCATTTTGAATTAAAAGGATGGCCAGAACCTAGAGTCATTGTACGTTTTTGGATTATTACTTTGTTCTTGGTATTGATTGGTATGGCTACATTAAAAATCCGATAAGGTTGATTAGGAAAATAAGTCAATGAACGTGAAAGCAAAACCTGTTGTCGTTGTAGGTTTAGGCAAAACCGGTTATTCGGTGGTTGCCTTTTTTGCTGCGCGCAACATTAATGTTGTGGCTATGGATACTCGTGAGTTGCCACCGTTTGCTGAACACATTCAACAAAATTTTCCTCATGTGATTTTGCATTTAGGTGCATTGAATGAAGATAGCTTATTGGGTGCTGAAAAAGTGGTAGTGAGTCCAGGTTTGCCTTTAGCAACTCCTGAGATTCAAGCGGCTATTGATCATGGTGTTGATGTGGTGAGCGATATTCAAATATTTGCAGATTATGCTCGCGCACCAATTGTGGCGATTACCGGTTCGAATGCAAAAAGTACAGTAACAAGCTTATTAGGTGCTATGGCACAAAACGCCGGTTTAAGAACAGCTGTTGGTGGTAATTTAGGTACGCCAGCGTTGGACCTAATCTCGGATGATGTGGATTTATACGTAATGGAACTGAGCAGCTTCCAATTAGAAGCGACGCCGAATTTGAATCCTTTGGTGGCGACTGTATTGAATATCAGTCCAGATCACTTGGATCGTTATGATAGTTATGAAGATTACTACCTATCTAAGCATGTGATTTTTAATGGTTGTAAATGGGGGGTAGTCAATTTAGATGATGAACTGTCTAAGCCACAGTTAAAGCAACCAGAGAAACAAATAGGCTTTACCTTGAAAGTACCTAAAGCGAATGAATTTGGTGTGATCGAGCTAGATGGGAAATTATTTTTAGCCAAAGGCGAACAGACATTATTGGATTGCGATACCTTAAAAATAAAAGGCAGTCACAATCGCAGTAATGCTTTGGCAGCATTGGCGTTAGGGGAGTGTGTTGGCCTTAGCATGGATAGTATGTTGAAAACCTTGCAAGCTTTTCCGGGTCTTGAGCACCGTTGTCAGTGGGTTGGTCAACATAATGGTGTGGATTTTTATAATGATTCGAAAGGTACGAATGTTGGAGCCACTCTTGCGGCTCTTGAAGGATTGGGGCCGGATATTACAGGTAAATTAGTTTTGATGGCTGGTGGTGTTGGTAAAGATGCAGATTTTAGTTTCTTGCAAGCATCCGTAAGCGAATATGTGTCGACCTTAGTTTTATACGGTCAAGATAAGCAAGGTATGGCAGATGTATTAAAAGATACGGCTAAAATTGTGATGGCAACTTCTTTTGATGATGCGTTTAGAAAGGCGTGTGAGAGTGCTCACGAACATGATGCGGTTTTGTTATCGCCTGCTTGTGCCAGCTTTGATATGTTCAAGAGCTTTGAACATAGAGGAAATACATTTGTGAAACTGGTGGAGGCGTTATGAGTTCAGCTACCCGTGTAACACAAACAGTTCCAGTTTGGCAGAAATTTGATTTTAAGCAGTCCATTATTTTGGACCGTAATCTGTTGTGGGCCGTTATCGTATTAGCGTCTATTGGTTGGTTGATGGTGACATCGGCCAGTATGGATTGGGCTCAGCGTCAATTTGGTAATAATTTATATATTAGTTTGCGCCACGGAACCTATCTTGCTTTAGGCGTGTTTACAGCATTTATAGTGACCCATATTCCGCTTGCTTGGATTCGTAAAATGAGCGGTATTTTAATTTTATTATCTTTAATTAGTTTGCTACTAGTAGTGATTCCCGGAATTGGGCGTGAAGTGAATGGTAGTATGCGTTGGATGTCATTAGGTTTTATGAATGTACAGCCTAGTGAGTTTGCAAAACTAGCTACCGTTTTATATATGGCCAGTTACTTGGATCGTCGTCGTGTTGAGGTGCAATCAACATGGTCTGGATTTATTAAACCACTATTTGTGTTGGCGCTTTTGGCAATCTTGTTATTACTTGAGCCTGATTTCGGCGCAGTTGTTGTTTTAATGTTGGCTAGTTTAGCCTTATTGTTTTTAGGTGGTGTAAAGGCAGGACAATTTATTTTGACAGCGATAGTCGTATTAGGCGCGTCGGTTTTAATCTTGTTAAGTCAGCCTTATCGATTAAAACGGTTAACAGGATATTGGGAGCCTTGGACACAAGAAAATGTGTATGGAAGTGGCTATCAATTAACTCAAAGTTTGATTGCATTTGGTCGTGGTGAATTTTCAGGTGTTGGCCTTGGTAATAGTATTCAAAAATTATTTTACTTGCCAGAGGCTCATACCGATTTTGTATTTGCTATTTGGTCGGAAGAGACGGGGTTACTAGGTGCTGCGTTAATAATAGGCTTGTTTATTTATATTTTTATTAAAGCCATGACATTAGGGCGTCGAGCATATGAACAACAACAGTTTTTTGCAGCCTTTGTTGCCTATGGTATGGGCTTGTTGATTGGTTTTCAGGGTTTTATTAATCTCGGCGTGAATATGGGGTTGTTGCCAACCAAAGGGTTGACGTTACCTTTTGTGAGTTACGGCGGTTCTAGTTTAATTGCCTGTTTTATTGCTTTAGGCTTGTTGTTAAGAGTGCATCACGAGATGGAGAGTATAAATGTCAAAAGATAACGTGATGATTATGGCAGGTGGTACAGGCGGTCATGTTATTCCGGCCCTGAGTGTGGCAAAGGAATTAAAATCTAAAGGTTATAATGTACATTGGTTGGGCAGTATAAAAGGCATCGAGAATGACTTGGTTCCTGATGCGGGTTATACCTTACATCGAATTTCTGTTACTGGCTTGCGCGGTAACGGTGTATTAAAAACCTTGTTAGCACCGCTGCAAATTATGCGTGCGCTGTGGCAAACGTTTAGAGTATATCGAAAAGTGAAGCCGGTTATGGCGCTGGGAATGGGCGGCTTTGCATCTGGCCCTGGTGGTTTAATAGCATATTTTTTACGTGTGCCGCTTGTGATTCATGAGCAAAATGCCATACCAGGCATGACAAATTCTATCTTAAGTGGGATGGCGACGTATTTGTTGCAAGCATTTGAAGGAACATTCGCAGGGAAAAAACAGGCAAAAAGCGTAGGCAATCCGGTACGTCAATCGATAGCTTCTATCGCAGACCCTCAGCAGCGTTTAGCTCAACACAGTGACGATTTAAACGTATTGGTGGTGGGTGGTAGTTTAGGTGCTGTAGGTATAAATAATGTGGTGATTGAAGTAATGGCGTCAGGTACAAATTATATTCATGTATGGCATCAAACCGGTAAGCGTAATTATGACGCGGTTAAGGCTGGATATGACGCCGCTGGTGTAAAAGATGTAAAAGTCAGTGACTTTATTGCTGATATGGCAAAAGCCTATGAGTGGGCGGATGTGGTAGTTTGTCGCTCAGGTGCTTTGACAGTAAGCGAAATGATGGCCGCTGGCGTGGCATCTATTTTAGTGCCGTTTCCATTTGCAGTAGATGATCATCAAACGGCCAATGGCCAATTTTTAGTGAGCGCAGGTGCTGCCAAGTTAAAGCCGCAAGCTGAATTAAATGCTCAGAATTTATTAGAAGAATTAAATCACTTACGAAATAATCGTGAGTTGCTATTAGAAATGTCAAAAGCAGCAAGAGCATTAGCGAAGCCTGATTCCGCTAAAGTAGTTGCTAAGTATTGTATTGAGGCCATCAATGTCTGATAAAAATAAAGCTGTACAGCGTTGGGATATACCAGAGATGCGTCGTATTCGTCGTATTCACTTTATTGGTATTGGCGGTGTGGGTATGTGTGGCATTGCTGAGGTTCTATTGAACCAAGGTTATGAAATCAGCGGATCGGACTTGCGCCAGTCGCCAGTAACTGATCGATTAAAATCCCTTGGCGCTTTTATTTTTTTAGGGCACCAAGAGCAAAACGTATTAGATGCAGATGTGGTGGTTGTTTCTACAGCGATAAATCATGAGAATCCAGAAATTAAATACGCCACCGAACATCGTATCCCGATCGTACGTCGCGCGGAGATGTTAGCAGAGCTTATGCGTTATCGTCATGGTATTGCCATAGCAGGGACACACGGTAAAACCACGACCACCAGTTTAGTAGCGTCTATTTTGGCGGAAGGTGATAAAGACCCAACGTATGTGATTGGCGGGCGCTTAACCAGTGCGGGTACTAATGCAAAATTAGGTGATAGTCGTTACTTGGTAGCAGAGGCAGATGAGTCTGATGCATCCTTTTTACATCTTCAGCCCATGGTCGCGATTGTGACCAATATCGAAGCAGACCATATGGATACCTATGGTGGTGACTTTAATCTATTGAAAAAAACCTTCATTGATTTTCTACATAATCTGCCATTTTATGGTTTGGCCGTTTTATGCATCGATGATGAAACCGTTAAAAGTATTTTGCCTGACGTTAGTCGTCCAATACTGACTTATGGATTTGATGAAAGTGCTGATTTTTATGCACAAGAAATTACTCAAGAAGGTTTGTTTACAACGTTCACTGCAAAACGACCAAAAGGTCATGATGATCTAATTATTAAGTTACGCATGCCGGGTCGACATAACGTACTTAATGCATTGGCGTCGATTGCGGTTGCCACAGATGAAGGTATTTCAGATGATGCCATCATTCGAGCCTTAGAAAAATTTCAGGGTGTTGGTCGTCGTTTTCAAGTGTGTGGTGAATTTAAATTAGGTGATGGTGAGGTGATGTTGGTAGATGATTATGGTCATCATCCAACAGAAGTGGATGTCACCATTCAAGCGATTCGAAAAGGCTGGCCTAATAATAGGCTAGTAATGATGTTTCAACCTCATCGTTATACTCGAACCCGTGACTTGTATGAAGATTTTGTACGTGTATTAAGTGATGTGGATGTACTGCTGTTATTAGATGTTTATGCCGCAGGTGAAGAAGAAATAGCAGGAGCAGATGGCCGCTCCTTGTGCGGTAGTATTCGTCAGCGTGGTCGAGTGGATCCGATCTTTATCGAACGCGGTGCAGATGTGAAACCCGTATTGAAAGATATTTTAAAACCAGGTGATATCGTTATAACTCAAGGAGCGGGTAATGTTGGTTCATTGGCGTTAGAGTTGGTACAAGAGTTACCTAGCTTATTGGAGAGCATTGATGGTTAATAGTCACCCTCATCAAGTTGGTAAAGTAGCAGTACTATTAGGTGGTAACAGTGCGGAGCGTGCTGTTTCATTAAATAGTGGCAATGCAGTATATGAAGCGTTAAAGGCGCAGAATATAGATGTGGTAAAAATTGACTCTCAAGAAAATTTAATTGGCCAATTAAATGAGCATAATGTCGATGTTGCTTTTATCGCCTTGCATGGTGTAGGTGGTGAAGATGGAACGGTGCAAGGCATGCTTGAATTTTATGGTTTGCCATATACAGGCAGTGGAGTTAAAGCCAGTGCCATCTGCATGGATAAATGGCGAACTAAATTGATTTGGCAAGGTTTGAATTTACCGACACCAAGTTTTATTTTAGCTCAAAACGTAAAAGAATTAGATGAGTTTTCTCAGCAAGTGGGTATGCCTTTGATGGTCAAGCCAGCTTTAGAGGGCTCTAGTATTGGAATATCAAAAGTCAAAAAGCAGGCAGAAATAGCTGGCGCATTTGATGCAGCGTTTAATACTGGCTCGCCAGTACTTGCTGAGCAATTTATTACAGGTAAAGAATTTACAGTTGGTATTTTAAATGGTAAGCCATTACCTGCCATACAGTTAAAATCGGCTAATGAATTTTATGATTATGAAGCGAAATATATTCAAGACGACACTGAATATTTATTGCCCTGCGGATTAAGTGCTGAAAAAGAATTAGAGCTGCAATCTCTTGCATTAAAAGCTTACGAATCTCTTGATTGTAAAGGCTGGGGGCGTGTAGATGTGATGCAAGATGAAGAAGAAAAATTTTGGTTGATTGAGGTGAACACAGTACCTGGTATGACGGATCATTCGCTTGTACCAATGGCAGCAAAAGCCGCAGGTATTGATTTCAAACAATTGGTTGTTGAAATTTTGGCAGCGGTGGAGAGATGAGAGGAAAAGGAGCCACTAGACAAGCCCCAAAAAAATCATTTCTTGCCAACGCGAATTTTGTGCGGGCATTGAAACCGATTTCTATTGGTGTGACGGTGGTTTCTATTTTGCTCGCCGTGGTTTTATTGTTACTACAAACTGTAAATAAACAGGTGGAGCAACTACAAGTTAATGACGATTTAGATCATGTCACGGCAGATATGATTATGCAGGAGATTACACCTTGGTTTCCTGATGGTTTTGTTTACTTAGATGTTAATGCCATACAAGATCGCCTTCAAAATATGGTGATGGTCTCACACGTCAGTGTTGAGAAGGTTTGGCCGGATATATTGAAGGTTAATATAGTAGAAGAGCGGCCAGTTGCTATCTGGAACGATGAAAGTATGCTCAGTGAAAATGGCGACATTTTGCCAGTTGCTTTCAAGCAGTTGAAATTACCTCGATTAAAAGGGGTGAATCAGGAAAGTAAGATGGTGATGCAGCACTTCTTATTGTTTAACCGCTGGGGAAAGCGTCATCATTTAGAGTTAGTTGGTATTAAACATTCATCAGCAGGCTGGCAGTTACAGTATAAGACTGGTTTAACTATTTGGCTGGATAACACAACCGCTAAAAATGGCTTGCAGCAGCTAGACAGCGTGATAGAGCAATTTGATTTGGCACGTATAGATCGTATTGATATGCGTTATGAACAAGGGTTTGCAGTGGCGTGGAAAGATTCCATTAGTCAGGCACAAGGATAGATGCAGGTTAATAAGAGAAGAATTATGAATACAACTGCAGAAAATAAATTGATTGTTGGCCTTGATATCGGAACATCAAAAATTGTGACGATTGTGGGTGAAGTTACCGCCCAGGGCACCGTTAAAGTGGTTGGTGTGGGAAGTCATCCATCCAGGGGTATCAAAAAAGGTGTAGTGGTGAACATTGAGTCCACTGTGCAGTCAATTCAGCGTGCCATAGAAGAAGCCGAGCTAATGGCTGGGTGTCAGATTCATTCTGTGTACGCAGGCATTGCAGGTAGCCATATTCGTTCTATGAATAGCCACGGTATTGTGGCAATAAAAGATAGAGAAGTGGTGCAAATGGATATTGAGCGGGTATTAGATGCTGCTAAGGCGGTTGCAATACCTGCGGATCAGCGCATTTTACATGTATTACCGCAAGAGTATGTGATTGACCTACAAGAAGGAATTAAAGAGCCGATCGGTATGGCTGGCGTGCGGTTAGAAGCCAAGGTTCACATGGTTAGTTGCGCGTTAAATGCTGCGCAGAATATTGAAAAGTGCGTACAGCGTTGTGGATTACAAATAGATGATATTATTTTAGAGCAGTTGGCTTCTAGTTATGCGGTGCTTACTGATGACGAAAAAGAATTAGGTGTTTGTATGGTGGATATTGGCGGAGGTACTACGGATATCGCCATCTTCACCGAGGGTGCTATTCGTCATACAGCTGTTATCCCGATTGCGGGTGACCAGGTGACTAATGATATTGCCATGGCGTTACGTACTCCGACTCAGCATGCTGAAGAAATAAAAATTAAATACGCTTGCGCGTTAACTCAATTAGCAGGAGTAGATGAATTAATTAAAGTGCCGAGTGTGGGCGAGCGGGCGCCGCGTAACCTTTCTCGTCAAGCATTGGCGGAAGTGGTTGAGCCAAGGTATGAAGAATTATTCACGCTTATCCAAGCTGAATTAAGGCGCAGTGGTTTTGAAGACATGATCGCTGCAGGCATTGTTTTAACCGGAGGGACATCAATGATGGAAGGCGTGGTTGAACTGGCAGAAGAAATTTTCCATGTACCCGTGAGGTTAGCAAAACCAAACGGTGTAGAGGGCTTAACAGATGTTGTGGCGAATCCAATATACGCTACTTCTGTAGGCTTATTGATTTACGGTGCGAAGCACCAATTGGGTGAATTAGTCTTCGCTCGAAAGGAAGATGACCCAATTGGTTTCGTAGCATGCGTAAAAAATTGGATTAAAGGGAATTTTTAATATTTAATAGGCGCTAAATTAGCATTAATGCGCCTGACGAATAATAAGTAATAAGGAGAAGGGCGATGTCGCAAAGAGACGGGGATATGTTTGAATTAATTGATGAACCTCAACACAACGCTATTATCAAGGTTGTTGGCATAGGTGGTGGCGGCGGTAATGCTGTTGAGCACATGGTATCTAGCCAAGTTGAGGGTGTGGACTTCATTTGTGCCAATACTGACTCGCAGGCACTTAAGAATATGTCTGCTCGGTCAGTTCTGCAACTTGGCTCTACTGTAACCAAGGGTTTAGGTGCAGGTGCAAACCCAGAAGTGGGCCGTCAAGCTGCGATGGAAGATCGTGAGCGCATCGCTGAGGCACTTAAAGGTGCTGACATGGTGTTTATTACTGCTGGCATGGGTGGCGGTACCGGTACCGGTGCGGCTCCTGTTGTGGCGGAGGTGGCTAAAGAATTAGGGATCCTAACGGTTGCTGTGGTAACTAAGCCATTCCCATTCGAAGGCCGTAAGCGTATTAATGCAGCCGAAAGTGGTTTAGCGGAACTTGCTAAGCATGTAGATTCTTTAATTACGATTCCAAATGAAAAATTGTTGGCTGTTCTTGGTAAGAACACTTCATTGCTAGATGCATTCTCAGCAGCGAATGATGTTTTATTAGGTGCAGTACAGGGTATCGCGGACCTAATTATTCGTCCTGGTATGATCAACGTCGATTTTGCAGACGTGCGTACAGTGATGTCTGAAATGGGTCAAGCCATGATGGGAACGGGTTCATCTTCTGGTGAAAACCGTGCTCGTGAAGCAGCAGAAGCCGCTATTCGTAGCCCATTATTAGAAGATGTGAATCTGCAGGGTGCTCGTGGCATCTTAGTGAATATCACAGCGGGTATGAATTTATCACTGGGTGAATTTACTGAAGTTGGTGACACTATCGAAGAGTTCTCTTCAGATAATGCTACTATTGTTGTAGGTACCGTTATTGATGAGAATATGACAGATGAGTTGCGAGTTACCGTCGTAGCTACAGGTCTTGGCAATATGGAAGCTGCGCCTAAAAAGGTGATTGATAACACCGTAAATAAGGCAGATGGTTCCGTAGACTATAAGAAGTTAGATCGCCCGACAGTGATGCGTGGTTCTAACGCTCAGCCTGCTCATCAAACGACCCCAGATACAAATAACAGTAAGGATATGGATTATCTCGATATCCCTGCATTTTTGCGCCGTCAAGCAGACTAATGCTGGCGGTTGGCCAATGACCATTATTCAGACTATAATGGTTGATTGCCGTGAAAGAGTAAGCGACAGAATAGATGATTAAACAACGTACCCTTAAAAATACGATTAGAGCCACAGGGATTGGTCTTCATTCAGGTGAGAAGGTCTACTTGACCTTACGCCCGGCCCCAGTGGATACGGGTATTATCTTTATTCGTACTGATTTAGAGCCGGCTGTTGAGATTAAAGCCAAGGCAACGAATGTAGGCGATACCACGCTATCTACTTCACTTAGTAATGGCTCTGCAAAGGTTTCGACCGTAGAGCACTTATTGTCAGCTATGGCTGGCCTTGGAATTGATAACGTTTTTGTGGAGCTAAGTGCAGCTGAAGTACCTATTATGGACGGAAGCGCAGGCCCATTCGTATTCCTATTGCAATCTGCTGGTATTGAAGAGCAGAACAAAGCGAAGCAATTTATTCGTATTAAGAGCCCTGTTACTGTTACAGATGGCGATAAAGTAGCTAGCTTTAAACCCCATAACGGTTTTAAAGTGAGCTTTACGATCGATTTCGATCACCCTTTGTTTGATGCAGAGAACCAAGTGGCGAGTCTAGACTTTTCCACAACGTCATTTGTAAAAGAAGTCAGCCGCGCACGTACCTTTGGTTTTATGCGTGATATTGAATATTTACGTTCGCAAAACCTAGCATTGGGTGGCAGCGTCAGTAATGCAATTGTCGTTGACGACTTCCGAGTATTGAATGAAGACGGTCTTCGTTATGATGATGAATTTGTAAAACATAAAATTCTTGATGCTGTGGGTGACCTTTATTTATTAGGCCATAGCTTAATTGGTGAGTATATCGGGGTTAAATCAGGCCATGGCTTGAACAATCTGTTGTTAAGAACTTTATTAGAACAACCTGAGTGTTGGGAATTCGTGTCTTTTGATGACGAAGATGCGGCTCCTATCTCTTACGCTAAACCGGTTTCTGCGGTTTAACCCTCATATGTAACGGCACGTAAAGTGTCGTTATTTATGTTTAAGGGGGTGTAAAATTAAGTATTACTGTGATTTTTGTCTCATACTGTAAGCTAGGTACAGTCTAAACTGTCAACTAGTTAACAAAATTAGGACGCGCTGAGTGAATATTATTATCGTAGGCCAGCGCCACGGACGCTCTAAGACAATTTCCTTGGGGCCTGTGGCTCGATGGGCTTTAACTCTCTTTTTAGCTGTAATGCCTTTTTCAATGGGTGCTGCAGGCTACTATCTAACCATGATGCTGGTTGATGAAGGCTTATTCGGCCCTGAAACGGCAAAAGCATGGGAACAAGACCTTACTCAACAACGTAAAGAACTCGATAAGATTCGAGAGCAGACTGATGAGCAGCTTGTCGGTTTGACCTTGCGTATGGCTGAACTACAAACCCGCTTGACGCGTTTAGATGCGTTAGGTGAGCGCTTAATTGATCAATCTAAGTTAGACAAAGGCGAATTTAACTTTGGAGAGCTGCCGGCTATCGGTGGCCCGTCTCGTCAGGATGTGGGATCAGTTTATCAAGCTCCAGGTATTGTGACGGTATTAGATGAGCTTAGTGAGCAAATTGATAATCGAGAGCAGCAATTAGAAGTACTCGACAGTATTCTTGGGCAGAAGAAAATCACCAACGATACCTTTGTTGCAGGGTTACCTATTAAGAAAGGTTGGATGTCCTCACGCTACGGTATGCGTACAGACCCTTTTACAGGGCGTTTAGCTTGGCATGGTGGTGTTGATTTTGCGGGTAAAACGGGGTCTGATATTGTATCGGTTGCCTCTGGTGTAGTGACTTGGGCATCTAAGCGCTATGGCTATGGTTTGTTGGTCGAAGTGAATCATGGTAACGGTTATAAAACCCGTTATGCACACTGTAACGAAATTGAAGTAAAAGTGGGTGATGTGGTACGTAAAGATCAAGTGGTTGCCTTAATGGGTAGTACTGGTCGATCAACAGGCCCTCACGTTCATTTTGAAGTCTATAAAAATGGTCGCACGGTAGACCCTGCAGCCTACATACATCGCACTCGTCGATAATTTTTATTCCCCTCTCAGTCTAATTTCGGTATAACGCAATCATTAGGTTGCGTTATCCAGCATATTCACAATAACAAACAGTAATAAGAAACCTTTCCATGGTCATGCAAGTCTTAGCCAAAATTCTTGGCAGTAAAAACGAACGAGAACTAAAGCGTCTACGTAAAGTCGTCGATAAAATTAATGCATTAGAGCCTGAATTCGAAGGGCTTGATGACATGCAATTAAAAGATAAGACGAACGAATTCAAGCAACGCCTTAAAAACGGTGAAAGCCTAGACGATATGCTACCTGAAGCATTTGCTGCTCTTCGTGAGGGGAGTAAGCGTGTGATGGGTATGCGTCATTTTGATGTGCAGTTGGTCGGTGGTATGACCTTACACAATGGTAAAATAGCCGAGATGAAGACCGGTGAAGGTAAGACGCTTGTTGCTACTTTGGCCGTTTACCTCAATGCACTCACCGAGCTAGGTGTTCATGTTATTACCGTTAACGATTACCTAGCATCTCGAGATGCAAACTGGATGAAGCCACTATATGAGTTTATGGGCTTATCAGTTGGGGTTGTACTATCTGGTCAAGGTCAGCAAGAGAAACAGGCCGCTTATCAATCCGATATTACTTACGGTACCAATAACGAGTTTGGTTTTGACTACTTGCGCGACAATATGGCGCTTTCTAGAAATGAACGTGCGCAACGTGGCTTAGCGTTTGCTGTAATTGATGAAGTGGATTCCATTTTAATAGATGAGGCGCGTACACCATTAATTATTTCTGGCGCAGCACAAGATAGCTCTGAAATGTACAAACGCATTAACCTGCTTGTACCGAAATTGATTGAACATAAAGAAAGCGAAGAAGAAGTGGTTGAGCAAGAAGGCCATTTTGTTATCGACCTTAAAAGCCGCAGTGTTGAACTTAATGAAGTAGGCCACGAGCTTGTTGAAGACATGTTGGTAGAAGTAGGCTTGCTAGAAGCAGGGGATAGCCTGTACTCCCCAAGTAACTTGTTAAAGCTGCATCATGTTCATTCTGCGCTACGTGCCCATACCTTGTATCAACGCAATATTGATTACATTGTACAAAATGGTCAGGTTGTTATTGTCGACGAACATACCGGTCGTACTATGCCAGGTCGTCGCTGGGGTGAAGGTTTACACCAAGCGGTTGAAGCAAAAGAAGGCGTTAATATTCAAGCTGAAAGTCAAACCCTTGCATCGACGACCTTTCAAAACTATTTCCGCTTGTACGGAAAGCTATCTGGTATGACGGGTACGGCGGATACAGAGGCATTCGAATTTCGTGAAATTTATGGTTTAGATGTGGTGGTTATACCAACCAATAAACCAATTGCTCGTATTGACTTCAACGATCTTGTATTTTTGAGCGAAGAAGAAAAATATCAAGCGGTTATTGAAGAGATTGAAGAATTGACGGCGATAAGTCGCCCTGTTCTTGTGGGTACTGCGAGTATTGAAAGTAGTGAGCTGATTTCTGAAGCATTAACGAAAGCAAAAATTAAGCACAGTGTTTTGAATGCAAAAAATCACGCTAATGAAGCACAAATCATCGCTGATGCGGGCCGTCCTGGTGTTGTGACCATTGCAACCAATATGGCAGGTCGTGGCACAGACATTAAGCTTGGTGGTAATTTAGAGCTTGAAATTGAGCAAATTAATAATCCAAACGATGAAAAAATTGCCAAGGTAAAAGCAGATTGGCAAGAGCGTCATGATATTGTTATTGCAAGCGGTGGTTTGCATATTTTAGGTACTGAGCGCCATGAAAGTCGTCGTATCGATAATCAGTTACGTGGTCGTTCAGGTCGTCAAGGTGACCCGGGTTCTACACGTTTCTTTTTGTCTTTAGAAGATAATCTCATGCGTATTTTTGCCAGCGATCGTACACGTCGCTTAATGCAAGCATTAGGCATGAAAGACGGCGAAGCCATTGAGCATAAAATGGTGTCTAACGCTATTGAGAAAGCGCAGCGCAAAGTAGAAGGTCGTAACTTTGATATGCGTAAGCAATTACTTGAATACGATAACGTAGCTAATGACCAGCGCCGTGTGATTTATCAACAGCGTAATGAGTTATTAGAAGCTGATACGATTGAAGAAACCATAGAATCAATCCGTGACGATGTTATCGAAGAAAGTATTAGTGAATATATTCCGCCTAACAGTATGGTAGAGCAATGGGACGTGGATGGTTTAGAAAAAGCACTATCAACCGAATTCGCATTGCCGATACCTGTTTCGCAATGGCTAGAAGAAGATAAATCGTTATACGAAGAAACATTACGTGAACGTATTAAGCAAGTTGTGATTGATGCCTATAACGAGAAATCAAAAGACGTTGGTGCAGAACGGATGCGTCAAATTGAAAAACACATCATGTTGCAAATTCTTGATCATGAGTGGAAAGAGCACTTAGCAACTATGGATCACCTGCGTCAAGGTATTCATTTACGCGGTTATGCGCAAAAAAATCCTAAGCAAGAATATAAGCGTGAATCATTTGAGCTGTTTAAGCACCTATTGCATGATATCAAGCATGAAGCGATTCGCTTTTTATCTCATGCACAGTTTGTGAATGACGATGAAGTTAAGCGAATGGAAGAGCAAGCGCGTGCACAGGCTCAAGCAGAAGCTAAGTCATTACAATTTGAGCACGACACGGCTTCTGCCTTAGTTTCAAATGAGCCTAAAGATTCTGATGAAGAGCAAACGAAACCATTTGTTCGAGATGGCCAAAAAGTAGGGCGTAATGACCCTTGTCCATGTGGTTCAGGTAAAAAATACAAACAATGTCATGGCAAACTTGCCTAACACTTTAAAGGAACACGACACGCATGCCGGTTAATTTATCTGTATTTGAAAATTTCAATACAATCGGTGGTATTAAAATAGGCACAACCAATGCGGGCGTAAAGCAAACGTTACGTCCTGATATTGTGATTTTTGAATTAGCTGAAACAACCAGCACAGCGGGCATCTTTACTGAAAACGCATTCTGTGCAGCGCCTGTTCAAATCAGTAAAAAGCATTTAGCGGTAGCGCAAACCCGTTATTTGATTATTAATACCGGAAATGCAAATGCAGGTACTGGCAAAGGCGGGTATGAGGATGCGTTAGAAATCTGCAAAGCGGTTGCGCAAGAAAAAGGCGTGGCTATTGAGCAAGTTTTGCCATTCTCTACTGGGGTGATCGGTGAGCGTTTACCTATGGGCAAAATCTTACCTGCCATTCCTAAAGCTCTGGCTCAAACTCGCGATGATATTTGGCTTGAAGCTAGTCGCGGTATTATGACGACAGATACTCAGCCAAAAGGGATATCAACTCAGTTTGAATTTGAAGGTCAAACCATTTCAATTTCAGGGATCTCAAAAGGCGCCGGTATGATCAAACCTAATATGGCTACCATGTTAGGATTTATTGCTACAGATGCACCTGTTGCCAAAGAACTATTACAAGATTTGTGTAGTGAACTGGGCAATAAATCATTTAACCGTATTTCAATTGATGGTGACACATCAACCAATGACTCGTGCATGCTAATGGCTAGCGGTACAGTAGATATTGAGAAATTAACGAATAAAGAGCAGCCACTGTATGGGATTCTTAAAGACGAACTTGAAAAAGTCTTCTTATATCTTGCTCACGCCATTGTACGTGATGGTGAAGGCGCAACTAAGTTTGTAGCAATAACCGTACAAAATTGCGAAAACTCAAAAGAAGCGTTACGAATTGCTTATACGGTTGCTCATAGTCCGTTAGTCAAAACCGCCTTATTTGCATCCGATGCAAATTGGGGGCGTATTCTAGCAGCGGTTGGTCGCAGTGGTGTACGTAATATGGTGGTTGAAGATATTAATATATTTTTAGATGACGTGTGCATTGTTGAAAGTGGCGCCCGTGCTGTAAGTTATACCGAGGCAGCAGGATCTGCGGTGATGGCTCAGTCTGAACTGACTATTCGTATTGATATGGGTCGTGGAGAAACGGATGAAACTGTTTGGACAACAGACCTATCACATGACTATGTGAGTATTAACGCAGATTATCGAAGTTAATAAATCGTTTAAGAGCTGGCTAATAGTAACTATTAAGCCAGCTTTTTTTTGCCTGTTAATTATGTATAAGTGAGTCCTAATGGTTAAAAGAATTGAAGTAGTGGCAGCGGCTATTTTTTCCGTTTGCGGTAAAAAACTATTCATTGCTAAGCGTTCAAGCCAAGCTCATCAAGGAGGCCTTTGGGAGTTTCCTGGGGGCAAAAAAGAGCAAGGTGAAACTGCAGAGCAAGCCTTGGCTCGCGAATTAGAAGAAGAAGTCGGTATTATCATAAATACACTACACCCTCTTATTAAACTAGAGCATGACTATGGTGATAAATTTATTGAATTGGATGTGTACACAGTAACCGACTTTGATGGAGAGCCTCATGGGGCGGAAGGGCAGGAAACAAAATGGATCGATTTTACGAATATCGATCAGTATGCATTCCCTGACGCGAACATGGCTATTATAGATGCACTCAAGCGTTCCCGCTGATTAACATGGTAAAATGGCTCGTTAATCATTTAGCAAGTCATGTTTAATACTATTCAACCGCAGCTTTAGTAAGCAGTAATATGCCGGATATAAACAATAAGGCGCGACAGATTTTCATGAAATGCTGCTCACTAAAATGATGCTGTACTTTATGTCCTAGCCATACACCCAGATAAGCAATTGGCACTAAGATGAGGGACAACCATAGAACGTCTGCACTCCACTGGCCGGTGATTGAATAAGGAATAACTTTTACAATATTCATTACTCCAAAAAAGATAGCCGATGTAGCCAGCCAGGTTAATTTAGGCAGCCCTTTAGCAATTAAGTAAATGTTAATTGGAGGGCCACCTGCATGAATGAGTGTACTTGTAATGCCAGATATTGTTCCCCATAAAATTCCAGCTCCTCGCATGCGGCCAAAGAACGGGGTAAGAGATTGCCAGCAAGCAAATATAATTGAAATAATACCTAACGTAATTTGCAGTATATTACCGGGTGTGAAGGTTAATAATAACGAACCAATGGCGATACCAAAAAGCGCGGCAGGAATAATCGATATTAAAACGCTTTTATCAACATGCTTACGGTAAAGATGAATGGCTTTTATATCCATCACAATGAGTAGCGGCAGCATCAATGCGGCGGCTTGTGGTATTGGCATGACCAAGGCCAAGATAGGTACGGCAACTACGCCTGCGCCACCTGCAAAGCCAGATTTTGAAATACCAGTGAGTATCACACCCATAATGGCTAGTAACCAAAATAATATTGATGTGTAAGCGGGTTCCATAAATAACCTTAGGTATGATTAATAATTGTCGTTAATGTATTTACTGGAATCGCCAATTCTACGATGCTAGCTAAGCGGTCAAGCTCATCAAATTGATACTGCTGGTAGTTAAAGTGTTCCATGTGATTAAGTCCGGCCCAGTTTAATAAATATTCAAGCATCGGCGCTTCATCAAAAATACCATGTATATATGAGCCAAAAACATTACCATCTTGATTTACTACGCCATCTTCGTGGTCGTCTAGTTGAATCAAACAATTCTTAAGCGCTTCGCCTTCACTGACGCCTGCGTGTATTTCATAGCCACGGACTTTAATCTGTTTATCTTTTAAATAACCAGATACATTCTTTAATGCCTTATGTGCCATAAGTGTAGTTTCGAAATCAAGTAAACCTAATGTTACTGAGCTACCCGCGTTGCCTTCAATGCCATCTGGGTCATGTATGGCACGGCCTAACATTTGAAAGCCACCACATATACCGATAACTTTCCCACCATAGCGCAGGTGTTTTAGTATTTCTTTCAACCATCCACTTTCTTTCAACCATTCATAGTCTTGTCGAACATTTTTTGTTCCTGGTAGAATAAGTAAATCGCAGCCATTGAAAAGAGTGGGGTCTTTGATAAATTCAAGATTCACATTGGGGTGCAAGGCGAGGGCGTCAAAGTCAGTGTGATTACTGATTCTTGTTAATACAGGTACGACAACATTTAAAGAATTAACATGGCTATTTTTTTGTTTGAGATGAATAGCGTCTTCGGCTTCTATATGCAAGTTTTCAATATAAGGGATGACACCTAAAACCGGTTTTCCAGTTTTTTCTTCAAGCCATTTTAGGCCTGGTTCTAATAATTTTATATCACCGCGAAAGCGATTAATAACAAAGCCTTTAACTCGTTTTTTTTCGGATTCACTTAAGCAATCCAATGTTCCTGTCAGGTGCGCAAAGACGCCGCCGCGATCAATGTCGGCTACAATAATAACCGGGCAGTCAGCCGCTTCAGCAAAGCCCATATTGGCAATATCACGATCACGTAAGTTGATTTCAGCTGGACTACCGGCCCCTTCTACAATGACAAACTCATATTCATTTTTAAGTCGTTGATGTGAGGCTAACACCGCATTCAATAATTGAGGCTTATGGTTGTGATAATACGCGGCATCCATATTGGCCACGGCTTTACCATGGACAATCACTTGAGCGCCAGTATCACTGTTGGGTTTTAACAGTACAGGATTCATGTCGGTGGTTGGCGCAATATTACAGGCCATGGCTTGCACGGCTTGTGCGCGGCCAATCTCGCCGCCGTCCGCCGTTACTGCGCTATTGAGTGCCATGTTTTGTGGCTTGAATGGCGCAACCTTGTGTCCATATTTAACCAGTATGCGACAAATGGCGGCCACAAGAATGCTCTTGCCTGCGTCACTGGTGGTGCCTTGTACCATCAATGTCTGATTCGATTTCATACAAGGTCCTTGTTGGTCAGGTTAGTTTGTACATGATGAATCTCGGCTTGGATTAAAAGCTCAAGGTCTTTGTGGTTTTTTAATCGTTTTACTTTGTCGAAAAAAATGGCGGCAGCGGTGTGACGCATTTTAAAGAATGCGAGCCACTGTTTGATGCGATCAGCGGCAAACTTTACATTACCGGATGTCACTGAACTGTTCAGCATCCAAAGTAAATCGTTGAGTTGTTGCTCCCAACCGTCAGCCTGGTAGTCATCACCTGCTTGGTGTTTTCTGATTTGTAGGGCCAAATCGGGAGTGGCAACGGCGCCGCGTCCAAGCATGATGTCGTCACATCCACTTGCCTGTTGGCAGATTTGATAATCTTCAATATTCCAAATTTCACCATTGGCCATAATAGGAATAGTGACCTGTTCCTTAATCTTGGCGATCCAGTGCCAGTGGGCCGGAGGCTTGTAGCCTTCTATCTTGGTGCGAGCATGTATACACAGCATGCTGGCACCGGCAGCTTCTACCGCTTGTGCGTTTTCAATGGCCAGAGATTTATCTTCAAAGCCCAAGCGCATTTTGGCGGTTAATGGAATGTGTGCAGGCATTGCTTGGCGCATGGCGTGTAATACACGGTAAAGGTTGTTTGGATCTTTAAGTAAAATGGAGCCACCAACGTTGTTACAGACAAACTTGGATGGGCAGCCGAAATTTACATCTATAACAGGGGCGCCTAATTCCACACCACGGCACGCGTTTTCTGCCATAGGTTGTGGTTCTCCTCCCAGTAATTGTAGGTGCACAGGGGTACCTGATGGTGTTTTCCAGTCGTGAAGGGCCTCTGGGCATAGTCGAGTAAAGACTCGTTCAGGCAGTAATTGATTGGTAATACGCAAGAACTCAGTGACGCAGTAATCAAATGCATGATTGCGAGTGAGCAAAGTACGCATGTGCACGTCAACTAAGCCTTCCATAGGGGCAAGAGCCAATTTCATAGAGATTAATCGAGATAAACAAGCAGCGTATTCTAGCAAATTAATACGCTTTTTATGCGACAAATCAACTGCTTATATTGCCTTGAATATTTGCCTAAAGGGGGTATATACAGTACATTAGCGCGATATTTTGCCCATGTTGTCTAGCACTCGGGCAGGATAAACAGTTTTAGTGAGGCCTTATGTAAAGTCGAATGGATTTTTCATAAGTCATTATTAAAAAAAGATCTGCATAAGCAGACCCGATCAGTACTAATGAGGAGTGGATGATATGTCCCCGATCGTAGCTGACGGCCTAGGCCTAATGGGATTTGGCATGGGTACGGTATTTGTTTTCTTAATCGTACTTATTTTTGCTACAACCATTATGTCCAAGTTGGTAGTTAAATACTTTCCAGAAGCCGCTCCGGCTCCTGCAAAAGTGAAAAAAGCACCAGCACAAGGCGTCGACCCGCAGTTACTAAAAGTGTTAGCTGCAGCCGTAAAAGAGCATCGTTCTCGCCAAAAGTGAGAAACGCAGTGCTTAAAAACGAATAACGATAATTAACAAAGGCCATTACAAATGACCGATATTAAAAAACCATTAGGCATAACGGACGTCGTATTACGCGACGCTCACCAATCATTATTTGCGACGCGCATGCGCATTGACGACATGTTGCCTATCGCAGAAAAACTAGACCAAGTAGGTTACTGGTCTTTAGAGTCTTGGGGTGGTGCTACCTTCGATTCTTGTATTCGTTTTTTAGGGGAAGACCCTTGGGATCGCATTCGAGCATTTAAAAAAGCGATGCCAAACACGAAGCAGCAGATGTTATTGCGTGGCCAAAACCTTTTGGGTTACCGTCACTATGCTGATGATGTGGTAAACAAATTTGTAGAACGTGCAGCTACTAACGGTGTTGATGTTTTCCGTGTATTCGACGCCATGAATGACCCACGTAACCTTGAAACCGCAATTAAGGCGGTTAAAGCGAATGGTAAGCATGCTCAAGGTACCTTGTCTTATACCACCTCACCTGTTCACAATTTAGACGCTTGGTTGTCTCTTGCTAAGCAAATTGAAGATCTAGGAGCAGACTCCATCGCCATTAAAGATATGGCGGGTATTATTAATCCTTACGAAGCTTTCGAGCTGGTTTCTCGTCTTAAGAAAGAAACGGATCTTGAAGTTCAACTTCACTGCCATGCAACAGCTGGCATGTCGGATATGGCTATTTTGAAAGCCATTGAAGCCGGTGTTGACCGTGTTGATACAGCTATCTCTTCTATGTCAGGTACATATGGTCATTCTGCGACTGAAACCGTGGTTGCCGCTATGAAGGGCACGGATCGCGATACCGGAATTGATTTACTGCTTCTTGAGGAGATTGCGGCCTACTTCCGTAATGTACGTAAAAAATATGCGAAATTTGAAGGTGCTCTTCGTGGTACTGACTCTCGTATCTTAGTTGCTCAAGTACCAGGCGGTATGTTGACCAACATGGAAAACCAACTACGTGAGCAAGGCGCTTCTGATAAGTTTGATGAAGTACTGCGAGAGATTCCACGCGTACGTGAAGACCTTGGTCACATTCCATTGGTTACGCCAACGTCTCAAATCGTGGGTACTCAAGCGGTACTTAACGTACTAACGGGCGAGCGTTACAAGTCTATCTCTAAAGAGACGCAAGGTATCTTGAAAGGCGAATACGGTGCAGCACCTGCGCCAATGAATGCTGAACTTCAGGCTCGTGTTCTAGATGGCGCGAAGGTTATTACTTGTCGTCCTGCTGATCTTCTAGAAAACGAATTAGATAAATTGATTGCAGATGTTGACGCACTAGCGGCAGAGAAAGGCTTTAAACTTGCTGCTGACAAAATTGACGACGCATTAACTTATGCCTTATTTCCTCAAGTGGCGCCTAAGTTCCTTGAGAACCGCGGTAACCCAGATGCGTTTGAGCCTGCACCGAAAGGTGATGCTGAAGATACTTACACGATTACCGTTGATGGTAATGAATATGTTGTGAAAGTAGACGACGGCGGTGACGTAACTCAACTAGGTGCTTTAAATGGCGCGCCAACTAACATAGGTGGCGCTGCGGCTCCTGCTGCAGGCGGTTCTGCACCTGCAACTGGTGGCGAGCCAATGCTTGCTCCTCTTGCCGGTAATATCTGGAAAGTAGAATTTGCACCCGGTGATTATGTTGAAGCGGGTGATGTGATTGTTATTCTTGAAGCTATGAAGATGGAAACCGAAGTACGTGCAAGCAAGTCAGGCACCGTTGGTACTGTTAACGTGAAAGAAGGCGATTCTGTTTCTGTTGGCGATACACTGCTCACTATTGCGTAAGGGGATTGTTGATGGAAACGTTAATCAAGTTTTGGCATGACTCGGGTATTTACCATATGGAACCCGGTCAGTTTGCCATGATGCTGGTTGCTTTTGGTATGCTTTACCTAGCAATCAAAAAAGGCTTTGAGCCATTACTATTGCTGCCTATTGCAGTAGGTACTTTGATGGTGAACATCCCAGGCGCAGGTTTGGGTTGGTCAGCTGCAGAGCAAGCGATTCGTACAGGTAGCCCAGAAGTAGTGGATCAATTCCGCGTTCTTTTTGGTTTAGCTGCGAATGCCGATGTGACCTCGCTATTGGATGCTTATCATCACGCGGAAACCATTGTTTATAAGCAAGCTCTATCGCTAGGAAGCGGCTTAGGCTTTGAAAATGGTATGTTATATACCTTTTACTCAATGGCGATAGCCAGTGGTGTTGCACCGCTTCTTATCTTTATGGGTGTGGGCGCGATGACGGATTTTGGTCCGCTACTGGCGAATCCAAAAACCCTACTTCTTGGTGCCGCAGCTCAATTCGGTATTTTTGGTACTGTGATTGGCGCGGTAATGCTAACCCACTTCGGTATTATGGATTTTACAATTCAGCAAGCAGCAGCGATTGGTATTATCGGTGGTGCAGATGGTCCAACTTCTATCTTTATCGCTTCTAAGCTAGCGCCTGAGTTATTAGGTGCCATTGCGGTAGCGGCTTATTCATACATGGCGTTGGTTCCTTTGATCCAGCCGCCTATTATGAAGGCGTTAACGACTGAAGCTGAGCGCTCAATTAAAATGGAACAGCTACGTTCGGTTTCTAAACTTGAAAAAATCATGTTCCCATTAGCGATACTGGTTCTGGTTGCATTGATTCTGCCTTCGGCTGCGCCATTATTGGGTATGTTCTGCTTTGGTAACTTAATGAAAGAGTCAGGTGTGGTAGAGCGTTTAAGTGATACTGCGCAAAATGCTCTAATCAACGTGGTGACCATTTTCTTAGGCTTATCTGTTGGCTATAAAATGAGTTCAGATGCTTTCTTAAACTGGGATACCATTGCGATTATCGCACTAGGTTTGGCTGCATTCTGCGTCGGTACGGCGGCGGGTGTGTTGATGGCTAAATTAATGAATGTGTTTGTTAAGACACCGATTAACCCCTTAATTGGCTCGGCAGGTGTTTCTGCTGTACCAATGGCGGCCCGTGTATCTAACAAAGTGGGCTTGGAAGCAAACCCGCATAACTTCTTGTTGATGCATGCTATGGGACCAAACGTAGCAGGTGTAATTGGTTCAGCTGTTGCAGCAGGTGTGATGCTTTCTTACCTGAGCTAATTTAGGGCAGTAAGTGGATTATCTCAAAAAAGCGCCTTCGGGCGCTTTTTTTATGTCTGTACAATTCTTAACCTAAAGAGGCTTAAGAGTAACGGAGTTGTCGGGGGTTTGTGCCAAAATGTGACTAAGCACTATTTGAGAATAACAAGATGCAACAGGTCAAACATTTCAAAAATACCCATGATTCGATCTATGCAAGCATTAGTGTCAATACGGATACTCGTTTACTGCTAAGTATGTGGTGCGGTGAGTTACAGCAAGAAGGACAGGTTTCAGAGGTATTAAAGTATTGCTGTGAACAGGTAATACGTTACAGCTTGAAAAGCTGGGTGAGTGATGTGACCAGCGTAGATGGTCAATACCAAAGCTTATCCGCAGAAGTACAAAAAATATTATTGGCAGAATTAGGCAATACACATCTCGAATATTTTGCTCTTGTCAGCCCTCGTTCCGCTAACCCTGTACGTTCTGCGGTGGTTCATGCAATTAGGCAACATGGAATCGAAGTGAGAACATTTGAGGGTTTTGCCGCGGCTATGGAATGGTTAGTGCTTCCCTCAAACGATCGTGCGGTATGGAAGCAGGCAGTATTGGCCGAGCATGTTACAAGGTGTGCTGAATAGCGTCCCACTTAGGGGGTTTAATATGGCAGGCCTTCATGTTGGTCATTTCACGCCCCATTTATAGAGATAGCAGCGTAAACTCAGACTCTCGACTAATCTTCATTCATATAAACAGTTAAATACAAGAATGACAGTAACTGGGCCTTCAGATGTGACCTGTTTACCTCTTCGGATACATGGATATGTCCCTATTGAACATAGATTTTTCCCCTTGGACCCTGATACTAATTGGTATCATTGTGGCCTTAACCGTATATTTTCAGTTTTTCCGCTATAACTCGCGTACGGCTGAGTCCGCGCCAACCATTCTCACCAGTATTGGGATTTTCGGTACCTTCCTAGGTGTTGCATTGGGCTTAAGCAGCTTTGATACCACACAACTGCAAGAAAGTGTGCCGCAACTACTCAGCGGCTTAAAGACGGCTTTTTGGTCATCTATTGCGGGTTTGTTGGGAGCCTTGACGATTAAATTTCGAGCCGTGATGGATGCTACTCATGGAGAGGAGCATCATCAGCGTACTTCTAGTATCGATGATTTAAATGATTCCATGCAGGCCATTCTTAAAGCCTTAAGCCAAGACGAAAATGACACTACTTACCAGCAAATAGCTTTGATGCGTGTTGAGCAACAAAGACAAAGTGAAGATCTCATTATTGCTATGCAGGGTTACCAAGAAAAAATGGTTGAAGCCAATACCCAGGCCTTAATTGAAGCCTTGGCTGTGGTTATGCGTGATTTCAATACCAAGATTGACGAGCAATATGGTGAAAACTTTAAACGTCTAAATGAAAGCGTAGGCAGCATGCTGCAGTGGCAAAAAGAATACAAACAGCAGCTGGTAGAGTTAGCGGATAATCAGCAACGCATCGGCAACTCAATGATTCAAGCCACTGATGCGTTTGAAAGTATGGTGCACCACGCAGAATCCTTTAATGGCATCAGCGAAAGTCTTGGGAATATGTTGCAAGGCCTGAATACCCAGCGAGATGTTTTGGATAAACATCTAACAGGCTTAGCCACGTTAGTGAGTGAAGCGGGTCAAGGTTTACCGCAATTAGAAGAACGCATCACATTCTTAACCACAGGTTTAGCCACAACCTTGGAGCAATACAATACCCGTATGGAATCCATGCTTACTCAGACCACGCAAAGCATGACCGATACCACAGGTAAATTAGGCGAACAATTACAGCATTCCTATTTGCAGGCATTTGAGAAGCTGGATACTCAAATCATGCAAAGCTTAACGCAAAGCGATAAAAAAATTGCCAAGCTTGATGCAGCGCTCGAGCAAGAATTAAATAAATCATTAAAGACAATGGGTCAACAATTAGGAGCGTTAAGTGAAAAGTTTGTACAAGATTATGGACCGCTTACCGACCGCCTACATGAGCTTGTTAAGTTAGCCGAAAATAAAGGGTAACCTCATGCTAACCGATGAAGAAAAACTAGGTGGTATAAGAGAGCAAGAAGAGCATTGGGTTGCGGTCAGTGATTTAATGGCCGGTTTGATGATGGTATTTCTCCTGATCTCAATCGTTTTTATGGTTAATGTTGAGGTCCAACAAAAAAAAATAACAGATGTGGCTATTTTGTATGATCATTTACGCACACAACTTTATCAGGATTTATTAGCTGAGTTTGAACCTGATTTAAAGCCTTGGGGGGCTGAAATACAAGAAGATCTAACATTTCGATTCAATAAAACAGAGCTTCTTTTTGCAAGAGGTGAATCCGATTTGAATCCTGAATTTCAAACCATATTAGCCGATTTTTTCCCTCGATATTTAAAAATTATTACAGCGGATAAATATCGAAATGATATTTTAGAGGTGCGTATTGAAGGGCATACTTCCAGTGGTTGGTTTGGTGCTGCCAGTGATGATGATGCTTATATCTATAATATGGCCTTATCACAAGCTAGAACCCGCAGTACGTTGGCATATCTTTTAAATTTACCGGCAGTTACTAATGAAAAACCTTGGTTGAAAACGTATTTGACGGCTAATGGTTTGTCTTCAGCGAAAGTAGTGGTCGATGAACAAGGCATTGAAGATGGTGAGCGATCTCGTCGTGTGGAATTTAAAGTACGCACTGATGCAGAAGGGAAAATAGCCACTATCTTAGAAGACGTCTTACCATGAGATTAGTTGATTTCAAGCAAAATGAGCAGCTTAATCATTTACGCAAGTTGATGGGGGCAGAACAACTTGGCAGTTTTGAATTGTTCGATCCTGATCGTCATCTGAGTTGGGAAAACCGTCAGTTACTTGCAAAACAATGGTTGCCCGTTAATGGTAATGATCTTCATAGTAGAGAGAATACGCTGTATTTTAAAAACAGTCCTGTTGTGGCCCAGGTTGATCAAGTTTTTCATTTTGCATTATGTGACGATATCAAAAAACGCATTACCCATGGTTTATTATCTAACGTAGCAATTACAACCAATGTGGCATTACTAGCAGGGGCTGCAAATTGTACATATTGCTTACATGCGGTGGGTTATGAAGGGTTTGATGTTTATCGTCATCGGCATCAGCAATATAATGAAAAAATATTAAAGGATTTTCGTTTGATTCAATATATCCAATCCAAATCTTCTGTGTTTAAGTTGTAGCCTTTAGCCTAAATTATGATTTTCAGCTAACGCTTAAAATATTCAAATGACTTTATAGTTAAGTCATAAAAAATAAACATAAAAAAGCCGGTATTGATTTACTCAGTACCGGCTTTTTATTGGCATTTAATTTTATAGCTAATCAATCAATGCATATTCGTCACGTAAGATATCAATGATTTCTTGCTTAGGGTTTTGTGATAGATGGAGTTTTTTGCCTATTATTTTTTCAGCGATGCCAATGTACGTTTGACTGACTTGCTTAAATACATCGGCTGGTAATGCATTGTCGCGGGCTAATGCTTCGCGTTCATCCATGCGATCTTTATTTAGTAAAATATCAGGGTCTGGGAAGTGATTCAGTAATAATTGGCGGAAACCTTCTTTACTGTTTTCTACTACTTTGCCTTCACGATACTGGGCGCCATCCCAAATGCGAGAGCTATCGGGTGTGCCTACTTCGTCCATGTAAATCAGTTTTTCTTGGCCGTTAGCATCGCTCACATAACCGAATTCAAATTTTGTATCTACGAAAATTTGATCAATCTTAGCAAGTGCATCACTGATGACATTAAAACCTTCAGTGAGTAGCTTTTCATATAGTTCGATGTCTTGTTCACTTTTTAAGTTAAATGCAGCGTAGTTATCACGAATGTCATTACGGCTGACATTGACGTCATCTTGTTCAGGTACACCTGGAATGTCTTTTAAAATGCCCTTGGTACTTGGGGTCATTAATAGCTTAGGTAATTTCTGATCCTTACCCAAGCCGTCAGGTAACTGAATGCCACAGAACTCGCGTTCACCTTTGCTGTATGCGCGCCACATAGAACCAGTAATGTATGAGCGGCAAATGGCTTCAATCATTACAGGTTGTGCCTTCTGTACGATCCATACAAAAGGGTGTGGAATATCTAGGATGTGGCTGTCAGCTAAACCGTTGTCTTTGAACAGTTGGAACCAGTGGTTAGAAATTGCATTAAGAGCAGCCCCTTTACCAGGAATACCTTGTAAGCCACCCTCACCATGCCAGATGCAGTCAAATGCACTGATTCGATCACTGATCACCATGATAGCAAGCGGTGCATCTGAGGCCACGTTATAGCCTTTTTCTTTAATTAGACGCTGGCTATCGCTCTCGGTTAACCAGTAGACACTGCGTACTTTACCGCTGTGCACCGGCTTATCGGTACGAATAGGGAGATCGTTGTTTACCGCTAATACGTTTTGAGCCTGTGCCATGGTGTCCACTCATTAGAAAATTAGGGCGGATTTTAGCAAAGGGGAAAGGGCTTGGGTAATGATAAAAATTAAACGCCCCATGATATTGCTTCATAGTTGGGGCGTATTAGTGCTCAGTAAGTAGACTTAGGCGTAATCGTACTCGCCACCCTTAGTTAAACCTGCTTGATAAGATGGGCGGGCTTGGAAGGTTTTTACGTATTTTTGAATGCTAGGGTAATCGTCGCCGATTAGGCCACGAGCCACGGAAGCTTCAAGCGGAAAGCTCATCTGAAAGTCAGCGCCAGTTAACTGATCACCGCAGAACCAGGTGTTTTTAGCTAGGTGTGCTTCGATGTAATTCAATTGATTAAGAATATTAGGTGCGACAAAGCCTTTGATTATTTTGTCAGCCAGCATTTTGGCGACAGGTTTAATGAAAAACGGCATAGGGGCGGTTTTCATTTTCATCAACACTAAGCGCATAACCATAGGCGGCATTAAAGAGCCTTCACTGAAATGAAGCCAGTATAGGTATTGCCAGTATTGATCAGTCGTCTCAGATGGCTTGAATTGCGGGCCGTACTTAGTGATTAAATATTCAATAATGACCCCACTTTCTGCCAAAGTAATACCGCTAGTATCGTCGGTAATGACTGGGCTTTTACCTAGAGGGTGAACATCTTTAAGGCTTTGAGGGGCTAAAATAGTAATGGGATCTCGTTTATAGAACTTGATCTCATAGTCCACTCCTAGCTCTTCCAGTAGCCAGATAATACGCTGAGAGCGTGAATTATTAAGGTGATG
>JAWUYY010000010.1:0-45052 GCA_034110565.1 Bermanella sp. | reverse complement strand
AAATATGACTGAACTAAAAAACGATCGTTTTCTTCGCGCTCTACTTAAGCAACCTGTGGATCGCACGCCTATTTGGATGATGCGTCAAGCGGGTCGTTATTTGCCGGAATATCGTGCTAGTCGTGCGACGGCAGGCTCGTTCATGGATCTATGTATGAATCATGAGTTCGCTTGTGAAGTAACGTTGCAACCATTAGAGCGTTACCCACTAGATGCGGCGATTTTGTTCAGTGATATTTTAACCATCCCAGATGCGATGGGCTTAGGTCTTTACTTTGAGACAGGTGAAGGCCCTAAATTTAAAAAAGTGGTGCGAACAGAACAAGACGTGGCAGCACTGCCGATTGTGAATACGGCCAGTGACTTATCTTATGTGACCAAAGCCGTTTCGACGATTCGTCATGAATTAAATGGCCGCGTGCCGTTGATTGGCTTTTCTGGCTCACCTTGGACGTTAGCCACTTACATGGTTGAAGGTGGTAGCAGTAAAGATTTCCGTCACGTTAAAGCCATGATGTATGGCCAGCCTGAAGTCATGCATGAGTTATTGAATAAGCTGGCTTTGTCAGTGATTGATTACTTGAATGCGCAAATTCTAGCAGGCGCGCAAGCGGTACAAATTTTTGATACCTGGGGTGGTGTGTTAAGCCATGTGGCTTACCAAGAATTCTCATTGAAATACATGCAGCAAATCATCGATGGTTTAATTCGTGAGCATGAAGGGCGTAAAGTGCCAGTTATTTTGTTTACCAAGGGCGCAGGCCAGTGGTTAGAGGTGATGGCGGATACGGGTTGTGATGCGCTTGGATTGGATTGGACCACAGACATTGGCAATGCTCGACGTCGTGTGGGTGATCAAGTTGCCTTGCAAGGTAATATGGATCCAAGTGTCTTGTATGCTAATCCGGCTCGTATTCGTGAAGAAGTGGCTTCTATTTTAGCCAGCTATGGCAAAGGTTCTGGACATATATTTAACCTAGGACATGGTATTCACCAGTTTGCGGACCCTGATCATGCTAAGGCATTTGTTGAAGCGGTTGTAGAGCTAAGTCCGCAGTACCATAAATAATCGCTTAACTGACATTTGTTTAATAAATGTTCACTGAAACCCATTAAAAGCAATGCTTTTAATGGGTTTTTTGTTTGCCGTTTCAAAATTTTGTTAAATAACCGTCTATTTAACAAATCGTTCAAAATTCACCAATTAAAATCGCGATGGCCATGCAACGTTTATTCGATTTATTGACTGTATTGGTTGTTTAGCTAATTAACATGAGCGTCATGGTGTAGAAGTTAATAAGCTGGATATGTCATTGTTAACTTAATGCCTTGAACGTTGAGTCCAAATTTCATAACTTCTAGCTATACTTGTATGGATGTGCGAGTGGCTGATCATTATATGCTCAGAAAATTGAACGATAAAAACAAGTCAATTGAATCGTAAATACGTTCTTGTTTTTTGACCAAGGTATTACAATGTGTATAGTGAGCAATCCCAAGGTATGGCTTATTAATCAGTCTATAATTTACATCGCAATTTAATCTGGAGTCATTCTTTCATATGAACCTGCTATGGGTCGTATTACTGCCGCTTATCGGCACCTTGGTGCCTTTGTTGACAGAGCGCTTCGGGCGTAACATCTGTGCTTTTTCCGTCGCAATATTACCCGCTTGGTCACTGATTCTCGTGCTTATGTATGCAGGGGGTATATTTGATGGTGACGCTATTCGGCAAACCATCGAGTGGATTCCCGCTATAGGGTTGGACCTTTCATTTCGGCTTGACGGCCTATCACTGCTATTTTTACTGCTGATTCTGGGTATTGGGCTACTGGTCATCCTGTATGCTCGGTATTACTTATCATCAAAAGACTCGATGGGTCAGTTCTATGCCTACCTGATGCTATTTATGAGTGCCATGGTTGGCATTGTTATCTCGAACAACTTGATTCAATTGTGGATGTTTTGGGAATTAACCAGTATCAGCTCGTTTCTTCTGATCAGTTTCTGGTGGCACAAATCAGAAGCTCGAAAAGGCGCGAGGATGGCACTGACTGTCACCGGTGCCGGTGGCCTTGCACTACTGGCTGGGTTGTTACTGATTGGTCATATGGTGGATAGCTATGACCTCGATACGGTATTGGCCAGTGGCGATGCGATTCGAGCAGATGCCTATTACCCTGTTGCATTGATATTGGTGTTGTTAGGGGCATTTACTAAATCGGCTCAATTTCCTTTTCATTTTTGGCTGCCTCATGCCATGTCAGCGCCTACACCTGTTAGCGCTTATTTACATTCCGCCACCATGGTTAAGGCGGGTATTTTCTTAATGGCTCGTTTTTACCCAGCACTGGCGGGCACGGATCTGTGGTTTATCATCGTGAGCTTGACGGGCCTAATAACCCTGTTGTTAGGGGCTTATATTGCTTTGTTTAAGCATGACCTTAAAGGTCTGCTGGCTTATTCAACTATCAGCCATTTAGGGCTTATTACCCTTTTATTGGGCTTAAATTCCGAACTGGCAGCCGTGGCGGCTGTGTTTCATGTTATCAATCACGCTATCTTTAAAGCCTCATTATTTATGGCGGCGGGTATCATCGATCATGAATCCGGCTCGCGGGATATGCGCAAATTAAATGGCCTGTGGAAATACATGCCTTATACCGCAACCTTGGCAATTGTTGCAGCCTTGTCAATGGCAGGGGTTCCATTGTTGAATGGCTTCTTGTCTAAAGAAATGTTTTTTGCCGAAACCCTCAACCAGAGCATGTTGGGTTCTTTGTCTTGGATTATTCCCTTGCTCGCCACGGTCGGCGCGGCGTTCTCTGTGGCTTACTCGTTGCGCTTTATTCATGACGTGTTTTTTAATGGCGAGCCAATAGACTTGCCTAAAACCCCCAAAGAACCTCCTCGCTATATGAAGGTGCCGGTTGAGATCCTTGTGACCCTGTGTTTATTGGTGGGCATATTCCCAGTTTACGTGGTTGAAGACCTGCTCCATGTGGCTTCTTTTGCGGTGCTCTCCCATGCAGTGCCTGAACATAATTTGGCGATTTGGCATGGCTTTAATGTGCCCTTCTTCATGAGCCTTCTGGCCATGGTGGGTGGTTTAACCATCTATTATAACCGCCGTCATTTGTTTCAGTTTCAAGCTCAATTTGATGAACCTGATGCGAAACACATTTTCGAGGGCGCTGTTCAGAGGGTGGTATCCACGTCTGCGCGCATAACTGAAAAGCTAGAGAATGGCTCTTTGCAGCGCTATATCTTCTTACTGCTCATATCCACACTGGTTATGGGCGCATCACCTCTATTCGATCTAAGCCAGAATACAGGCTCCCGCGCTCAAATCCCTATTGATGGTGTCACCATAACTGGTGCCGTATTGTTGATATTAAGTGCCATCGCA
Organism: Bermanella sp.; assembly: GCA_034110565.1. GTDB lineage: Bacteria > Pseudomonadota > Gammaproteobacteria > Pseudomonadales > Oceanobacteraceae > Bermanella. The sequence goes on along the minus strand of JAWUYY010000010.1, from coordinate 41,643 downwards.
ACCGTGATCTGGCATCGCAGACGCTTCCTTGCATTGATATTTTTGTCTGTGGTGGGATTAGTTGTTTCGCTGGCATTTGCTCAATTTTCGGCACCAGATTTAGCACTCACACAGCTCTCAGTGGAAATCGTCACCATTATCTTGTTACTACTGGCGTTATTCTTTTTGCCGCAAAATACGAGTAAAGAGTCGAGCAATAGGCGCTTAAGTGGTGATTTGTTCGTTGCAGGGATGATTGGTTGTGTAATTGGCACCATTTGTTACGCCATGCTCACAAGCCCGCTCAACACTATCTCTGATTTCTTCTTAGCCAACAGTAAAACCGGCGGCGGTGGCACTAATGTGGTGAATGTGATTTTGGTTGATTTCCGAGGGTTCGATACTCTGGGTGAAATCACCGTATTGGGTATTGCTGCATTAGGTATCTTCAAACTCATTGCCAACATGCGGATATACATGCCAACGCGGGACGACAAAGGTCGCGCTTGGAGTAATGACCCTCACCCTATGATGTTTGAAATGGTGTCTCAGAGCCTACTTCCGTTAGCATTATTGGTATCGGTTTATATCTTTTTAAGGGGGCACAACGTACCCGGTGGCGGCTTTATTGCGGGCTTGATTACCGCGGTGGCTATTATTCAGCAATACATTGCACACGGTGTTCAGTGGATTAAGCCCCGAGTTAAAATCGATTACCAGTGGCTCATTGCGGGTGGGATACTCATCGCCACCGCCACAGGCTTAGGCAGCTGGATATTTGATAAACCATTTTTAAGCACTTGGTTCGACTATTTTAATTTACCTTGGATTGGCGAATTCGAGCTGGCCAGTGCCATGCTGTTCGATTTGGGCGTCTATCTTACCGTGGTGGGAGCTGTGATGTTGATACTGGCCAACTTAGGTAAATTAACCACCAGTGAGCGCATCATTAGTAAGGAGAATGTTTAGTGGAAGCGATTTATGCGTTCTGTGTTGGGGTGCTGACGACCTGTGGATTTTTTCTTGTGTTAAGGGGACGGACCTTCACGGTTGTGATTGGGCTGACCTTATTATCCTATGCCGTTAACTTGTTTCTGTTCGCCAGTGGCCGTTTAAAGCTCGATGGTGCTGCGGTTTTGGGCCAATCCGCCGAATACAGTGACCCTTTGCCACAGGCTCTGGTGCTGACCGCTATTGTCATCGGCTTTGCCATGACGGCCTTTGTGGTGATATTAGCCATGCGCTCCCGAGCGGATCAGGGTAACGACCATGTGGATGGTCAAATCCCTGAGCTACCCATTAAGCTTGGTAGCTCAGATAAGAGGAATGGCTAATGCAGCATCTTCCTATGCTTCCTATTTTACTGCCGATGCTGGCGGCCGTATTTATGTTACTGCCGCCGTTAAGTACCACCATAACTCGACAACGTGTTTTTTCTATTCTGGTTATGGTCCTGCTTGTCATTGGGTCTGTTTTTCTGTTACTTGATAGTCACCAACAAGGCACTCAAGTATATGTCTTGGGCGGTTGGCAGCCCCCTTTCGGGATCACCTTAGTGGCCGACAGGCTATCGACACTGATGGTGCTGTTAACTTCCGTGCTGGGGCTGTGTGCACAACTTTATGCCTGTGCAGGGGATGATAACGACGGCATGTATTTTCACCCATTGTTCATGTTTCAGATCATGGGGATTAATGGTGCATTCTTAACAGGTGACATATTTAACCTGTTCGTTTTCTTTGAAATATTACTGATTGCTTCCTATGCGTTATTGATTCATGGCGGTGGCAAGCAGAAAACCAAAGCCAATATTCATTACGTGATACTCAACCTAGTGGGTTCGAGCATTTTCTTATTTGCTCTGGGTATTCTCTACGGCACCATAGGTTCACTTAATATCGAAGATATGGCGAGCAAAGTGCCTTTATTAGGGGAGCATGAACAGGCCTTGGCAAAAGCGGGTGGCCTATTATTGTTGGTGGTATTCGGTCTAAAAGCCGCCTTGTTGCCATTGCACTTTTGGCTACCCAAAACTTACGCGGCTGCCAGTGCGCCGGTTGCTGCGCTATTTGCCATCATGACGAAAGTAGGTGTGTACAGTATTTTGCGTGTACACACGACTATCTTCGGTGAAGACGCTGGAGCCCTTGCTAGTATTGCCATTCCTTGGTTGTGGCCACTGGGTTGGTTAACCTTAATTATGGGCGCCATCGGCGTACTGGCTAGCCCAAGCTTACGATTAACCAGCGCTAATTTAGTTATTGTTTCAGTAGGGACGCTCATGTTGGCGCTTGCCATGGAGCGTGAAGCGGCGACCTCGGCAGCCCTTTACTACACGATACACAGCACCTTGGTCACAGGGGCGCTATTTTTGATTGCTGACCTCATTAGTGAGCAACGAGGCAAAGCCGAAGATCGCTATGTAGTCGCGCGCAATATGAATCACGCAAAAGTCATTGGCATTGCCTTTTTCATTGCAGGACTCACAGTGATAGGCATGCCGCCATTGTCCGGTTTTGTGGGCAAAATACTGATCTTACAAGCAGCACAAGGCGTGGTTGAAATGGCATGGATATGGCCAGTTGTATTACTGTCTGGTCTGGCGTGTTTGGTGGCAATATCCCGTGCAGGTACCACTATTTTTTGGCGCTCGACCGGCGATAGCCCAGATGAAGAGCCTATTTCTGCCTTGAAGCTGATTGCCGTTGCGCTATTACTTTGTGCATCACCACTGTTAGTTGTGTTTGGTGGAGTCGTTACCGACTATACGGACCTTGCCGCAGACCAGCTGCATGATAGGGCTGCATACATTGACACAATCCATGAAGGAGGAGAGTAGTAATGAAAGCTAAACCGCGTTTTCGTTTATTACCCATGCCATTGCATTCTCTTTTATTGTTGATTGTCTGGTTATTGCTTAACAACACCGTGGCTCCCGGTCATTTAGTGCTCGGTGCGTTTTTGGCCTTTGTAATTCCACTGCTTACGTCAGGCATGCAAGACCCGCAACCCGGTTTTCACAAACCACTTACCATTATTCGTTACGTGTTAATGGTGCTTGGTGACATAGTTGTGGCGAATTTTGAAGTTGCTCGTTTAGTGATTGGCTCAGCTAAAAAATTGAACCCCGCCTTTGTCGCCGTGCCTTTAGATATCGAATATGGACTGCCCATTACGATACTCGCCAGCACGGTTTCGTTAACGCCGGGTACAGTGAGCGCCGAAATCTCTGAAGACAAAAAATGGCTTTATGTGCATGTGCTTAATCTCACGGATAAAGATGAGTTAATCGAGTTAATTAAACACCGTTATGAGCGACCTCTTTTGGAGATATTTCAATGCTAAGTATTGCAATCATGATTGCCGCCATACTGGTTTGCGTATCCTTGATCCTTAATTTGTGGCGATTGTTTATAGGGCCAAGCAGACCTGACCGTATTCTGGCGTTGGATACCATGTACATTAACAGCATTGCCTTGATTATCTTGTTTGGTGTTGCATCAAGTACGACCCTGTATTTTGAGGCTGCATTGTTAATTGCCATGTTGGGGTTTGTGAGTACGGCGGCCATGTGTAAATACATTTTGCGTGGCGACCTGATCGAATGAACTATTGTGTACAGCCTGATAATCAGAAGAATTAGGATAAGATCATGGAATTTTGGATTGAATTAGTGGTATCCGTATTATTAGTGCTGGGTGCCATTTTTGTATTTATTGGCTCTCTGGGCCTTATGAAGTTGCCTGATTTTTATACTCGCCTTCACGGCCCAACCAAGGCCACAACTTTGGGAATGGGTTGCCTGTTGGTGGCATCGATGGCATTGGTGACGAATCAACAAGGCTATTTAAGCTTGCATGAATTGCTCATTACCCTCTTTTTGTTGATTACAGCCCCCGTCACTGCACACATGCTGGCGAAAACAGCGATGCACCATACGCTCGAAATGATGGATAAAACCATCGATAAAGACCTTTCAAAACGTGCCCGCGAGCGAAAGAACCCTTAATTAGCCGTTTTGAGTGATGCTAATTTTATCGCGTATGTGTTTATGTATTAATCGAAAAGTGATCGTGTGATGAATGCGTGGGCGCAGATTGAACGGCGCTGCTTAGTGACCGTGTATGTCAGCTAGAATGCCTCTTAACATTTCTTTATTAATACCCCTCTTAGAAGTTATAGATTGAACAACCCTCATACTTTAGAATGCGAGCCCTTCCTTCCCTTCATGTGAGCGGTGATCTAGGTGCCTCAATATTTACCTATTGTCATAATCGGTTTGGCCTTTCTTGGGCTGCTATTCGTCATATTAGAAGACGTGATTCATGTGAATAAGGCACAAACGGTTTTATTCTTTGGGACTCTTGCTTGGCTGCTGTTATTTATGTTTTCTGGCCATGACGCCAATCATGAATTAGTGATTGAAGGTCTATATGAGAATATCGCTGAAATTGCAGGGCTTTGGTTGTTCTTGTTGGCGGCTATGACTTTTGTGGTTTACCTTAATAAAAAAGGGCTAATCGAAAGCTTGATTTATCGTTTTCTGCCTGAGCAAATTAGTGAAAGAAAACTGCTATTTTTTATCGCCCTGTTCGCCTTTGTGTTTTCATCCCTTGCCGATAACATCACTGCCACATTAATTTCTATTGCTCTCATTTTATCCCTCAGGCTCGATGCTAAAAAAACCATACGCTTTGCTACCGTAGTAGTGTTTGCGGTTAACTCTGGTGGGGTTGCCATGATCACAGGTGATGTGACGACCTTGATGATCTTCTTACAAGGTAAAGCGAGTATTTTGAATTTATTATTACTATCTATGCCTGCGCTATTGGCCGTTCTTGTTTTGGCTGGGCTGCTGAGCATTTCACTAAAAGATACGATTTATATTCAAAGAAAAAATGATAACCACGAAGCTGTGGATGTGGCTATTGCCATTGTGTTTGTTTTCACCATTCTGGGGACTATTGCCAGTAATATATTATTTGATATTCCTCCTGTATTAACGTTCTTGTTTGGTTTGTCTGTGATGTTTTTGGTTGCACGAGCGTTTGGTGAAGACACAGAAAACGATCCTATTTTGAATTACATCCGTCAAATTGAATTCGACACCCTGTTGTTTTTCTTAGGGATATTGCTGCTGGTAGGGGCACTAAAAGAAATTCACGCGCTGGAAAGTTTTGTGCGCATTTATGATGTATTGCCTGTTTGGTTGGCGAATTACGTAATGGGCATTCTTTCTTCCATCATCGACAACGTGCCTTTAACGGCGGCTTTATTGAAGTCTGATGTGGCCATGAATGTACAGCAATGGTTATCACTGACGTATGCCGTAGGCGTGGGTGGTTCCATGTTAATTATTGGTTCAGCGGCTGGTATTGTTGCCATGAGCAAAATCGAAGCGCTTACCTTTATGAGTTATTTTAAGTATTTTGCCTTACTGTTTTTTGCTTACACCCTAGGGTATGGTGCGACCATGCTGATGGGTACACTTTTATAACAGCGGTTGGTTAAAACGGGGCTTCAGATTTATGGCAAAACGTAAGGTTGCATATGTGTGTAGTGATTGCGGTTCAGATCACAGCAAGTGGCAAGGGCAATGCGGCGCATGTGGCCAGTGGAACACCTTACAAGAGTTTACGGTGTCACCGTCAAAGTCAGCATCAGTGCGTGAAGGTTACGCGGGCAGTGCAGGCGGTATTGGCTTAAACAAAATCGTTAAGCTTAATGACGTCTCATTGGAAGCTTTGCCGCGCTTTAGCTGTGGCATGGCAGAATTCGATCGCGTGCTAGGCGGTGGCTTGGTTCCAGGCTCTGTCAACTTAATTGGTGGTCACCCTGGTGCGGGTAAATCCACACTGCTTTTGCAAACCATGTGTTATTTAGCTGAGCACATGTCAGCGCTATACATTACAGGTGAAGAATCATTGCAGCAGGTTGCCCTGCGAGCAACGCGCTTAAACTTGCCCACCGATAAGTTACAAATGCTCGCTGAAACCGATGTTGAGCAAATAATTTCTATTGCTAAAAACCATGCGCCGAAAGTCATTGTTATCGATTCTATTCAGGTGATGCACACGCCCGGAGTCGAATCCGCACCGGGTAGTGTGTCTCAGGTAAGAGAAAGCGCTGCCTACTTAACCCGCTTTGCTAAACAAAGTAATACGGTTTTATTCTTGGTCGGTCACGTTACAAAAGATGGCTCATTAGCCGGGCCAAAAGTACTCGAACACATGATTGATTGCTCCATCATGTTAGAGGGCGATAGCGATAATCGCTTCCGTACTCTACGTGGCATTAAAAATCGCTTTGGTGCGGTAAATGAATTAGGGGTGTTTGCTATGATGGAAACAGGCCTTAAAGAAGTAAAAAACCCCAGTTCTATTTTCTTGAGTCGTTCTGACCAGCCCGTCAGTGGTTCTAGTGTGATGGTGGTGTGGGAAGGGACTCGGCCAATTCTTGTTGAAATTCAGGCGCTGGTGGATGAAAGTCATTTTGGTCATCCCAAGCGAGTGGCTGTGGGTTTGGATCAAAACCGTTTGAGTATGTTGCTGGCGGTGATGCATCGTCATGGCGGTATTCACTGTGGTGACCAAGACGTTTACATTAATGTGGTGGGCGGTGTGCGTGTGAGTGAAACCTCAGCCGATTTAGCCTTGTTAATGTCAGTGTTGTCTAGCTTTCGTGATCGCCCGTTACCGCAAGATATGGTGATCTTTGGTGAGGTCGGTTTATCAGGAGAGATTCGCCCCGTACCCAGTGGCCAAGACCGCTTAAAAGAAGCGGCGAAGCATGGCTTCAAACGAGCCATTGCCCCGAAAGCCAATATTCCTAAAAATGGTATAGCAGGGATGGAAATTATGGCGGTGGAGCACATCTCGCAAGCGCTAGAAATTATCTAGCCGGCGTAATCATTAATCGTACTGTGCTCTTTAATCAGTGCTGCTAATTCCCGTTCAAGGTATCCATCTGAACCCAGATTTAATTCTATTAAGCGCTTAAGTAGCGTGATGCTGTCTAAGTCGATGTGATGACACCGGCAGCCCACATACGCAGGTGTCGTGTGTACGAGATTGCATGCCATTTTGATGTGAGTTTGGTCAGCTAAGTGAATATCGATCATGAGCGGATTGCCTGGGTGAATATTCCAGACATCGGGTTGTTTGAAGAGTAGGCCGTTAAGGCTGATATCAATTAAATCCACAGGCCAGCTGTGATTGCCTTGGCTGACCGTGGTTTGAGCATCGAACGGGATGCGAGTAAATCGGCGATTTTCAGACATGTTAGCTCCTCTAACGAGGAGCTTGTCCTCGTTAATTTAAACGCTTGTACTTGATGCGTTTAGGCTGGTCAGCTTCAGCACCAAATCGACGCTTGCGATCTTCCATGTAGTCTTGGTAATTGCCTTCCATAAAGTACAATTGGCTTTCACCTTCATACGCAAGAATGTGGGTGGCAATACGATCCAAAAACCACCTGTCATGTGAAATAACAATAGCACAACCAGGGAAGTTCAGTAGGGCTTCCTCTAGTGCCCGTAGGGTTTCAACGTCTAGATCATTGGATGGTTCATCCAATAACAGCATGTTAGCCCCTTGCTTAAGCACACAGGCTAACTGTAGGCGGCCACGTTCACCACCTGAGAGTTCGCCTACACGTTTCTGTTGGTCATTACCTTTGAAATTAAATCGACCACAATAAGCACGAGAACTGGTTTCATAATTACCAATTTGCAGCATTTCATGGCCGTCGCCGATGGCTTCCCATACTGTTTTATTGTCATCAAGTTGATCACGTAATTGTTCAACAAATGCGGTTTTAACGGAAGAACCAATACGGATCTCACCACTATCGGGTTGTTCAACACCCGCAACCATACGGAATAAAGTGGATTTACCAGCGCCGTTAGCGCCAACAACACCAACAATGGCGCCTGCAGGAATTTTCGCTGAGAAGTTATCAATTAATAATTGATCGCCAAAGCTTTTACTGACGCCATCAAATTCTACAACAAGGTCACCTAGGCGCTCGCCAGGTGGAATGAAAATTTCACTGGTCTCGTTACGTTTTTGCGTCTCTTGGCTGTTTAATTCATCGAAGCGTGCAAGACGAGCTTTGCTCTTAGCTTGGCGCGCTTTCGGGTTTGAGCGTACCCACTCTAGCTCGTGTTTAATGGTACGATCTAACGCAGACTGTTGTTTCTGCTCTTGCCCTAAGCGGGCTTCTTTTTGTTCAAGCCAGCTGGTGTAGTTACCTTCAAATGGAATACCGTGACCACGATCCAGCTCTAAAATCCATTCAGCACAATTATCAAGGAAGTAGCGATCATGGGTAATGGCCACTACGGTACCTGGATACTCTTCTAAGAAGCGCTCAAGCCAACCCACAGACTGTGCATCCAAATGGTTAGTCGGTTCGTCTAGTAGTAGCATGTCCGGTTTGCTTAGTAGTAAACGACAAAGCGCCACACGACGACGTTCACCACCGGATAGTTTAGTCACATCCGCATCCCACGGAGCAAGACGTAACGCCTCGGCTGCGCGCTCCATGATGTTGTCGATATTATGACCATCGTTAGCTTCTATTATGGCTTCTAAGCGGCCTTGTTTTTTGGCCAGCTTATCAAAGTCAGCTTCTGGGTCAGCATAGTCAGCGTAAACCTGATCAAGTTCAGCCATAGCGTCGAACAGTTCACGTAATCCGTCTTGTACATTACCGCGCACATCTTTATTAGGGTCTAATTCTGGCTCTTGAGGTAAATATCCGATCTGAATGTCTGGCTGTGGACGCGCTTCGCCGTTATATTCTGTGTCCACCCCTGCCATAATACGCAGCAAGGTAGATTTACCCGCACCATTTAAGCCAAGGACACCAATTTTGGCGCCAGGAAAAAAGGATAGGGATATGTCTTTAAGAATTTCGCGTTTTGGGGGGACCACTTTCCCCACCCGATTCATTGTATAAACGTATTGAGCCATAAGCTGTAAGTGCCCCTAAATGGGTATTGATGCTAGGAATAGCTGCAAATTAATAGATTAGGCAGCTAAACGCAAACTAGGTAGGGAAAACAATGTTGATTGATCGACTAATAACAATAAAAAAAGATTCAGTCAGATTACTACTGCTCTTGTTCTTTTTGTTTTTATTGGCCACACAACTGGCATCTTTTTATATTCAATTTGCCAGTGGTCAGGCCCATCGCCAGTATGTGTTGGACAACACCTTATCGAGCTTAGCAAAGCAAACAGCAAACAGCATTTATGCACAAAAAAGCAGTATTCCGCCCCTTATTGGCCAGTATCAAGCACAGATTAAAGATTTAATCCGTGGCAATGATGTGTCTGCCAGTTACCAAATATTAACCCGTGAGTTGAGCAGCACCCTAGCGGATTACCATGGCTTTATTCTCTTTGACCGCAATTTTGAGGTGCATTCATCACAATATGATTCTCTATTCGTGGACCAAATACCTCGTATTTCAGCGTTCATGAAAAATAGGTCGTTATTCGAGCATGCGCCTATTAGTCTATTTGCGGACTCTATTGCAGGGGCGGGCAGTGTTAATTTCATTTACGACCTTAAGCACTATATTGATCAGCCTTATTTTTTAGTTGTGAGTCGGAAAATTCAAGTTTATAACCGCATTATCGAAAACGATAATTACAGTAATTTCCGCATACTGGTAACGGATGTTCGTGATGGGCACATCGTCATGAGTACTGAAGATTTTCGTCAGCAAAATCGTGTTTATAAAATAGATGAATATGAGCAAACCATTTTAGGGCACCGCGATATAGTCAATACACCATGGCGTGTGCTTGCAGTAGAAAAATCAGACTTCTTAAAAAATGAAATTATTCGGCTAGCCTTACCAAAAATTTTGTTCATCGCTTTATATATTTTATTGGGTTATATCGCTCTTAAATTAATTACACAAATTCATAATGAAAGCGGCCAACGAATAGAAAAATCGAACCGTAAGTCTCAGCGTGCAGAGCAAGCGCTAGACTGTGTTGACGAGGTGGTCATCACTACAACACTTAATGGTAAGATTATTTTTTGTAATATCTCGGCAAATCGCTGGCTAAAAAACTCAGAAATCGAAAGTGCCATTGGTAAGCCCATCCAAAAAGTCTTTCCATTTGCGGGTTTGCCTTGGTTGGAGGCTTGGACAGATAAAAGAAATGAAGCTGGGTTAACCCACTATGGTGAAGTCCTGGTGGATTTTGATGGCAAATTGATCACATTAGATATCAATCAACATTTTTCACTTTTAGACGATACTGAGCCTACTATCATTTGGGTACTGCGAGACGTGAGTCGCCAAACAGCAGACCGTGATTTATTGAATATTAGTCGATCTCGATACCGTGCGTTATATAATGGCAGTGGCATTGGTATGTGGCATATTGATATTTCGTTAGTTCGTGATTGGCTCAGTAATATTAACGATTCTAGTGTGCATGATTATATCCAACAGCATCCTAAAGAATTTGCTTTTTTACGTTCATCGTTTCACTTAATTGATATTAATGAAGCGGCACTTAAAATTTATAATGGTGCGAGCAAGAGTGAGATTTTAGGAAAAATAAGTGAATTATTTAAACTGTATAATAAAAATTTAATGATCGATATTGCCCAGAAAATTCACGAAAATGAATCACGTTTTAGTACAGAGATAAAATTCACGTCTCTTGACGGGAAACAACATTTCTATTTAGTTAATGGCACACTCGATAGTGTCGGCAAAGACCAAGCCTTATTGAGTTTTATTAATATTAGCGATCGTATCAGCGCAGAAACGGCGTTAAAAGAAAGTGAGAGCTTTTGGTCTAGCGTAATAGAGGCGCTGCCAGACCCTATCTATGTGAATAATTTAAATGACAAAGAAAGTGTATATAACAATCGACATATAGGTGAGCTATTAGGCTACAGCCCAGAGCAAGTACAAAAGATTGGCCATTGGAGTGAATTGTTACATCAAGATGATTTTACCAAAATTGATCCTGCGGTTTCTGCATTAAAAACATTAGAGCCAGGGCAAGTGAATGAAACTAATGCCCGAGTCAAACACAGTGACGGTAGTTGGCGCATTATACGTTTCCGCGACACCATATTCACTCGGGGAGATGATACGCAAGAGAATCGCTACTATGTAGGTCTAGCTCGCGATATAACCGATGAAGAGTTTGCTAAAGAGCAATTATCTCATAGTGAGCGTCGCTATCGGTTATTAGCAGAAAGCATGTTAGATATTGTATTTACACTCGATAATAATTTGCAGCTAAATTACATCAGTTCATCTGTGACTAAAATTTTAGGACAAGATGGCAGTAATATACTGAAGAGTGGATTGTCACTGATTTTAAGTGATAGCAGTTATCAATATTTATATCGAATTTGTAAAGAAGATCTAGCCACAGCTAATAGTGTTCACGAAAAAGGCGATAATATTCGCACGTTTGATGTGGATGCTTGCGCCAAAGACGGCACGCCTATGCTATTGGAAATTCAAAGCAGTATTCTACGTAACGAAGCAAATGACATTGAAGGGATCTTGGCAACAGGGCGTGATGTAACCCAAAAACGATTTATCGAAAAAGAAGCACGTACGGCATCAGAAGTATTCGAAAACTCATCAGAATCCATCATAGTCACAGAGGCCAACGGACACATAAGTCGAGTTAATAAAGCCTTTACCCACCTTACAGGTTATCAATCATCAGATGTGGTTAATCAAGATCCTCAGTTGCTTTTATCGCCGTCCACGTCAAAAGATACCATTAAAGAAATGAAAGCAGCATTGCAGACTGAAGGTTACTGGCAAGGTGAAATGCAATACATTAATCGACGCCGTGAAGTCCGCCCAAGTTGGACAGGTGTGACAGCATTAAAAGATGAAGACGGACGTGTTCAAAGTCATATCATTATTTCATCGGACATAGCAGATCGTAAAATTACCGAAGCACGTATTGAACGCCTTGCGTATTTTGATGGTTTAACCGGTCTACCAAACCGTTCGCAAATGCATGAGACATTAGAGCGATTAATGTTAAATAAAAAACAAATATTGGCACTTTTGTTTATTGATTTGGACCGCTTTAAACCAATTAATGATTCGATGGGTCATCCTGTCGGTGACATGGTATTAAAAGAAGTTGCTAAACGCTTAAGTAATGCCATTCGACCACAAGATTTAGTGGCTCGAATTGGAGGCGACGAATTCACCGTAATATTATCGGGGTTAAGTGGTCATGACGAAGCCGTGATGGAATCCGTCAACGTATCAGAGCGTATCCTTAAACAGTTAGTGCAGCCGTTTAAAATAGAAGATCGACAATTATATTTAAGTTGCAGTGTTGGTGTCGCGCTGTATCCAGATAACGCAGAGACCGGCATGGATTTATTAAAAAATGCTGACACCGCTATGTACCATGCAAAAGCCATGGGTAAAAACAATGTGCAGTTTTATGCCGACAATATGAACACCCATGCAATGGAGCGCTTAGAGTTAGAAAATAATTTACACCTTGCATTAAGGCGCAATGAGTTCGAACTATTTTATCAAGCTCAGTGGGACACCATTGAAAATAAAATTTGCGGTATTGAATCCCTTTTAAGATGGCATCGCCCTGGTTTTGGTATTGTCGCACCGGATACATTTATTCCTGTGATCGAAGAAACGGGTTTGATTGTGCCCATTGGAGAATGGGTATTACGTACTGCGTGTGAACAAATCATAGACTGGCAGGAAGCGGGTTTCATTGTGCCAAAACTATCGGTGAACTTAAGTGCGCGACAATTTAAAGACGCTCAAATGCTAGATCGCATTTGTCGCATTGTTGATGAAACGGGCGTTGATCCAGAGCTGATAGAGCTAGAGCTGACCGAAAGTACATTAATGGATGATGTAGATCGCGCCTTAGCTGTTTTAAATGAAGCACGAGCCATGGGCTTTCAGTTATCCATTGATGATTTTGGTACCGGTTATTCTTCTTTAAGTTATCTTAAGCAGTTCCCTGTGAATAACTTAAAGATTGATAAGAGCTTCATCAAAAACCTGCCTGACAACCAAGAAGACGCACAAATCACACGTACGATCATCGCCATGGCCAATAATTTAGGTTTGGGGGTGATCGCCGAAGGGGTTGAGAAAGAAGAACAGCAAGCCTTTTTACAGCAAGTGGGCTGCTATAAGGTGCAGGGTTACCTGTACAGCTACCCAGTGACGGCCGACATTTTGGCTCATGACTTTTTAGATGCTGAACATGAAGCGTATACAGAAGAAACGTAGTTAAATATTTAATTATATTTCAAATAATGTCTTGGTTGTTTATATTAATGAAGGAGCAGTTGTTTTTAATATTTTGATATAAAAACCCTTCTCTGAGGATTCATTGAAGGGTTTTTTGTGTTAACTATTTATCATAGACCAATGGCAAGCACCCCAACGGTTTCTGTATCATGAATACCATCTTTACTTTCACTTTCTTGCAATCGGATTGAAAACGAAGCGGTATTAATATTTTTATTTCGGGTAATTACTTCATGCCCACCGTGATAGGTTTGACTTTGCGTTATAGTAATTGGGACTGTATTGAATGCTTTTCTATAGGGTACTTCTTGCCATTCGTGATCACGCTGAGTAAGAAGTGCTTGAAGAGTCTTACCATTTTCTAGCGTATAACTTCCGGCTTCAATAACCATATAAACAAGGATTTCGGTTGAGTTTGCTGTATCTTCACTTCTCCACTTTTCCAGCTTGTATGTAACACGATTATTTGAAACCTCCTTGATACGCACGTGGATGGGTTTGCCAGCATTATTACTATTGAGTTTTATAATTACCACGGGATTTTCATATGTCTGCTTAAAGTCAATTGCCTGCCAGCTATCATCACCGCTGTAATTGACAGATAACGACCCTGCTTCGCCAATGGTAGTGCCTGTGATATTGTTAATGTCGCCTGCTTCAAAAATAATAAAACCAAGATTTTCATTATCATGTTGTATTTCGCTGTCAGCTGATTTCTCTTCTGCAACCCGGGCAATAAAATCGACGTTAGTTACATCTGTGATTTCTATTTCTGCTGGATCTGCTCCATTAAAGGTTTGCATATCTGCAAATACTAAGGGAGTTGAAATTGTGGCTTGTCCAATCGATATGATATTGGGGAAATGATTTATGTCCGGTACATTGTCACTAAAGGGTAGAGGTAGCTCTATATTATTCTCATTGGCCGGTTCAAATATCCAAACTTGATCATCAAATTCATTACGTTTTTGTAGTAATAAATAGTCTTCTGATAATGAGTGCATATTAACAACTGATGTAATTTCATAACCATCGTGTGTGGTTTTCGATATACGCCAGTGTTGATTGTAGTTGCTGGTGATATCGTCATAGTCATTAGCTGCAATTACAGATGCAAGGTCTCCTGTGCTGCTAGTTGAATTTGGACGAGATAAATAACCATTAAAGTCTTTAGGTTGTAAGCGGAACTCACGGTCGTTTACGATTTCAACCACCCATATCTGGTCTTTATCACCTCGTTCACTATCAAGGGCTAATGTTCGGGCTGCATTTTCGGCGCCTTTAATAGATAAGTACTTCCCACTACTTGAGCGAATACGATATTCTTTACCATCAACTAAATCGTGTGTCGGTAATGTTTGGTACTGGTATTCATAAGTGAAGTGACGAGCGGATGTTTTTTGTGCGCTAGAATATTTGGCGAATATACCTACATCATTTATTGTTTGCGAAAGAGGGCCTTCACTGTTGTCTGGCCTAAATTTAATGTTATTACTGAAACGTTCAACGCCACTCCAATTGCCATTGCAGCTATCCACTTGTTGAGCCGACATTTTGGCAGTGCTAAGGTCAAATGCTTGATGTATAACACAGAGTTTATTTACGTTTCCTGCTTTTACCGACCACCCAAAATCAACCAAGGCATTAATTTTGGTATCGGTATCTCCTGTTAGTTCATAGGCTGTGTCGGTCCAGCTACGTTCAGCACCAGCATTGCCGCATTCTTTGATTTTCACGTCAGACCAAGAATGGAGGGGGTGTGTTATACCAGAGCGCTCAATGGTTCGGTAATGAAACCTGATGCCCGGGTTGGTATTTGAGTTTGTTTTATAATTTAATCCGATCCCCGTAATAACGTCATAATCTTCAAAGTCACATCTGGCCTCACCTTCTATAGAGTTAGATGTTGTATTTGAAACGCCATGATCATTTGCATATAGCATGTTTTTTAATGGCAGTTTATAAGGATTGAATAACCGCAACGATATGGCTTCTTTTTCTTGTTTATAAGTTTCAATAGCGGTTACGCAATCTTGATGTTTTTGTATTAATGCGTGAATACTACCGACAGACTCTGCATTGTAAAAAGAACAAGTATCTTCAACTTCTTTGAATAATAGACTTAATGCCTGATATTTTTCTGATGCGATGCCTTGATCTTCCATTAAGTTATATCTGTTAATATCAGTAATGATGTTTGAATCGCTTGACATTAGTTGTGTAATATATTTAAGCCATATTTCGATATCTTTCAGTTTGTCGTATTCATTGTTGATTTGGTCATGCAAAGAACCTATTAAGGTAAGGTAGAAATTGGCGGGAGTTTGCTTGCTTTCATTTTCTAAAATATTTGAGGCTCTTATGAACTCGTTACCTTGTAGGGTTACATTAGATAGTTTCAATACATAATAGTCACTTTTCGGATATGTGCCTCCTTTCTGCTCTCCCAATCCTGGCGTCATTGGGCTACAGTTATCTTCAGAGTGGCAAAATTCAACAGATACAACACCAAAATTGTCAGATACAACCGTGCGAATTTCTAAATTTTGAGGTGCATTGAGATTACTAATTTCTGTAATAACATCGATGCTTTTAATTTCCGGTGTTATTGCTGTTAAGTCGACAATTGTGACATAGGAGTGGCTTGGCAGACTTAAATCGAGGTTGTCGTCGATTCCTGTTGTGATGGCGTTATACTTATCAAAACTATCTTGGTAATCAAGGGCTTTTCCGTCGTCGTTAAAAAAGTTGAATTGAATACTCGATTTATCGCCAAAGAGTATATACCCATCTGTTTTGGTTTTTAGGCAAAAACGTTTCTCTGCGTGTTCGATGTCTGCGCAGCTCACTTCTTGGTAAGCCTGTAGTAAAACATCTTTGATGGAGTACTTCATATTGGGTAGTCGCTCATTTGTCGCTCTTACCCAGAAAGCTTTATTGATTCTAATGTTTTTAGTGGTGATCACATCTAATTCAATTTTAGCCAGGTTTTCCTCATAGTTTTCTTTATAAACAGCCCAATTGCCACCAGATAATATGACGCCAGAATCGTCATCTAGGTAATTCACTTCTGCACTGTCTAATTCAGTAATAATTCCAATACTGCCTCCCATATTGAGGTAGTTGGTTTGAGCCAATGTCAGGCAGCTTGCGTCTCCTGCTTCTTGGCCCAGTACAGTGGTTTGAGTTGAAGCTGCTGCGGCTAGCGTTGCACCATTACCCAGATAATCACTGCCATATAGGGTTTGCCATATAGTGTCGCCCAAAGTGAGATGCCATTTGGGGTAAATCGCAGTGGCTTTATCAGAGCCAACGTTGTCGATATCCAATGTTAATTGCAGTTTAGAGAAACAGTTTTCTGAGGTGACGTCGGTACTTTGCGTCATGGTGCCAAAGGAGTCCCTGTCTTCTGTTGTTGTGCTGCTTGCGAGTGTTAATGAACTAGATAATGTAATGCCGTGCTCATGACTAAATCCAGCGGGTGCCCATTCAACTGAATTTGATACGCTAACTCCATGAGTCTGTGATTTTGATTTGGTTTTTCTCAGTACATCTGTATGGTTGGTGGTCGTACCATCTGTATTGCGCAGCTCTTTAATGTCAGTCAGAGTAAAACTGGTTAGATTTGTTGTGATATTAGGAATGGCACCAATGAGCGGATTATCCGCCGGTGCTTTGGGCACACTGGCACCGAATAACCCCAGAACTTCTTCGCGGTCTGAATAAGGGTCCCAGTCACTAGAGCGCAAATATGGGTCTGTATAAAACGCTCTGATCACTGTGCCATCAGAATAAGTCAGCGATGGATCATATTTAATAGCAAACTCGGCCATCACCGAGGCAATTGTTCCTAGCTCGTTCGCTGGACCCGTTAAAAAATTATGCGTAACAGGAACCCCGTTACTGGTGAACTTATTATAAATTGCCTGATACGTTCTGGATATATCCAATAACATTTCAGAACTGTTGATGCCCTCTCTGATCAGCCCAGACTCTTCAATTGCATCCGCTGCCCATTGATACACTGGGAAACTATCCACGGAGTCTCGTAGTTTAAAGGCATCCCATTCTTCGGTCGGAAGAACTCGCTTCAAGCCTTGAATCGTCGAGCCGTTTACGTAATAGCCATACACTTCAAGAAAGTCATTAATGCCATCGTTATCTGTATCACTACTAGATGTGACAAGGAGTGGAATAGGTTGCTCAATAATAGATGTATTGGCGGTGCTATCAGCTATTGAATATAAAGGGCGAGTCATAATTATGCCGCCAGAGTAAGCAGAAGTTTTGGTCAAGAATGCTTCTACACGGTCATCAATGCTATTTCCGTTAGCATCTACTAATTCAGAGTTCAGCGTGGCAAGAGCATTGCTGGCACTAAAGCAAGCTGAGACGATAATGGCACTCAGTATTTTTTCTTTTAATTTAAGATAAAGGTTATGCCTGTCTCCTTTGAATTTGTGCATGATATTAAGCTCCTTAATGCTTTAATAGTTACTTTTTATGTGACAAGGTGATGACGTGTATGCATTTTTTTCTGATGCTTAGAGCTTAAATATATTTAATATTGAGACATTTCTTTTGGCTCTAAAAACGAGAGCTACAGTAGGTATAAGTAGGAGAGACAGATACCCGATAGATGTCGGGTTTTTAATTAAATTTTTCTTACAGAATGCATATGAAGACTGCTTAAGCTGGGAGCTTAGGGGCTGCATTAAGTTTGGTCTTGGAAGGTTTATTCTGGCTCAAAGGAGAGGTAGGGCTTTTAGCTTGTTTGTTACGAGCACATTGTTCGATGATGTAGCGTTCAATTGATGAGGGCAGGGTTCTGGTAGGTAGAACAAGGTGACTTCAAAGGTCTCTACATGAACAATCCTCCACTCCCCTTGATAGCCTTTCAAGTGCCAGTCTTGAATGCTTGATGTACAATGCGCCCCAATTCCTCTTAGCTTGGCCAAAGCGGGCAATCTAAGGCACACCAGCTTTATCATTTAACTGAATCACGGGGACTATTATGTTCAAAAAAGACATGAACATTGCGGATTTTGATCCAGCGCTATGGGAAGCCATGCAAGCCGAAGACGTGCGTCAAGAGCAGCACATCGAGCTTATTGCTTCTGAAAACTACACCAGCCCTCGTGTAATGGAAGCTCAAGGCAGCCAGCTAACCAATAAATACGCAGAAGGTTACCCTGGTAAGCGTTATTACGGTGGTTGTGAGCACGTTGACGTGATCGAACAACTTGCAATCGACCGCGCAAAAGAATTATTCGGCGCCAAATACGCTAACGTACAGCCGCACTCAGGTTCACAAGCTAACGCAGCGGTTTACATGGCTTTAGTTAAGCCGGGAGACAAAGTATTAGGTATGAGTTTAGCTCACGGCGGTCACTTGACTCATGGTGCATCTGTATCCTTCTCTGGTCGCATATATGACGCGGTTCAGTATGGTCTAAACCCAGAAACGGGTGAGATTGATTACGAGCAAGTAGAAGCATTAGCCCTTGAGCACAAACCAAAAATGATCGTAGCGGGTTTCTCTGCATACAGTCGTATTGTTGATTGGCAGCGTTTCCGCGAGATTGCGGATAAAGTAGGTGCTTACTTATTTGTAGACATGGCACACGTAGCGGGCCTAATCGCCGCTGGCGAATACCCATCACCAGTTGGGATCGCAGACGTTGTAACGACTACGACTCATAAAACCCTACGTGGCCCACGTGGTGGTTTGATCTTGGCTAACGATGACGAAGAACTTAACAAACGTCTTAACTTTGCTGTGTTCCCAGAATCTCAAGGTGGCCCTTTGATGCACGTAATCGCTGCAAAAGCGGTTTGTTTCAAAGAAGCTATGAGCGATGAATACAAAGCATATCAAGGCCAAGTGGTTAAAAATGCCCGCGCCATGGCCAAAGCCTTCATGGCGCGCGGTATTAATATTGTTTCTGGTGGGACAGACGATCACTTGTTCCTAGTGGATCTAATCGGCAAAGAATACACAGGTAAAGATGCCGATGCGGCCCTTGGTGAAGCGTACATCACCGTAAACAAAAACGCGGTGCCTAACGATCCGCGTTCACCGTTTGTGACATCTGGCTTGCGTATTGGTACACCTGCCATTACGTCTCGTGGTTTCAATGAAGCACAAGCCACCGAACTAACCGGTTGGATTTGTGATGTGTTGGATAGCCTAGAAAATGGCACTAAAGATGAAGTGGTTGCCGTTGTACGTGAGAAAGTAAAAGCCCTTTGCGCAACGCTGCCTGTTTATTCATAAAACGTTAAGTTGTTGGACGTTTGGAGTCAGATGTCGGGCATATGAGAAAACCGTGATCTAGAGATGGATCGCGGTTTTTTTATGCTCAGATTGTGTGCGGGCTAACTACCTTGGATATTACAGAAGTGGTAAGATTTGCCCACTCTATAAGAAAGGATAATAACAATGGATAGCACTATGCTGACTTGGATCGTGATTATCGGCGCCGTTTTGTTTGTGGCGATGATGTTTAACCGTTTGGTGACTCTGCGTAATCGTCATAAGAATGCGTTTTCCCAGATTGATGTTCAGTTGCAACGTCGTTATGACTTGATTCCTAATTTGGTGGAAACCGCTAAAGGTTATGCCAAGCATGAACGTGAAACCCTAGAGGCTGTGATCACGGCTCGTAACGAAGCCAGTGCTATATTGAAAGGTTTGCAAGCAAGCAACGGTCAGCTCGATGTAAGTGCCTTAAATGGTGCTGAAAACGCACTGGGTGGCATGATGAGCAAGTTGTTTGCGTTAAGCGAATCCTATCCTGATTTAAAAGCCGATACTCACTTCCAACAATTAATGGAAGAGCTGGGCTCTACTGAAAACCGTATCAGTTTTGCACGCCAAGCATTTAACGATGCGGTAATGGCTTACAACACGTATCGTGAATCTTTCCCAAGCAATATCATTGCGAATGCGTTTTCTTTTCAAGAAGCTAACTTATTAGAGTTTAAAGACAAGGCGATTAAAAAGCCGGTAAAAGTTAACTTCGGTTAATCTCAGTTGTTTTTATAAGTGACGATCTAATATGGATTTCTTTGAACACCAAGCCCAAGCAAAAGCAGCCAGTAATCGGCTGCTTTTATTATTTCTACTGGTCTGCTTTGTTTTTGTGATGCTGGTCAATAGTATCATTTATATATTTTTTGAATCGTTTCAGGGTGGTCAGTTTAATGCTTTCAGGGGTGTGTCATTATCTGGGTTTGTTTCTTGGCAATTAAGTTTGGCCGGTTTTTATGCCAGTTTACTTTCTGTTTTCATGATAGGTATCGGATGTTTTGCGCGCTGGTACGAATTAAGAAAAGGCGGTAACGGATTAGCGGTGAGTTTAGGGGCTCGTTCATTAGGTTTTGCTTCAAAAGTTGAGAAAGAGCAGCAATTAATTAATGTGGTTGAAGAGATGGCCATCGCTTCAGGTGTTACCACGCCCGGTATTTATGTGCTTGATAACGAAACGGCTATTAATGCGTTTGTGGCCGGTTATAGCTTTGAGGATAGTGCGTTAATTGTGACTCATGGTTTGTTAAATCAAATGAATCGCGAAGAGCTACAGGCGGTAGTGGGTCATGAATTTAGTCATATATTACATGGCGATAATCGCATTAATATTCGTTTATTAGTGTTATTGGCGGGTTTTGTTTGGGTGGCAGAGTTAGGTAAGATGCTTTTGTTAGATTCTCGGCACCGCCATTCATATCATTCACGTTCTACATTTGGCATAAATCTGTTCGGTAACACAGGTCGTAATAGGCGTTCAGCTAACGGCATATTTTTCATTGGTATTCCTTTAATTATTGTGGGTTATGTAGGCGTATTTTTTGGTCGCTTGGTGCGAACCTCTATAAGCCGTAAGCGTGAGTTTCTTGCGGATGCATCATCCGTACAATTTACCCGTAACCCAGAAGCCTTAGCCAGTGCCTTGAATGTGATTTTATTAAATAGCCATCAAGGGTTATTAAAAACTTCACGGTCTGAAGAAATCAGCCATATGTGTATTGCACCCTCACAAAAAGCCAGCTGGTTTGCAACGCACCCGCCACTTCTTGACCGTATCAATACTATTGATAGTACATTTTTAAAACGTGATCTATCTCGTAAACGAAAACAAACGCATGAAAAACAGAAAGCTGAAAAACAACTGCAAAACAAACAAGCGACTCAAGCTATTTATGGGGCTGATGTTACTCGATTGCAAAATCAAGGCACTGAATATTTACACAATGTAATTGGCACAGTGAGTGTTGCTAACCTAGCTTATGCTATGAAATTGCATGATGATATTCCTTATGAATACCGTCAGGCATTAAAAGATCCTGAGCGTGCTCGATTAATGATGTTGTATTTATTGCTCGATACTCAGGCGGATGTTCGTGAAAAACAGTTGGCCTGGATTGAGACTCAAATAAAAGGGGCGAGTGATTATTTGAATACGTTAACACTTATGTCGCGGGGCTTGCACAGTCGTTTGATGTTACCGTTAGTCGAGTTATTAATTCCGCTATTGAAATCCCTGAAACCAGAAATACAGCAAGGCTTGCTAGAGCAAGTGCTTATTATGGCAAAATGGGATGGTCAGTTGAATATGTTTGAAGTGAGCTTGTATACGTTATTAAAGCAATCTTTTGAGCAAACATCACCACGAGCTTCATCTCATAGTATTAAAAAAATAAGTGTTGTTGCTTATGAATTTAACGTCATCATTTCGAGCCTTATTCATCTAACAGGTGGTTCGACGACTGAAAAACAAGCATTGCACCAGCGCATGATTAATGTGTTTAGTATGAAATCACAAACGTTAATCGAACAAAATAAACTGAAGCCTAAAGATATTTACAATACGCTTAAAAAACTACGCTCCCTTTCCCCCATGTTAAAGCGCTCGTTAATGGATGTATGTGGCGATATTGTGTTGCACGACGGGATCGTACTCGGTGAGGAGTATGAAACATTACGACTAATGAGTTTGATAATGGCCTGTCCTATACCCCCTTTTCCAACAGAAAAAGCTAGCTAGGCACGATTATGGGGCAGATATTCCTAGGTATTTGCTCGTATTAAGTCTTTTTCTACCCCCTAAGTGATATGGCAATGCTTGACTGTATTGCTCAGAATGCTACAAGTTGAGACAGTTAATCAATTTTAGTTCATAAAAGGGGGTGTGGCATGGCCACACAGTACACGCCAGCTCAATTACGTCATGCAATTCGCACCGGCGCGCACACCACAAATACGTCCGGCTTATGCCAAGGTTTTGTGCAATGTAATGTGGCTATACTCCCAAAAGCGTGGGCGGATGAATTTCTCCAGTTTTGTCAGTTAAACCAAAAACCTTGCCCTGTGATTGCCATGGCAGCACAACCCGGTGATACGAATCTTGTCGAGATAGCCCCCGATTTCGACATTCGCACCGATGTGCCTAAGTACCGTATTTGGCACCATGGAGAGCTAGTGGATGAGGTTGCTGACATCTCTCATGTGTGGCGCGATGATCTCGTTACTTTTCTACTCGGTTGCTCGTTTAGCTTCGAAGAAGCCTTAATTGCTGACGGCTTAGAAGTGCGTAATATCAGCGAAGGCAAAAATGTGCCGATGTACGATACTAATATAGCGTGTCGCCCTGCTGGCCGTCTGCATGGTAATACGGTGGTGAGTATGCGACCGTTTAAACCCGCTGATGCTATTCGTATGATTCAAATTTGTAGCCGTTTCCCATCGGTCCATGGTGCGCCCATCCACTTTGGCGATCCAGCGGCCATTGGTATTAAAGATATCAACAAACCAGAATACGGTGATGCGGTAACGATTAAAGAAGGTGAAGTGCCAGTATTTACTGCATGCGGTGTAACCCCACAAGCGGCAATCATGGCCGCAAAGCCTGAGTTTTGTATCACGCACTCACCAGGTCACATGGTTGTCACGGATATTCCGAATTCAAAATTAGCCATTCTTTAAGGAGTCACTATGTCATTGTTACTAAATTGTGATCTGGGTGAAAGCTTTGGCTCTTGGACGATGGGCTTAGATGAAGATGTGTTTCCGCATATTGATCAAGCCAATATCGCTTGCGGTTTTCATGGGGGAGATTCTGTTGTCATGATGAAAACCATTGCTCTTGCTAAAGAGCATGGGGTCATGATTGGAGCGCATCCTGCTTATCCTGATCTTGCAGGATTTGGTCGTCGTTCTATGAATTGCTCTGCGGATGAAATCATTAGTTTTGTTTTGTATCAATTAAGTGCGCTCGATGGCATGGCAAAAAGCCAAGGCATTACTCTAGCTTATGTAAAACCTCATGGTGCGTTATATAACGACATGATGGCTAAGGCTGAAGTGCGCCAAGCTATTATGCAAGCCA
This sequence comes from Bermanella sp., assembly GCA_034110565.1. Classification (GTDB taxonomy): domain Bacteria; phylum Pseudomonadota; class Gammaproteobacteria; order Pseudomonadales; family Oceanobacteraceae; genus Bermanella. The sequence goes on along the minus strand of JAWUYY010000010.1, from coordinate 17,964 downwards.
TCGTGAAATACCATCGCCCAGTGAAATTAATGCTACAGGCGACCAGTGATTTTATGCAGCATGAGCAAGAAGCGTCGAAATACGGCATTGAATTATTATTTGAAGCTTTCGCTGATCGTTGCTATGACGATGATGGAAAACTATTATCTCGTAGCAAACTTGGCGCAGTACACAATAAAGAAAAAATGCTCGCGCAAGTGAAGCAATTAAATGAGCTAGGCACGATTACTAGCGTCAGTGGCAATACCTTAAATATCAAAGCCGATTCTTTGTGTGTGCATGGAGATAATCTCGAAGGTGTGCAAGCTATTGCCGAGATTCGTAAACTGATTCAAGGCTCATAGAATGCGTATTCATGTGGCCGGCGAAAATGCGTTAATTGTTTATTTTGCAGATACGGTAAGCGATGCGACTAGTGCGCAAATTCAGCATGTTTCTCAAACGTTATCGCAATATGTGGGTGATGTTTTAATTGATTTAGTACCCAGTTATGCTTCTATTTTAGTGGTGTTTGATCCATTAAAAACCGACCATCTGCATGTTCGAAAATTAATTCGAATAGCGGCAGAAAAAAATCAAGGCGGACAAAATTCACAACAAAAAAACATCGTGCGCTTGCCTGTGTATTACGGCAATGAAACGAGCCCTGATTTAGTAAACCTTGCACAATTTGCAGGTTTAACACCTGATCAAGTTATTGAAATTCATCAACAAACGATCTATCGCGTTTATGCCATTGGTTTTGCACCGGGCTTTGCCTATTTAGGTGAAACGGATGAACGTATTGCCATGGCTCGTTTACCTACACCGCGTAAAAAAGTGCCGAAAGGGGCGGTGGCCATCGCAGATAGACAAACTGCAGTTTACCCAGCACAAAGTCCGGGCGGTTGGAATGTAATTGGTTGCTGTCCTGCACCTATGTTTAACCCTGATGCCATACCAAGCATGCCAGTGAAAGCGGGTGACGCAGTGCAGTTTTATAAAATAGAGAAAGAAGAATTTATATCCCTTGGTGGCAGCTTTGATGCTTGGGGGGATATGTAAATGAGTACAACGATTCACATTTTAAACCCAGGTATTTTAACTTTAATTCAAGATGCCGGGCGCTTTGGTCAACACAGTGTGGGTTTGACCACAGGTGGCCCCATGGACCCAGTAGCATTTAAGTGGGCTAACCGCTTAGTGGGCAACGATGAGCGTGCCAGTGCGCTGGAGGCCACTATTGGAGGTTTGACATTCAAAGTCAGTGCTAACACTCAAGTGGCAGTAACCGGTGCAAAGGTTATTGTAAAGGTGAATGGTCAGCCACAACCTCAATGGCAGACATTAAATCTTGCAGCCAATGATGAACTTGAACTGGGTTATGCTAGTGAAGGCTGCCGAATTTATGTGGCGTTCGCTAGTGGCTTAAAAGTAGACGAACAATTTAGCAGTACCAGTACGGTTGTACGTGAAGGTATTGGTGGGTTGAATGGAAAAAGTGTGCAGACGGGTGATGAGTTAGGTCTACATATATCAACAGTCGAAGACACTTGTTGGCGTGTACCTGAAAGTGCGCGCCCTGTGTATGAAAACAGTGTCACCTTGCGTTTGATTCCCGGTTATCAAGAGCATAACTTTTCTCGACATGAACAACGCATGTTCTTTTACCATGAGTTCACCGTCAGCGATTTATGCGATCGCATGGGCTATCGCTTAGCTGGCCCACAGGTGCAATGTGAGATCGAAGGTATTTTATCCGAAGGTATCTGTTTAGGTGCGGTACAAATCCCAAAAGACGGCCAGCCCATCGTGTTAATGAATGATCGTCAGACCATAGGCGGCTATCCAAAAATTGGTTCTGTACTTTCTCTAGATTTAGCCAAGCTTGCGCAATTAACGGCAGGTGGAAAAGTAAAATTTGAACCTATCACTATTGATCATGCACATAACGAATTGGCCCTTGCGCAGTATAAGTACCGCCAGCAGTCACTTGTTCCTGTGACATCGGGAGACAACCAATGAGCCAACTTACAACGGCTATGCAATTAAGCCTAGATATCGAAAACATGTTGGTTGAACGTAATCTGCGTGGTATGAAAACGGTGCAAAGTGCGTTGCCACAAGGCTATGTTTTACGTGCGGCACAAATGATGTTGCCAATACGTGGCACCGTATTAATCGGTACGGGCTTCCCTGTGGTGGATACATTTGAAACAGATGGTCCAGTAGGTGCGATTGCCTTGTACCAAGTATTTGAAGCCTTAGGCGCACAACCCATCATTGTGTGCGGTGCTCCTTTAAGTGGAAAGTTAGCACAAACCTATCGAGTGCATGAAATTACGGTAGGTCCCCAAGCGCAGCGTGATGAAGAAGCATTACAAGCGTTAGAAAAATTGAGCCCAGAATTAATTGTGTCTATCGAGCGTCCAGGTTTAGCGGCGGATGGTAAATACTACAATATGCGCGGCGAAGATATCAGCGCTCGTGCGGCATGTTTTGATACTTTTTTAATTCATGCTGATTGCCCGTCTATTGCCATTGGTGATGGAGGCAATGAAATTGGTATGGGCAATATTCAAGAAGCTCTGAAAGGGCTGGACATTCAAGCAGCGGCAACGGGTTGCAATGAACTTGTGATAGCGGATGTTTCCAATTGGGCAGCATTAGGTTTAATCGCTATGTTGGATTGGCTAAGCGGACAAAGTATTTTAGCGAAACTTGATGCCATGGCTGTACTCAAATTTTTATCACAACGCGGCAGTGTAGATGGTGTGACCCGAGAGAACACATTAACAGAAGATGGCTTGCCTGCCCAAGATGGCATTGATTTATTAAAGCGTTTACAAACGTTAGTCAGCGAAAAGAAATTAGTTAACAAGTAATAATTGAAATTTTATTTAACGAGGTGCTGTATGAGCATTGTATTTTTAAATGATAGTTTTATGCCAATGGAAGAGGCAAAAATTTCACCTATGGACCGTGGCTTTTTATTTGGCGACGGTATCTATGAAGTGATTCCTGCTTATGACGGTAAACTAGTGGGTTTTGGCCCACACATTGATCGTATGAATCAAGGCCTTGAATTAGTGGGTATTGATTTTAAATGGGATGAAAAAAAATGGCGTGAAATATGTGATAAATTAATCGCGAAAAACGATGGTGAAAATCTCGGTATTTATTTACACGTTAGTCGTGGAACAGACACTAAGCGTTTTCATGCTTATCCAGACAATGTCGCACCCACAGTATTTGCTTATGCATTTGATATTCCACCGGCCAATGTCCCAGTAATAGCCAAAGCAAAAGGCTATAAAGTGGCGACGACCCAAGATCTTCGTTGGCAGCGTTGTAATATTAAATCCACTGCGTTGCTTGGTAATGTGATGCATTTTCAATTCGGTTATGCCCAAGGCTATAACGAAACCTTGTTATATAATGCTAAAAATGAACTAACCGAAGCCGGTGCCTGTAATGCTTATATTGTTAAAGATGGTGTTGTGATTACGCCGCCACTGGATAATCAAATTCTACCCGGTATTACCCGTTTTATGTTGTTAGATATTTTACGTAAATACAGCGATATAAAAGTAGAAGAGCGCATTGTCACTATGGACGAAGTATTCAATGCTGATGAAGTATGGATCACCAGCTCATCGAAAGAAATCGCACCAGTAATCGAGATTGATGGCAAGCCAGTGGGTAATGGTAAGGTGGGTGACGTGTGGTTAGCGGCACAAACTCAGTATACTGCACACAAATTTGAGTTTTAATTAACGTTTATATTTAGATTATTGGTTGATTATAAAAGCCCATCTTTATGCAAATAGAGGTGGGCTTTTTGATAAGATTAAATATAAAAAAAACCGCGTGTATTGCTACAAGCGGTTTTGTTAGAAGCATATTCGATTTACTTATACGGATTCGGGTCTTCTGGATTTTCCTGAGTCTTAAAGCGCTTATGTAACCACAAATATTGCGCAGGATAACGACGAATTGCCCCTTCTAACCACTGGTTATAAGCTTTTGCATCTTGCTCTTCATCACCTGTTTCAGGTAGTGCTTCGTAGAACTCTAAAATGTATTCTTGGCAATCTTGTTTACGGTGATAGCTGTAAGGCACGATGCGTGCGTTACCACTTTTACTTAAAAAAGTCAGTCCAGAAATAGTAGATGCTTGACGGCCAAATAAGGGTGCAAATACAGCATGTTTACGACCGTAGTCTTGGTCTGGGGCATACCAAAGAGCTTTGCCTTCTTTTAAGCAATCAATAAAACCGGTTACATTTTTTTTATGGTAGGCATTCGTGCAAAAACGGTAGCGCCCACGCATCATTACGGCGTTCATCAGTTTATTATCGAGCGGGCGGTAGGTTACGTTCATTTCAGTAATGAGACTGGTCAGAGCACCTGCTAAATCTAGAATACTAAAGTGTGCGCCAGCTAACACTACGCCTTGGCCATTATCCAAGAACTTATCTAGGTGCTCTTTGCCACGAACGTCTAATGTGGTTTTGAATCGATTGTAATTACCAAACCAAGCGGTACCACTGTCTAGATAGCCCTGCATATTTTCGTGAAAAATTTCTTTTACTAAAGTGCCTTTTTCTTTTTGGCTTAATTCAGGAAAGCAAATATCTACATTTACTTGCACAACATGGCGACGGCCTTTGGCTAGATTATAAGTCAGCCAAGCGAGTGCCCTACTTATTTGCCACTGTATTTTGAATGGAAATAGCTGGGAGATAAATAAGAAGCCCACAAATAACCAGACACCCCAATATTTGGGTTTTAGGTATTCTAATTTTAATAAACGGGTATCTTCAATTTGGTTGGGCTTATTTTTATTGTTCATATTCTTCTATCTAAGTTGTGATCAAGGGCGGTTATCATGCCCTTGATACTGCTAATCTGACGTCGGACACTTTCGCTTAACTATGGGCTTTAATACTGTTAATAATATTGGTGGTACTGCAACCATCTTCAAAATTCAGTACCTGTACTTCACCGCCGTTTTCGATGACTTCTTTCCCACCTGCAATATCTTCAATTTTATAGTCGCCACCTTTTACTAATATATCTGGTAATAGCTTGGCAATTAAACGTTGCGGCGTGTCTTCACTAAAGGGCACCACATAATCGACGCTTGCTAAGCCAGCGAGAACATCCATTCGATGATTAGTTGGATTGATCGGGCGACCTTCACCTTTTAAGCGGCGTACTGAGTCATCGTTATTGACTGCAACGATGAGCTTGTCTCCTAGCTTTTTGGCATTCTTCAAATAGCTTACATGACCTGGGTGTAAAATATCAAAGCAGCCATTGGTCATAACTAAGGTTTCACCCTGAGCTTTGGCGTCGTTAATCACTTCAAGCAATGCATCTTCATCAAGAATACCATTGTGTGCGACTTCATCGGCTTTGGCTTCGCGACGTAATTCTGCAAGGCTGACAGTCGCGGTACCCAGTTTCGCAACCACTAGAGCCGCAGCGGCATTGGCCAATGCGGTCGCTTCTGCTAGGGGGCTGCCTGCGGCATAGGCGGCGGCTAACACGCTGATGACGGTGTCCCCAGCGCCTGTAACGTCATACACTTCGCGGGCGGTAGCGGCTAGATGCACAGGGTGTTCGCCTTTTTGAAATAAGGTCATGCCTTTTTCGCTGCGAGTGACCAGTAATGCATCGAGTCCTATTGTGTTGAGTAGTTCAAATCCCTTCGTGAGCAGTTCGGCTTCGTCTTTACATGGGCCAACTACTTGTTCGAACTCGCTCATGTTAGGCGTAATTAATGTGGCACCACTGTAGCGTTTAAAATCGCTGCCTTTTGGATCAATGAAAACAGGCTTGCCATGTGTGTTTGCTATGGCAATAAATTCTTCGATGTCATGCAGTGCACCTTTACCGTAGTCACTTAAAAGCACTACGTCGCAGTCATCGATTTGCTGCTTATAGTTTTCCAACATGCCTGAGTTGTCGGCATCTTCAAATGACTCTTCAAAATCTAAGCGAATCAGTTGTTGGTTGCGACTTAAAACACGCAACTTAGTAATAGTAGGGTGGCTCGCAATTGGGGTGAACAGGGTTTTAATATTGTTGTGACGCAGGGTCGTTGTTAATACCTGAGCATTTTCATCACTCCCCACTAAACCGAGCAAGCTAGTTTGGGCAGTAAGGCTGGCAATATTTAATGCGACGTTACCCGCACCGCCGGCCCGATCTTCAATATCACTGACTTTTACAACAGGCACAGGTGCTTCTGGGGAAATGCGTGAAGTAGAGCCGCTCCAGTAGCGATCTAACATCACATCTCCGGCCACTAAGATACGGGCATTGGCAAAGTTAGGGATACGCAAGGTCATGAATTGAAACCAAATAATTTTATTAGCTGACTATGGTAGCACAAGCTTGGAAGAGCGGCAGTGCCCTGTGCATCAGATATTGCTGGGTTTTGAGACATAGGGGTAATCATGGGTTTGGGGTGCTAGAATATGGCACGTTCAAATTGTGTTAGATAAATCATGGCTAGATTACTGTATTCCCTTGTTTTAAGTGTGTTGATTCCCGTTATTGTGCTGCGCATGTTTATACGCGCGCGAAAGGCGCCTGCATACGCCCAAAACTGGTGGCAGCGTTTTGGTTTTTTTACCGGGCCCAAAACCCTTAACGCTAAGCAAGGTGGTATCTGGTTTCATACGGTGAGTGTGGGTGAATTCATTGCGGCTGTGCCATTAATTGAACAAGTCATACAAGCCTACCCAGATGAGCTCATCACGATTACCACCACAACGCCAACCGGTAGTGATCAAGTGAAAAAGCACTTTTCTGATCAATTAGGTAAACAGATTTTCCATGTGTATTTACCTTACGACTTACCTTGGTTTTTACAGGGTTTTTTACGTAAAGTAAGGCCGCAACTACTGGTTATTTTAGAAACGGAACTATGGCCAAACCTGATTCACTGCAGTAAAAAAGCAGGTTGCAAAGTATTAGTGGTCAATGCTCGTTTAAGTGAAAAAAGCGCCAAGGGCTATGCCAAGGTGGCTAGTCTCACTCGGGATATGCTAAATAAGTTAGACGGCTTAGCCGTGCAAAATACTACCGATGCTCAGCGCTTTGTGGCGTTGGGGATGCCTGACACCGTTATGAGTGTTACCGGTAGCATCAAGTTTGATTTAACCATTTCAAATGAATTACTAAAACAAGGCCAAGCTTTAAAGCATGGCTGGGGGGGCGAGCGCAAAGTGATTATTGTGGCGAGCACCCATAAAGGGGAAGATGAGATAGCACTGGATGGCTTTGCTCAGCTACTCAAGCAAGAGCCAGAGTTATTGATGGTTATAGTGCCGCGTCACCCAGAACGTTTTAATGATGTAGCAGGATTAATCGGACAGCGTGGGTTTAAATTAAGTCGGCGTAGTTTATCGGATACATCAAGCAAAACGCAGGTGTTATTAGTAGATGCCATGGGAGAATTGATGGCGTTTTTAGCGGCCAGTGATGTGTGTGTCATGGGCGGCAGCTTTGTGGAAAACGGTGGGCATAATCCACTGGAGCCTGCGGCACTTGGTGTGCCTGTGATCATGGGCGAAAGCCAATTCAATTTTGCTTTGATTTGCCAACAGTTAGAGCAGGCAGGTGGCTTGCAAACAGTAACGGCTGAAAATTGGGCGCAAGTGGCAGCACAATGGCTAGGGGATCAGCAATTAACACAGCAAAAAGGACAGGCGGCTAAGGAGGTCGTTGAGGCTAATCGCGGAGCGAAGCAGAAAGTATTTGAATGGATTGCGGCATTATTGGTAAGCCGCTAATAATACCCGCTCAACTATTAACCTAAGACTGCGTAAACTAAAAAGCCCAAGCTAATTAAATTAAGCTTGGGCTTTTTAGTATTGGGTCGTATTGATCGCAGGGTTAGTAACCTTTAATGCTGTAATCAATCTCAAAGTCGATACCTTCAACGCGAGACACGCCGGTGTTAACCGTGCCGTCATCGTTTAGCTCAATCCAGCGATAGCCTGGGCCTTCTTTATCCACATCAAAATTACTGGACTCTGGTGTAAACTGCACACAGGTAGATGGCGTGGATATAAAACGTACACCATCGACCATGTTATCGCTGTCTTGGTGTACATGACCCCAAAGCACGACGCGCACATTGTCATACTTGGCGACGATATCTAATAATGCTTGGCTGTTACGAATTTGCTGGGTGTCTAACCACTTGCAGCCCATAGGTTTAGGATGGTGGTGCATGGTGATTAACGTATGGCTAGTGGAGTCAGCTTTAAGTGTGTTTTCAAGTAAATCGAGTTGGCTTTGAGCGAGATCACCAAATACGCTACCGGGTACCTGGCTATCGAGTAAGATTAATTGCCATTTACCTTTTTTAATTACAGGCTGCATCTGTGTTTGTTCGCTCACCACTTTGAGCATATTAGGGCGGTGGTCGTGATTACCTGGGATCCAGTATTGTTCTTTACCGTCTTTGCTCAGTAGATCTTTTAAATGCTGGTATGAATCAATGCTGCCGTCTTGGCTTAAGTCACCAGTGCATAGGTAAAATTCATAGTTATCTTGTTCGAGGTGGATTTTATCCATGACAGCTTGAAGGCTGGCGCTAGTGTCCATACCGAGCAATTTGCCTTCCTCTGTTGCGAACAGGTGGCAGTCAGTGATTTGTATAAATTTTTGCATGACTAGTAAGGTCCATACCCATCCGTAGGCATTAAGAGCGAGAATTGAATTCACTATAATCTTAATAGCTTAGTCACTTCCAGTGTCCGAGTCACATTTTAAAGGCTTAGGCCGAAAAATTAGATCAATATCCGCTTCACCATGACGCAAGCAATGTTCCAACCAGTCCGCTAGGAATTGATTGATTTGGTGCTTTTCATCAGGCTGGTGCATTTGCGGGTTAGGGTAGTGATAGACCCCACTAAAGCGATGGTGGTGATCAAATACAACGACTTCTGCCATGCGTACATCGTGATATAGACGCACTTCCATATGAGGCGGCTGCAAAAAATCGTGCAGTTCACTCACCTGCTCAACAGCAATGGTCAATGTGTAGGGAAATTGTTCGGTAATGCTAAAGCGGATACTGGTGTGATGGCCAATACCACCAGTAATCGTAAACTCACGACCGGTGCCACTATCCATTTCAGGCAGCAGTGTCAGCAAGCGCATGTAATTACTTTCACATACCTTGGCAAAATTAGAGAGGTCGGGTACGTAGTGCTTGGCCATTTGAGCATTATCCCCAGGTTATGAATGGGCCTGTTTAAGTAGTCTTAGCTCTAACCACTGTAGCGCAATAATGGTGGCGGCATTACTTATTGTACCCGAGTTTACGGCATCAAAGGCTTCACTACTGGAGACCTTGGTGATCTTAATGTCTTCTGATTCATCAGCTACACCATGTACGCCTTCGATAAGAGTGCTATCAACTTCGGCCATAAACACATGCAGTACTTCATCGCAGCCGCCTGAACTCGACAGGTAGCGGCACACAGGGATCACCTGATCAATATTGGCACCGCTTTCTTCCTCGGCCTCTTTAATCGCGATCGCTTCTGGACTTAAGCCACCTTCGATCATGCCAGCGACAATTTCGAATTGCCAAGGGCTGTCTTTTTTAAGAGCGCCAATTCGGATCTGCTCGGTCAAAATGACCATGTCTAAATTAGGGTCATATAATAATACAGCAGCAGCGTCCCCCCGCTGGAATAGTTCGCGGGTAATCACCGGTCCCCACTGGCCATTGAACATCTTATGCTGCAGTGTGATCTTGCTCATACGAAAAAATCCGTCGTAGCAGACTTCTTCTTTATGAATTTTTATGTCGTTTTGTTGGTACGTTGGCTTTATCATAGTGATAATTTAAAATTAAACTCAGGCTTTGTAGCTGATTTTGCAACAATATGTTGTATTAGGTGTTTCTAATGTATGGTTCCAAGATGGCCAATAAGCGTTTAGAATCCGTGCAACTCAGTTCTTCTACAGGAAGCAACCATGAAAAATCTGGCGTTAGCCCTTTTAACCATAGGCGCCACAGTAACATCACAGGCAGCCGATCTTAAAAATGTATTTGAGCAGGCCCTTGCTAATGACCCTCAGCTAGCCGCAGAAGTGGCACTGGCTAACGCTAATAGTCAAAGTGAGGGCCTAGTGCGCCAAGCTATCTTGCCGACTATTACATTAGAAGCGGATATCGGCAGTACATCGGTTGATGCTTATTCAACGCTACCATCGTCTGATTATGATAATACCACTTATTACCTACAAGCAACGCAACCGCTTTTAGCACCAGAGAGCTGGTACAGCTATGGTGCCGCTACGGCTGCTACCGACAGTGCTGAAATCGAACGTCGTAAAGCAGAACAAAGTTTAGTCGTACGTATCAGTGAAGCGTACTTTAACGTATTACGTGCTAATGCAGGTTTAGCCTCAGCTAAAGCACAAGAAGCCGCCGTGAAGCGTCAGCTTGAGCAAACGCAACAGCGCTTTAAAGTGGGCTTGATCGCCATTACCGAAGTACATGAAGCGCAAGCTATTTATGATGGTGCTACGGTTGAATTAATTGCTGCTGAAAGTGAGTTGGATATTTCGTATGAAGCTCTAGCCTTATTAACTGGTGAGCGTTATGACCGTATTAGCCCCTTAAAAGAAACGATTCCTTTAACTGGCCCTGTTCCAGCGGACCGTACTCTTTGGGAGCAAAAAGCATTAGGCCAAAACCTAGATGTTTTGATCGCAGAAAAATCTGAATTATCAGCAGAGCGTAATCACAAGTCTAAAATTTCAGGTCACTTACCAACCGTTAATCTCGTTGGTCGCTATACAGTTGCTGATAATGAAGCGAGCAACACCACAGGTGAGGAGATAACCTCTACTTATGTCGGTGTTAATGTCAGTATGCCTATCTTTGCTGGTGGCGCTACTTGGGCTGGTCAGAAGCAAGCTTACTACCAACGTCAAGCGGCTGAAAAAAGCTACGAAGCAGCGCAGCGTGGCGCCACTCTGAATATTCGTACGCTGTATCGTCGACTTGAAGCAGACGTAGCCCGTATCAAAGCTCGTAAGCAAGCGACTAAATCAGCGAAAAGCGCGATGGAAGCCACACAAACAGGCTATGAAGTGGGTACGCGTAACATAGTCGAAGTGTTGCAAGCGCAACTGTCTGTGTTCAGTGCGCAGCGTGACTACGCATATGCTCGTTACGATTACGTGATTGATCTGTTGAAATTCCGTCAAGCGGCTGGTCAGTTATCCGTAGCGGATATTGATGAAATCAACTCTTGGTTACAGAATTAGTTTAAACGGTTTAGTCGTTAGATTAGTAACCCGCTTCGGCGGGTTTTTTTGTGCTTGTTGGTTTGCACTAAGCAAGCTTCGTAGCACCTCGTTCAGCGTTGATAATGAGTCCTTTCAAAGTATTTGCATGGGCAGCCGGTTTCTTTTCTGTGCATGATATTTAGCCACCTCAACTAGGCTGAAAAGCAGTTGATTCGAGCAGAAGGGTAAAATACCCATTTGAACGAAATGGCGCTGCTTGCTTGCAGATTTGCCTTAGCTGCTAGTATGCTAGCGCGAATATCTAGATAACAATGATAAGTCGGATGATCCCAAAAACCTTGCGCTGCCTGTACTTACACGGCTTTAGAAGTGGCCCAAGCTCGGTGAAAGCCCAGCAAACCCTAGGGTTCTTTGCCAAGTACGATATGGCGCAAAATATACATATCCCACAGTTATCCGTTGAGCCTCGTGTGGCCATTGATGAGGCTCAGTTCTTGTATGAGCAGTTAATTGATGAAGTGGGTGTAGAAAACTGCTTGGTGATTGGCTCAAGCCTTGGTGGCTACTATGCTAGTTACCTTGTAGAGCGATCTGGAGGCCGTGCCGTTTTGATCAACCCAGCTGTGCGGCCGTACGACTTATTACAAGACTATTTAGGTGAAAATGAAAATCTGTACAATGGCGAAAAATTCATCGTCACACAAAGCTACATAAAAGAGCTTAAAGATATCGAAGTGATGCCCTTACACTACCCTGAGCATCACTTCCTATTAGTACAGACCCATGATGAAACACTCGATGCTATGGAATCGGTTAAAAAATATCAGGCCAGTCCCAGTATCATAGAATACGGTGGTAATCACAGTTATGAGAATTACCCCAAACGTTTACCCAGTATATTAAATTTTGCCACCCAACCTTACTAGGCTGGCACAGATACATAAGAGCATTTAAAAAGTATGAGCAACTATACTGCGCAATCTATAGAGGTATTAAGTGGTCTTGACCCAGTGCGTAAACGCCCGGGCATGTACACCGAAACCACTCGCCCCAACCATCTTGCCCAAGAAGTCATCGATAACTCGGTGGATGAAGCATTAGCGGGCCATTGTAATCATATAAAAATTGAACTGTTTGCAGACCAGTCATTATCCGTCACTGATAACGGTCGTGGTATGCCGACAGATATTCACCCAGAACACGGCGTCAGCGGTGTAGAATTAATCCTCACCAAGCTGCATGCCGGTGGCAAGTTCAGCAATGACAACTATCAGTTTAGTGGTGGCTTACATGGTGTGGGCGTATCAGTTGTAAACGCATTATCTCAAGCGTTAGAAGTGACAATTCGTCGTAATGGTGAAATACACCGCATCGCGTTTAAAGATGGTTATAAAGCCCTAGAGCTTGAAAAAATTGGCGAAACAAAAAAGAAAGACACGGGCACCACTGTCCGTTTTTTAGCGGACCCTAAATATTTCGATAGCTACAAGTTTTCAGTTACCCGCTTAAAGCATGTGCTACGTGCAAAAGCTGTCTTATGTCCAGGCTTAAATATTGAATTTATCAATCACGGTAATACCGACGACAACAGTCAGTGGTATTACGAAGATGGTTTAGTAGATTATCTAACGGATGCCACAAACGGTTTTGAGGTATTGCCTCCCGAACCTTTTGTGGGCTCTATGTCTGGCGAGAAAGAAGCCGTTGATTGGGCCGTGCAATGGCTACCAGAAGGTGGCGAGCAGTTAATGGAAAGTTACGTTAACTTAATTCCCACCGCTCAAGGTGGCACTCACGTAAACGGTTTGCGCACGGGTTTATTAGAAGCGTTACGTGAGTTTTGTGAATTCCGCAGTTTATTGCCACGTGGTGTCAAGCTGGCACCTGATGATGTCTGGGATAAAGTCTCGTATGTATTAAGTACTAAAATGGCTGACCCGCAATTCTCCGGTCAAACCAAAGAGCGTTTATCCAGCCGCGAAGCCGCGGCGTTTGTGTCTGGTGTAGTGAAAGACAGCTTCAGCTTATGGCTAAACGAACATGCCACCATGGGTGCAACGCTTGCCGAAATGGTGATCAGCAACGCACAGCGCAGAATGCGCAGTGCGAAAAAAGTCGTGCGTAAAAAAATCACTCAAGGGCCTGCATTACCAGGCAAGCTTGCTGACTGCTCAACGAATGACCCTAAATATTCCGAAATTTTCTTAGTGGAAGGTGACTCAGCTGGCGGCTCGGCTAAGCAAGCTCGTAGTCGAGAGTTTCAAGCCATCATGCCACTGCGCGGTAAGATCCTAAATAGCTGGGAAGTGGACTCCAGTGAAGTGTTAGCCAGCCAAGAAATCCACGATATATCGGTGGCCTTGGGTGTTGATCCAGGTGAAGCTGACATGACTAACTTACGTTACGGCAAAGTGTGTATCTTAGCGGATGCGGATAGCGACGGACTTCACATCGCAACTTTACTATGTGCTTTATTTGTAAAACATTTTAGACCCATGGTTGAGCAAGGGCATGTCTATGTTGCTATGCCGCCCTTGTATCGAATCGATGTGGGCAAAGAAGTGTATTACGCATTGGACGAAGCTGAACGCGAAGGCGTGTTAGATCGTATTAAAGCAGAAAAGAAAAAAGGCAAAATAGGTGTGCAACGATTTAAAGGCTTGGGTGAGATGAACCCGCTTCAATTGCGCGAAACCACCATGGATCCAGATACCCGTCGCTTGGTTCGTTTGTCGCTAGATTTTGAAGATGGCACAGATGAAATGATGGATATGTTGTTATCTAAAAAGCGTGCAGCCGATCGTAAAATTTGGTTAGAAGCGAAAGGCAATATGGTCGAATTAGAAGTATAAGATTTTAACGATCTTTTGCGCTCTTAATAACTCAGCATGATGCTTTATCCAGCATGCGATTTTAAAAAGAATTTTAAATTTTAATACTAGCGAAATTGGCTAGGAGAAATAAAAAGAATGAGTGAAATAATAATTGGTGAAGACGGTATAGAACGTCAAACCCTAAAAGATTATACCGAAAGCGCGTACTTGAATTATTCCATGTACGTCATCATGGATCGTGCCCTGCCACATATTGGTGATGGGTTAAAACCGGTGCAGCGCCGTATTACCTATGCCATGAGTGAGCTGGGCCTAAAAGCCGGTTCTAAATATAAAAAATCAGCCCGTACTGTGGGTGACGTACTCGGTAAATTCCACCCCCATGGTGACAGTGCTTGTTACGAAGCTATGGTGTTAATGGCGCAGCCATTTTCATACCGTTACCCATTAGTTGACGGACAAGGAAATTGGGGCGCTCCTGCCGATCCAAAGTCATTTGCCGCCATGCGTTATACCGAAGCCCGTTTATCACGCTATAGTGAAGTTTTATTGGCAGAATTAGGCCAAGGTACTGTTGATTGGTCGCCTAATTTTGATGGCACCATGCAAGAGCCTAAAACCTTACCTGCGCGTCTACCACATATTTTACTCAATGGTATTACCGGCATTGCTGTCGGTATGGCAACAGACATTCCGCCGCACAATGCTAGAGAAGTGGCGAATGCCTGTATCCATTTAATTGAGCAACCGAAAGCTGAATTAGCCGATCTACTCGATATTATTCATGGGCCAGATTATCCAACTGATGCTGAAATCATCACGCCTAAAGCCGATATTGAAAAAATTTATCAAACCGGTCGTGGCAGCATTAAAATGCGTGCGGTCTATGAGCAGTTACATGGTGATGTGGTTATTACCGCATTACCGCATCAGGCTTCAGGTGGAAAAATATTAGAACAAATTGCTAATCAAATGCAGGCAAAAAAACTGCCCATGGTGGTTGATTTACGTGATGAATCAGATCATGAAAACCCGATCCGTTTAGTGATTGTACCCCGTTCAAATCGTGTCGATATTGAACAGCTGATGCAGCACTTATTTGCTACCACAGATTTAGAAAAAAACTTTCGTGTCAATTTAAACATGATTGGTTTGAACAACAAACCCGCGGTTAAAGATATTAGAACCATATTAAGCGAGTGGTTAGAATATCGACGTGAAACTGTGCGCCGTCGTTTACAATATAGATTAGATAAAGTATTAGCGCGTTTGCATCTGTTAGATGGCTTATTAATCGCGTATCTTAATATTGATGAAGTGATTGAAATTATAAGAGGTTTTGACAAACCTAAAGCAGAGTTAATGTCACGCTTTGAACTGTCAGAGCGCCAAGCCGAATCAATATTAGAAATTAAACTTCGCCAACTGGCTAAGCTTGAAGAAATTAGAATTCGTGCTGAGCAAGATGAGTTGAACATAGAACGTGAATACCTTGAAAAAATACTCAGTTCTAAAGTTCGCATGAACACCTTAATGAAGAAAGAGATCTTAGAAGCCGCTGAAAAATACGGTGATGATCGTCGATCTGTTATTGTTGAGCGACAAGAGGCAAAAGCCCTATCTGAAAAAGATCTTATGCCGAGTGAGCCCGTGACCGTTGTGGTTTCGCAAAAAGGCTGGGCACGTTGTGCAAAAGGTCACGACATAGATGCACAAGCATTAAGTTACAAGTCAGGTGATGAATACTTATGCTTAGCAAAAGGGCGTAGTAATCGTCCTGTGGTGTTTTTTGACTCCGCAGGTAGAGCTTACGCCACTGATGCTCATAGTCTACCTTCAGCGCGTAGCCAAGGAGAGCCGCTAACCGGGCGCTTTAATCTGACGAGTGGTGAAAACTTTGAAAAAGTACTGATGGCCGATGACGAATGTCGTTACTTACTCAGTAGCGATGCCGGTTACGGTTTTGTGGCTAGCTTTGCCGATATGGTCAGTCGTAATAAAAATGGTAAAGCATTATTAACTTTGTCTGCAGCGGCGAAAGTAATGACGCCAAAAGTTATTAGTAGTTTAGAGACAGAATTAGTGCTTTCAATTACCTCAGAAGGGCGCATGTTGGTTTTCCCAATCAAAGATTTACCTATTTTGAGTAAAGGTAAGGGTAATAAAATAATTAATATCCCTACTGCAAGGGCTAAAGCACGTGATGAATATGTAACCTTGCTCGAAGTGTTACCACCCAACAGTGCTATTACCTTGCATGCCGGCAAGCGAAAGTTAACGTTAAAAGCGAGTGACATTGAACATTATAAAGGTGAACGTGGCCGTCGAGGTAATAAGCTACCTAGAGGTTTACAACGCGTTGATCATATCGTTGTAGAGCAACAAAACTCAGATATAGAGCCTGAAATTCCTGAGAGTTAACACTGGTGATTTAGTATCTAAGAGTTAGCACAAAAAAAAGCCTTAAGATTAAATGTCTTAGGGCTTTTTTATGCTCAGGACGAGCGGTATGCTGCGATCACATGGATGTGAAAGAGCAGCGATGCTCAGGATGATCGGTCAGTTTTTTTACCTGACAAAACTCAGTACCAACATCCATGTCGGCAATGCTACGAACTCGTGGCCATTCCTAGCCATCCATCTTGGATTGTACTTGGTGCGCGGTTAATTGTTGAATTAGCGCCGAAAGTTGCGTGATTTTTTTATTTGATAATTGCCGATAATCGAAATAAGGACAAATAATAACGCCTAAATCGATATTAATGGCGAAATCATGACTCAGCCATATGCAGCTATTACAAAGCCCTAGTTGTTCAGCGTAACCTTTACCTAATATTATGTGTAGTTTTTGACTGGGCTTAGCGCTGAGTAAATTAGCCCCTGAACAGTCAGCCCCTGAAAAGTCAGTCACTGATAAATTAGGTGCTGAAAAAAGTAAGCAATGATCACTTTCTGCCTGCAATAGAACGCTGTCTCTTAAGTGTTGCCAGCTAGTAAATTGTTCTGGTGATATTTCAAATAACAACTTAGCGTAGACATTAAAAATTTTTCGCCAATGGTTACCGGTTTCACGAGCAATATCGGCAATTTCATCTGTCACTAACGCTTTAACACTCGTCAGATTTTGATAGTGTGCTAATGGAGGGCAGTTTCTTATATAGAAAATAATCTTGGCGTCAAGAGTACCTAAACCGACGGCTTTATTTTGCATTTTCACCCATTTATTCGTTAGATCATCCATTTTTACGCAGAAAAAATGGCCAACTATAAGACATTTACTTAATAACGAGTTGTGCTAGTTATTAAATAAATAAATAAATAACGCAGCAGTTATTTATTTAAACCAGTAGAAGTGATGATATATTTAGTGAAATTGGTGCTACTTTCCCTAATAAAAATCCAATAAAAAACCCGGTACAATCCGGGTTTTTAATCGTTTATATCAGCCATACTAAGCTTAATTAAAACTCTTTCAACATATTTTCCAAAGAATCATCAAACGTTTTTAATTCTTTTTCCAGTTGAAATTTTTCTTTCAGTTGTTCAATTTCACGCCACTTTCTTTTTTTATTATTACTTGTACTCGATTTAGGCCGTTTGCCTAAAGAGCCCAATACTTGTTGAAAATCTTCCATGGTATGCTCCTTATTTCTACAACTGCAGTATTTTTTACCACATCTGTTAACAATATAGAAACATTATTTTCATTTTATTTACAATAGTATGGGTTTAACAAGCTTTATAACTTAAAGATTTAAAGCATTGCCTGTAATTGTTGCTCAAGTTTAACTTGGTCAATGGTAAAGTTTCGAATACCCTCGGCTAACTTCTCTGTTGCCATAGCATCTTGGTTCAT
>JAWUYY010000009.1:0-10830 GCA_034110565.1 Bermanella sp. | reverse complement strand
GTAAAGCCCATGAACGCTAGGGACATTAAGCCTGCTGTGATCATGGCAATAGCACTGCCTTGAAAGGCTTTAGGCACGTCGGCCACAGTAATGCGCTCGCGCATGGCGGCAAAGAAAACCAAGACAAGGGAAAAGCCAACCGCAGCACCGAAGCCATACAGGATGGATTCCATAAAGCCGTTTTCACGCTTGATATTCAGCAAGGCTACGCCAAGCACAGCACAGTTAGTGGTAATCAGGGGTAAGAAGATGCCCAGTACGCGATAAAGCAGCGGGCTGGTCTTGCGTATTGCCATTTCAGTGAAGCCTACCACTACGGCGATGACCATGATGAATGAAATGGTTTTAAGGTATTCGATGTTAAGTGGTACCAGCAGGTATTCGTAAACAAGGTACGAACTTAGAGACGCTAGGGTTAATACGAAGGTCGTGGCCGCTGACATGCCAATAGCGGTTTCAAGCTTATTAGAAACCCCCATGAAAGGGCAAAGTCCCAAGAACTGAACCAGTACGAAGTTATTCACCAGTATGGTGGAAATCAGTATGAGTATGTAATCAACCATAATGCCCTCTGGTACTGGTCTGTATGAATTTATTGCGTAGCTGACAGTAAAGCGATCTAACTGGTTGTCAGGTATAGAAAAATGGCGGCATATTATCAGCTATGTGGGATATGGGTACAAGCTAGGCAGGGCGTGGTTTTCAATCATATTGGTTATATTACTTATTCATTGGGTAAATAAGTGTGATTTTTTTAATCGGTTTTATTGAAAAGCATATTTAGGAAGTACCAGTCTTGTTTATGTGGGCGGGTATCTAGTCTTCAGTGCAAGCCAGAGTTGAGAGTTCTCAAAATTAGAATATTGAATGCAATAAAAAAGCGGCCAAGGCCGCTTTTTTATTGTGTCTAATAGTAAGAAGGTTACATAACCCGCATACCAGGCTTGGCGCCTTCGTGAGGCTCAAGTAACCACAATTCATCGCCACCAGGGCCTGCCGCCAAAACCATGCCTTCAGAAATACCAAATTTCATCTTACGAGGTTTAAGGTTAGCCACCATAACCGTTAGCTTGCCGGTTAGATCTTCAGGGTTGTAAGCAGCCTTTATACCTGAGAATACGTTGCGGGTTTTGCCTTCGCCAATGTCTAAGGTGAGCTGTAAAAGCTTACCTGCGCCTTTGACGTAATCCGCTGAGACAATCTTCGCTATGCGCAGGTCGGTCTTAGCGAAGTCATCAAAGTCGATTTCATCCGCTAATGGTTCACTTAGACTCGATTCGCTTTGTTCAGTAGGGTTGGCGGCGGCTTCTGCTTCGGCATCGGCTTTTTCTGTTTCGACAATAGCGTCTACTTTGTCTTTTTCGATGCGGTTCATTAAGGCTTTGAACTTAGTGATTTCATGATCAAGCAAAGGAGTTTTGCGTGAATCCCAGTTTAAGTCATCAACGTTTAAGAACTGCGCAACGCTGGCACTTAGATTCGGTAATACGGGTGTTAGGTAGGTCACTAACTGGCGGAATAAGTTAATACCTAAAGAACAGATGCCTAATACTTCAGCTTCTTTGCCTTCTTGCTTGGCAAGTGCCCAAGGTTCTTTCTCGTGTATGTATTCGTTGGCGATGTCGGCTAGAGCGATAATCTCGCGAATGGCTTTGCTGTATTCACGGTCTTCAAAATACTGGGCAATCACATCGCCTTTAGCAACGGCGTCTTCAAGAATATGAGCGTCTGGTAATTCAGCGGATAATTTACCACCTGCTTTTTTCACAAAGCCAGCGCAGCGTGAAGCAATGTTAATGACCTTACCGATTAGGTCGGAGTTTACGCGCTGAGAGAAATCGTCAAGGTTTAAGTCGAAGTCATCTACGCGGTTGTTTAACTTGGCGGCATAGTAATAACGCAAGTACTCAGCATCTAGTTGGTTCAGGTAGGTGCGGGCCTTAATAAAGGTGCCGCGAGACTTAGACATCTTCGCGCCGTTTACCGTTACATAGCCATGTGCCCAAACGGCAGTTGGTGTGCGAAAGCCTGCACTGTGTAGCATGGCAGGCCAGAACAAGGCGTGGAAGTTGATAATGTCTTTACCAATAAAGTGATACACCTCGGTGTCACTGCCTGGTTTCCAGTAGTCATCAAATTCTAAGTCGGTGCGTTCACATAATTGCTTAAAGCTGGCCATATAACCGATAGGGGCATCTAGCCAAACGTAAAAATATTTACCCGGTGCGTTAGGAATCTCAAAGCCAAAATAAGGAGCATCGCGACTGATGTCCCATTCTTGTAGGCCACTGTCCAGCCATTCGGCTAGCTTATTGGCTACTTCGTTTTGTAAGGTGCCAGAGCGCGTCCAGTCTTTTAAGAAAGCTTGAAATTCAGGTAGTTTAAAAAAGTAATGTTCGGATTCTTTTTCAATGGGCGTTGCGCCAGACATAACTGACTTAGGGTTTTTAAGCTCAGCGGCGTTGTATGTGGCGCCGCAGTTTTCACAGTTGTCACCGTATTGATCTAAGGTGCCACACTTAGGGCATTCGCCTTTTACGTAGCGATCAGCTAGGAACATTTCTTTTTCTGGATCAAACAATTGCTTAATACCGCGTACGGCAATGTGGCCGTTTTCGAATAAGCGGTTATAAATTAAGCTCGATATTTCACGGTTCTCTTCACTATGGGTTGAGCCATAGTTATCGAACCTGATCAAAAAATCAGCAAAGTCTTTTTCGTGATCGGCTTGAACCGCTGCGATTTGCTCTTCTGGGGTGACGCCCATTTTTTCAGCACGCAACATGATAGCGGTGCCATGAGCATCGTCAGCACAAACATAGCTACACTGGTTGCCACGGGATTGCTGAAAACGCACCCAGATATCGGTTTGAATGTATTCCAGCATGTGACCTAAGTGGATAGGGCCATTGGCGTAAGGAAGGGCGCTGGTTACAAGGATCCGACGGGTAGACATAAGCTGAGTTCTCAGGGAAATCGATTAAATATAATTGCGGCGGATAATAGCAGGAATTACGCAGAGTCTGTAGTGGCTACAGGCTTGATTTTACTTGGTAAACACAGGTTTTGTGAGGCTGTTTGAGGTGGATAATACTGCCAAAAGCGTATTATTGGCAGTATTACGAAATAGCTAATGGCTTACTTTTGCGTAAATGCCAATACTCCCGCCGTTAAAGACAGTGCGCCGTTTACAAGATTGTCGTATTTAAAGCTAAGGTCAGCCACTTCCATTAAACCGTTTAATATTAAAAAAGCGCCTAGTACGGCAATCCATAATTTCATTGGTGTGTCCTTTTTGGGTTGTTTATTGAGGTTTAGACATTGCCTTGTTTAAGTGCGCCTAGCAAGACAGGGCGACTTTTTGTTTAAAATTTATGACGTGTTTCAAGGTTAAGTCCTGCGCGTGTTTAGTGTGTTGCAGGTATCTGAATGGTGTTTGAGTGACCTTAACTCTTTAAAAATGTAAAATCTGGCCAAGTTACTAGGTTACGGTTGGGAAGGGTTTGCATGTCTGAGTTTCAAAGCGCGATAGAAGATGCCATTAAGGGATACCACGACCCATATTTGAATATGGATCTGTTCGCTGCCGGTGCAGTTAAGCGCATAGAAGTAATAGGGGATAAGGCTGAGGTGGATATTGATCTGCCTTATCCAAGTGAATACTTGAAAAACGGCATTGAACAAATGCTGCAATTTGCCATTGAGAATGTAGAGGGTATTAACGATTCTAAAGTGAACGTTAGCTGGCAAATTACTTCTCATAAAGCCCATGAGAACCTTGCCAATATTGCTAATGTGAAAAACATCATAGCGGTTGCCTCTGGTAAGGGTGGTGTAGGTAAGTCCACCACCTCAGTGAACCTTGCGTTAGCGTTAGCGGCTGATGGAGCTCGTGTGGGGTTGTTAGATGCCGATATATACGGCCCATCGGTGGGTATGTTGCTGGGGGTTAAAGAAGGCACGCGCCCAGAGACCGTCGATGAAAAGTACTTTAAGCCGGTTATGGCGTGTGGTATTCAATCCATGTCTATGGCGTACCTAGTGAATGAGAACACGCCAATGGTATGGCGTGGTCCAATGGTCAGTGGTGCGTTGCAACAGCTGATTACTCAAACCCTGTGGGATGACTTAGATTATTTAATTATAGATATGCCGCCGGGTACGGGTGATATTCAGCTAACCTTAAGTCAGAAGGTGCCTGTTTCTGCTTCGGTTGTGGTCACGACGCCGCAAGATATTGCCTTACTCGATGCCAAAAAAGGCATAGAGATGTTCCGTAAGGTAAATATTCCTGTGCTAGGTGTGGTGGAGAATATGTCCATACATATCTGCAGTAATTGCGGCCATGTAGAACATATCTTTGGTGAAGGTGGTGGCGATAAGATAGCTGAAGAGTTCCATACTAAGCTGTTAGGTTCGTTACCGTTATCAAAATACATTCGTGAGCAATCTGATAATGGTTTACCTGTGGTGGCGGACGATCCAGATTCTGAGGTATCGGCCATGTATCGCAACGTGGCGCGCAATATGGCGGCTAGTTTAAGTTTGTTGAGTAATGAAGTCGTACCTGAGATTCAAATCTCAGACGACTAGCAGACTTACATAAAGCAGCTTAGACGAAGGTCGGGCTGCTTTATATTTGCGCTTAATTTAATGTGCTACATTTTGCTATTATTAGTAGCGGGTGGTGATTAGGTATGAAGTGGATAACAACTCTTTTTAACCTATTGCTGCCTAAAGAGTTCTCTGCGGTTCAATTAAACAACTTAAATACATTCCAGAGGGATGCATTTAAGATTAGGCAAATAGATGTCGCCTCTCATCTTTTACTGATAACCCAGCCCTTTAATATATTTCTTACGCTGCTAATGAACTTCTTGTTTTTAGATGTCATTAGTGACGCAATCGTTGGTTTTTTAACCCTATTTATTTTACTTACGTCTGTCTCGTGGTTGATATGGGCATATTGCTTTTGGATAAAAAGAACGGTTAAAAAACCAACCAATGCAATTTTTATGATTCATTATTTATTCTCTGCTTTGTTGTCATTGTTGATCGCGATACTTTGTGCTTATTTCTTTGTTTACTCTAATTATGACCAGCGTTTGCTTATCACCGCTATATACACAGGTATGATTTGTGGTGGTGCATTTGTGCTTAGTACATTGCCAATTGCTGCATTTATTTGGGTTGCCAGTAATCTCGGTGTGTTTACGTTTGTTGTTCACAAAATTGAGACGCCTAATATAGCTGCCAGTCTAAGTGTTTTACTTGTCCTTTATTCAATGTTGATACTGTTGACTGTCATGCTGATGTATCGCATGTACTTGTCGCGTTTAAAAGCCGAAAGCGAAACACAGGTGGAGAAAAAAGTTGCCGAAAAGCAAAAGCAAATGGTGGACTTGCTATTAAAAGATTTTGATGAGCATGTAAATGATTGGCTATGGGAGTTAGATAAAGAAGATAAAATCATTAACTTATCGCCAAAGTTAAAAGACATTATTGCAGTAGACGATTCGAAAATGAATCAAATGTCGATTTCAGACCTTTTTGGTGCGGATTTTAAAATATCAGATGCAGGCCAAGAGCAGGCCAATCTCAAGCTAGCTGGTAAAATAGCTGCACGTCAGCCGTTTTCTGATTTTATTATGCCTGCAAAAATTGACGGCCAGTCCTGTTGGTTATCATTAACCGCTAAGCCTTTGTTTGATGAGTATGCGGAGTTTTCTGGTTGGAGGGGGTTTTGTTCAGACGTAACCGTAGAGTATACCCATAAGCTAGAGATAGAACGCCTCGCTAACTATGACAGCTTGACGTTATTACCTAATCGTTATTATTTCAGTAAGTATATAAATACTCTTACTGGTATGAATAAAGCATTTTCCATATCCATAATTGATTTAGATAACTTTAAAGAAATCAATGATAAGTTTGGTCACGCAGAAGGTGATCTGGTTTTGCAGATGGTGGCGCAAAGACTGTCACATGTTGTAAAAAAAGATGACTTACTGGCCAGGCTCGGTGGGGATGAGTTTATTCTTTTAAGCTTTCATAATGAACAGGCTGATGCAGTGGCTAATAATTTGTTAGCGGCGCTTAATAGACCTTTCCAGTTAAGTAAGGCTTGTGTTGAGGTCAGAGGCAGTATTGGGGTTAGCTTTTCACCACAAGACGGAGTTACTGAGAAATTGTTATTTAGTAAGGCCGATATGGCGATGTACACCGCTAAAAAACAAAGAGGCAGTACTTGTGTGTTTTTTGATGAAACCATTGAGCAGTTGAATAAAAACCGTAATAACATGATTGATGGTTTAAAGTCGGCTATCAATAATAATGAGCTTTCTCTGGTGTTTCAGCCCCAAGTGGATGTGAGTAAAAATGAAATCATGGCTTTTGAAGCGCTATTGCGTTGGCAGAGCCCCAGTTTGGGTTTTGTGTCTCCGGTTGAGTTTATTCCTGTTGCCGAAGAAATAGGCGAAATTCTAAGTATTGGTGAGTGGGTGCTGCAACAGGCTTGCTTAGAGGCCGCTAAATGGCCTGACCATATTAGAGTGGCGGTTAATGTATCGGGGCTGCAATTTGTATCAGATGATTTTATTGATGTTGTTTTGGGTGCAATCAAAAACGCGGGATTGTCACCCAGTCGATTAGAGCTAGAGGTTACAGAGTCTGCCATTATTAAAGATATGGAAATTGTGAATAAAAAATTAGCGCTGCTACAGGATATGGATATACATGTGGCGTTAGACGATTTCGGAACGGGCTTTTCTTCACTGTCTTACTTGCAGCGTTTATCTATAGATACGCTAAAGGTTGATCGCGCATTTGTGATGGGGCTGGATATGCTAGGTAATGAATATAACTCTAAAGCCATAATTGACATTATTGTGCGGCTATCCAGAGTACTTGGCCTTAATATCATGGTTGAAGGGGTGGAGACAGAAGGCCAATTAGAAATCGTGAGAGAATTAGGTTGCCATAATATTCAGGGGTATCTTATTTCTAGGCCACTTGTGAGTGAAGACGCCGCGGCATTCATTACTAAGTACCAATTAAAGGCTCGCTAGCCAGTTTTTAATGTCTTGTTTTAATTCCTTACTTGCCTTCTTCGGTAGCACTAAATCAAATGCATTGATGCGTTTTAGCATGATCTTGGCCGTCTCATAACTGCCAGAGTGATCTAAAAATGCATTAAGTAGGCGAGCTTCTGTGGGTTTGAAATCGCTGACGCTTTCAATAGGTAACATTTGACGCTCATAAAAATGCAGTGTGTCTTCTTCTAGCTTAATACCTTGTGAGCTCAAGCCATATATCACCAGTGCCGATTGCGTGCCGCTGGCTTTATCTTGTTTATTGCCTTGGCGAATTATTTTGAATTCATTTTTAAACCAAAAATGACGCACGTCTGTGGTGTCGGCAAAGCTAGAACCTAGGTAATTATATTGGTTAAGTTTGCAAAACTGCATGACCGCTTTTAATAACTGACTACCTAGGCCGCAGCGCTGAATATTCTCAAGGGTAGCGATGCGCACAATACGCGCACCTTTTAAATTTAGCGCCTGTGTCGCGCCCATGTGATGGGCCATAACCTGCGGCATTAAGTGCCCCTTTGGTCGGCGGTACCCGTTTAGAATATCTTGATGTAAATCTTCATGGGAGCTAGGGGAGTCAACGATAGGACCTTCGTCGCTAAATAAGCAAACCCCAACCACATGCTGCACATGGTTAAGCGTAACAAGCTGGGCAAATAAATGCAGGCTGGGGGCGTCGAGTAAGTCTCTAAGGTCACTGGGTTTGGTTTGATAGTGAGCTTGCACCAAAAGCGCGAAAACTTGCTTGAGTAAATCAGGGGATTCGCTTAGCACGGCCTTGGTTAGGTGAATGACCTCTAGGGTACCTAAGGCCTGCTTAATTTCACCTTGCGAAAAGGCGAGGGCGCTGGGCTCGCTGTCTAGACAAAATGCATCAAACAGCCAGGCTTCTACTGGATCATCTTTGCTATAGCGTACCGGCTCAGTGAGAGTGTGGTGCTGCCATGTAAAGTTCGTATTGCTAGCCAGTTGATTGAGGTACTGGAAAAACCGAATTTGGAATCCTTTGCCTGTGCCTTCGTAACCGTGAGTTGTGGTGGCCATAATTAGATGTTTAAAGTGCTGGCTCCACTCAATGAGCTGGCCTATGGGTAAGCTGGCAGCTTCATCAATGAACACCATATCGTTAGGACCGGCGGTGTCCATTAAGCGCTCTGGAGCGATGAACTGTAGCTTGCGCTTGGTGGCCTCGGTTAAGTGTTTATAAACCGAGCTGGTGGATGCCTTATTGGGTGCGCATAGATAATAGTTTATACCGTTATCTTTTGATGCATTGATAAATGAATTAGCCAGCATGCCTAGTAGGTGAGATTTGCCCCGTCCCCGATCTGCGGTAATGACATGTAAAAGGTGATCATGCTTAATAGTGTCAGAGAAACTATTTAATATGCGTTTAAAAGCGTTTTGTTGCTCATTATTGCTAATAATAGGTGTATTTGTACTTTTTGTTTTTTCGGTATTTAAAGCTGTATCGTCGGCGCTTGGTGCATCAAGCAACATGCTTAGGCTTTTCGGGTTGTCTTGTTCGAGTATTAACACCTGATACTGCTTGGCGCAGTTAAGCAGGCGTTTGATGGTGTGTTCGTTATTGCACTGAGCTTCGAAGCCTAAGCTGGTGCGCCCCTTGGCGAATTCATCGGCAAAGTAAGGGTAATCTTTTAGTGGCGGCGTTAGCAGAAATAAAAAGCCGCCGGGCAATAAAGTACCGGCTATGGCAGTGAGTGCATCAGGGAATAGGCCGTGGTGGGCATCAAATACCACGTTGTTGCATTCGTAACCTAGCAAGGTGCTGGGCTTGCTTGCCTTGGTACAGGTGAGAAATGCATGCTTGAGCTCAGCTTGGCCCACATAAATATTATGCTCAAACTGGGACAGCCAAGGGTTGATCAACTGCCAAGCCCAGTGGTGATCGCCCGCCAGCCAAATGACCTGTCTTTGCTGGCGAGCCTTATTGGTAATAGAAAGCTGTGACAACCATGACTGCATAATAAAGGGGGATAACCTGTTACTGAATTTATAGAATCTGCTAGAATCCGCCCCCAATTGTAACTAAGTTTGTAGGCTTTGCATGCGTTTAAGTGATGGTGATATCGAAGCGGCACTAGAAAGTGGCCACATTAAGTTAACTCCTCAGCCTGACCTAAGAGCAGTATCTGGCATCAGTGTCGATCTGCGTTTGGCCAACAGCTTTCGCGTGTTCAGCAATAATTCAGTGCCGTTTTTAGACTTGTCTGGCGAGCGTGACCAGCTAAACAAAAACATTGACCGTGTAATGGGCAAAGAAATTGTCATTGAAGGCGATGACGAAGCATTCTTTATTCATCCAGGTGAATTGGTGCTGGGTTCTACGCTAGAGTCGGTTGAAATCCCAGATGACCTAGTTGGTTGGTTAGATGGGCGTTCAAGCTTGGCCCGCTTAGGTCTAATGGTACATGTAACAGCAGGGCGAATTGACCCCGGCTGGAAAGGGCAGGTAGTTCTAGAATTCTACAACCTTGGTAAAATGCCATTAGCACTGCGCCCAGAAATGATCATTTGTGCTCTATCTTTCGAAACGTTATCAAGCCCTGCAAAACGCCCTTATCGTTTGCGTGAAAATGCCAAGTACCGTAATCAGCAAGGCGCTATTTCATCACGTATGGGGGATGATTAACCTTGTTGGTTCAAGTGATTTGAACGGTTGAATTGAAGGCCCGCTGATGCGGGCTTTTTTATGTGTGATTTTAGTGGTGTCGTCTATTTGGGCTTGCCCTTGTTAGGTATGCTGGCTCTGCCGCTATTATCTGAGAAGAAACTAATAGAAGGCTGTCGTAATTTGAACTTTGTTTGTTATGAGATGAATTTAAACTATACAGAGCTATAACAAAGCCTTGCTTGGAGTAAATCCAAGGAGGCGGTGTTACTAAGGGTCATCGTTTTTAATGTGCTAATTTTCATTGCGCGAGGTATTGGCAACTGTGCTTTTTATTGCAAAAACGTCTATTGTGGGTATCTCGTTTGGTTAATTTTAAAGGGCTAATAATGTTTTTTTCTATGAATCCATCGTTGGATTTAAAGCGGTTATGGATGATCTTCATCTGCTTACTATTTTCAAGTACCGCTATTGCTCATGGTGTTACACAGGGAGATCAGGGGTATATTCAAGAAATTTCCGGTACGAATATAGTTCCTTTTATCTATCTAGGTGCCAAGCATATGGTGACAGGGTACGATCACTTACTATTCCTTGTTGGAGTCGTTTTCTTTCTGTATAGACTTAAAGAGATTGGCATTTACGTCACCTTATTTTCGGTTGGGCACTCAAGCACACTTTTGCTAGGAGTGTATTTCGATATTCCCGCGAATGCCTACTTAATTGATGCCATTATTGGCTTATCAGTTGTCTATAAAGCCCTTGATAATATGGGAGCGTATCAGCGGTGGTTTGGTTTTCAACCAAGCACAAAAGCGGCAACACTTATATTTGGATTCTTTCATGGCTTTGGTTTGGCTACAAAAATACAAGACTTTGGGATTTCCAGCGACGGTCTTTTAACTAACTTAATTGCATTTAATATTGGTGTGGAAATCGGTCAGTTACTAGCGTTGGCGACCATACTTATTGTTATGGGCTACTGGCGAAAACAAGACTTCTTTTTGAAGCAGGCATACAGTGCCAATGTATTACTCATGTCAGCGGGCTTCATGTTAATGGGACTTCAGTTAACTGGTTATTCTCTGAATTAACAAAAGGTATAGG
>JAWUYY010000008.1:0-141787 GCA_034110565.1 Bermanella sp. | reverse complement strand
GTTCAGTTTTTTATTGAAGACACCACCAAGATATTCTTCTTACTTATGGTGATGATTTATGCGATAGCCCTTATTCGCGCTTCGCTGAATATTGAGAAGGTGCGCGATTATTTAGCCCAAAATAATAAAGTGTTTGGCTATGTTATGGGTTCTACCTTTGGCGCTATTACGCCGTTTTGTTCATGTTCAAGCATCCCAATTTTTCTTGGCTTTACATCTGCAGGCATTCCCGTGGGCATTACCATGGCCTTTCTTTTAACCTCACCGCTAATCAATGAAGTAGCCGTATTACTGTTGTTGAGCTTGGTCGGGTGGGAGATTACCCTTATTTACGTATTTGTGGGCATGGCTATAGGCATAGCAGGGGGAATCTTCCTTGACCTTATTCACGCAGAAAGACTCCTACAACCCTTTGCGCTCAAAGCGTACCAAGCGGCAGAAGTCTCAAGCAGCGATGACGCCAGCAAACCAAAACTGTCATTTAAAGAGCGTCACGCATTCGCTAAAACAGAATTGCTGGATATTTTAGGTCGCGTATGGAAGTGGGTGTTCATTGGTGTTGGCCTAGGGGCAGCATTGCACGGCTTTGTACCGGATGAATGGTTTGCCGCTAATCTAGGCAGTGGCCAATGGTGGTCCGTGCCCATGGCGGTGTTAGCGGGTATTCCGCTTTATTCAAATGCCACCGGCGTCATCCCTATAATGGAAAGCTTAATTGTCAAAGGGTTACCATTAGGCACCACACTGGCATTTTGTATGAGTACGGTTGCTGCGAGCTTTCCTGAATTCATTTTGTTAAAACAAG
Source organism: Bermanella sp. (assembly GCA_034110565.1). GTDB lineage: Bacteria > Pseudomonadota > Gammaproteobacteria > Pseudomonadales > Oceanobacteraceae > Bermanella. The sequence continues at coordinate 140,982 of JAWUYY010000008.1, read as the reverse complement.
TGATGACATGGAAATTACTGGCCATCATCTTCATGCTCTTATTATTGTCGTTCACTTTAGTGGGCTGGCTAATTAATTTAATCTATGTGATATAAGGTGAAACATGAAACAAATTGAAGTGCTAGGCAGCGGCTGCGCAAAATGTGTTAAAACCGCAGAGGTGATTCAAAAAGTAGCGGACGATTGCGGCATCAGTGTGCATGTTGTAAAAGAAACCAGCCCAGAGATAATGCTCAAACACGGCGTAATGAGCACTCCTGCCGTAGTGGTGGATAACCAATTAGTGCATACGGGCTCAATACCGACTCGCGAAAAAATCGAAGCATGGTTAAAGTAGTTAAGCTGTTAAGTGAATACGAATACGAATATCGAGTTCGTAAAAGAAAGCAGAAGAGAAGTTAAGACATATGTTGAATTGATATCTGGCGCAGAGTCGATGCTTAGAAAAGCTGAATCTGGGATAGAAGGTGGTTATTATTGCATCATGAGTGCTTTAACCCTATGTGCATTTTCTTTTGAAGCTTATATGAATCATATTGGGATTAAGCATTTTAGTCTTTGGACTAAAGAGGAGCGGATTTCAATACTCGATAAATATGCAAAAATTTGTGACAAGTTGTCTATTGGAGATCCAAGTTATTCTAAAGGTGACACTCAAAAGTTAAAACAACTCATAAAATATCGAGATACTATGGCTCATGGTATCACTCATGATCTAGAGCTAAAGAAGCAAACTAAAAAATCTGAAAACGATCTTTCTTTTGTGCAACGCTCAGATTGGGAATTATTCACTATTATTGAAAATGCGCAGAAGTCTATCGAGAGTGTGCAAAGAATCATTAATCAAATAAATAAATCAGCTAATTTAGGTGACTACGCTTTCTTCTCTGGTCTCGAGATATTAAGCGTAGAAATAAAATTACTTAACAAGCGTCAGTAATCTCCAGCAGTTGAGGCCAGCGTTCCCCCTCAAACCTCATCCTCCCCCTTAGCCACAACCGACATCTCTCCTTTGCCATTCGTCTCAACAATTAAATGAATGGGGCGGCAGCATACTTGGCAGTCTTCAATATAATCTTGTACGTCGCCGTCTTGGCTAAACTCAATGAGAATATCGTTAGGTTCGCTGCAATAAGGGCAGGTGATAATACGTTCTGGTAGTGCGCTCATGTTTTACCTTTAACCTTTTTCAATGAATTAAAAAGTACGATTAAAACAACGCTTGCTGTGGGGTGATGAGTTCGACACTGTCGCCCACTTTGATTTCCCCGCTGCGTATGATTTTGCAGCATAAACCACCGTAACCCATCATGGCGGCGATGGCGCCTTTGCCGAGGGCTTGCTCCATTCGTGTACATGGGTGGCACAAGGCTCCGGCTTGAAAAATGGCGTCGCCAATTTGAAAATTTTGGTAGCGCAGGGCGTTTAAGTTGATGTTCTTAACCACAAGGTTACGCCTCAGTTGTTCGGGTTGTACAGGCTTTCCCCCTAAAAAGTGGCTAATCTGCCCAATGAACTCTTCGCTGATCAGCGTCACTTGGCGGCCCGAGCCTGGGGTTTTAGTCATGCGGTGATCCCCTTGCAGGCCCAGCTCTTCTACTGCGCTTGTGTGGGTTAAGCTTTGCATGGGTTCGCGGCGGGCAGGGCGTACGCCTATCCAGGTGAGTTCACCGGGGGGCAGGGTTTTAATGTAACGTGAAAATAATGCGTTTTGGCTGTTCATAGGGCTTAGCTTTTAGGTTGTGCTATCAGTTTAGCAGTTGAGCTTATACGCTTAAGCCCTGTAATAGGATGACTATTAGATACATTTAGCGTCTATTGCCTCAAAAATGGGGGCGGGCGAAATCCTTTGCGTGTCTAGTAGTGTCTATGGGGCGCATTTGTTAAGCTTGTGGGTATTCATTTGTACTGATTGAGCCGTCGCCATGCCGTTAGAAATTGCCATTTATGCAGGAATCGCAGGAATCATTGCCACTTTTTCGGGTGGCGTGTTTATCATGCACCGTCAGTTCAGTCAGCAGCGCCAAACCTTCTTAGCTCAAAAGCAGGCTTTAGAAGAAGCCAATCAAGCATTTTACGAGCGCCAAGAAGAATACCGCAGTCAGCTACAGCAAGCTCAAACCCAGCTGGCCCTTAGCGAAAACCAAGCCGAGTATAGCAAGCAGCAGTTACAGCAAGGTCAGCAGAGCTTGCAGCAGACACAAGCTCAGTTAGAACAAAGTCGAGTACAACTGAGCCAAGCAGAAGGCCAGCTTAAGCACCAACAAGCGACCCTTGAGCAGCGTGAATTAGACGTGCAAAAGCTCACACAAAAAGAAGCCCTAATCGAACAGCTGCACAATCAAATTAGCGATTTAAAAACCCAGCTGAATCAAGAACAAGTTGAGCGCCAAAAAGATCAACAAAATCTTGAAGAAAAACTAGAGCTACTACAAGCCAACAAAGCTCAGTTAAGCCAAGAATTTGAAAACCTATCGAACAAAATATTTGAAGAGAAAAACAAACAGTTTAAACAAACCTCACAAGAAGGTTTATCTAACCTACTCAACCCGTTTAAAGATCAGTTAGAAGGCTTGCGCAAAAAAGTCGATGACGTGTATGTAGAAGAGAGCAAAGACCGAGCAGCTCTTAAAGCTCAAATTGGCGAGCTGCATAATCTTAATAAACAAATAACAGAAGAAGCCGCCTCGCTAGCGCGCGCCTTGCGCGGCGAAAAGAAAACCCAAGGTAACTGGGGCGAACTGGTACTTGAAACCGTATTAGAAAAATCCGGTTTGCGCCAAGGTGAAGAATACACCCGCGAAAAAAGCATCAACAATGAGGAGGGCGCACGCTTACGCCCAGATGTGATCATTAACCTGCCAGAAAACAAACACATAGTGGTGGATGCCAAAGTTTCTTTAAACGCCTATACAGACTACATTAACGCTGAAAGCGATGCCGAGCGTATCAGTAAGTTAAAACAACACGTCGATGCGGTGCGCATGCACATTAAAACCCTAGCGGAAAAATCCTACGCTAAGCTGCCCGGCGTCAATAGCCCAGACTTTGTATTTATGTTTATGCCCATTGAGCCTGCTTTTATGGTGGCGTTTGAACATGATGATAAACTGTTTAACGATGCCTTTGAGCAGCGCATAGTGGTAGTTACGCCTACAACCTTATTGGCCAGCTTGCGTACGGTATCAAGTTTGTGGAGCATAGAACGCCAAAACAGAAGCGCAAAACAATTGGCCGACCAAGCCGCCAAAGTCCACGACAAGCTAGTGGGCTTTGTAGAAAGCATGGAAAAGGTAGGCTTGCAGCTGCATACCGTGCAAGGCACTTATGACAAAGCGTGGAGTCAGCTAAAAGAAGGCCGTGGTAATTTAATTAGCCAAGCTCATAAATTTAAAGACCTCGGTGTGCGCACCAAAAAAGAATTACCGGCCAGTGTGATTGATGTTGCAGAGTTAGAGTTTGAAGAAACAGCAGAAGAAAAAAAAGCGGCCACAGAAAATAACAAGCCGAACACCCCTTCAAATGAAAAAACCAAGCCACAAGCGGAATTTTCATTATCTGAAGAATAATAAAGCCTCTTAATAACAAAAAATATAAACGTGATAAGGGAATACCATGGTCAGCCATCTAACCGAAAAAGAAAGCAACTCCGTCATTGATCAAAAGCGCTTTGCGTTTTTAGAGTTGCTTTTAATTTGGGAAGGGCGCATCCAACCCAAGCACCTAGTGCAACAATTTGAGTTAGGTGAGAAGCTGGCCAAGCACGTCATTCAAAAATACAAAAACCTCTATCCAGATAACATCCAGTATCACGGTGCCAGCGAGAGTTACCAGCCAAGCGCTAACATGGTGGCTCAGTTTACCAGTGGCACCTTACAAGATTACATGCAATTTATGGCCAACACCGCGACGGTTTCTAGTCTTGAACTGCCCACCCGTAATTTACAACCCACGTTAGTGCGACCCATCTTACAAGCCATACGTGAGCAACTGCGTTTAGAGATCGGTTATGCGTCGGTATCGAACCCTGAATTTGCGGTGCGAACCATTCAGCCACATCACCTAGTGTTTGATGGTATGCGCTGGCACGTAAGGGGTTTTTGCGAAAAAAATAACGATTACCGTGACTTTGTATTAAGCCGCTTTCAACCGGATAGCCCAGCACAATTATTAGATGGTGCAGACCATTTTGATATTCAAGATGAAGTATGGAACAACTTATTACACGTAGAATTTATGCCTGACCCAAGGCTGGATGAAAACCGCGCCCGCATTATCGCGTTAGATTACGACATGCCGCTAACGGATAAAGGCTACCGTAAAACTCAGCAGGTTCGTCAAGCCCTATTAATGTATTGGGTGCAGCGCATGGGGTTGAGCCAGTATCACAATAACCCTCAAGCGCAGCAGATTATTTTAACGCCAGAATGTGATCAGGCGTTGAAAGAGTATTTGCCTGGTTAGGGTTTTAAAACTGATATTTTAACGACCCGTTTATTTCATCTACAGAGTTGTCAGCGATATCTGGACGAATGCGGTAATCCAATACAAAAGATACGGTTTTATAAAAGTTGATATCCAGACCAATTCCATAAATCAGGCCGAAAGAGGAATCCGACTTGGCGGCACTTCCGGTCACTGTGCGTGTAGTATTGGTTTCTATTACACTTTCTGCGGTGACATCGGCCTTGAGATAAGACACTCCCCCAAGCACAATGGGTCTAACGGTTTTCGATGGGAGAAACGTGTATTGAGCCTGCCAGCTTAAATACTGATTTGGTTTGACGGTGACCTCATAGCCAGTGGTTGTCGTTGGACTACTATTATATATTCCTGATGAACTCGCATTGGTAAACGCCACAAACTCAAGCGCATAGGATACGGAGGGTGTTTGGTAATACGAGATATTGGCAAATATGCCAGTTGCGACTGAAGTAACCGTAGCATTGTCATCAAAACCAATGTCGTATTCGAATTCGGTACGAATTGACTTTTCTCCTAACGAAATAGATACGTTATTTTCATCAGCGTTAACCGGTAATAAAATCGCTAAACCAATAATGGCGAATATGAGTTGTTTCAAGTGTCTGTCCTTCGGGGGGAGGGTCCATTTTGGAGATTAGATGTAATTGCGCTCTAACAGGTTTTGGCTCATGGCTGAACGCTAAAATAGCTAGGCGACGGTTAGCTTAATCTCACTAAAGTGCGGATTATCTTTGATGGCTTTCATTTTATCAATATGAAATAACTCTACGTTTGTTATCTCTTTTGTTTGCAGTAATAGCTCCAAAATTTCTTTACGTGCTTTACCCTCTTTTATCACTTTCACATTATGTGCGGTGCCCATCAGTACTTCGCCATTTTTAAGCGTTAGCTCAATGTCATAATGATGCATGCACGCGATCTCAAAATAATCATATTGCGCACAAGAGATAATGTTAGGCATAAATTCTCACAGGTGAATCCAACACGTATTTATGTTAAAACTAAGCCTTATCATAGTTGCTAACGATTTAAATCACCATGAAAGATATCTGCGCCAGTAATGGCTTATTGCCCCTAGAAGACGCCATTCCATTGTTACTTGATTTTATCACGCCTATCACTCGTGTTGAGGGTGTGCCATTGGCGCACGCGGCTAATCGTGTATTGGCCGCGCCTGTGGTGAGTCCGTTGAATATTCCCTTACATGACAATAGTGCCATGGACGGTTACGCCTTGGTGCTAGATGAAGGTGAAGAATTAACCGCAGGCACAGATGCCAGTGTAGTGGCGAGGGTCTTAGCGGGCCATCCTACTACGCAAACCCTAAAACAAGGTGAGTGTGCGCGCATTATGACGGGTGGTGATATTCCCGTGGGTTGCACTGCGGTGATCATGCAAGAGCAGGTAGAAGTGATTGACGAGACAACGATTCGCTTAGCGGCAAACGTGAAACACGGGCAGAACATTCGTCCTATGGGGCAAGACATTGCTAAAGGCCAAGAAGTGCTGGCCAAGGGTAAACGCTTAAACCCTGCGGACATTGGTGTGCTGGCGTCCATGGGGTTCGCTAGTGTGGATGTGTTCGCCAAATTAAAGGTGGCGATACTCAGTACAGGCGATGAGTTAATTCCTGCCGGACAAGCGTTAGAGTCTGGCCAGTTATATGAAAGTAATACGCCTACCCTTGAAGCGGTATTGAATCGCTTGAATGTAGAGGTGATTAATTTTGGTATTGTCGCGGATGACGAAGCGCACTTAACTAGGGTCTTTATTCAAGCCGATAGCGAAGCAGATGTGGTGATTACATCAGGTGGCGTGAGCGTGGGTGAAGCGGACTACACCAAAAAAGTATTGGAGACTTTAGGACAATTACAATTTTGGAAGCTGGCCATTAAGCCAGGCAAACCTTTTGCGTTTGGGCAGTTAAAAAACAGTTATTTTATTGGTTTGCCGGGCAACCCAGTCAGTGCGTTAGTGACTTTGCATCAATTAGGCTTACCTATGTTGCGTAAGTTAGCCGGTGAAACCCTTGTAGATAAACAACGCTTAACGGCTATCACCACAGAAAATTTGAAAAAGTCAGTAGGACGGTGTGATTTTCAGCGTGGTATTTACAGCATCAATGAAAGTGGTCAATTGGAAGTGCGCAGTACCGGCGCACAAGGCTCAGGTTTATTAACCAGTATGAGCCAAGCCAATTGTTATATTGTGTTAGAGCAATACCGAGGGCACGTGAATGCCGGTGAAACGGTGACGGTCGAATTATTTGACGCCGCCCTTGGCTACTTTTAATCCGCTTAAATAGACTTAAACATCTTGCTGTAGCGCAACCCCTTTGATTTGAGCATAAAGGGATTGCCACATTTCTATGTTCAAGCGTTCAAATGAATACTTGGATATCTCGCTTAATAAATACTGTTCGCCAATTTTTAATTGAATTAAGTATTGTCCGCTTTCGGTCTGCTCAATGCGCGATACCTTGCCTTGTAAAATATTTACAATACTGCTGTCTGTGGCAGCGCTTAATGCGAGGCTTACATCATTGGCGGCTATGCATAAGCGCAGCAGCCCTTCATTGTCTTTACGAGTGCGTGTGTGTGTAATTGGCAAGCGCATCACTTGATTACCAATATTACAGTGCATGAGACCGTCTTGTTCTTTGTGCGTGCTTTGGGTTAGTAAAATACTGCTTTTCCCTAGGCCATAAAACAGATGACGTTCGTCCTGTAGTATGTCAATTAATGGGCGGGGCTCGTTCACTATGGTGATGCCATTTTGCTTGTCTAGCATGATGACGTGGTCAGCTAATGTGAGCACTTCGTTCACATCATGAGTGACGTATAGAACGGGTAGCTGCCATTCGTGGTTTAAGCGCTTAATATAACGCATGACATCTTGTTTGCTCTGCCAGTCCAGTGAGGCCAGAGGCTCATCTAGAATGAGTAATTTGGGTTTGCTTAATATGGCGCGAGCAAGGGCAATTCTCTGTGCTTGGCCACCACTTAATGCTTGTACGCGGTGCGTTAGTAATTCATTGATTTTTAATGCACTAATGCAATGCTGCCAGTCTTGCTCATTGGCGTGTGAACGTTCAAAGGCGTAACGTAAATTTTGCTCGACATTTAAGTGGGTAAATAATTGGTTGTCTTGAAATACCATAGCAACATGGCGATGTTGGCAAGGCAGGTTGATTTGCTTTTGAGAGTCCAACCAATATTCGTTGTCGTGTTGATGCTGCCAGGTGATAAACCCTTGTGGGGTTTCTAATCCACAAATACTGCGTAGTAGGTGCGTTTTTCCTATGCCGCTTTCACCAAAAATCACATGAGTACAAGGGGTCGGCCAATCTATGGTCAGTGTGGCTTTTAATGTAAATGGGTTGGTTTTCTCTTGGCTTTTTTTAAGCTCAAACTCTAAATCTAGTTTCATAGCATACCCGTCTTGTTCGCGTTTTTACGGGTGGCGTAAATAGCGGTGAGCATAATAAATGAGATACCTAATAACACAGCAGACATAATATGGGCGTCGTTATATTGCAGTGCTTCGACTTGCTCAAAAATTTTAATGGAAATGACTTGGGTTTCGCCGGGAATATTACCCCCAATCATCAATACCACACCGAACTCTCCTAGCGTGTGAGCAAAGCCCAAGGTCGCCGCGCTAATATAAGCGGGTTTGGCTAACGGAAAGATAATGGTGCGCCATGCATCACGAAAGGAGGCGTTTAAGGTGTAGGCCACTTCTAATGGTTTTTTTCCTATTAAACTAAAACCATTTTGTAGCGGTTGAACCACAAAGGGCAAACTATAAATGACCGAACCAATTAACAAACCGGTAAAGCTAAAAGCCAGAGTGCGATCTCCCCAAAGCTGGGCAATGAAACCACCGGGGCCTTGAGGACCTAAGGCAATTAATAAATAAAACCCAAGCACGGTTGGTGGCAATACTAATGGCAGGGCAATAAGCGCCTCTAGTAAAAATTTTCCTTTGAACTGGCTATGGGCTAAAAACCAAGCAAGGGGAGTGGCGATAAGAATTAAAATTCCGGTACTAAAAAATGCCAGTTTTAAGGTTAACAGCAGCGCATCCATAAGGTGTCCAATGATTAAGGTAGGCGGTAGCCGTTTTGTTGAATGATGTCTCGGGCCGTTTTGCTTTGTAAAAAATGCATAAAGGCGACACTGGCGGTTTTGTTATTTAAACGCAGGGCCATTTGATTAATGTCGTCGTAACATGTTTCGTCAATCTTTCGCATATGGCTGGCGTCTTTATTTAATACTTGAGACATAGCCACAAAGCCGCCGTCGACACTTTTGCTATCAATAAACTGAAACGTCTGGGCAATGTTTTGCCCAAAAATCAATTTAGGTTGCCATTGTTTATACATATCTAAACATTCTAAGGTTTGTTTAGCGGCCGCACCGTAAGGGGCAAGGTGCGGGTTGGCGATGCTTAAGCGTAAATAGCGTTTATCTTTTAATATATCTTGCAAAGATAGGTTTGGGGCAAGAGGTAAATTGCTATAAAACACCAAACGACCCTTTGCGTATACGTTAAGGGCATCTAAACCCAGATCGCGTTGTTCGTGTATATGTTGCCACAATAGCTGCGGGTGCCCAATGTTAGCGGCAAGAAATACATCAAATGGGGCATGCTGTGAAATCTGTTGCACCAGTTGCCCAGTACTGGCACTGATGATTTTTATCGAATGGTGTGTGCTGTTTTCGAACGGTATTTTTAGCGCTTGCAGAGTTTGTTTAAAGTTAGCGGCAACCGCCACATTAATATCGTTGCTATGGCTGTATTGGGCATTGAATAATAAGCAGATGACTAATAGAACGTTCATGTGTCTAGTCTTCATTTTTATTGCCCCACTTATCTATGGCGCGCTTGTCTTTTTCGAGGGCGTCGACCCAGATATTGCCTTGTTGCGTGGTTTCTTTTTTCCAAAACGGCGCTTGGTTTTTAAGAAAGTCCATTATGAAATGGCAAGCGGTAAAGGCGGCTTCCCTGTGGCTGCTGCTGACGGCCACAAACACAATTTGATCGCTAATGTGCAATTGACCTACTCGATGAATCACACGTATGCGCGATAGCGGCCAGCGTGTGCATGCTTGCGCAACAATTTCGCCTAGGGCTTTTTCTGTCATGGCTGGGTAGTGTTCTAAAAATAAGCCTGTGACATCACGGCCTTGGTTCATCTCTCGCACTAGGCCGCTAAAGAAAACAATGGCTCCGTCCTGAGTATTGTCTTTACGCATGGCGGCGTATTCTTGTGCCACGTCGAAGTCGTCATTTTGCACACTAATGGAGATGGATGTTGTCATGGTGTTAACCGCCTGTCACCGGAGGGAAAAACGCCACTTCGTCACCGTCTTGCACCAGGTGTCGGTTATCCACCATGGTTTGATTAACCGCGCACAAGATGGTGTCTTGGCTTAAATGGGCGTGCCATTGTGAGTTGTGTTCTATTAAGGCGTGCTTAATCGCGTTTATGTCACAAGGTGTGGCAAGGGTGAGCTCAAGCCCTTGGCTATTGAGTTGCTCGCGTAATTGCGCAAAAAATAATACCTTGATCATGTTTCTTTGCCTTGAGTGGTGGCAATAAAATGCCCAGATTTGCCCCCTTGCTTTTCTAATACGCGCACACCCGAAATGCTCATGGTTTTATCCACGGCCTTGCACATATCAAATAAGGTAAGTGCCGCAACAGACGCTGCCGTAAGGGCTTCCATTTCCACACCGGTTTGTCCGGCCAGTTTGCATAAGGTTTCTATGCGCACGCGGTTGTGTTTAGGCTGCACATCAAAGCTTACTTCGACCTTGCTTAACATTAACGGGTGACACAAAGGGATGAGTTGGCTGGTTTGCTTAGCCCCTTGAATACCAGCAATGCGCGCGACAGCGAAGACATCGCCTTTGTGGTGCTCGCCTTTAATAATCATGTCCAATGTGCTTGGGCTCATTTCAATAAAGGCTTCGGCGCGGGCGGTGCGAGCGGTGACGGCTTTTTCGCTCACATCCACCATGTTGGCTTCGCCGTTTTGATTGATATGGGTGAAAGTCATCTTAGTTTCGCTTCTCACAGGATTGAGGTTGAGTGTTCTTAAGCTGTAAAACAAAGTTGCATGGCTTATGAGTGCTATTTAGCTGGGTTTCGATAATGTCATCCCAAGCGGTGGCACAAGCATTACCCGAGCCTGGCATACAAAACATAATGGTGCCATTGGCAAGGCCCGCTATGGCACGGCTTTGAATGGTACTGGTGCCAATTTGGCTAAAGCTTAAGTGGCGAAACAATTCGCCAAAGCCGTCGACGGTCTTATCAAATAAAGGAATAACGGCTTCTGGGGTGCTATCGCGGCCGGTAAAGCCGGTGCCACCTGTGATGAGTATCCCTTGAATATTGTCGCTTGCGATCCACTGTGACAATACTGCGCGGATTTTATAGATATCATCAATCACGATGGTTTTATCCGCAAGTGTGTGGCCTGCGGCTTGTAAACGCTCAACCAACAAATGGCCACTGGTATCGGTGGTTTCGTCGCGGCTATCAGAGACCGTCAACACAGCCAGTTGTAAGGAAATAAACTCGGAACTAAATGTTTTTGCCATGGTGATTAATACTTATGTCTGATTAGATTTCATCATACCCCATGCCATCGGCTCTCAACAGGTCTGAGGGTGATATGCTGTTGTTCGTGTTGGCCAATTTAACATTTTTACGACAGCATCCAATAGTGCACATTGCTCCTCATAATAAAAATGAACGGACTTAAATAATGAAACTGCTGAAAATCTTGGTTTTTGTATTAGTGGTATTACTGCTGATTATGGGTGTTAAAACTCTAACCTTTAGTCAACCAGATGTAACCTTGCAAGCCCCCTTAGATAGTACCAAGGTAGATGCCGCTAAGGTGTCAGAGCGTTTATCTCAGGGCATTCAATTTGCCACGATTAGCCATATGGATGAATCCCAAGTCGAACGTGAAGCGTTTACTGGCTTTCATCAGTTTTTGAAGCAGAGCTACCCTAAACTGCATCAAAATTTATCCCTTGAGATGGTGAATGAATTGTCACTACTGTATCGCTGGAAAGGCTCAGACGATTCACTAAAACCTATTTTATTAATGAGTCACCAAGACGTCGTGCCAGTAGACAGCGAGACTCGTGATCGCTGGCTGCATGAGCCATTTGGCGGGGCCATTGAAGAGGGCATTATCTGGGGCCGTGGCGCGGTGGATATTAAATCTGGTGTGCTTGGGGTGATGGAAGCAGTTGAAGATTTACTGGCCAAGGGCTTTGAGCCTAAGCGGGATATATATTTAGCGTTTGGCCACGATGAAGAAATCGGTGGCAACAAGGGTGCAGCCAAGATTAGTGCTTTGTTAAAAGCCCGTGGTTTGGATTTCCAGTTTATTTTAGATGAAGGTGGTTCCATCGTTGGTGACGGTATTATCCCAGGTATGGATGCGCAAGTGGCCTTAATAGGCATTGCCGAGAAAGGTTATGTCAGTCTTGAACTTAAGGTGAAAGCAGTGGGCGGGCACAGTTCTATGCCGCCTAAGCATACTGCCCTTGGCGTGATTGCACAGGCCATTGTGGATATTGAAAACCATCCTTTTGCGGCCAACATGGCTTACAGCCGTCAGTTATTCAATACCATCGGCCCTGCTATGGGCGGTGTCAAAAAAGCGATTTTTGCCAATATGTGGCTGACCGAGCCGTTGGTTGAACAGATTTTGTCAGGTTCTAAAACCACCAATGCGGCGGTGCGTACCACTACGGCTGTGACCATGGCGAAAGGCTCAAGCAAGGATAATATTCTGCCAAGTGAAGCCACTGCGGTGGTGAATTTTCGCATTATGCCCGGGGAGAGCGGTGCAAGCGTGCAAGCGTATATTGAGCAGGTGATTAATAACCCAGAAGTTCACGTTTCAATTTTGGGTGGGTTTTCTGGTGAGCCGTCTTCGGTATCAAAAAGTGATAATGACAGCTTTGCTATGCTAAGGGACGCTATTTATCGTGTTACTCAAGACGATAGCCTAATTGTTGCGCCGTACCTTGTCACCGCCGGTACGGATGCAAAGCATTACACTGGCTTGAGCGATAGTATTTATCGGTTTGCTTTTAATCGTTTTACCCCTGAAACATTAGAACGTATGCACGGCATTAATGAACAAATTAATGTGGACGACTACGTGGATGTAGTGAAGTTTTTCCGTGAGCTTATTCTTGGGGCTAATCAATAAACAGATACTGTTTTTTGTAGAGCCCTTGGCTCTACAAAAAATTAATGAATTTTATTTCGCCCCTATTTACTTGCCTTAAACGCCTGCATAGCTTGCCCCAATGTTATAAATCAGTCATGGTTATTCATATTTATTGTTTAAATTTTGTGATCCATGGCTATTCGTAATTACCAAACAACTGATTATCCCGCTATTGCTGAAATTTATAATGCCTCAAAACTTGATGAGCTTAAATTTGAAGAGTGCAAGTATGTATTGTTGCCTCTAGATCAAGATGCCAAGCGACGATCCGACTTGTTAAGTTCGACGATTTTTGTGTATGGCACAAATAAAATCAAAGGTTATAGTGCGGTTGCTGGCAGCCGTATACAATCCTTATATGTGCACCCTGATTATAGGGGACGAGGGATTGGTCGTGCTTTACTTGCCTTTGCCTTAGAGAGCATTGGAGGAGACGCCACATTACAAGTGGTTAAGTCGAATGCGCCTTCTAAGACGCTATATCGCACTTATGGGTTTGTGGACATAGAAGAGAGTGAAGTTAACTATAACGGTATGAATGTAACCGTTAATAAAATGTTACGCAGACAGTAATTGTGTTCAAGTTTTGCCTTAGCGGGTGTTTACTTGTACATTGAATATACGATCTATGGATAGATAGGTGAATATATGATTGCGCAAATTGAAGATCATGTGAAACACGAGCGCTTCGAGCAAGCTTTAACATTACTACCCATGCTTAAGCAGACATTCGCGGATCATCCTGAAATGCTTTGGGCCATTAAGGCTTTACAGCGTGATTTAGAAACGCATAACAAAGATACGCTCAATACCTTACAGCAACTTAAGCAGGTACTGGTGGGGTAGTTAAGTTTGGCTGAACCATTTTTCGTTAGGCTTATCTGAACACTTAACGTCATATTTAGAGACCTATCATGAAACCCTTATTATATTTATTCACATTTTTTCTAATGACCCCTTTGGCATTTTCGCAAACGGTTCATATTGCACAATTTGAACAAGAGTCACTCGATGCTTGGGAGAAAAAATCTTTTGTGGATTATACCCAGTACGATATTACCCAATTAGATAATCAAACGGTTCTAAAAGCGGTGAGTAATCAATCAGCCTCGGGTTTGGCGAAAGAAATTAAAATCGATTTAAAACAAACGCCATTTTTAAATTGGTCATGGCGTATCGAAAATTATTTACCCAAGATGGATGAAACCGAAAAGTCAGGAGACGACTACGCTGCACGTTTATATATTGTTAAAAGTGGTGGTTTCTTTATTTGGAAAACCAAGGCGTTAAATTATGTTTGGTCCAGTAATCAACCTAAAGGTAGTATTTGGGATAATGCCTACGCAGGTAGTAATGCGCGTATGTTGGCGTTGCGTTCACCTCAAGATGCGTTAGGTAAGTGGGTAACTGAAAAACGCAATGTGTTTGAAGACATGATCGCACTGTACGGGGACAAGGGTTCAATAGAAGCCAATGAAGATGCCTACCGTTATATTGATGCCGTTGCCATTATGAGTGACACCGATGACAGTAAAGCGAAAGTCAGCGCTTATTACGGCAATATTTATTTCACTGCACAATAATATTTTTATAGGAGACACTATGAAAACCGATATCACTGCAAAAGCAATAATGACGAATCAGGTGTTAATGGCCTATGAAGGTTGGTCTGTTAAACGTTTGACAGAATTTTTTATTAAAAATGCTATTAGCGGTGCGCCGGTTATTGCTAGTGATCATAGTTTGGTAGGCGTGGTGACCATGAGTGATATTTTGGCTTTTGAAAATAAAAGTGTTCAAGAGAAAGGGGCGCTATTGCAAGAAGTGTATGCTGAGTTTGTGGGTCAGCAATATGATGATAAAACACTACAAACCATGATGGCTAGCGCAGATGAAAACTGCACCGTTAATCAGATAATGAGTCACTCAGTGGTGCAAATTGATTGCAAGGCCAGTTTGCAAGAGGTGGCGTATGTGATGCTGCAGCATGGTATTCGGCGTATTTTTGTGAGCGAACATGGGATCATAAAAGGAGTGATCAGTACTCAAAATATTTTAACGGCTATTGCTAAATAAGTTTGGGTTTACCACTTGAAAAGGTTTAAGTTCTTCTCGATATTGTCGCTGGTTTTACCTAATAATGTATCGAGATCTTGCAGATTTTGTATGACCTTCCTTTGCTCTTGTGTGTGAGCCATTAATTCTTGAAAACGTTCACCTAGTTGGACTAATTGTCCTTGGTCGTGTTGCTCATTAATTTTCACGTCTTTAATCATACTTTCTAATTGATCAAAAATATCACTGACATTCTTTGCCAGATCTTCACTGCTGCTAATGAGCTCACTGGCTTGGGCCATGGCTTTCACTGAGTTTTGAGAGTCTTTATGCAGTTGATCGATCACGGCTTTAATTTCTGTGGTGCTTGTATGAGTACGGTTTGCGAGGGTGCGCACTTCATCCGCGACTACGGCAAAGCCTCGCCCATGCTCACCGGCTCGTGCGGCTTCAATCGCCGCGTTCAATGCTAATAAATTGGTTTGATCGGCAATACTGGCGATAGTGTTTAGGGCGTTTACAATATTGCTGCTACTTTTTGCTAAACTATTCACCTGCTCGCTAGCATGACTGAGTACACCACTTAGCTGATGTACTTGAGCTTGATTATCGCTCAGCATTTTATGACTGTGTTGGCTAAGTTGGTCAAATGTTTTTAGCTTGCCTTCTTGATTGTCAATGGGCTGATTCATTTGTTTTTTGATTTTATGAGCTTGATGAATCTCATCACCTAGGCTTTTTTGTAATTCATTTTGTTGCTGCTCAATCTGTTGTTGTAATTGATTACTGTGAGTTAAATTCTGTTTGAAATTTTGGTGACACTGTTGAAGTGCTTCGCCATTTTTTTGCATGTGGCTAATGGGCTGCTCAATAGATTGAATGAGCTGCTTCACTTGCGCACGATTGAGTGATGCTGATTGGGTTTGTTTTCCATCACTATCGTGATCGTCAGTTGCATTACTTATTTCACGAAAGTCAAGTTGATTAAGGCGACCTAACCATGCATCTTGTACTTTATTAGAGGACAGCTGTCTGCTGTTTTGCTGGCTATTAAAGTATTTAATTAACCACAAACCTAATCCAAGGCTCAGAAATACAGCCATGATCGCCAACCCAGAAAACAGTATGAGCCCATCTTTTTGCGATTGTGTGAGTTGATTGCTTTCGCTTAGATTGATATTAAGTGCAGGGTTATTGATAAGCTGGTTTTCATTCAGCAATAGCTCACTAAACAACAACCAGTTTAAACCGAATAATTTAATCGGCTGATAGGCCATGTAGTGATTTTCATTATTATCGGTTTGTGTGACGGTGAAAGACTCATTTGGTTGAGTATCAAGCCATTGGGTAAATTGTGATTGCTTGTTTGAATCTAAAGGCGAGCTGCTTACCCAGAAATTTTGTTTGGCGTTGCTCATATAAATATGCGCTTTTTCAAATCCTTGAACTTGCAACAAAGGTGCAAAAGCATTTGCGGGTAAACGAAAAATCAATATGGCTTCAATAGTATTACGGGCAGGGTCTTGACTAATAATAGGCGTGCTCATGAACGCGCTTAATGAACGGCTCGCGGGTAGGTATTCACTGAACTCACTAAATAAACTTTGCCCAGGTTTAAGTTGTAAGGCGTGCTTATAGCTGATGGCCAGTGGTGAGCTGGCAGCTTGCTCTTGCCAAAGGTTGTTAGCAAAATCATTATTTTTAGCCACGCTGTAAAGCACATCGCCACTGGTTGCATCCACTATGTATAAGTCTTCAAAGGCAAACTGTTCAATGTAATGACGATATATGGGGTGATATAAACCGTGTACACGGCTGTAGCTAGTATCGACGTCGGTTTCGTTAAAGTCTTGTTTGCGTAAAAGTTTATTGTTGAGAATGAAATCATATTGCAGCGCCTGACCAATTTCATTCAGGTGCGCACGGCTTGGGGCTTGTTGCTGATAATACTGGGCAATAGCATCGCTGGGGTTTTCAACAAAGGGTTCACGTTCGGCTAAGTAGCTGCGATAGGTAATGCGAAACGCTTGAGACGCTACCTGGCTCATGGTGGAGTTAGCAAGTGTCACAAGCTGTTTGTTAAGTTGTTTCAAATAAGCCTGAATGGCTTGCTGTTTTTGCGCCATGAGTTGTTTAAGACGAGAGATAATGAGCTCATCAAACTGCTTTGAATACTGCTTGGCGACTTCTTGTTGGTTGTTTTCTACGGCCGCGGCGATTTGTTCATGGCCTTGCTGTTGGTTCACAAAATGGAACCCCCAGCCTGCAATCACTACAAATAACAGGCATAGAAGCACCAAAGGCCAGGTGAGAACGTGGCGAACCTGTTGCTTACTTAGTGACGTCAGTGTGTTCATGAAAATATCCCTATCCTTTTAAGTTATAGGCCAAATCCATTATTCCTAAAGTAGTGACTGGAAAGAGTGCGCCAAATATGAAGAATAAAATGCTAAAAATACGGAATAATGAACGAAAGAGATAAGGCTGGCATGATTGGCCTATGGGAATGGCTGTTGTGCCCATGGTTTTTTAAAACACCATTGTGCATAGTCATCGGATTGGATGTTTGATTCGAGCACCACAATGCATAAATTTGAGAGAGATATGGTCAAATCAGAATACTTAGGTTGGGGAATTCATCTTCTTGATACTGCGTTCCAACGCCCTCAAATGGCTGCTTGTTATGTAATGGAACATGAAGGCGAATTAGCCATTATCGAAACCGGCACAAAAGATACCGTACCGTTGATTTTTGAATTCTTAGACAGCCAAGGTTTTAACACCAGCGCGGTTAAATATGTGATGCCTACTCATGTGCATCTAGATCACGCAGGCGGGGCTGGGTTGCTTATGCAAGCCTTGCCTCATGCGCAGCTTGTGGTGCATCCGCAAGGCGCTAGACACATGATTGACCCTAGTAAGTTACAAGCAGGTGCGACAGCCGTTTATGGTCAGGACGTGTTTCAACAAACTTATGGGGATTTACTGCCTATTGATCCAGCACAAATTGTTGTCATTGAAGATAAGCAAACTCTTTCATTGGGTGGGCGAATCCTTACTTTTTTAGACACACCGGGGCATGCGCGTCATCACTACTGTATTTATGATGGGTTAAGTGAAGGATTTTTTACGGGTGATACGTTTGGTTTGGCGTATAAAGAGCTGACGACGAAAAAAGGGCCGTTTATCTTTCCTACCACAACCCCAGTGCAATTTGACCCAATTGCACTCAAAGCATCGATTACTCGGTTATTAAGTTATCAGCCTAAGCGCATGTTTTTAACTCATTACGGCATGGTTGAAGCGCCACAGGTTTTGGGGGCGCGTTTAATCAAACTGGTTGATGAGTTTGTGGCTATTGCGTTAAACGTCAAACAGCAGATACCTCAAGACCAATGGTTGCAGGCATTAAATAAAGACATATTGATGTTATTAATGGCCGATTTAGCACAGCACGACACGAATCTGACCTCTAGTGAATATGGCCAAGTGATTGCGAGTGATGTGTTGCTTAATGCTCAAGGCTTGGAGGTTTGGTTAAGTCGCTAGTCTTTTGTGTTGTTGACTTAGGTGGTGTTACATAAAGTCAAACCCCTGATGCCCCAAGTTAAGCTTGGGGCGCAAAAAGCCCGTACAGTCCCGCGCACTTTAATTATAAAAGGCATGGTACATGAGCCAGTCACCCTCTGAATCGAACCCAGTCAGTACTTTGGATATTATTGATGATATGCCAGTACAAGCCTTGCTTGACCATTTTGCAGCGCAAGGGATCGAAATTAAATTACCAATTGATGAGCTGGGTATTATTCAGCACATACGCCATTTAGACGTAAATGGTGGTGAGCATGGTAAAGGGGAAGTCATTACTGAGATGGCCATTGATGAAAACGCCTGGTTTTTTCGTTGCCATTTCCCAGGAGACCCAATCATGCCTGGCTGCTTGGGTATTGAAGGTATGTGGCAGAGCATCGGTGCCATTCTGGCGGCCAAAGGTCACCATGGTAAATTGCGCGCACTGGGTATTGGTGGTGTGAAGTTTTTTGGTGAGGTACGCCCTCATGCGAAAGTCGTGACGTTTAAAATTAGTATTGATCGCAGCTTAAAAAACAAAAAAATGCTCATCGCGGTGGCGACGGGTAGCGTAGAAGTGGATGGTGTAGAAATTTATCGCGCCGAAAAACTTAAAGTAGGGGTTTTGTTCGAAGACGAATAATGTGTATTTTACGGCTCAATCTCTTTGGGCTGTCCCTTCCTTAAGGTAAACTGGATTCTTTTAAATATGAGAACGTCAGTTATGCCTCCATTATTTTTCATCGCCGTTGTTCTGGTTGTCATCTTTTTTGCGTGGCGTCATTTTAAAAATAAGCGCATCGCTGCTGGAAGCATCGCTGAAGGTGAGGCTTTCTTAGCCACCAATGCTCAGCTAGAAGGCGTTCATACCACCGCATCTGGTTTGCAGTATCAAGTATTAGAAGCGGGTAGCGGCGATGAACATCCCAAGGCGAATAGCGAAGTGACGGTTCATTACCATGGTACTTTACTGGATGGTACTGTGTTTGATAGCTCCGTTAATCGTGGGCAAACCATTAGTTTTCCACTTAATCAGGTGATTTCAGGCTGGACTGAAGGCGTGCAATTAATGGTAGTAGGAGAGAAAACTCGTTTCTTTATTCCTAGCCGCTTGGCGTATGGGAACCGCAATGCGGGTGCGATAAAGCCTGGATCTACTTTGATTTTTGATGTGGAATTATTTGAGATTAAGTAATCTCGAAGAAAAATAAAAATGCCATGGTCATGTGAATGACCATGGTATTTTTTTATTTCGATGAATCAGTTAGATCAAAATGATACGGCGAAGGTTACTTCATACTGTTCCATTTCGATTTCAATGTATTGCTCTTGGCTTTGATAAAGCGGGTTAAGTCCTTTCACTGACTTAGAGGGTGAATATGAAAAGCTCACTGCGTAATTGGTTTCACTGTCTAGGTTAAATTCATAACC
The DNA here is from genome assembly GCA_034110565.1 of Bermanella sp. GTDB lineage: Bacteria > Pseudomonadota > Gammaproteobacteria > Pseudomonadales > Oceanobacteraceae > Bermanella. Next base: position 121,168 of record JAWUYY010000008.1, on the reverse strand, counting down.
GGCGGTGTAGTGCCATTCTTGTACGCCAGGCGCTAGTATGTTGAACAACACTTCGCTGCGATCAATGGGTTGTTCGCCATAACTCACACCCGCACGAAAAGTGTTTTGATTATTACCTTTCACTGCAACACCTAGTTTGACAATTTCCATATCGTTCCAACCAAAACCTGCGCCAGTATTTGAACCTAGCTGAGTCGTCATGATATTCGGCAGTAATGGATTGGCCACAGAGGCTATGTCTGAATAGTTAATCACTTGATAATCAAGGGCGACGGTGAAGTTGGCGTTATCGTATGCAGCACCCAGGTTATAAGTAGAGGGCACGTCAAAATCGCCGCTTTGGGCAAATAAGCCTGAGTAGTCATCAAATTCAGCAAAATTAATTTCTGTTTGATAACTGGCACCCAAAGCAATATTGCTGGTTAATTGATGGGCAATACCCACGCGCGCACCGTAACCCAATACCGTGTCATGCCCGTTATTAGAAAGCTTGCTCGCGTCTTGGGAGAAGTTAGCAAAACTGGATACGCCTCGTGCTTCAAAGCTTTGTACGCCAATAATAGGTGCTACACCGATTTGAGTAGACGGCGTTAAACGATAGGCAAATGCGGCATTGAAAAAGACTTGGCTTAAATCGACGCCTGTCTCCCCTGCGCCAAATACGGAACTGTTGTAATCTGTGTTCATACCGCCGTTGCCATACACACTCAAACTCATCACAAGGTCTGAGTTGATGTCATGTTTATAAGCAAAAGAGGGGACTAAAAAATATTCGCTGTCGGACTGTGTATTACCCGGTGCCAGAGGGAATTCGCCTATTTGTGCATCGCTGGGGCTTGCCCCTGTGACGGTGAATTCACGTTGTGGATTAAATACACTGAGCGCTAATGTCACATCATCTTTTACTGAAAATAATGTGGCAGGGTTAATTGCACCCGCTAGGCCATCTTGGGCTAGCGCAGTACCAGTTCCCCCCATTGCGATGCTGTTTTGTCCGTAACCTAGACGGAAATACCCATTGGTAGCTTGAGCGCTAATAGTGACGCTTAATAAAGAAAGTGCAAAAACAGATTTGATGTTCATGGCGGCAACCCCTAATTTAATATGGGCGCATTATCCTGAATCTTTTTTAGTCAATCCAATAATATAGTATTAGGTTTATATAACTAATATGAATATTGGATGTGTGGTTGGGATTTTTTGAGAGTATGGAGAGTGTTCATTTGTAGGTTTAGAGACAAAGGATTGTTGACTCCCACCTACGTGGGAGAGACGCTTTAAACCTGGGTAAGACAGTTTTAGTTTGCGACAGACGGTTTAAAGTTTAGAGAAAGTGTTAGTTTGAGATAGATGGTTTTAGTCTCGATCACGTCATACCCGCGAAGGCGGGTATTCAAATTCAGTAGATTAGCTTGCTTTAGCTAGACTAGGTTCTAACTCAATACGAGTGTGACCATCTGCGATGTTCTGCAAATAAGCAATAATATCTTTTGACTCATACATCCACTGACTTGAGCCATCAAGATGAGTGATTTTCAAACAAGGGACTTTTAATTTACCGCCTTGGTTTTCTAGTTCGTATGCATATTCTTCATTACGCTTTGCATCACGCAGTGCGATTTTCATATTGTTGCGCTTCATAGACCAGCGAACTTTGACACAAAACGGGCACGCTGCATATTGATACAAGGCCAGTTGCTGGCATTGTTCATCTAACTGAGCTTGCTTTGCCTTACTGCGCTTTACGCCTGCAGGGCGATAACAAAAATCGGCCAACAAAATAATTTGTGCTAATACAAAGCGTACGGTCATCCAGAAATATTTCATATCAAGCCTTACTGTTAGTAAAAAGATTTAGGGGTTAAGCGCAAGCTTAGGCGCTGGGCTTAGGCGCTGGGCTTAGGCTTAAACGGCGCACTACCATCACCAAAGCGTGGTGTAGCAGGTTTTTTAGTGGCCGGTTTTTTAATCCCTGACTTTTGTCCCGTTGGTTTCTTCCCTGCTTTTTTAGCAGTGGATTTCTTGTTGTCTTTTTTCTTATCTGGTTTTTTACCAACAGGCTTACCGTTGGATTTCATGTTTTTAGGACCTTTGTATTTGCCCTCTAATCCCTTGGCTTTTTTCGGTGTCATTTCAATGCGCAGATAACGCTCGATGGCACACTTTAAATTCCACTCGGTGTGATCAACTAAAGAAATGGCTAACCCATTTTCGCCTGCACGACCTGTTCGACCAATGCGGTGAACATAGTCATCACCGCTGCGGGGCATGTCAAAGTTCACTACTAAGTCGATTTGTTTAACATCAAGGCCACGTGCCGCAACATCGGTGGCGACCAATACATCAAATGTGCCTTGTTTCATACGCGTCATCACATGGTTGCGTTCGTCTTGGGTCATGTCACCTTGTAAAACGGCGGCATTAATATTGTGGTATTCCAATACGTGATAAAGGCTTTGAGCTTTTACTTTGGTGTTTACAAAAATAATGGCTTGGCGAAAGGTTCTGTTGGAAAGTAACCAGGTTAATAAACGTTGCTTGTGTTTATCGTCATCACCGAGCATCACTTCTTGGGCTATGTTTTCATGTTCGCCCTTGAAGTTATCTACCAATATGTTTTTTGGCTCGTTCAATACGGTTTTAATAATGTCATGCATGCCGCGTTGCTTGAGCGTGGCCGAAAACAGCATGGTTTGGCGTTCAGGGCGGTTACATTGACTAGCAATGTTAAGCACATCTTCAGAGAACCCCATATCAAGCATGCGGTCTGCTTCATCCAATACCAAGACTTCTACGTCTTCAAGTAGGTGTTCGCTTTTGCCCATGTGCTCAATTAATCGACCAGGCGTGGCGATGATAATCTCTGGGTTTTTACGAAACAAAGCAGCTTGGAATTTAAACTCTTGGCCACCGGTAATTGCAGCTACCTGAATTTGACTGAATTTAGCCAAGGCTTCGGTTTGTTTTAATAACTGACGAGCCAATTCACGAGTAGGTACTAATACCAAGGCCCGAGTTTTTGAATTAGGGGCCGGCTGGGTAATAAGCTGGTTAAGGATGGGTAATAAGAAGGCGGCACTTTTACCACTACCTGTTTGTGCACAGACCATAAGGTCTTTGTGCTGTAGGGCATCAGGAATTGCCTGAACCTGTACAGGGGTTGGGGTTTTAAAGCTTAATGCTTCAATAGCTTTTAATAACGGGGGTTGCAGATCAAACGATGTAAACAAGGTCAAATACCAGTATAAATTTTGCGCGAATTCTACCAGAAAACCGCAAAAGTGGTGAGCATATCTAACATAGAAGGCTAAATAGGCTGGCTTTTGGCGATTGTCTAACAAGGGTAATTCAATTAGGCGGTCATTTTACACCCTAGCAGGGGTTTAAGCGCTATGCTTTGTGCAACAGCTCGTTCGATATGCCGCTATAGCCACTTTCCTTACATGAGGTTTTAATGGGGCAGGTTTTAATAACAAAATTAGGAGTCACCATGATTAATGCGTATGCAGCGAATCAAGCCAAAGGGCCGTTAGAGCCATTTCAGTACGACCCTGGTGAGCTAGGTGATCAAGATGTTGAAATCGATGTGCATTATTGCGGCGTGTGCCACAGTGATGTGAGCATGCTTGATAACGAGTGGGGCTTTACTCAATACCCTCTTGTGGCAGGCCATGAAGTTGCTGGTGTGGTGAGTCAAGTCGGTCGAAATGTGACGCACTTAAAAGCGGGTGATCGCGTGGGATTAGGTTGGCAGAGTGGATACTGCAATCACTGCGAGAGCTGTATGACAGGTGATCATAATTTATGTAATAGCTCGGCTAAGACCATTGTTGGCCGTCACGGCGGTTTTGCCGACAAGGTACGCGCACAAAGTACAGCGGTAGTGAAACTGCCAGATGAAATGGATATGAGTTATGCCGGACCATTATTTTGTGGTGGCGTGACGGTTTATAACCCCATGGTGCAGTTTGACTTAAAACCTACTGCTCGTGTTGCTGTGATTGGTATCGGTGGCCTAGGTCACATGGCGTTACAGTTTTTGAACGCTTGGGGCTGTGAGGTGACCGCGTTTACGTCTAATCCAGATAAAGAAAAAGAAGCCTTGGCATTGGGTGCGCACAAAACACTTAATTCAAAAGATGAAGCACAACTTGAAGGGGCCGCCGGCAGTTTTGATATGATCATTTCGACAGTGAATGTGTCGCTTAATTGGAATGCTTATATGACGACGTTACGTGCTAAAGGGCGTTTGCATTTTGTGGGCGCAATACTTGAACCACTTAGCTTAAGTATTTTTCCGATGATGCTCGCTCAGCGCAGCGTATCGTCAAGCCCTGTAGGTAGTCCTGCGGTGATTGCACAGATGCTAGAGTTTGCGGTGCGCCATGGTATTGAGCCAAAAATTGAATTGTTTGATAAAGATAAAATTAATAATGCTATCGACCATGTACGTGAAGGTAAGGCTCGCTACCGCGCGGTGGTGAAGTTTAAATAATGGAGTCATAAAAAAGTAGTCAGCCAATGTCTGGCTACTTTTTTTGAGCTTTATTCTTACGTATTTAGCCTTTGTTTTTTTATCTATTTCTCATCTCCAATCTAATCCTTTTGACGGGTTTAAAATTGCAGTTTTTGCCTGTTTATGGTAAAAAGAATAAGCAATTTAATGTTTACGATGTGTACCTATGTTTATAAATTGCGAACCTACCTCTACGTTTTAATCCACATGGATAGCCTACTTTGATATGACTGATACCAATACCTTTCTTATGATTGCAGGCATTTTGTTGTTGACAGGTATTATTGCCGGGTCGTTAACAGCACGGATCGGCTTCCCTTTTTTATTATTGTTTTTGGCCGTTGGTATGTTAGCGGGTGAGGACGGTATTGGCGGTATTTTATTCGATGATTTTGAATTAGCATTTTTAGTTGGTAATGCTTCTTTAGCGGTGATTTTGTTAGATGGCGGGATGCGCACTAAGGTCAGCACATTCCGCTCTGCTTTGTGGCCTTCTACTACATTGGCGACACTGGGTGTAATAATAACGGCAGGAAGTGTTGGTGCTTTTGCCGTATGGATGATGGACATTCCTTGGCAGTACGGACTTTTATTAGGCGCGATTGTCGGTTCAACCGATGCGGCTGCAGTATTTAATGTGTTGCGTAACAGTGGCATTAAATTAAACGAGCGAGTGGGTGGCACATTAGAAATAGAGTCTGGGGCGAACGACCCTATGGCAATTTTATTGGTTATTGTGTTAGTACAGCTAAGTGTTGATGTAACTCAGACCACTTCTTTTTACGCATTTGGATCGTTATTTCTACAGCAGTTTGGCTTTGGCGCGATAGGCGGTTTAGTTGGCGGTTATTTATTATCAAGCTTACTTGCTCGTATTCATTTAGGGGACGGTTTATTTGCATTACTGATTTTTGCTTTTGGCATGGTGGTCTTTGCAGGTACTAATTTATTAGGTGGCAGTGGTTTCTTAGCCATTTATTTATTGGGTCTGAAAATTGGTAATGCTAATAGCAAACCATCTGAATCCGTTTCACAGGTAATGGATGGCTTAGCTTGGCTTGCACAGGCGGGGATGTTTTTAATTCTTGGTTTGTTGGTGACACCATCTCATGTAATGGATTATTTAATCGTATCCGTTACGATCGCATTTTTCTTAATACTAGTAGCAAGACCGCTGGCGGTTATGGTTTGTTTATTACCATTTCGTTTTCGCTGGCAAGAACGTGTTTTCATTAGCTGGGTTGGGTTAAGAGGTGCAGTACCTATTGTGCTGGCTTTGTATCCTGTTATGGCGGGTATTGAAGGGGCTCGTGAAGTTTTTGATATTACCTTTATGATTGTTTTAATTTCTTTATTAGTGCAAGGCGCAACGGTTGCGCCTATGGCCCGCTGGTTGAAAGTGGTGATTCCACATGCACCGGCACCAAGACATAGCTATTCATTAATTAATAAGCTAGATCATTCTTTGGAAGTGGCTGAATTTGTTGTTGAAGAAGGCTCACCTGTGCATGCGGCTAACTTTAATCCTATTCAAAGTTGGCATAGTTACCCTAAATGGGTGGCACAAGTACGGAATAAGAAATGGTTACCTGTTGAAAAAAATACAAAAATAGAAGTGGGTGATCATATTTGGTTAATGATGCGCACAGATGATATAGATGATGCAGCATTGTCATTTGCACACCAAGATCAACAAAGTCAGTTAGCCATGAGTAACTTCTTTGGTGAATTTATTATTAACCCAGATGCGTCAATTACTGAGCTAGCATTTGTGTACGGTGTGAAAATAGATGAAACAGGCACCGTAGAAGAATTACTGAAAGCCCGTTTAGGTAAACACCCAGTTGTGGGTGACCGCATAAAAGTTGGAGCGTTAAGATTGACTATTCGACGTACAGAAGGGGATAGTATCGTTATGATTGGCTTAAAAGTCGATTTGAAGTAATTCAGCGTATATAGTATTGATATTAAAAAAGCTCTAATGGATTTATTCGTTAGAGCTTTAATTTATCAAGCTTAGTGTAATAGTTTGTCAGTTAAATCTTGTCACAATTTTCTTTAGACCTTCAGAAAGTTAGCCTCGTTAAGCTCAACGAATAGGACTTGGCTTCTAATCCTATAACGATACTAGGTAAGCAATACCAATGGCGAGAGATAAAAAAAGCTCAAACATAATACCATTGGATCGTTTTTTCTGATTGTCTCTGACGACTTGTTGTGATTGATAAGCTGATGAATTGATATGTACTTTAATATGGTCAGGTAAGGCATCTAAATTGGTAAGGCGTATAGCCGTTCCTTGGTATGTGATTGCATTATAATTATTTTTTTCGAATCAAATATTAAACCTGATTGACGGGGTGAAATACGACGATCAACTGCGATTACTGCATGTGCACCTGATTTTAAGGCCAACAATTAAAATGATGACTGTAATCCGTTGCACGATAAGACCTTTATTATTAAATATTTTTAAGATGAATAGATAGTAAGAAAGTTGCTTCGACAATTCAATAAAAAGGCGCTCAATGAGCGCCTTTTTATATTCTACTTAAATTTAAACTTGAATGTTAATTTAATGGATCATAGTGAGCGGAGTTGGTGCTACTTTCTGCACGTTCCCACATTTGTAAATACGCTTCGGCTGAGTTCATCACAGATTCATAAATACGTTGTGGCGCTTGCTCACGAATATCCTGTAAGTGATCGGCGACTAAACCGTAGTGGGCAATACCATCAGTATTGAGGTCAAAGACGCGATTACCAGATACTTGTTTATTGAATACAAAACCAAATTCGGATGTGTATGGATATTCAAGTGGGTCGGTATTCGTGTCATAGCGTGGGCCAGCTTGGCCACCTAATCCACTCATGTCTGTCGCAAAACCCACGCCGTTTAGGTAAGGGGTTTGCTCTACAATGTCTAGGTATCGGCTGATACGATCAGTGAGTGAATTGGCTTCTACGTTGTAAGGCGTACTGAAACCACCGGCTTCAATTAAACGGCGAGTGTTGTTATGCACCTGATCATTCTTAGCATCACGCATCCAGCTGTGTGATGTGACAACACCTGAGTAATTACGCGCTTCTACGATATCCATAGTGGCGGTCGCGGTTTCATTACTCATGTGATCAAGTTCGATCAGCATGTTTTTATCTATCATGCGGTTTACCAAGTACACGCCTAACTCTGTGATGCCATGTTGGTTGCAGTGCTCGATGCCTTCATCGTAAACGGGGTTCAAACCGATACCGTTAAGGATGCCACTGAGTACTGGTACTTGCCCAATGATAGGAAAGCCTGATGTGAAGTTTTGGCCTTTAGTGTGATCATCGCATTCTTTGGTTTCAAAGAAGCGCCCACCTGCTAAAAACTGCCCTAGATTCATAATGCCGTCTTCAACGGCAGAGCCACCTAGCTTGTTATCAAATTTATGCGTTGGGAATATGGTACGAACACCTAGGTCATATAGCTCGTTTAACTGAGTTTCAATGGTGTGAATGGTACAAGTATCTTTGAGGCCACAATTGAAGGTTTCGCTGGCTTCAACGCCCATTAATACTGCCATTTTACCATTGGCTATAACTTGGCGAGCTTGTTCAGGTGAGTCAACCAGTTGGAAGAAACCTTTACCAGGGCCGCCGCTTTGCGCGTCTATGTAGGCTTGCATTTCATGTAGGCGTTGTACCTGTAAACGAATGCTGTCCATGGTGTTACAGCTATTTGGGTTGATCCAGCTAGCTGGGTTGATGGTTTTTTGTATATTACAAAGCACTTCGTTTTCTACAAGGTCCGTGACCATTAAGCGCATACCTGAAAGGTAAGCACGCTCAATCCATTTGTAGTAATAACCTGAGTGGCTCATTTGTTTATGGTTAGGCCACCAAGGGAATTCAGGCCAGCCGCGTGTGTCGTAACGCATATTGGGATCTTCAAAGGTATAAATGTTACCGATTAAATCCAAAGATCCATTAGGACCGTGAACATCTTTACTGTCTTTTAGTGCTTCTTCTACACCCCATGGATGGAAAGGTTTGCCGGCCATCATTTTGCCACCCATGAATTCATAGGAAGTTATGTGAGTGTGAGGGTCTACAAAGCCACGTACAGGCGCGTTGATGTCACCTTTAAGTGCGTTAATATCCCCTTGAACATTGGTGGTGACTTCTGGGAAATCGGTGCAGTTGTTTTGCGCGATAAGTTTGAAGGTGTTTTCACTATTAAAGTTAAATGGATTTAATAAATCAAAAAAGTACATGGTACCTGCGTTGGTACGTGCACGTACTTTCATATTAAGTGCGGTGCCATGTAATGAGTAACGATCAGTGTCTTCTTTGTTGATGGTCCATTCTGAAAATTTCCCAGCGTATCGACCCGCACTAATTTCTGCAGGTAAATGACTAGCAAAATAACGGCCGTCGACATCGGTCATTAAATATTTACCAAACGCAGTGGGCTTCATAAAGAAGCGGCTAGCGTTGTCTTTGGGTGTGTTAATAAAGTGATAACCTAGGCCGTCATCTACCGCGCCGCCTTTGCTGTATTTTGTTAAATAATTACCGGTGCTCGGTGATTGGATAGAAAAGCACTGTTGTGCCATTTCATTAACGTCACCGTTATAACCTACAGCTTGTGGTTGGGGTGTGGAGGTTGGCGTTTGTGACATGGCTAAGCTAGTACTGCATACAAGGCTTGCACAGAGCCCTAATGCACTGATTGTGACTTTATTCATGGCGTTCTCTTCTTATGATTGGAATGAGCGAGAAGTTAAGGCGTCTGTGAATAATATCTCTGCAGCTCTTTCGTCTTGTAAGCTCGCGCAGGAGTCAGAGTGATTGTTTGCACACGCCCTAGGGACCTTTTTCGCACTCAATTGAGTAAAGAGAATGAATGCCATTTCACCCATGTGAAATTTGGCCAGTGTGGTAGCAAATTAAGACAAGAAATTTATAAGTGGCGTGGGAGGTGAAATTTAAAAGAATAACTGCGCCACTTATAAATGGTATGGCGCAGTTGGGTAAATGTTTAGGAATGTATTAACTTTTTTGGGTTAACGCTTTTTACCCGTCCATGCCCATGTCATTTCGGCATGAATGGGTTCTACGTTGGCTTCGTCTGTAATGGTAACAAGCACGATAACCTCACCTTTTTCTTCGGTTTGAATCGTTTGTATTTGTTCGTCGGTTAACGTGGCGACTGCACGCATATCGCCAGTCGAACGCTTAACATAATCAATGTTCATTTTTTTAATTAATGGCAGTTTGCTATCCGGTACATTCATACCAAATACGAACCCGGTGGCCGTTTCGGCTAACAAGGCCATGGCTGCAGCATGAACGCCGCCAATGTGGTTTTGTACTTTCTTGTTATTTTTAATGCTGACAACACATTCGTTTTTGCTCAGTTTTTCAAAGCGTACACCAGAGTGCCCTGCATATTTAATCACCGCACCAAATGCTTTACTCATGGCAAAAGAACGCATGAACTCTGGTAGATTTTGTAGTTTTGCGGCGGTTTTACTTAGGCGATTAGATTGACTCATGGCTTGGTTTCTCTGTTATGTATCTGGCTGTCAGTATAGCGTGGCGAGCTATTCTACCCTCCGTATTATCAATTACAAAATTCGGACAAGCTCGATAATTGATGAGTGTCCTTGGGCGTACAGATGTTAGCTGAAGAAGGTGGTGCTTGACTCTTTATTGGCTAGGTAGTTTTGCCATGGCTAAGATACCTTGGCCTTTTCGGTTATAGCGTGTGTAGAGTTGACGAATACTTTGCGGCATGTCGCTTTCGGCTACAAAAACATAACCAGCTTGTTGATAAAAATGCTCAAGGTGCAGATAAGGGAAGCAATAAATCGCTGTGTGTATGTTCACTTGCACAAAGCTTAATAGTTGCGAGCCTAGAGATTGCCCTTGTAAGGTTTGCTCAACATATAAGCTTCTAAGCCAGTAATAGTCGTCGTGGGGTACCAGCCTGACGGCTGCAATAATCGCTTCGCCGTATTCAATGATAAACACTCGTTCATCACCGCTCGCACTGCCTTTATGCTTTTGTTTTTTATAGAATTGGTTAACGGGGCGAAAGTGTTCACCTTGCCATTCTGTAAAATGCAGTTGTGACGGAACAATGGACATGACCTGCCTATTTATGTAGCAATAAGCGGGTCATTGTAGAAAAAAAACAGAAGGCTGGATATTAAAAATCCATTTCAATGTACTGAGGTTCTTCTCGTTTAACAGCTTGGATGCCGCGTAGATCGTTAATCATCAATTTGATTTCTTTATTGTGTTCAAACAATTGCTTGTATTGGCCGCTGTAATCTTCTTGCCATACACGGCTGCCTTGAATCATCCGGGATAAACTAATTAAGCCGTTACGAGTCACGGCCAATTGCTTATCAATGGCTTTACTCTGAGTATCTAGGATATTAAGGGCCTGGCTAAGCTCCCCTTGAGCGCTGTCGAGATTAAATGTCTCTACTTTGGCGACTAAAAGTTGATGATCTGAGGTGAGTGTCTTGAGGTTTTCAATCATTATTTTCTGCTGTTCTGACACTTGCGAGACCTGAGTGAGGGTATCTTTGAATAAGTCCTCTACACCACTAAGACGTGAATTCGTTATGATTAATCCAGTGATTAGCGTACTGACGAGACCGAGTGTGACACTCAGTTTAAGCACTAATACAAAGGTTGAGTTCTTATAAAAAGGCACGCTCTCACCTGCTTCAGATTCATCTTCAGCATTTGGGTCGCGATCAATTAGACGTTCATTTTTTTCAGCCATGGAGCTATCCCTGTCATGGTGAGTGATATTAGTATAGTTGAACTAATCGTTTTTGCCGGATCAGCTTAATAACCCAGATATATCATCAATATCAATGACTTCAGACTCTTCCATATTTGGGGATATGCCAACACGATCAAAGGCTTTGATGGTTCCCCAGTCCAATTTAGCGAAAGGGTGTTCAGTATTGACGTGGGTTTGCAGTACCGCCACAGTGACAATGTCTGCGTAGTCAGCGCTGTCACCGTCACGGTCAAATTTTAGATATTGCCCGGGCACATTAAGTATCTCTTTCGGAAAGCGCCATGCTTTTAAAATGTGACTGCCGATTAGTGGGTGTAACTTTTCGACGAGCTTATCTAAAGCGAATGCATCATTAAGAAGCGCATTATTGTCTTCGGCATATGTGAGCACAGGCAGTGCGCCAATTTTATGGATTAACCCAGCTAGCATGGCTTGTTCAGGGTGTAGTTTGGTGTAGTGACCCGCCAATACATGACTAATAGATGCCACTTGAGAACTTTGTTGCCAAATGCTTCGCATACGGCGGTCAACCACATCGCTGGTGGCTTGGAATAGCTGCTCCATGGCCAAGCCCATAGCAAGATTGGAAGTAAAGTTGATACCAAGTCGATTAATTGCAGTCACAAGATCGGTGACTTCTGATGGGGTTCGTACCAGTGGGCTATTAGCCACCTTAATGATGCGCGCAGAGAGCGCAGCATCTTGGATGATCAGGCCTGCTAGTTGAGGAATAGTGGTTTCAATGTCTTCTGCCACATCACGAACTTTTAAACACACCTCTGGCAAACTTGGCAGCACTAGGGTGTCTTGCTTGATCTGATCGATGAGTTCGGTGGCAACGGTTTCTAATAAGCTGGCCATGGGCTGTCCTTGTCCTTTTCTTTCGACGCCAAGCCAGCTCCCTAGATAAGGTTATTCTGGCTGTTCGTCTATTACGTCATAAGGTAAGGATAGCAGCTCCTTCGCAATTACTTGCTTGGGACCTACATAAATTGCACCTTCTGCCAATTTAGGCAGAGCTTTGTCTTCGAGAACCACGAGCGCTTGCTGTTGAGCGTTGCAGTTAACGGCATTGATGACCTGCCCAATTGGATTATTTTGCCCACTTATATATACCTCATCTCCAGCATGAAGGTCGATCTGGCTATCAAACCCTAAGCGATACATGTGTCGCTTTAACTTCCCCAGATACTGCATGCGGGCGATGATTTCTTGACCGGTGTAACAGCCTTTGTTAAAGCTAATACCACCAGCTTGGGCGAAATTCATCATTTGTGGGATAAAGGTTTCGCTGGTGTCAGCGCTGACGCTTCCTAGACCGTGGTGAATTTTATTCTCATTCCACTTGATATTTGTTGATAGTGTGCACTTACTTATTAAGTCCCTGAGACTTTCTTTAGCTAGACTCGTCTCAAGATATAATTGAAAGCCAGCCCCGTGAGGGAGTTTGACTAAGATGTGCCCATTAACGATTATCTGTTCATAATCATGTTGTGGGACACTTCCAAATACGCTGGCCAGTGCTGTGTCTGCATCTGGCCCTTGAACTCCTGCCAATAGGTAGTCGGCAGGTTGCATCTGGGTCTTAAAGAACACCATATATTTTTTTAAATGGTTAAGCGTGATGTCTGTTAATGAGGCATCTAGCGAAAGTAAATAATGGCCTTCTTCACGCTGAAGTAGCGTAAAACTAGTGACCATTCGGCCCTTAGCGTTGCAACAGGCACCTGGGCGAAAGTGCGTTTGTGTGATCTCGTTAAGGTTGCAAGTGAACTGACCTTGCATGAATTTTTTACTGTCAGGGCCAATAACCGATAGAACCTGTAGATCCTCAATGGGGTAGACAGCGCAATCAAAAACGGGGTTTTGAGTAGTCGGTGGCGCTAATTCAGACCAAGTGTCAGCCATGGATAACTCCTAATTAATAACCCGAGTATTTTACTCGGGTTTAGCGTCAAGGGTAAATCCTTTCCTTATGAAACCCTTTATTCCACGTAAACCGACGCTTTCACGCCATAGGTTTTCCCATATTTAAGAGGTCGATGTTATACTGCGGCCCAAATTATCCTACTAGTTAGTATGTAAGAGGTGCCTGTGTCAGAAGATCGCTCACTAATGACCGCCGAGCAATTGGCCACAGAGAAGAAACGCCTATGGTGGCACAGTCGTCGAGGCATGCTTGAGCTGGACCTTTTATTACTGCCGTTTCTTGAAGATGCGTACAGTGATTTAAGCGAAGACAACAAAGCCAAGTATCGTAAGCTGTTAGAGTGTGAAGACCCTGATTTGTTTAAGTGGTTTATGCAAACAGGCCGCTCTGATGATCAAGATTTAGCTGACATTGTGGATATTATACTTAAACGTGTACAACCCAGTTAACCTGTCGGTATCGGCGTCGCCGTTATTAATGCGAAGCCTCTATGCTACCCATGTTGGATTCATATTGGCTTACCTTTCGGTGATCTGTGCGTATTTCCATTGGGTTGTGTTACTAGCCTTATGCCCATTGTTTATTGTTCAAAGTCTTTATGTCAAAAAGCTATGGCGAGGTGAGCTGGCTTTTCTTCAGCCTCGCCAGTGGCACTTTTTTAATGGCCAAGCCCGTTTAAAGCAAGCACAAGACTGGATGGCAGTTGATATGGTCGCGCAACAAGTTTGGCCGTCGTGTGTCATCATTCAATATAAAAAGTGCATCGAAGCGCCCACGCAAAAAAAACCGCGCTGGCAGTGGGATATTATTGTGTATGATGCCTGTGAAGCTGAGTCTTTTCGGCAATTTATCGCCTTGATGCGTAGTGAATATCAGGGTAAGGAGGTCTAACGTGGAAGCGCAATTCTGGCTTAATAAATGGCAAAAAAATGAAACAGGTTTTCACTTATCCAAGCCTCACCCTTGGCTTGTGACTCATTGGCCTGAACTCTATCCCAATACCGGCCCTTGCCATGTATTTGTACCGCTTTGTGGCAAGAGCTTGGATTTAGATTTTTTTTATCAGCAGGGCCATCACGTTACGGCTAATGAACTAAGTGAAGAAGCAATAAAAGCGGTTTTTGAACGCTTACAGCTTACGCCAAAAATCAGCACGTGGGCGGGCGGTGTGTGTTATCGGGCAGAACGTTTGAGCGTATATGTCGGTGACTTTTTTCTACTGAGCCAAACCGATGTGAGTGATGTGGATTGGGTGTATGATCGCGCTGCGTTAATCGCACTGCCACAAGATATGCGTCAACACTACACACATAAAATTATGCAGCTTTGCCCAAAGGCAAGCCAGTGCTTGATCACACTGGATTACCAGCAAGCATTGATGTCAGGGCCTCCGTTTGCATTAAGCGACGCTGAAGTCCGTGAGCACTATCAGGCGACTTATGCCATAGAAGAGCTAAAGAGCGCTAATATTATTCAACATGAACCACGCTTTGAACAAAACGGTTTGCCTGAGTTATTTCAACGGCTGTACCGTTTGACGCCAAAGTGACACGCCTAAATACAGTGAGAGCATTATGCTAGATATCGGCCGCTTTAATGAATTAACCGTCCTGCGCCAGCTCCCTCGTGGTTTGCAGTTAGATGGCGGCACTCATGGTGAGATTTTATTGCCTAAGCAATACACCACAGAAGAAATGAAAGTTGGCGATAACGTCAATGTGTTCATTTATCGCGACAGTGAAGACCGTCTAATCGCTACCACCCAAACACCATTAGCCATGGTGGGGGATTTTGCTTACTTAAATGTGGTAGACGAAAGTCCAGTGGGTGCGTTTTTAGATATTGGGTTACAACGTGACATTCTTGTGCCGTTTTCTGAGCAAAGTAATCGCTTAGAAAAAGGCCGTAAAGTGTTAGTGCGCATTTACTTAGATGATTCAGATCGTTTAACTGCATCGACTAAGCTTGATACGTTTTTATACGATACTGATGAAACCAGTGCTTATAAAACTGGCGATGAAGTCAATATAATCATAGGTGCGAAAACTGACCTAGGGATTAAAGTTGTAGTAGACGGCATTTATTGGGGATTGATTTATCATTCCGATGTTTTCCAGCCACTTAACCGTGGTGATAAACTGACCGCGTTTGTTAAGCGAGTGCGCGAAGATCAAAAGATTGAAATCATTATGCAAAAGCCAGGCTTTGCTCGTGTAGAAGGGCTGGCGGGCGATGTACTTGAATTGCTAACCAAAGAGGGTGGTTTTATTCCGCTAAGCGACAAAAGCTCACCAGAAGATATTAAAAAGAAATTTAATTGTAGCAAAAATAGCTACAAACAAGCGATTGGTACTTTATATAAACAGCGTTTAATTCGAATTGAAAAAGACGGTATTTATTTATTAAGTGATGAAGATAAATAATAAGCTTGGACACAAAAAAACGGGAGCTAATTAAGCTCCCGTTTTTGTTTTTAATGGTTAAGCACTTAACTTACAAACACTGCAACTCAAACGTGGTTTGGAACTTGAAGTTAGACGCATATAAGTGCCTTTCAGCAAAGAATAAATCAAAGCTATAAGTGTTGTACGGCTCGATGCCTAGCTCTTGAGCATAATCATCGAGTTTAATGACTTTCTTAAGTGCGCCGTGAACACCACCTAAATCAATAGCGAGCTTGCCGTTGATGAAAATCCATAAGTCGTCATCACCTTCAAAGCTAAATGTGCCGCCCGGGACATAAAAGAATTTCAAGTGGGTTTCCAAGGTAAAGTGATAATTGTAATTATTACCTTGGTTGCCGAACCCTTCATTGTTAATTGGGAAGAACTTAGAATTAGAGTACTCCCAAAGTTCTGGTTTAACTTGGGTCATTTTTAGCGTTTTGTTCAGCGTGGTATTAATACCAGGCACATTGCGATACCACTGGTCAAAACTGGCAGCATCGGTAGTTGTTTTACTTTTTTTGCCTTCTTTGGCATAAACAGGACGCCCATCTTCTCCTAAGTTTGTTTCAACAATGCCTGTTTCAACGCCATCGTAGCTTTCAAAATCAGGGTGTGAGTCCTTAAAGTCACGGATGGTCACAGGGATTTGGCGTACACCATTGTAGGGATCTACACACTGGCAAATGGTGTCGTAATCAGTAGGCGAACTTGAGTGTGCTAACTGAGTGACAAGCAGCAAGCCAGATGCTAATGCTGATGAAAATAACTTGTCCATGTTGGCCCCTTAACGTTGGTAATAACGTATCAAATTAATGAGGCCAGTTTAGCCATTGCTTAGATTAAATACTGGGATACAAGTCCAATTTTTTAGTCTTTATTTATTTTTGTATGGATTTTGTAAGGCGTTGTGACGTTGTAGGTAATTTTAAATGCGTTTAAACGTGGGTGCTTGATTAAGTGCAATGCAGTTGTGTCTTATGGTAGTCGCGTGCTGCGTTTTTTCTGTTGAATAAAATAGAAATAAACGCTTTGTTATAAACATAAAAAAGGAGCCTAGGCTCCTTTTGAATATGTGCAACTAATGTGTGTTACTTATAGGCATTGTAGTTCGAACGTTGTTTGGAATTTAAAATTTGATTCCGTTAAATGACGTTCTGCAAAGAATAAGTCAAACGAATAAGAGTTACCTGGTTCGATACCAAGTTCGTCTGCCATGTCGTCTAGGTAGACAATTTTTTCTTCAACACCGTGAACACCACCTAGGTCAATGGCGAGCTTGCCGTTGATGAAAATCCAAAGATCGTCATCGCCTTTAAAGCTAAAAGTACCACCCTCAACATAAAAGAACTTAAGGTGTGTTTCTAGCGTGAAGTGATAGTTATGGCTGTTACCTTGATTACCGAAACCTTCATGGTCGATAGGAAAAAAAGAAGAATCGCTGTATTCCCAAAAACCTTCACGAACTTCACGCATTTCTAGTTGCTTGTTAATAGCGGTGTTTTCACCTGGTACGTTTCGATACCACTTGTTGAATGCTTCACTACCATTAGTGGTTAGGCTGTATTTACCATCTTTGGCATAAACTGGACGGCCATCTGCTCCCAATGTTTTCTCTACAATGCCACGTTCATAGCCTGTGGTACTTTCAAAATCAGGGTGGTCTGCAGTAAAGTCACGAATAGTCACAGGGATCTGGCGAACACCGTTATATGGGTCAACGCATTGGCAAATTGTATCGTAATCTGATGGTGCGCTAGCGTTGGCGAGTTGACTCAATAGCAGTAAGCCAGATGCGAATGCTGAAAAACATAATTTGTTCATGCCGGCCCTTTAAAAATTTAGTAATGAGGTATCTTTAACAATGCTCCCAGTTTAGTCATAGCTACGCTGAAAAACTGGGATCTAGGTTCCGTTTCGCCGTGTTTCTTATACTTTTGTGTGAGTTTTGTAAGGATTTGTGACGTCGCTCATGGTTTGTGACCGGTCACTGGCCTAGAAGAAGGCCGTTAGACCCAAAGAAAACTCTAAATTGTTCACGCGTTTCTTGATAGGCAGTACCTCAGACTCGAAAGTATGGTTACGAAAATCCATATTCCAAGTGAGCCAGTCATTCAAAATAATGCGATAACCAGAACCATAAGTAATCGTAAAATGGTTATCCCCTGCAAAATCTGTATTACCAATGCCACCAACTAAATAAAACGCGCTATTAAGTGTCAAGTTTTGTGTGATGAAAGCTTCACCAGGGAATAGGTTGTAACCGACCAATAAGTTGTAGTATTTGTAGTCTCGATCAGCAATGAGGTTGCCACCACTGGTGACTTCGGCAGCTGATGTACCTGCTTGTGCCTGGCCATAGTTGGCTTGTAAGAAAAAGTCTTCAGTAGCGTGAAATGAAGCTTTTATGCCTAGCACAGAGGCTGAATCAAAATCTTCAATACCAATAATGCCCATGTAGGCTCCTAATTCAAAAAATTCGGTATCGATTTGCGCCTCGTATTGCTCGCGCACTTGTTCGTTAGGTTCGACCACAACGATCGGGTTAATCTGTACGTTACCCGTATCTTGCGTATCGTTTGAGTCAGCGGCATAAGCCAATGGGCTTAAACCAAGAGAAAGCAGGGTAATGATGCGAAGCATTGTCATAATAAATGTGCCTAAATTCTATTTAAAAAAAGCTGCTAAAGCCTAAACGCCATGCGCTATTGGTAAGCGAATCGTTATCGCCGGTTAGGTGAACCTTGCGGTATTCGCCGCGCACAACAAAGCTATAGCCTATGTAGTAGTTAATGCCGACGCCGGTGTATTCATAACGGCTATTGAAGCTATTACTAGTACCCACTTGTTGTTTCTGTTTTTCTTTCCATTCCTGTCGGCCGTAGCCTTTAGAGATAAATGGTGTGAACGACCAACTTTTAATGGGTTCAATTAATAAGCTTGCGCCATAGGTGGTGCCATCAATCCGGTTACCAAAAATTTGTCCGTATTCCATTTCAATGCCAGCAAAGCTTAATAAGCGATAGCCAGCCATGACAGTAGCCGTATCAGCACTGTCTTGTTGGCCCAGGCTAAAGCCTACGCGCCCTTGTTGGGCTAAAAAATCGCCATGTTTAGTATTGGGCAGCGCCGCGGGTAAACCAGTCGGGGCTAACGTGCGCGCGAGACCCTCTTGTTTAACCCAGCCTTGGCGGTTGCGTCTATCGCTCACATAAAACCAATTTGTGCGACGACTATGTACATAAACAGTTTCGCCTTGCTCCATGACATGAAAAATGGGGTAGCCGCGACCAGGTCCGGTATGAAGCTCAAGATAAGTATCAATAACCGACAATTGGACGGCTTTATTGTTGTCTAAAACTTCACCAGTAATAGAACGAGGAGACGGGGTGGCATCTCCGTGGGCGAGCCCACTAATAGCTAAGCTAATTAGGTAAATCCAACAACGAAACATAAGCACCTAGATTTTGAAGTATCTTACAGCGATAAAAGAATGGCGCTCATTGTACGCATATTCATGGGTATATCGTGCATAGTGATCACTTACAGAGTGTGACGGTCATCACTTTTACAAAAATACAACCGTACTTACAGAAAGAATCTTGAATTTCTTACAAAAAGATTTGTAACAGACTCTCAGAATTTGAACCCGTACTGGTAATTTAATCTTTAAACACCGGATAATGCCGCCCTTATTTCGATTCTGTCGGCATTGTTTACATAATCATCAAAAGTCTAGTGTCGCAGAAATTAGTGTTAGTTATTTAATTACCCTCAGGTGTAGGACGATTTATGTTCAGGTCAAAAATCATGCAATGGATCTTCGTAATATGGGCATGTATGTCGGTGACTGGATTTGCCTTTGCGGCGGATCAATCTATTGGTTTTGCAGCTAAAGCAAAACAAGAAAGTGCGAAAAAAGCATTGGCTACGGTAAGCCAGCTGTCAAAAGAGATTCAGCAATTAAAAGCTAATGTGGTCGACCTCAATAAAGACCTGCGTTTAATGGAAGAAGAGTTACTGTTTCCATCGAGTACACAGGCCAGTGTGTTTGTTTCGGTTGATAGTGGTGAGTTTTTCTCAATAGAAAGCGTCAAGATAAAGTTAGATGGGAAAATTATTGCCACACATTTATATAGCGATAAACAGCGTCAGGCGTTGGCCCGTGGAGGAATTCAGCGCTTACATATGACAAACCTCAATAATGGCTTGCATACATTATCGGCATTTTTTACAGGGCTCGGGCCGAATGGTCGACCTTACAAGCGCGCAACAGAATTACAATTTACCAAAGGCAAAGGTAGTCAGTATATTGAGTTGGCTGTTGTGGATGATTACGCCAAGCAAGAGCCAGTGTTTACCATTAAGCAATGGTAGGCTGGAGAGATAATATGAAGCGTTTGCTTGTTGTCAGCTGTTTACTGCTGCCATTGTTGGTATCGGCGAACACAGTTAAAGATTTAAAATACGGTACGATTCTGTTCGATTACTATCAGCAAAACTACTTCGCTGCATTAATTGGCTATGAATATGCAAAATCCACCAATGAGCTTGATAAGAACGCTAACGAGGCTCGGTTACTTCAAGGTGGGATGACGCTCTCTTACGGCTTACCGGATCACGCTCAAATTATATTCAATGACTTATTGAATACTAATGTGGATGATTCTACGGCTAATAAAGCTTGGTATTACTTAGCAAAATTATATTACCAAAAGGGTGAAGTGGATGCTGCTGCTCACAATTTAGAGCGTATCCAAGGTCATGTGCCTGATGAAATAGCCGAAGAGTTTAATTACTTGGCCACCTTGATCAATATCCGCAATATGCATTTAGATACAGTAGAAAAAAGCTTATCTAGTATGGCAAAAAACAGTGCGTATGAGCCGTACCTGATCTTTAATCTGGCCATTAGTCAGTTACGTAACAATCAACCGATCGACAGTAAACGTAACTTAAATAAAGTGGTCAATTACGCGCTCGTGCACAAACAAGAAGAGTTTTCAGTGTTAGCCGATCGCGCAAAACAAGCGTTGGCACATATCGAGATCGAAAACGATAATTTATTAGGTGCTTGGCAGTATCTACAGAATGTTCGTACAACGGGGTTGTACAGTAATCGCGCACTATTAAGTTATGGTTGGACGGCGATTAAACTTAAGCGTTTTTCTCAGGCTGTTCCAGCATTAAAAGCATTAGATCGTCGTTCAATCAGCATTCCAGAAGTACAAGAAGCGAAAGTACTACTGGCTCATTTATATGAACAGCAAGGTGCTAGCCGCAGTGCACTCAAACAATATTTATTAGCGGAAAAAGCGTTTTCTGGTGGAGTGGACTCCATCGCCAAGGCTCGTAAGGTGATTGCTGGTCAGCGTATTCCTGAAGAGTTTGTAGTTAACCTTGACGCAATGATGGACGAAACAGATTGGTATGGCAGTGAGCCTAGTCTTGATTACAACAAGTTAACACCTTTCTTGATTGAGCTTATGTCCAGTAACCCGTTTCATAGCGTGATTAAAGAATTGCGTGATTTATATGCATTGCGTAATAACCTCACTTATTGGGCACGCCAAGCACTGGAGCATCAATTAATTATTCAACATCGCCAGCAAGGATTAACCAGTAAAAGCATTGGTAGCTTTGTGTTCAAGGCAGAGGGGCAGCAAGAACGCTTAGAAAACGAAATTAGTGATTTGCGCCTGCATACAATGACATTGGATGTGGAAGAACAAGAACGTTTTAGTGCATTACTTGAATCTACTGATCAAAGCTTTGCCTTTTTAGAAGATAAATTGTCGAAAATAAAGGCTATTAAAGAGCCGTACCGCCAATCTGAAAAAAATATTCTCTGGGCGAAAACTTTACACAATAGGATTAAACAAGAGTTGGCGGTAACCGACCGGCTGATTAACAAGCTTGAAACGGTTATGCGTATTGTGGTGAATGCTGAGCTTGATAATCACGAGGAGCGCATGCGTTATTATTGGGCGCAAGCTAAGTTGGGTAAAGCCCGACTATATGATCAAACATTGAATAATATTGAAGATGACAGAATGAAACATACAGGGGAGCAACCATGAGGAGACAAAGTCAGTTGAATACGGGGTTTAAACTCGTAGCGCTTTCAGTGGCCATTAGTTTGTCTGCTTGCAGCTCTCAAGGCACTATTGCAGATTTAGAAGGCGATGCCATCGAGACTGAAGCAGGGTTGAATTTTAATAACCTGGATCATGAGCAAGTTCGTAATGAATATAAAGAACTGATTGATTTGGTTGATGACGATTACCTAAAGCAGCAAATTGAACGCCGTATTGCAGGTGTGCATATGCTGGAAGGGGATGCGAATTTATCAAATGTAAATTCAGCGCCCAAGCAAGGTTATTATCGTAATGCCATTGCCAGCTATGTGGATATTTTAGAAAAATACCCTAACAGTCCAGATAACGCAGAGGTGTTATACCAATTGGCTAAAGCCTATGACATGGAAGGGCAGGTTAATAATGCGCGTCAAATGCTAGAGCGTTTGGTGGATCGCCATCCGTATTTTCCTGCTATCTCGGAAGCGTATTTTCGTTTAGGTGATATTTATTTTAGCCGTGATATGTATGCAAAAGCAGAGAAGGCATATCGTGAAACTACGATTCAAGATTCAGGTAAGTTAACACTTAATGCACACTATATGCTGGCCTGGTCATTATATAAACAAGGTAATTATAATAACGCCTTGGATCATTTTGCGTTTGTACTTGATAGTTTATTAGTGGCTGAAATGAATGGCCGTGAATTAACGGTCACTGAAAAGCCCCTGATAAAAGACGCACTGCATAGCATGAGCTTGGCCCTAGTGAATCTTGGTGGCGCACAAGCTATTGAAGACATTAATTTAATTAACGGTAAAGCCTATCGGTGGCGTTTATATAATGAGTTGGCCGAATTCTACTTAGAAAAATCTCGCTACGACGATAGTGCTGCTACGTACCGTGAATTCATTAAGCTGAATCCAACCGATGTTCGAACCAGTAATTTTCATAGCAAGCTGATTGACGCTTATGTGAAAGGTGGCTTTCCTAAGTTGGTGTTGAAAGAGAAACAGGACTTTGTGAATCTTTACGCACCTAAGTCTGAGTACTTGACCAAGCATGATGCACAAAAACCACAAGTTTATGCTCAACTTAAACAATACTATGTGGAGCTAGCCGCACATTTCCATAGTCAAGGACAGCAAGCTCTTAAGAAAGCAGAAACCAGTAAAGAAGACTATTTGCCTGAATTAGCATCCGTTTCTTTATTGCAAGCGGTTGATTATTATGGTCGTTATCTTGATACCTTCCCTGGCGATAAAAAGGTAGCAGAGCTTCGCTATAAAAAAGCCGACGCACATTTTGAAAATAAACAATATGACTTAGCCGCACATGAGTACTCTACAGTTGCCTACGTTGATAAAGATAAAAAACTGGCGAACAAATCAGCCTATGCTAGTTTAATTGCCTATCGTAAGCACTCAGAGGTGCTAGAGAAAAACAAAGCATCAGCAGAAAAGCAGGAAGCTTGGCGTCAAAAGTCAGTTGATAGCATGCTGACGTTTGCCAATGTATTTCATAAAGATAAGCGAGCGACTGCCGTGTTAACCAATGCAGCACAAGCCTTGTTTGCGTTGAAACAATTTGACCGAGCTATTGATGTGGCAAATGGTTTGATCACTAAACATAAACAATTAAATCCAAGTTTAAAGCAAACGGCTTACGGTATTTTGGCTCACTCGTATTTTCAAAAAGGTGAGTATCAAATTGCGCAGAATCATTATACAACTCAACGTCGTATCTTGCTTAATGAGATGAAGCTTTCTAAGCAGAGCGATGAATATAAAGACATTAGCAACCAAATTGCAGCTTCTATTTATAAGAAAGCTGAAGCTCATAAGCAGGCGCAAAAAACTCAATTGGCTATTGATGAATTGTTGAGTGTTAAAAAATTAGCACCTCAATCTAAGATTCGTGTGATAGCTCAATACGATGCGGTTTCTTTGATGTTGCAGGGAAAGCAATGGTCGAGTGCAATTAAAGAGCTTAAGCAATTACAAAAACAATTTCCTCAACATGAGTTAGCGGTTGAATTTCCTCGTAAACTGGCATTTGCCTATGAAAAAAGCGAACAGTGGAAAAAAGCAGCATTTGCTTATACGCAATTATTTAAAACAGATAAAGACCCAGTTGTACGTCAGGATGCATTGTTCATTGCTGCGGGACTTTATGAGAAAATTGGTGATTCAAATAAAGCGATAGTGTTCTATAAAGACTATGCGCATAAATATGAAAAACCATTTGATAATCGCATGGAGGCTCGTTATCACTTAGCCGATTTATATGATAAGACTAATGATAAAACCCGTCATTTGTTTTGGTTGCGTCGTGTGATTGCAGGTGATGCAGAAGCAGGAGCTGATCGAACTGAGCGTAGCCAATGGCTAGGTGCTTGGGCAAACGCCAAGTATGGCGATTATTTTGCTTGGGAGTTTAACCGTCGCTCATTACGTTTGCCGCTTGATAAGAGCATGGCGAAGAAAAATGGCTACCTACAAGACGCCACCGTTCGTTACGAAAATGCAGCTCAGTATGGCATTTTGGAGTTCGTCACCTTATCGAATTTTAAAATGGCGGATCTATATGAAACCTTCAGTAATGAATTAAATAAAGCGCCGATACCAGGTGGCCTATCGCAGCAGGATACAGCCATGTATCAAGATATCATTGCTCAGCAAGCCCAGCCATTCGCGGACTTGGCAGCCAGTATTCATCAGAATAATATCGAACTAGGTTGGGATGGTCACTACAACGACTGGATATCAAAGAGTTATGATGCCATGAAGCGTATGTCGCCTGTGCGTTTTGGTAAAGAAGAAGAATTAGCGAGGTATGGCGATGAAATTCGTTAAGCAATTATTGATTTTAGTCAGCGTGCTAGTGTTGGCCGCTTGTGCCAGTAAGGTACAGATCCCTTTGGCTGGACAGAAAGTAGAGCTGAAAGAAACACAAATGTTTCTGCCCCAGCAAGCTTATGATGAGCAAGGTAAGTCTGTGGCCTATGAACCTATGGATAATCCTTACTTAGAAATTAAAGGGAAAATTGATAAAGGATCGGTATTACTGTTTATCGAAGCCAAAAAAGCTATGCGCAAGAAAGACTATAAAACGGCTAAGCAAAAGCTGGGTGTTATTACGCAAAAAGATACATCTTTGTCCGGTCCTTGGGTGTTACTGGGCAATATTGCCGTTGAACTAAAGCAATATAAGTTAGCGCAAGATCACTATAAACAGGCCCTTAAGATTACACCAGATAACATCAATGCTTATATTGCGCTAGCAAGATCACAGCGCATGATGGGTGAATTTGATGTGGCGCAAAACACACTTGCACAGGTGTTAGGTATTTGGAAAGACTGCCCAGAAGCGCACTTGAATTTAGGTATCTTGTATGATTTGTATTTAAATCAGCCAAAGAAAGCGCAGCAACATATTGAAGCCTACTTATTCTTAAATAATTATAAAGATCAGAAAGCCGTTGCTTGGTATAACGAAATTCAAAGCCGTACTGGTATAGAAAAGAGTTTTATTGACCCGAAACAAAAGGCTAATCCAAGTACCTTGATGAGTAGCGCAGAGGGCTAGATAATGAAAAACACACTTTGCTTGTTTTGTTTGATGTTTGCCTTTAATGGCTATTGTGATGAACCCATTAAACTTGAAAGTCAGTTTGTAGGTGATAAAGAACAACCTGCCGTGAGTTATTTTATGTCGTGGCAAGGTCCTGGAAGTACAGAAAATCTTTATCGTAATGAAGAAGATAAATACGAGAAAAACATTGATACCGTTGATCGTGATGTAATGCTGCGTTCTATGCGTATTTATGACGAAATGAATTTAGAAGGTAAATAGCTTTTATTAAAGCTATACAACGAACTTGTTAATGACGCCAATTTGGCTGTCATATAATCATAATCGAACAGATACATCTTATAGGTAAAAAGCTATGGACTTTTTTTCATCAATTGCAAAATTCTTTCAAGACGGTGGGTTATTTATTTATCCCATCGCATTGGTCCTCGCGATTGGTATCGCCATCACGGTAGAGCGCTGGCGTTTTCTTAACTCAGAAAAAACGCGCAATTTAAAAGCCTTCGACGACTTCTTGCCGCTGCTGCGTACTGATGATCATGAAAAAATGACATTATTTACTCGTGATAATAATGCGCCGGTATCTCGTATGATAGGTTGTGGCTTAGATATGATGAAAGTAACCAAGCAGCGTGCAGATGTTGAGCAGGCTATGAGTGAAGGCATGATGGAAACCATTCCTCGCTTAGAACAACGCACTGGTTACTTAGCAGTACTTGCAAACGTAGCTACCTTATTAGGACTATTAGGTACGATTATTGGTTTGATCGCGGCGTTTACCGCAGTGGCTAACGCAGACCCAGCTGAAAAATCAAAGTTATTATCACTTTCGATCTCTGTTGCGATGAATACCACTGCATTTGGTTTGATTGCGGCCATTCCATTATTAATCAGCCATGCAATCTTAACTAATAAAACCAATGCAATTATTGGCAGTATTGAAATGGCAGGTGTGAAATTTTTAAATGTGATGACACTCAATCGTGCTATTCAGGCCGGTTTATCTAAGGATAAGTAATCTAGTTACTGGGGTTGAATCATGAGTTTTAAAATTAAACGTCAAAGCACAGATGACGCCGATATCGACGTAACCAGCTTCATGAATTTGATGATTGTACTGGTGCCTGTGCTATTGATGAGTATGACGTTTACGAAAATCACCGTGATGGAAATTAACCTGCCTGAGTTATCAGGTGGTTCAAATGCTACATCGTTAGAGCAGTCACAACTTGAAGTGGTGGTGCGTAAAACGGGCATTGAAGTTTTTTTCCCTACGGGATCGTTAATCAAGAACATTCCTTTGCTTGAAAATAAGCAACAGGATTTCCAGACATTGGCATTGGTTTTAAGAGAAATTAAAAACAAGGTAAGCGACAAAAAAGATGCACTAATTTTGTCAGCCAGTGATTTAGAATACCAAACATTGATAAGTACGATGGATGCGGTGAAATCTTACCAAACTGTTGTAGCTGCTAGCTTAGCTGAGGTTGAATTGTTCCCACAAATCTCCCTTGGCGACGCTAGTAAGAAATAGGAGGCGGTATGGCATTTCAAGGTACCGTATTAGATCGACGAGGGTCGCAAAAGAAAGCAGCAGGGTTAAACCTCGTATCCTTGATGGATATATTTACCATCTTGGTATTTTTTCTATTGATGAATAGCGGCGACAGTCAAGAGATTGAAAAGGCGACGTTTATTACCTTGCCTGATTCACAAGCGACAGGCTCGTTTCAAAATGATCTTTTAATCACAATTGGCGATGATTATATCAGTGTGGGTGATGTCGATGTGGTGGATATTAAGACTGCAAAGGCTGCAAAAGGCAAAGCTATTGATGCACTCGCGCTTGTGTTAAAAGAACGTGCGGCAGAGAAAGGTGAATTGAGCGATTTTGAAAAGAAAAATGGCCGATCTGTCACTATTATGGGAGATCAAGATGTGCCGTATTTGACTCTCAAAGGCGTTATGGCGACGTGTAGCCAAGAAAACTTTCGTGATATTGCTTTGGCGGTTAATCAGGTTATTGGAAGTGCGATTAGTAGCGGGGAACAACCATGAGTGTTGCCACGTTAAATGATAATCATGTGACAGGTTCCAAATTGAACCATCTTGCATTAGATATGGTGCTGCCTTGGCATGAGCAGGCGGAGCAGCAAGAGAAGTTCAAACGATTGGTAAAGCGCATTATCATTCCGATTTTTGCGTTTATGTTTATCATGTCAATTATGCCCTATTTTTTCGAAGACGATGAAGTGGAAGAAAAAATCGTCACGCAAGTGATTTTAGAACCACCAAAGTTGGTAGAGGCGCCACCACCACCTCCTAGTGAAGCAAAAGAGCAAAAAACACAAAACGTGAAGAAAGATGCCAAGCCAAAAGAAGGTGCGAATGCCAGTGTTAAAAGTATGGCAGCACTTTCTCAGCAGTTAAGTGCATTACGTAATTCGGTGGCTGCATCTAAAACACAGAAGAAAAATGTGTATGTCTCTGATAGCGGCAAAGTGCAACAAAGTAGCCGTTCTCGCCTAGGACAAAATAGTATGAATAGTAGTAGTGGTGGTTTAAAAGCCAGTGATATTACCGTGAATGCGAAGGGTGCAGCTATGGCGGGCCATGTGTCGGGGGATATTGAAAGTCCGTTGATGAATATTGCATTACCAGATGCAGCTGAATATCACTATGATCCGAAAAAAGACAGCAAGCGTGATATGCAAAGTATTCGCCGCACCTTGGAGCGTTATAAAGGTGCTGTTTATTCTCTGTACGCTAAGGCTTTGCGTTTGAATCCTGATTTAGGTGGGCGTTTTATTTTTGAATTTGTCATCTTGCCTGATGGTAGTATTGAAAAATTAAAATTAAAAAGCAGCGAGTTGGGTAATGTGAAACTTGAGCAGCAAATGTTGACGAAAATCAGTGGTGTTAACTTTGGTCAAGAGGATGTGAGTCCTACAGCGGTGCAATATACCTTTAGCTTCTTCCCCTCTTAGGAAGAGCAAGCAGTGTGTCTCTGCACACTGCTTTTTTGCTCATAAAACACTCTAATTTTTGTGTATTCGTTCGTTAATTGATCTGATCAAAAAAGCATCAAAGCTAATCCCTCTACATTAGTAACCACTCACTTTGGCTCATATTCACATCCTATATTTGAACTCAGTCACGTTCTGTAACATTTCTTATCTAATTAAAAATACTTAGAAACATTATTGTGACCGTATACCGTTTCTGTAACTCAACAAGTGCCACACTAGGTTCATGATGATTGGGGAGTTAAACTCATGTCTTACTTGAGTTTCGTACAGAAAAAGATAGTAATGCCTTTGGCAATAGCAAGTTTGGTTTCTGCTTGTGGTGAAGAACTGCAAGTGAGTGATGATAGTGGTCAAGAGGCGGCGATCGCATCTTCCACGCCCTTTGCTTATGTCTCACGTGACGTAGAGTCAGCAGAGCAAGCATTGTTGCTTAATATGTCTAATGCTTTTCAGCCTGGTGCGCGCTTGTATGTGCGTGACAGCATAAGCAGTGATGCCACTGAAACGGATATTTTAGCGCAAACCTTTGCCGGCGTTGATTACGACGTAAAAGACCTAAACGTGTCTAGCGATGGGAAATTCTTAGTTTTTAGTGCTCGCGTTAATACAGCAGGTGATTCATGGAACCTGTATGAATATGATTTTGCGAATGGGACAGTGCGCCGCATCATCGCCGATTCCTCTTTGGCTAATGCTGGTAATGACAGTGCTCCCACCTATACAAATGACGGTTTGATTGTATTTTCTACCGACCGGGACTCAAGTTCACAAGTGACAGCGCTTTACAGTATGGATCGCGATGGTGACGATTTAGAAGCGGTCGCTACTCAAGAGCAAAGCAGTCAAGTTAAGGCAACTACCTTAAAAGATGGTTACATGGTTATTATGCGTGTAACAAATGGTGGTGACTCAAACGCAGTCGGTGTTGCTAATAGTGCAATAGGTGATGTGAGAAACACTAGCTTATTGCGTATTGCTCCTAACGGCGACAGCACCACGGCTTTATTTAAAACGTTATACATTAATAATGCACCAGCTAATCTGAACGATATTGAGTTAGCCGATGTTATTCAAGGTGGTGACGGCCACCTTTACACCATTATTAAAAGCAAACTGAACCCTATGATGGGCGGCCAAGTAGTTAAGTTGGTTGGTCCAAAAGCGGGAGAAGGTTCTGGCGCAGTATATGAATTTTTAAATGCAACAGCGTTAACCGGCAAAGAAATTCAATTAATTGGGGATAAAGTCGATACCTCTGGTTGGAGTAGTTCTTTTTGGCCATATCGCGATGGTACTGACCGCATGCTAGTCAGCTGGTCGCAGTGCATGAAGTTTGAAAACGGTGCGTATCGTTCTTGTGCTTCAGGAGATGACTTAAATAATGTATCCGCACGTTATGGTATTTGGATCTTTGACGAGAAAAATAATACCCGTAAGCCTGTATTGCAGGCTCGCGAAAATCGTGTTTATACCGATATTGCGCTGGCTTATCCAAATTTAGGTGACAACCTTGAGTTTGATGAAGATGAAGTCAAGCCAGTTGATCCGACCGATCCGACCGATCCGACCGATCCGACCGATCCAACAGATCCAACAGATCCAACAGATCCAACAGATCCAACAGATCCAACAGATCCAACAGATCCGACAGATCCAACCGATCCAGTTGAGCCTGCAGAGTTGGGTGCTGCAATTAATACCTCTATCTCTACAGATGAAGATGTAAAAGTGGCATTGAATTTAGATATGACTGCATTTACAGCTGCACAGGGCACTATGGGTGACTTAGTGATCGGTAATGTGCCAGCAGGCGCTCAGTTTAATAAAGGTGACATACAAGCTGATGGTTCTTGGTTGGTTGCAGCAAGTGATATTGCAGGCTTAGTTTTCACTCCGACAGTTAATAGTGGTGATGATGTTGTTATGACCACCTCTATTACCTTTACCAAGGCAGAAGAAAGCAAAACCTACACAGGCGAAATTAAAACCGTGATTAAGGCGGTTGCAGATAAGCCTCTTCTAGAAGTATCGCTTGCTGAAGAATATATCGCAGTAAGTGAAGCTGAAGCACTGGAAACAATTTCGCTTGGTGAGTTGAAAACCAATCGAGTGATCAATGGTACTGATAGCGATGAGTACTTCACGATTACAGGCGCTCAAGTTAATGCTGGTACGGTGTCGGCGGCAGGTGGTAATGATACGGTTAGCATTTCTGGTTGGGGTGAAGCACAAGATGTTTCAGTTACCGGTGACGCAGGTATTAACACCTTAATTATTGCTAAAGAAATTATTGAGCGTCATGAGCCTCAAGGCACAAACTCTGGTGAGGTTGTATTTAAGTCTGGCGGATCACTTATTTACAATAATTTCCAGAACATCTCGGATGCTAATGGTGCAACGATTTCTGGTAACCAAGTGAAAATTAACATTGCAGCCTCTGTTGTCGATTTAGATGGCTCAGAAGAAGTGGGCTTGATTAAGCTTAAAAACTTACCGCTTGGCGCAATTGTCAACGATGCGGTTATGCACGACGATATGTCTTGGTCTTTATCTGATAAAAATGCCACGCAAGCTGTGATTACTTTAGATAAAGAGTTAGCCGAAAACTTTACTCTGACCGTTATCGCGCGCGTCAAAGATACGGACACTGATACCAATGACACAGACTTTGCATCTACAAAGGCAACTGTTGAAGTAAGATTGATCCAGGGACCGCAAGAGCCAATTGAATCAGTGCAGCCAGTTGCAACTGTACACATACGTTCAGTTTATGACTTAAACGGTGAAGACATGAGTACGCTTGGTCTGATTAATATGGCCAACCCAGTGACCTTGCCGATGGATCAACGCAGTGAGCGCTTCGTACGTGTTTACACTCAGAATCTAGAAGGCAAGACAGTATTAAAAGGCTATGCACCCATTCAACCAGACGGTTCGGTTATGTTTGAAGTGCCAGCACAAACGCCTTACACCTTTGAAGTGGTTAATGCTCAAGCTAAAGCATTAAATAATGACCAATCCCAAATGGCTGCGAGTGAGTTCCCTTACACTTATATGCAGCGTTATGATGGTTGGTTAGAGGCCGCACAGGAAGAGCAGCAAGAGTTTAATGGCTTTAATGTTACTAGCACGCAGGCTTCTATCAATGCAGGGGCTGAACAAGCCGGTGCGTTCCCGAATGCGGCTACACAGATCCAGGCACATTCAGTTGGTCAGACTATGGCTCAGGCTTTGTATGCGGCGGTAGATGGCTTTGGTGAGCTAACACCAACCATGACATATAACGATTACTGGACACCGGTCTCTGTAGAAGGCAGTGCCAGTATTAACCTAGGTTATGATGCATTAACAACTCAAGCACCGGTCAGTACAGCTTGTGAGCAAGGTAATGATGCCGATTGCGTGGCTTCTATTAGCTACGAGCAACACATAAAACCACTATGGAATAATGTGATACGTAATGATGCAGGTAACAGCTGTGTGGATTGTCATGATAACCGTGGTTTTACCAGCCTAGACTTGAGTGATTTTAGTACTCCTGTAGATGGCCTTGCGTCTTATGATGCACTGTTTGATAACAATCGTACTTACATGTACCTGGCGTCAACGTTCAGTGAAGTCAGTGAGAGCCATTGCCGCCGTTATGTTGAAGCACCATTTGTGATGCAACCAGAAAACGATTGTTTCAGCTGTTATGGGCAAGCTCTAATGAATCCATTAGGTGCCATTAGTAGCGCTAACTTCTTTGACGTGTTTGCAGGTGATGTGGATCACAACCATTGGTTGTTCCGCCCTGTAGAAGTAGAAGAGTCTAAGCAAGCCGTATGGCAGCAGCATAAAGATATGCTGGCGCCTCAAGAGCGCAAGCTAATCGCTGAGTGGTTAGATATGGGTGCACCGCGCTAATATCATAAACTAAAAAGCGATAAAAAATTAAGCCCCGTAGATCTAGATCTACGGGGCTTTTTTTGTGCCTGAGTATAAGTTAATTCATAGATTTTAATTGTGGTTTGAACTGGCAATAAAACTGATACATTGCACTGAAGGTACTAGGATGTGCTTGCTCAAATAGTTCCCATTGATCAAGGTTATCCAATTCACAGCCTTCACCTATGTAGGCCTTGAAAGATGCTTTTAATTGGCTGTCTAGATTTGAAAACCCTAAAAATACAAGTTGATTTTCTTTACATAAGATTTTAATCGCTTGGGGTGTGAAGCCCGTTTCATACTCATGAAGTAATAAATCCACCACACCACTCATGCTATAAAAGTCATCAGATTCAGTAATTAAGTGTTTATCTTCGATTTTATCATCTGCAAAAATCACATGGCGAAGTATGCGAATATCCTGCTCGTTTTTCTCTATGCCGCCATGTTTATAAGCTTTACGTATGTCATAAATAGGCTTTCTGGCACGTTTGCTATAAAGGGATAACTTCAGGAAACCATTAGGTTTTAAATTCGCTAATAACCCCTGTAAAGCCCGTTTATAATGCTTAATATGATGCAGGACACCTGAGCATTCAACGATGTCGAAATGCTTTTCTAAGCTGTTTAATTGAGTTAAGTCTGCCAAGAAAAACTCAATGTTATCGATACCTAGGTCAGCTGATTTTTTATAGGCATAGCTTAAACTGGTTTCGCTAATATCAAGCGCCGTAACATGAGTTTGAAAAAAATATTTAGCAACATTTAGTGCATGACGACCCGTTCCGCAGCCTGCGACTAATATTTTTAATGGTCCAGACAAGATAGAGTCGGGCACTTTAATCCATGGAAATTCATGTTTTAATGCACTGCCATAATTTGTAATATTTTTATTGTCCAGGCACTTCCATCTTGGATAAGGAAAACGTTCATATTGAGTTTTGACTTCATGATTTCGATTGTCAGGCATGGATGTTAATGCATCGAATTCGTAGTGACGATCGTGTAGTAGTTGATCATGAGCCGTTTTAATATCAAAGCTAATGGCAGGCCAGCTGTCATTGTTAAATTCAAATAATGTTTTATTTTCTTTAATGCTATACCAAGATTCATACATGGCATACAGCATGAGGGCCCCAGAAATATCGGTAGGGGTACAGCCGGGTTGGCTTAACGATTGCTCAATCATGGTTTTAAGTGTCAGCACCATGGAGCGTTCAGCTTCGGTATAAGGCAATAAAAACTCATTGTTTAATGCGTACTGGCACATGGCCTCACATAGCGGAATATAATGGTTGATTAATCGCCCTTTTTTACTTGCATGGGTCAGTAATTCTTGACGCAACGCAATGATGAGTTTTTCAAGTAATTCATTTTTAACTATGGTATGACGCAACGTTTTTAATAATAAAATCGAGTTCGCCATGTCGTTAAAGGATGCGGCACTGCCTTGATGGTTTAACTGAAATTTGTAAATTAAAACACTGCAGCATAAGTGCGATAATTGATTTAAATTGAGATCTGACCAGTTCAAATAAGTGATCAAGTCTTGTTCTAATTCTTGGTCATAATAGTCAGCTACTAGACCTTGAGCACTGTGCAGTAAACGACTTCGAATTTGTACATCTTGGGAATGGGTTTTGACTAATTGGCGATACAATTGAAACGCTTCAACTTTACGCCCTTGCTCAAGCAAGGTGTAAGCGAGACTGACTTCTGCACGAGTTTGGTTGGGTGCCAGAGATATTGCTTGCTTGAACGATTGTTCCGCTTCATTAAAATTATTAAGTGCTAGTGCCACGTGACCTGCACTGTACCAAAAACCTGCATTTTCAGGATGTTCAGCTAATGCTTGTTCGATAGCTCGCTGGGCTTTATGAAAATAACCAGATTCCAGCTCAATACGTGACAATAAATTCAAACAATCACCATCAAGGGGTGATATATCAAGAGCTTGAGCGATTAAAGTCTTGGCGCCTTTAAGGGCGTTTTGACGGACCTTATAATCATGATTATTTTGTGTTTCATCAAATATCAGGAATGCTTGCTTCTTAAGCTCGCTCATTAAGCTTAATTTTTTGCGGCTAAGCTTATCCTGCTTTGGATTTGCACTGTTGCTAAGAGCCATGGGTAAATCCTTTCGCTACGATAACAGCGATTGCTATGATGGTTCCTTATAAGCACAGGCTATGCCAGTAGTAAAAACCCTTTTAAAACAATAACTTAAATGAACGATCAAATGTACAGAAGCGGATAAAAGAGGAAGTCTATTGCCGCTTTAGATGTTCAAAGCGTCAGATCGGCGTAGGCTGACCATTGGTAATTAAATTAATTGTTAAAGATATCGAAATCGAGGCCGCTTACCTTTATGTAGTAATTGAGGGTTATAAGTATGTATACAAAAGGCGCAAAGGAATACAGTCAGGTCAGCTTGCAAACGGAAGTCATGGAAGCAGACCCGCATAAATTGATTCAGCTATTGTTGGAAGGTGCATTAACTCGATTATCTATGGCTAAAAGCTATATAGAAAAGAAGGATTTTGCTGCTAAAAATGAAAAAAT
The DNA here is from genome assembly GCA_034110565.1 of Bermanella sp. Taxonomy (GTDB): domain Bacteria; phylum Pseudomonadota; class Gammaproteobacteria; order Pseudomonadales; family Oceanobacteraceae; genus Bermanella. The sequence continues at coordinate 86,278 of JAWUYY010000008.1, read as the reverse complement.
AGGTCGAGCGATTGACATTGTTTGTGCGTTACAAGAATCATTAGATCACGAACGCGGTGGTGAGATCAGTGATAACTTAGAGCGTTTATACGATTACATGACTCGCCGCTTATTCGAAGCGAATACAAAGAATGATATGGACATCATCAATGAAGTCATGGGCTTGTTGTCTGAAGTGAAATCTGGCTGGGAAGGGATTCGTGGGAGCTACGAAGATATGAAAGGACAAGGCAAATTAGAACCGAAACCAACGAAAAACCATTTATCGGTTTAGGTTATTATCGCCAAAATAAACAAAAAGGCCGTCAAGGCCTTTTTGCTTAAAATCCCCGTGAAATATAGCGTGTAGGAATTAAATAGTTAAAAAACAATCAATTAGCGTAAATTCTTTTTGAACTTTTTGAAAAAAATGGTTTACAGGTCACATTTTTTTTGTCACTAATAAGACAATGCAAGGTGAATGACAGAAAAACATTCATTTTCTTGTAAATAATAACAATAAAATTTTTATCGTCATTTATTTGACCGCAACGTCCTCATCAACTTAACTAGAATGAACTAGTCAAATTAACGGCGAGTTAGTGACTAAATGATGACAATAAAAATCGGGGTAAAGGTGCACCATGTGGCGAGAAATTAAAGTCCTGTTGGTGGATGATAACGAGCAGCGTCAGCATGACATGCAAGTATTGCTTGATTTTTTAGGCGAAGAATCATTTAACAGTAGCACCTCAAATTGGCGTGATGTAGCAACCAAAAGTGGTGATGCATCTAATATAGTTGCCTTTATTGTTGGGAGCTCTGAGAAATCTTCTCTTGATACATTACTCAGTGAAATTAATGAGTGGGATAAAGGTATGCCCATGATTTATGTGGGTGATGAAGATTTACCCGCCGACTTACCTGATGATGTCCGTCGTTCGATTATTGCTCAAGTGAGCATGCCTCCAAGTTATAATAAATTATTAGACAGCTTGCACAGAGCACAGATTTATCGTGAGCACTTTGCTCATAATCGTGTGCGTGGTGAGCGTCGCCCCGTTCAATTATTTCGCTCTTTAGTGGGCACCAGTCGTCAAATTCAATACGTACGTGAACTGATGCACCAAGTGGCGGATAAAAGCGTCACTGTTTTGATTACAGGTGAAAGTGGCACGGGTAAAGAAGTGGTGGCACGTAACTTACATTATCATAGTGGTCGTCGTGATGGCCCTTTTGTTCCCGTCAATTGTGGTGCGATACCTAACGAATTAATTGAAAGTGAATTATTTGGTCACGAAAAAGGCGCCTTTACCGGTGCGATTACCACCCGTAGTGGCCGTTTTGAAATGGCCGAAGGTGGTACACTTTTCTTAGATGAAATAGGTGATCTGCCCCTTAATATGCAAGTGAAACTATTAAGAGTTTTACAAGAGCGTACATACGAGCGAGTGGGTGGAACCAAAACCTTACATACTAATGTGCGCATCATTGCTGCAACCCATAAAAATCTTGAAGCTATGGTTGCTGAAGAAACTTTCCGTGAAGATTTGTATTATCGTTTAAACGTATTTCCTGTTGAAGTGCCTTCCTTACGAGATCGTCGTGAAGATATTCCCTTGTTATTAAATGAGCTGATATCTCGTATGGAAAACGAAAAACGAGGTTCTATTCGTTTTAATAGCGCAGCGATTATGTCCCTGTGCCGCCATGATTGGCATGGTAACGTACGTGAATTAGCAAACTTGGTTGAACGCTTAGCTATTTTGCATCCATACGGTGTGATTGGCGTGCCTGAGCTTCCGAAAAAATTCCGTCATGTTGATGAAGGGGATGAAGACGAAACTCGGATGCAAGAGCCGGTTATGTTGCCAAGTGAGCCAGGCTTAGTGGGCTTGGATACGCCAGCATTATTACCTGTAAATGGCATCGACTTGAAAGATTATTTAACAAACCTTGAACGTTCACTTATTCAGCAAGCACTGGATGACGCATGTGGTGTAGTAGCCAGAGCGGCAGAGAAGTTAAGAATCCGTCGGACAACATTAGTTGAAAAAATGCGTAAATACGGTTTACAGCGTAAAGAAAAAGAACACGCAGAAGAGTTTGACGATTAGTTAAAATTAAATGATTGATAAAAAAAGCCCGTAAGGGCTTTTTTTATGTCTGCTATATTATTTTTTAAATCGAATTGAGCTCACCTTATCCATTCATTCATGTATTTTTAATACCCTTAATATCAAAATAACCATCGCTATATATTGCGTCATTATAAAAATGTGATGCGGCACGCAAATTGCCAATACCACTATAGTAAAACGTTTTAGTCATTTATTTGGCTTCATTATAGGGTTTAGGTGTGGAGTATATGGCGTCTTATATTGAGAGTCCTCAGGAGATCCAACCCAAAGAAGGGTTGCGTCAAGCATTTGAACTGTTTAATCAAATGTCGGAACAGCTCACTGACAGTTATAGTAAATTAGAAAGTCAGGTGCATGTTTTATCGGGTGAGTTAGCTGAAGTCAGTGCCGCTCGTATGAAAGAATTAAAAGAAAAAGAACGTTTGGCAGATCGCTTGCACAGCCTACTTCAGCTATTACCTGGTGGTGTTGTGGTGTTGGATGGTAATGGTCGCGTTCAAGAAAGTAATCGTGCTGCCCATGCCATGTTGAATCACACTGGCTTGCAGGGTCAACTATGGCGCGATGTGATCAGTCAATACTTTCGTCCAAGAGAAGATGATGGTCATGAAGTCTCTTTAATTAATGGACGACGCTTAAGTATTCAAACATCAGGTTTAGAAAATGAACCTGGTCAAATCGTATTGATGACAGACCAAACAGAAACACGTGACTTACAAGCCAAGCTAGCAAGACATCAACGTTTAATGGCAATGGGAAAAATGGTGGCCAGTCTTGCTCATCAAGTAAGAACCCCTCTATCCGGCGCCATGTTATATAGCCAGCATTTGGCTAGCGATGAGCTTGATGCACAAACCCGTATTAAATTCTCAAAAAAATTGGGACGTCAATTAAAAAACATAGAAGCGCAAGTTCGCGATATGTTGATATTTGCTCGTGGTAGTGCGCCGCTTAATAAGCGTTTAAAACAAGATGACTTACTAAAATTGATTTGTGAGTCGAAAAATATCCTGCATAAACAGTATCAGGCTGAAATTGAGATTAGCAGTGTGTATGCAGAAGGTCACATTCAGTGTCATCAAGAAAGTCTAATTGGCGCCATTCAAAATCTTATATCAAATGGTATTGAAGCGGCTGAAGAGCACGTCCCCCAAGCAAAAATCCATGTCCACATCAGCCAGCAAAATAATTATTTAACCATAGCGGTATGCGATAACGGACCAGGCCTGAACGCTAATGCCAAAGAAAAAATCACAGAGCCGTTCTACACCACAAAAAGTAATGGCACAGGCCTAGGATTACCTGTGGTCAATGCAGTGGTACGAGCACACTACGGAAAATTAAGCTTTTTTAATCAAAAACAAGGTGGCGCCTGTTTTGTTATGTCGTTGCCAATTAGCCATCAAGCAGTCAATAAGGAGATGGACAGTGAATCATTTTAAAATGTTAATCGTTGAAGATGATAGTCAATTGCGAGAGGCCATAGTGGATACTTTGCAATTACAAAAAATACAAACATTTGAAGCCAGTAGTGCTGAAGATGCCATTGTGTTTTTGAAAAAACAATCAGTGGACATGATTTTATCGGATATCAGCATGGGAGTATTATCAGGTTTTGATTTACTCAATCATGTTAAAAGTCAATATCCTGCTATTCCTGTGGTGTTGATGACTGCTTTTGGTGAAGTTGAAAAAGCAGTACAGGCTATTCAGCAAGGAGCCATGGATTACTTAGTTAAACCATTTGAAGTGAATGTGTTGGTTGAAACGGTTAATCAATTTCGTCATCAATCAAGTGATCAAACTAAGAGTAATGATCCCGTTGCGCAGGAGCCTTCAAGTCGCGCATTACTTAAGTTAGCCCAGCAAGTCGCCAGCAGTGAAGCCACTGTATTGATAAGTGGTGAAAGCGGTACAGGTAAAGAAGTATTGGCTCGTTATATTCATCAAAATAGCCCGCGTAAGGATGGTCCATTTATCGCCATTAATTGTGCGGCAATACCTGAGAATATGCTTGAATCTACCTTGTTTGGATATGAGAAAGGCGCGTTTACAGGTGCTTATGCAAGCATGCCTGGTAAATTCGAGCAAGCTCAAGGGGGAACCTTATTACTGGATGAAATAAGTGAGATGGAAGTAGGGCTGCAAGCAAAGCTATTAAGAGTCTTACAAGAGCGTGAAGTAGAGCGTTTAGGCGGTCGTAAAACCATTCAGCTAGATGTGCGTATTTTAGCAACGACAAACCGTAATTTAATGGAATATGTTAATGAGAAAAAATTCCGTGAAGATTTGTACTATCGCTTGAGTGTGTTTCCGTTGCAGTGGAAATCTTTACGTCAACGTCCACAAGATTTACTGCCAATTGCAGAACGACTTCTGCATAAGCACTGTAAAAAACAAAATAAATCGGCACTTATTTTTGATGAAAGTGCACAGAAAAAATTGCAGCTGTATAGCTGGCCTGGCAATGTTCGAGAGTTAGATAATGTTATTCAGCGCGCCTTGATTATTCAATCAGGCCATAGCATTACCGCAAGTGACATCGTTTTGAATTTAGAGGTAGATGTACCAGAGCAATCGGCGAATCCATTTCAAGGTTTAGATATGCCGGTGTCCGCTGAAATGGCTGCGCCATCTCAGCCTGCGGATGGCTTAGGCGATAATTTAAAACAGCGTGAATACACCTTGATTTTAGATGCACTCAAACATGAAAAAAATAAAAAGCGTGCGGCAGAGAAGTTAGGTATTAGTCCGCGAACGCTGCGTTATAAGATGGCACAAATGCGTGATCAAGGCATCGATATTCAATCCAATTTAATGATGTAGAAAAGATACCACTTTGTACTTAATTGGCCTGCGTTATGCAATTAACACAAACGAATGGAAAAAATGTCAGGAAGACGTCTAACAAGGACGTTAAGGCAGGGAAGCTGCCAACGGATGGCATTTTTTTGGCAGACAACGTAATGAGGTGAAATATGGTTGATAGAGCAGACATTAACAGTGTCCTATCCCAATTGCGTCAGGTTCGCTCTCAAATACAAGAGCCGAATCAGGTAGAGCAATCCGCTGCGGACCGATTAACCGAAGAAGTGGATAAGCTGCAAGAGCAAAGTGCAAATTATCCAAACATTCAGGCGGATCCCAATGTACCTGATTTTAGAACCATGTTTGGTAATGCTATTAACAATGTAAACGATCAGCAAATGAAAAGTTCCGAGTTGCGTACGCGTTTTGAAAAAGGTGATCCTATGGTGGATTTACCTGAAGTTATGATTGCGGCGCAAAAAGCCAGTGTATCATTTGATGCTATGAAAGAAGTGCGTAACAAATTAGTAGATGCCTACCAAGACATTATGAATATGCCTGTCTAGGCAATTTATTCCGCATCTTTTTTAAATTTTAGACAACCGTAGTTAGGGTTACCTCAACATGGCCACAGACAACGTACCGGCAGAAACAGGGGAGAATTTCCCATCAGAATCTGATCCTAATGTCGGAGAGTCTGCAGATAGTTTTAATGACACTCTGCCAGAGGCCATGGATGCCAGTGAAATAAACCCTATTATGATGGGCTTTAATAAGCTCACAATTGTGCGTCAAGTAGCACTTTTAATGGGTTTTGCAGGTTTGCTCGCATTGGGTATTGGGGTGGTGATCTGGTCACAAGAAACACAATACCGCGCACTGATTAGTAACCTTGAAGATTTTAATGCTAAAGAAATTCTCTCCATATTAGATCAAACCGGTATCGATTATCGTATTAATCCCACTACCGGTATTGTTACTGTTCCCGAAGCCAATATTCATGAAGCCCGTCTTGCCCTAGCCCCAGTGTTGGCTGAAGTGGATGACACCGTCGGGTTAGAATTATTAGATAGAGAGCAAGGGTTAGGTACAAGTCAATTCATAGAAAGTGCGCGTTATCGGCGTGGTTTAGAAGGCGAGTTAGCTCGAACTATTTCTAGCTTGCAAAGTGTGCGTAATGCGCGGGTCCATTTAGCGTTACCTAAGCAATCTGTATTTGTTCGCGATGATCGTGAGCCCAGAGCGTCGGTATTTTTAGAAATCTACGGTGGCAAAGGTCTTAAAAGGGACCAAGCAGAAGCAATTATTAACTTAGTGGCCAGCAGTATCCCTGAGTTACCCGTTGAAAACGTCACACTCGTGGACCAAAAAGGTAACCTGCTTAGTAAAGATGACAAGAATTCAGGGGATCTATTGGCCGCTAAGCAATACGAATTTACGCGCAAGCTTGAAGACAATCTAAATCAGCGTGTACAACGAATTTTAGAGCCCGTTCTAGGCGCTGAGAATTTCCAAGCAGAAGTCACTGCCGATTTAGATTTCACCTCAGTAGAGCAGACACAAGAGCTTTATAACCCAGATTTAATCGCTTTACGTAGCGAGCAGACCTTAGATGAAGAAAGTCTAAACAAGGTTGACGGTGGTGTGCCTGGAGCATTATCAAACCAGCCGCCGGGGGCTGCAGAGGTGCCAGAGGAGGTTGGTGCAGACGGCGAACCTAAGCCTCAACCCATTGAACGTCGTAGTGAAGCAACACGCAACTATGAAGTTGACCGAACTTTGAGCCATACTCAGCATCAGGTAGGTCAAGTGCGCCGAGTAACCGTGTCTGTTGCCGTGAATGATCGCTCTAGGGTAAATCCGGAAACCGGTGTCACTGAAACGGTCACCTGGACCGCAGAAGAATTAACTCGCCTTGAGCTATTAGTGAAAGATTCAGTGGGCTTTAGTGCCGCCCGTGGAGACAGTGTTAGTGTGATCAACAGTGCCTTCTTAGGGGGACCACAAGAACTAGGTGAGCCCGATTTCTGGCGTCAGCCTTGGTTCTGGGAAATTGTTAAACAAGTACTGGCTGGTCTGTTCTTATTGATCGTGATTTTTGGTGTGATTCGTCCCATTGTTCGCAACCTTATCGAACGTGGCAAAATGGACGAGAATGCAGAAATCGAAGGAGAATTGGACGAGCTTGGTAATGGTGATGACCTCTTTGGTGATGATAAGGTGACATTAGCGGGTGCTGATGAATTCTTACTCCCAGGGGCCAGCGAAGGTTTCGAGCGTCAGTTGGATGCACTTAAAGGTCTCATAGCAGAAGACCCTGCTAGGGTGGCGCAAGCATTTAAGAAATGGGTGAACAATGCCGAAGGATGATAAAAATCCAAATCCGGAGCAAGCACAACCACCGGTGCCTGCACCTAAAGGTGAGCTTGCTAGCTTAGATCACAAGCAGCGTGCCGCTATTTTGTTAATGAGCTTAGGTGAAAAAGATGCGGCAGAATTACTTAAGCATCTAGGGCCAAAAGAAGTGCAGGCCGTCGGTGCAACAATGGCCCAGTTGAAAGATATTACGCAATCCCAAGTCGAAGGGGTGGTGGCCGAATTTCTCGATAGCTTATCAGGGCAAACGGGCCTTGGTTTAGGCGCGGATGAATACATCCGTAATATGCTCACCCAAGCACTGGGGGCTGATAAGGCGGGCGGTCTAATTGATCGTATTTTGTTAGGAGGTAATACCACAGGTTTAGACACCTTAAAATGGATGGAAAGTCGAGCGGTGGCAGACGTCATCCGTCATGAGCATCCACAAATACAAGCTATTGTTATTGCGTATTTAGAGAGCGATCAAGCGGCTGAAATTTTGTATAACTTTGATGAAAAAGTACGCTTAGATATCATGATGCGTGTTGCCTCATTGCAAGCAGTGCAACCAGCCGCACTGCAAGAACTCAATGATATTCTTGAGAAACAATTCTCGGGTAATCAAGGTCAGCAAACCACGGCAATGGGTGGTGTGAAAGTATCCGCAGGTATTATTAATAACCTAGATAGCACCTTAAGTGGCGAGCTACTTGATCAGATTAAAGAAGTGGATGAAGAGTTGGGCATACAAATTCAAGATCTTATGTTTGTATTTGAGAATCTCAACGAAGTGGATGACCGAGGCATTCAAGCCTTACTACGAGAAGTATCAGGTGATCTACTAACCATTGCATTGAAAGGTGCAGATGAAGATCTTAAAGAGAAAATTTTCCGCAACATGTCGAAACGAGCTGCAGAATTGCTACGTGACGATTTAGAAGCGAAAGGGCCGGTTAAAGTGAGTGAAGTGGAAGGCGCACAAAAAGAAGTCCTTACCATTGCACGTCGAATGGCCGATGCGGGTGAAATTGTACTGGGTGGTGCAGGTGGCGAGCAGATGGTTTAGCTTAGGCTGCCATATTTAAATGAAATTGTTTTTCTAGAGTGCAGTAACCATGACCGAACGCCGTGAGCGTATACCAGCTAATGAAGTGAAAGATTCGAAACGCTGGAATCTTCCGTATTGGACGGAGCCTAATCACCTAGTTCACAATGAAGAGCATGTTGAGGATGATGAAGAAGTACTAGTTGAGGATGAAGAGCTAGAAGTTGAGCCGTTCACCGCAGAGCAGTTAGAAGTCATTCGTCAAGAAGCCTGCAATGAAGGTCTTGAACAGGGTTTAGTTGAAGGTCGTCAGAAAGGCGAAAAGCTGGGTCATGAAGAAGGCTATCAAGAAGGATTAAAACGAGGTCAAGAAGAAGGCCGTAAGTTGGGTTTTGATAGCGGCTTTGAACAAGGTGAAAAGCAGGCATTTGAAAATGGCAGTAAAGAAAATGAAAAACACTCTAAGCAATTAGAAACCATGCTGGAATCCATTGAGCAACAAATGGTTCAGCAAAAGCAAGAGCTCCATGTGAACCTGCCTGATATTATTTTGGCGATTGCAAAAGCCGTTATCACCGAAGAACTAAGTCAAGGTAGCGAACACATCATAGCGCTTGTAGAAAAATCCCTTGATGCTTTGCCATTAGACAGCGGCGAATTAAAAATTGAAGTCAACCCACAAGATCTTGCATTTATTGAAGCGGCTATTGAGCAAGGGGATTTTGATGGTGTGGCTCATGGTTCAGATGATATTGAAGCAGGTGGTTGTCGTGTCCACACTCGATATAGCACAGTGGATTTCACATTAAGTAGCCGTTGGGCCAACATTGAAAAACAATATCGACATCAGTTGAAATTATCCTTAAATGATGAAGAAGATGATGTTCAACCTGCGTTCAGTACGGAAGAATCAAGCTTGATTTCTGACCCACAAAATACTCAGTCAGAGTCGTCAGAAAATATAACCAGTAATACGGTTGAAAAAACATCTGAGTTAAACACTAAAGAAAACGTACCAGCGTCAGAGGACGATCAACCTCAAGATGAAGCACTGACACCAAACGAGACTCCTTCCACTTACAATGATTCACCTGAGGATGATTCTCATGAGTCTTAAAACCATTCGCTGGTTAAAAGAGCACAGTGATTATCAGTGTGAACCTTTAGTTTCAGGGCGATTAACACGCATGGTTGGCCTTACCATGGAAGCTATTGGTTGCAAGGTCAAGGTAGGTGATCGTTGCTTGGTTGAGCAGGGTAAAGATACGATCGAAGCAGAGGTAGTGGGCTTCGATCAAGAACGATTTTTCTTAATGCCCATTGAACCTGTACAGGGTTTATCACCGGGCGCAAAAGTCACTCCTATTTTAGATGGAGATCAAATACCAGCAGGTTTTGGCTTACTTGGACGCGTCTTGAATGGAGCTGGGCAGCCGCTGGATGGACTAGGTGAGATTGTCAGTAATGAATTTATTACGTTAGAAGGAAAGATCATAAACCCTATGAGCCGAGCGCCTATTCGTGAAACCATGGATGTGGGCATTCGAGCGATTAATGCACTACTCACAGTGGGTCGTGGCCAACGCATGGGTTTATTTGCAGGCTCTGGTGTAGGTAAAAGTGTGCTGCTAGGCATGATGACACGATTTACGTCTGCCGATATTGTAGTCGTTGGCTTAGTGGGGGAACGGGGTCGAGAAGTACAAGAATTTATTCAAGATATTCTAGGTGAAGAAGGATTAAAACGAGCGGTAGTGGTTGCAAGTCCGGCCGATGATAGCCCAATCATGCGCATGCGAGCGGCGTCGTTAAGTACCGCCATTGCAGAATATTTTCGTGATGAAGGTAAAGACGTTTTATTATTAATGGATAGCCTGACTCGCTATGGCCAAGCGCAACGTGAAATAGCACTAGCTGTAGGTGAGCCTCCGGCAACAAAAGGTTATCCGCCATCGGTGTTTGCTAAAATTCCTAAGTTAGTTGAGCGCACAGGTAATGGTCCTCCAGGGGGCGGTTCTATCACGGCATTTTATACAGTATTGACCGAAGGGGATGATCTTCAAGATCCCATTGCGGATTCTGCCCGTGCAATTTTAGACGGTCATGTTGTATTAAGCCGACGTTTAGCCGAAGAAGGGCAGTATCCAGCCATCGATGTGGAAGCCTCTATTAGTCGAGCCATGCCGCAAATTGTGAGTCCTCCCACTTTAAAGGCCGCGCAAAAATTTAAATATCTGTACAGCTTATATCAACAAAATAAAGATTTGATCAGCGTGGGGGCTTATAACCCAGGTAGTAACCCTGAATTGGATTTAGCCGTGCGTTTAAACCCAGTGATGAAAGCGTATTTAGCACAAGATATTGATCAGGCTATTACGCTTGAAGAAAGTATGGAAGGCTTAAGTATGATTTTAAATGAAGCCCTTGGTCGCACCGCGCAGCCACAAGGTGCGACTGTAGCCTCATGAGTCGTGAACGGGCAAAACGTTTAGCACCCTTGGTTCAAATTGCACAAAACGGGGTGAATGAAGCTCTGTCATATATAGGAGCTTTACAACAAAAATTATCCAGCGAAGAAGAGAAAAGTAATACGCTATTAGGTTATCAACAAGATTATCGTGAAAATTTTCAGACACAAGCCAGTGTTCAAGTATCTGGTTTACAGATACAACAATTTGAATCCTTCATGCATCAAATTGACGATGCTATTGCGCAGCAAAATAATCATATTTATCAACTCAAAGAACAGCTCGCCAAAGCTCGAGCTATTTACCAAACTTTAAATCAAAAATTAAAAAGTTATGAAAAGTTAGAAACCCGTCTTAATGATCAAGCTAGCGCGTCAGAAAACCAACAGCTGCAAAAGTTTTTAGATGAAATTGGCGCACAACTTCATCGTCTTAATAACTCATGATTATTAATTGAAAAAATTTCGTCTAATCGTCCTACAGCCTGTATTTTAGCGTCTAACCTTAGATATAAATGATTGATTGGTTGTAATGGATATGGAAAAAACCGATTTAGCTACTCGTTCTGCCATGACTAAAGCAGAGAATCAATATAGGCAAATGACACGCTTATTTGAGCCAGACCTGCCGTTATCCAATATCGAGAAAGTTGATACTCCAACGTTGCAACGTCTTCTTGAATTTCATCAAACATTAGCCAAAGATAATCATAATCTTGCGTGGCCAAATCCATCAGAGCAAGTAATGATGACAGTCAAATTATTAGGTATCGATAAACATATAACATGATTGGATATGAGTGAGGAAGGCCATTGTACTTCGAGTTTAGGCTCAACCATTTGAGCCATATCTGGACTATTGTGGCGAAACAGTAAAATAATGTTTGAAACATTACTAACTCATTTTTTTCTACTATGCTCAATTAAGTGCAGTTTTACTATGACAGGGATAAGAGGTTTGACATGCCGATAAATGCTTCAGTTAAAGGCGATGAATTAACCGTTGCCGTAGAGGGACGTTTCGACTTCAGTGCCCATCAAGAGTTTCGTGATGCTTATGAAGAAGCAGGAGCGAGCGTTACTCAATATACTATAGATATGTCCAAAGCCACGTATTTAGACAGCTCGGCTTTAGGCATGCTCTTACTATTACGTGACCACGCTGGTGGTGAAAGTGCTAATGTTCGGATTACTCGATGTAATGCCGATGTGAAGAAAATATTGACGATATCAAACTTCGAACAACTTTTTACCATCGAATAAATGGTGAAAATTGAGGTCGGCTATGGATGAAAAGCCACTGAATATACTCATAGCGGATGATAATCAGTCTGACCGAATGATACTATGCGCCATTGTGAGGAAAATGGGGCATCTAGTATGTGAGGCTGCTGATGGCAATGAAGCCATAGAGCAGTATATACAGCAAAAACCCGACATTATATTACTTGATGTAATAATGCCTAATCTCAATGGGCAGCAAGCCGCGAAAGCCATTAAAGCGCTTGCCGGTGAAGATATGGTTCCTATTATCTTCTTAACCTCCCTTCAAGAAGCATCTGATTTAGCGACATGCTTAGAAAGCGGTGGCGATGATTTCATGTCTAAGCCGTACAATAAAATAATATTACAAGCCAAAATAAATGCTTTTAGTCGAATGCTAAAAATGCATAACACTCTGCAAAAGCAACGAGACGTTATTCGCGAAAATAATGATCACATGCGCCATGAACAACAAGTCGCTAGGGCTGTTTATGATAATGTGGCGCACAGTGGCTGTTTAGATTTACCGAATATCAAACATTTACTATCACCCTTCTCGATTTTCAATGGTGATGTATTGCTGGCCGCGCGAAAACCTTCTGGTAGCATTCATATATTATTAGGTGACTTTACCGGTCACGGTTTACCGGCAGCGATTGGCGCCATGCCATTAGCTGAAATCTTCTATGGAATGACGGCCAAAGGTTTTTTAATGGCCGATATTCTTCGTGAAATAAATCTTAAGCTTAAAAGAATATTACCGGTTGGTTATTTTTGCTGTACTTGCATGGTGAACTTAAGTTTTAGGCGAAAAGAATTAGAAGTATGGATGGGTGGTTTACCTGATTTTGGTTTATACCAACAGTCCACTGGTACGATTGAACGAGTTAAATCGAGTCATTTGCCACTAGGCGTATTGTCGTCGCAAGCATTTGATGCTGAAACAAAAGTATTTGATTTTCTGCCTGGTGATAAATTTTATATGTGGTCGGATGGCATTATAGAAGCGCGTAATGCAGACAGTGAATTATTTGGTGAAGACAGGCTTTTTTCAATTTTTGAGCATAAAGACAGCGATCAATATTTCGATAAAATAATCAATGATGTCAATGAGTTTGTAGGCGAAAGTGGCCGTGATGACGATACCACGTTACTTGAGCTATCTATGGTTGAAGAGTCAGTTATTGGCAAGGTGGATATTGATTTATCCAGTGGCGCGATCACAGGACCAACTAACTGGAGCATGACGTATACCCTACGAGATAACACCTTGCGCTCGTTTAATCCGCTACCTGTCATGCTTAATATTTTAAATGATGTGCCAGCTTTACGTAATTTAAGCGGGCAATTGTATACATTAATGGCTGAGTTGTTCTCTAACGCACTTGAACATGGTGTTTTAGGATTAAGTTCAGAACTTAAAAATAGTGCTGAAGGATTTTCTGAATATTATCGATTACGAAGTGATGCATTAAAGGTATTAAGCGATGCGTTTGTAAAATTCGAATTCGATTTACGACCTACGGCAGATGGTGGAAAATTAACCATTACGGTTGAAGACAGCGGAGAGGGGTTTGATTATAGCCATATAAGTCCCGATTCGGATAAAAATATTGCCTACTGCGGCCGAGGTATTCCACTGATATACAGTTTATGCGATAGTCTTACTTACCTTGAAAAGGGTAATAAAGTTAAGGTTTGCCTGTCTTGGCAAACCCAATTTGAGGAGTAAGCACCATGTCGCATTTGAATATGGCGCAAATACAAGAACTGAAAGATGTCATGGAAGAAGGGTTCAACGACCTTGTTCTGACATACCTTCAAGACAGTGACAATAAATTCAAAGCATTGAAAAAAGCCATTAATGCCAATGACTGCCATCAAGTAGCCGAAGTCGCTCACAGTTTAAAAGGCTCTAGCGCTAACATTTGTGCTGAAGCGTTATCTGCATTGTTTAAAAAAGTAGAAGATGCTGGTCGAGCTCAAGAACTGGATAGTGTCCCTTATACCTTCGAAAAAATACAAGAAGAATTCACCCTTGTTAAGGCTGAATTACAACAATTAAAGTAGTCTTTTCAAAATTGGCCTAAGCATTGCAATTTCCCAATATCTAAGAATCATTTGGGTTTTATTATGCCAGCGTCACCTTTATTCGCCCTTATCGCGCCTAGCACACAAGCTACTCAAACCAGTCCTTTGTCACAGGGTATGCCCAGTAAAAGCGGGGCATTGAGCCCTCTTCAAGGGGTTATCTCTCCTACGGCTGATTTAGATCAGGCTGAAAATGGCTTAAGTTTTTTTCAGCAACTGCAAATGGCAAGTGAGTTATCGCCTTTGCCGACAGGGCAAGAGTTTGCCGCTTATTTGCCTCAAGAGTTACAACCTGTTGAAAGTAGTATAGAGACAGTGGATCCCGATTTTATTGGTCCTTTGGCTTTAGAGCATGCTGTCAATATTGCAAATGAGGGGGCCAATAGTTCTGATGTGCTTTATACACAACCATTACAAACACCCATTACTCAAACAGCTGAAACTGACCCACCTGAAGGTTTGCAATATCTTGAAAGCTTGCGCCGTGCCCAGCCTCATGTTCAACCGGCAGGCAAGCCTCAAGATGGCTTAGCAGGTACGGAGTTAACAGAGGATGGTGATACAAAAGGACAAATTGAGGCAGGAAATAATACGGCACTCAATAAAACCATAAGTGTTGGAGTGGATACACAGTTGCAAGCTAATGCCGCGAAGGTAGTGGCTCCAACTGAGCAAGCGGTGAGTCCTACTACGGCTATGAATGCACAAGCTAACAAGATGCTCAATCTAGATGAATTAGGCATGGATGCTGTGACAGATGAGGCGAGCCTAGAAGGTTTGGATGCTGAAACAATATCTATTCATGAAGCGCCTAAGACGTTAACAACAGCAAAAGAGTTAACAGCAACAGCAACACTAGCGCAGCCTATTGAAGGGCAGTCACCTCAAGATATAAAAGCAGGCGTGTCAGATATTACACCAGGAATGTTGAAAGATTCGCAAACCACTAAGTCCATGGCGTTAGAGCAAAGTGTGACAAATCAAGCCCAAGCAAGTGAAAAGTCATCTGCTGCGTTTAATAAAATGGATATTCCACCACAACATCCTCAGTGGAATGATCAAGTCGCCAAACGCATCAGCATCATGGCCAGTGAAAGTGTGCAGAGCGCACGGATACAATTAGACCCACCAGAGCTGGGTGCTTTGGAAGTAAAAATTAAAGTGCAGCATGATCAAGTGAGTGTGTCGTTTGGCAGTAATAACGCATTGGTACGTGATGCTCTTGAATCTCAAACGCCAAGACTGCGAGAGTTACTTGAACAGCAAGGCATTAACTTGGCGGATGTTAATGTTTCCGAGCAAGGTGCTCAGCAAGGAGGCCAAGGTCAAGACGAAACATTGGCGGGCGAAATGGGGGGAGATGGAAACTTGACTGATTCAGATTTTATCGATGAAGATAGTATGACTGCATTTGAAAGCGATTCCTTAGTGGATTATTTTGCCTAGTTAACCCTCAAACCCTTATACAGTAAGCCATCAAGCACTGATGGCACCTCTCTTCTTTTCGGTTTTTGTCTACACTTAAGATTAGCTTCCGCATATTTATTGGCGGAATAAGCTTAGTTGCTAGCCTGTGTTCGTGGCATAAGGCTTGCAGCTTGGATTAAAGAATCAAAAAGGTGACGTATGGCAACTGAAAAAGAACTGCAACTGGATACATCAGTTGAACCGAAAAGTAACAAGAAGCTCATCATTATTATTGTTGCAGTCGTATTAGTAGTTGCCATTGGTGTGGCAGCCGCACTTATATTGATGGGTGGTGACGATGCACCTGCGGAAGAGGTATCAGAGGAAGCGGTAGCGGAAGAAGACGCTTCAGCCTCAAGTTTAGGCCCCGCTATTTATATTAAATTAAAGCCTGAGTTCATTGTGAATTATCAAGTTGGCACTCGTCAGCGTTATTTACAAATTTATATGGAAGCGATGACGCGAAATGCGGGTATTGCAGAAGCATTAGAAATGCACAGCCCCATGATTCGCAGTGCCATAATTACGTTATTAAGCCAGCAATCTTATGAGTACTTACGTACAGCAGAAGGCAGAGCGGATATTCGCATAAAACTACAAACAGAAATTCAGCGTTTGTTGACACAAGAAACCGGCATTCAAGACGGTTTAGAGCAAATATTATTTACCAATTATGTCATGCAGTAATGTTTGCCATATTTATTTTTAGTTGGTTTTAGAGGGTCGTTGACTCGTGCAAGATCTGTTAAGTCAAGACGAAATTGATGCTCTGTTACACGGGGTTGATGATGGCGACATAGAACCGGAAGATCCGGGAGATGCTCAAGGGGTCAAATCCTACGATCTCTCCAGTCAGGATCGAATCGTTCGTGGGCGTATGCCCACACTGGAAATGATTAACGAGCGATTTGCCCGTTATACCCGCATCAGTATGTTTAATTTTTTACGTCGCAGTGCTGACGTAGCAAGTGGTGGCATACAAATCATGAAGTTTGGTGAATATATTCACACGCTTTATGTACCTACCTCCTTAAATATGGTGAAAGCTCGGCCTCTTAGAGGGACAGCCTTATTTATCTTTGACGCTAAATTAGTATTTAAATTAGTGGATAACTTTTTTGGTGGTGATGGGCGTCACGCAAAAATAGAAGGTCGTGAATTCACACCCACAGAATTACGAGTCGTGCAGTTAATTTTAAGTCAAGTCTTCAAGGATATGAAAGAAGCATGGCATGCCGTGCTGCCTTTAGAATTTGAATATTATGGCAGTGAAGTAAACCCTGCCATGGCTAATATTGTAAGTCCGAGTGAAGTCGTAGTTGTCAGTTCTTTTCATATAGAACTGGATGGCGGTGGCGGCGACCTACATGTAGCACTGCCATATTCTATGATCGAACCCATTCGCGAAGTGTTGGATGCCGGCGTACAGTCCGATGTGGATGAAGTAGATGAAAGATGGGTGCATTCTTTGCAAGAAGATATTCAGAACGCCAAAGTTCCGGTACACGGAACCATTGTACAGCGAGAGATTTCATTACGTGAAGTAGCGGCTTTTAAAACAGGGGACGTTATTCCTATTGATATGCCGGAAGATTTTATTTTGCAGGCAAATGGAACACCTATATTTCGTGGTCAATTGGGTGTTTCAAATGAAGCGTTGGCGATAAAAATTAAAGAGCCAATAAAACGAAGAATAAATAATAGTCACAAAGATGGACTGCAATTATGAGTGATGACGAAGACAACACAACAGATGAGCCAATCGAAGGTGGTGAAGAAGGGTCTCCAGACGCAGATTCATTAGCTAATGAAGTAGCCGGTGGCGTAGAAGACGCCGCTGGTGAAGAAGAGGGCTTGGCTGATGAGTGGGCTGCGGCCATGGAAGAAGCAGGCGAAACCGACGATGATGACGGTGTTCAGCCCGCCCCGATGGAAGAGTTTGATAGTGATGAAGCTGATAAAAAGAACTTCGACACCACAACGCCAGAATTAGATGTCATTCTGGATATCCCAGTTGTTATTTCCATGGAAGTGGGTAATACACAGATTCCCATTCGGAATCTTTTACAGCTCAATCAGGGGTCGGTTATCGAGTTAGATCGCTTAGCTGGGGAGCCATTAGATGTATTAGTAAACGGTACCTTAATCGCTCATGGGGAAGTGGTAATGGTAAATGATAAATTTGGTATTCGTTTAACTGACGTTATTAGTCAAAGCGAACGTATTCAGCGCTTACGTTAAACGTAAGCTAAAAATAATAAAAAGAGTAGCGCTATGATTTTAGTCTCCGCGCAAGCCTTGGCGGCGGTACAAGCCGCGCCAGTTTTAGCAAGCCCAGGTATTCCTAATAGTCAGGATCAACTTATCCAAGTTAGTCTAGCTTTAGCCGTGGTTGTTGCGCTTATTTATGCTATTGCATGGTTTATTAAACGCAAGCAAGGCGTACATGGTATCTCGAATATCCCAATGAAAACCCTAGGTGTATTACCTATGGGAGTGAAAGAAAAAATCATTTTAGTAGAAATTGGCGGTAAACAGATCTTACTGGGAATGACCGCGAGTAATATTAATACACTAGCCACATTTGATGAACCTATTATTGAAGAAAAAAGCCAGTCTGTCGGTTCCTTTTCGCAAAAATTAAAAGACATTCTCTCTCAGCAGAAAAAAAATCAAACGTGCGAAAATGAAAAGGCTGGCCATGAAGATAATGCTTAAACATGGGTTAACTTTACTTTCACTATTCTTTGTCAGCTCTCTTTGTGTTGCAGAAAATAACTTTGGTATTCCAGCGGTCACCATGGTGACACAGCCTGATGGCAGTGGTCGTTACTCAGTAACGATTCAAATTTTAGCCATCATGTCGATGCTGACTATTTTACCAACGTTAATTATTATGATGACGTCGTTTACTCGTATTATTGTGGTGTTTGCCATATTAAGACAGGCACTCGGGTTACAGCAAACGCCGTCGAACCAAATACTGCTGGGCTTGGCTATGTTTTTATCTATGTTCATCATGATGCCGGTATTTAAGGTCATGAATGAAACAGCGATTCAGCCTTATATTAATGAACAAATTATGCCGTTAGAGGCGTTAGAAAAAGCCAGTATTCCTTTGCGTGAATTTATGTTGGCGCAAATTCGTGAAGATGATTTAACCTTATTTGTACGTCTGTCAGGTGAAAAAAATATAGCCAGCGCAGATGAAACCCCTTTTCATATTTTAATTCCTGCATTTGTGACCAGTGAGTTAAAAACCGCATTTCAAATGGGGTTTATGTTATTTATTCCATTTTTGATTATTGATTTAGTAGTTGCCAGTGTCTTGATGGCTATGGGTATGATGATGTTATCCCCAATTATTATTTCATTGCCTTTTAAAATAATGCTGTTTGTGCTCGTGGATGGTTGGGCCATGGTGATTGGTACCTTGGCGGCTAGTTATGGCTTTTAAAATATTAGGAGAAAGTAATGGGTCCTGAACATTTAGGCGATTTTCTTCGAGAAGGGTTATTTGTTGTTATTACGATTGTAGCGGTTATCTTAGTGCCCGGTTTGATAGTGGGTTTGATTGTTGCCACCTTTCAGGCCGCCACGCAAATCAATGAACAAACCTTAAGCTTTTTACCTCGTTTAGTGATTACACTTCTGTGTGTTTTATTCTTTGGTCCTTGGATTATTAATAAACTGGTTACCTATGCACAGACACTGTATATGAATATCCCTTACTTAATTAGTTGATGATATGGAACCAGGCCTTGGCTTTATTTTAAATCTAGATAACGCTGAAATATCCAGTTGGGTTAGCCGTTATATGTGGCCTTTTGCTCGTATAGCTGGTTTTTTTATGGTGATGCCATTATTTGGGACCCGTTTGGTTACACAGCGTATTCGTCTTTATTTAGCCATTGCAACAACGGTGGTTATCACACCTATCTTACCGCCCATGCCTGTTATCGAATCCTTAAATGTACAAACCATGATTATTATTGGTCAGCAATTATTTATTGGTATTGCTTTGGGTTTTGCATTAGAAATTTTAATGAATATTTTTATTATGTCAGGGCAATTAGTGGCTATGCAGACAGGTTTAGGTATGGCCATGATGGTTGATCCTTCTAATGGCGTAAACGTAGCTGTAGTTGCACAATGGTTTTTGATTTTCGTAAATTTATTATTTATTACACTTAATGGCCATCTGGTTGCTATCGAGGTGATGGCCGATAGCTTTTTTAGTATCCCCGTAGGAGAGGGTATGCTCTCGGGTAATACACTAATGGAGATTGCTAAATTAGCTCAATGGATGTTTAGTGCGGCGATTGTTTTAGCATTACCTGCTGTGTCAGCCATGCTAGTTGTGAATATTGCGTTTGGTGTCATGGCACGACTGGCGCCACAGTTGAATATTTTTGCGGTGGGTTTTCCTGTGACCATGATGTTAGGTCTAATTGTTTTATGGATTACCTTTTCAGGCTATGGTGATAAATTTTCTGGTTTACTGTCAGAAACATTTCACTTCATGCGTAATTATAAAGCGTGATGACGCTGGGTTTATAGGACTTTATTGTGGCTGAAGGCGATAGTAGTCAAGAAAAAACGGAAGAACCCACGGCCAAGCGCTTACAAAAAGCGCGTGATGACGGCCAAATTCCCCGATCAAAAGAACTCAGTACAAGCCTTGTCTTAATTGTAGGTGCCTTATCACTTTGGTTGTCCGGAGGGTATATATTCAGTGGTGCTGAAAATATATTTTCTTTTAACTTTACTCTGGATCGCAGCGATCTTTTTGATGAGAATCAAATGGTGATTCATTTAGGCGCCTCCGCCCTTGAGGCCATTATTGTCATTTTACCTGTCATGATTACCTTATTGATTGCTGCCATTTTAGGTCCCCTTGCATTAGGTGGCTGGATGTTTAGTGGTAAGTCATTAATGCCTAAGTTGAGTCGTATTAGCCCATTGGCGGGTTTGAAACGAATGTTTGGAATGAAGAGTTTAGTTGAGCTGTTAAAGAGTTGGGCTAAAGTATTAGTAATTGCCTTTTGTACTATTTTATTATTCTTTTCACTTGAAAACTCTATCTTATATTTAAATCAAGAATCGGATCGACAAGCTATTATGCATGCCGTAGATCTAGTCATGTTAGGGGCGCTTACGTTAGCTATTAGTACGTTACTGGTCAGTATAATTGATGTGCCGTTTCAGATTTATGATTTTACCAAAAAAATGAAGATGAGCTTACAAGAAATAAAAGATGAACATAAAGAAACAGAAGGTAAACCAGAGGTTAAGCAACGTATTCGACGCTTACAATATGAGATGAGTCAGCGCCGGATGATGCAAGATGTGCCTGACGCAGATGTAATTATTACTAACCCAACCCACTATGCAGTTGCATTAAAATATCATAGTGAAGGTATGGAGGCACCTGTGTTATTAGCAAAAGGGACGGACGAAGTGGCGCTTAAAATTCGTGAAATTGCTAAGGCGCATAATGTACCTATTATTGAAGCGCCCACATTAGCGCGTTCGGTTTATGCATATACACAAATAGGGAAGGAAATACCTGAAGGTTTATATGTTGCCATTGCGCAAGTGCTGGCTTATGTTTATCAATTAAATCAACACTTCAAAGGTATGGGTGCCAAACCCAAGCAGCCAATATTTCCTGTACCGCCTAATTTACGTGCTTAGGTTATTAGAAATGTTTTTCCATAATAATATGGGGAATGGTTTTATTGACAAAAACGTCAGAAACCCCTTGATATTGTAACGACTGGTAAAACCCTTGAGCGCTCACTCGTGCATCTAACACAATATGGCGACCTTGGTTGAGCTTAATGGCGTGCTCTGCGTGTAATATTAACTCGCGACCAATGCCTTTTCCTTGATGATTTTCTTGTACCGCCATTTGTCGAATTCGAAAAGTAGCTGTTTTATTTTCAAGCGGTGCAACCAGAACACACCCAACTAATTCCCCATGATGAAACGCACCGATATGAATTTGTTGATCTTCATTTTCAGTGTCAGACTTACTTAAGGTTAAACCTAAAGGGCGTCGCAGTAGTGTTTCTCGCAATGCGAGCTCGGCTTCATAAACGGTTGAAGGCACGGTAATGTTGGCATATTCGATGGCGTCACTCATGACTGACTTATTCTCTTTTGTTATGGCTAGCTGAGCTGGGCAGGTAAAGTATGTTAAGCCAATTCAATATGATGATTTTTCTGGCCATATTCTTGCACTAACACCGATAGCGTCAAAATTTCAAATGTAGTTGGGATGTAAATGGCTGTTAATCGCGCAAGCTTACCACAAATTAATTTTCAACACGTGTTGCAACAAACTCGCTTGTTACTGGCTGGGAACTTAGGTGTTCCCGTAATGCTCATGGTGCTGTTGGGCATGATGACGTTGCCAGTGCCGACGTTCCTACTCGATGTGTTTTTCACCTTCAATATTGCATTATCCATTGTGGTATTGATGGTCAGTATTTATGCAAAGCGCCCATTAGATTTTGCTATTTTTCCCAGTATTTTATTAATAGCAACCTTGCTTCGACTGGCGTTAAACGTGGCATCGACCCGGGTGGTATTGCTAGAAGGTCATGAAGGGGGCGCGGCGGCTGGTAAGGTAATTGAGTCCTTTGGTGAAGTATTAGTGGGTGGTAATTACGCCGTGGGTCTAGTGGTGTTTTTAATCCTCATGATTATCAACTTTGTGGTAGTGACCAAGGGTGCAGGACGAGTATCTGAAGTAAGTGCTCGTTTCACATTGGATGCGATGCCTGGTAAACAAATGGCCATCGATGCGGATTTAAACGCGGGATTAATTGATGCGGATGCTGCAAAAATACGTCGTAAAGATGTGGCTAGTGAAGCTGAGTTTTACGGTTCAATGGATGGTGCCAGTAAGTTTGTAAAAGGGGATGCTGTGGCAGGCATGCTCATTTTGTTAATTAATATCATTGGTGGTCTGGCTATCGGTATGGCCCAGCATGATCTCGACTTTGCTCGTGCCACTGAAGTGTATGCCCTATTAACTATAGGTGATGGTTTAGTGGCGCAAATACCGTCACTTTTACTTTCTACAGCAACCGCCATTATCGTTACGCGAAACAATGATGACCGAGATATGGGCGGGCAGGTTTTTGACCAAATGTTTGGCTCGTCTAGAGCATTAGCCGTTGCTTCAGGTATTTTGATTTTAATGGGTTTGATTCCTGGTATGCCTCATTTAGCGTTTCTGGGGTTAGGTACTATATCTGCCGTGATCACTTACTACATCTATAGACGAGACCAAAGAGTCGATGTAGTCGATGAAGGGATAGGTGGCAGCGCACGTCAGGCTGCACAAAAATCGGCTGGCGGCAGTAGCGGTGCTTCTCCATCGCATCCCGGTGTTGGCTCGCAACCGATGAAAGCGCTTGGGAGTAACGACAGCAAGGAAGTAGATTGGGATGACGTTGAAGCAGTGGATATTATCGGCCTTGAAGTGGGTTATCGGTTAATTCCTCTGGTGGATAAAAATCAAGGCGGACAGTTACTCAGTCGTATTAAAGGAATTCGCCGTAAGCTGTCTCAAGATTTGGGTTTTCTGATTCCTAGTGTGCATATTCGCGATAACCTCGACCTTATGCCGAATGCGTATCGAATTTTATTAATGGGCGTGGCCGTTGCAGAAGCGACTATAGAGCCGGATAAAGATATGGCTATTAATCCAGGTCAGGTGTTTGGTACGTTAGACGGTACCGTCACTAAAGACCCAGCATTTGGTTTGGAAGCCGTATGGATTGACGAATACAAAAAAGACCAAGCACAGACCCTAGGGTATACCGTGGTGGATTCCAGCACAGTGGTGGCCACTCACTTAAATCAGTTGTTACAAAAACACGCCCATGAATTAATTGGTCATGAAGAGGTTCAGCAAATGCTGGATCGTCTCGCAAAAATATCGCCAAAACTCGCCGAAGAGTTAGTCCCCAATACGCTCAACCTCAGTCAATTATTATCCATTTTACAAAACTTATTAACAGAAGGTGTCCCGGTGCGCGATATGCGCTCCATTGCTGAAGCCTTAGCGAATACCAAAATTGAGGGTCAAGATACCGCCGCTTTAACCGTGCAAGTACGTAAGGTGCTTAAACGTTTAATCATCCAAAGTATCTATGGAAATGCAGATGATCTATCTGTCATTACCTTAGAGCCATCGTTGGAACAGTTATTGCTCAAAACAGTTCAGCAAAGTAAACAGCAGAATGGTGGCGCGGATAACATGATTTTAGAACCGAGCATGGCAGAGAAACTGCAAAACTCATTACTAGAAGCGGCTCGTAATCAAGAAATGGCAGGCAACCCTGCTGTGTTATTGGTCAGTGGCATGTTACGTCCAGTGTTGGCAAACTTTTCACGTACAGTGACGGATACCCTACACGTGGTGTCGTATCAGGAAGTACCGGACAATAAACAAATTACCATTGCTGCCACCATAGGGGCTTAGCAAACATGATTGCATTAGATAATGAAAAAATAAAAACTGTGATTAAAGGATTAACACCTAAGCCAGGCTTAGTTAATTGAGAATACTATTATGAAGGTACGTCGTTTTACTGCCAGCAGTATGCAAAAAGCGTTAAAAACGGTTCGTGATGAAATGGGGCCTGATGCCGTCATTTTATCAAATCATCGTGTAAACGGTGGTGTGGAAATTATAGTGGCTCAAAATTACGAACCGGTTAGCGCAAAAAAAACGACGCCTGCTTATCACAATGATGATTTTGATGATCAGGACGATTACACACCAGCAAAGAAAGCGATGAAAACTCAAGATCAGAGTCCTTGGCCTTTTTTAAATGCCAATGAACGTCACGATGTTGAAGAGCAGCTTAAACTCCAAGATCAATTAGAAGCATTAAAGCGTCAACGTGAAAAAGAACAAGCGCCATTGTCGAGTGGGCAAGCCTCGATGAATGTAAAAAGCAAAGCTGGTTTACAAGAGTCATTGCAACAAATTAAGCAACAACGTCAAGATCCAACGTATGAGTACCAGCCGCCAGAAAATGGAGGTTATTCAAAGTCTACAGTTGTCCCTCATAACGCAAAAAAAACGCAGCAAAACCAACAAATATTAGCGGACGTACGCAACGAGTTAAATGATTTAAAAGATTTGTTGGTTAACAGTACCTCAACACCAGTACAGCCAATTCATAACTTTGTTTGGAAAAAATTTAGCCCAGCTAACGCATTACAAGCCAAACTTTGGCAGCGGTTAGAGCAAATGGGGTTTGATGATTGGTTAATACACCGTTTATTGCAAAACGTACAAAGCCATGCTGATGAGAAGCAAACTTGGCAGGCTAGCCTACATGACTTAGCACAGCACATTAACATCAGCCCAAGTGATCGACTAAAGCGCGGCGGGGTTTTTGCCTTGGTTGGACCAACGGGCGCAGGTAAAACCACCACAATTGCAAAGATGGCCGTGCGTTATACCCTAGAGCATGAAGGCGCGAAAGTTGGATTAATTACCATGGATAATTATCGTTTAGCCGCACATGATCAACTGCGTACCCTAGGACAAATATTAGGTGTACCGGTAGAAGTGGCAGATCAAGACCACCCGTTAAGTGGCTGCATTAAAAAGTTAGAACAGTGTGACCTGGTATTAATCGATACCGCAGGTCTAACCCCTGAGCACCCCATGTTGAAATACCAATTAGATCAATTGGCTCAGTTGAAAACCCCAGTTAATACCTTGCTAGCGTTACCTGCTACCAGTAATTCTCGTGTGCTTCGCAAGGTATATCAAAATTATAAAGCGGCTAAGTTAAGCGCTTGTGTGTTAACCAAAGTAGACGAAGCCAGTAGCTTAGGGGATGCCATTACGGTGTTACTAGAGTGCAAACTTGACCTTGCTTACAGCACAGATGGCCAGCGGATCCCGGATGATTTTGATCCAGCCAATGCTAAATCCTTGGTGAAACAAGCGGTACGAATGGCACAGCAAGAGCAAGAGCAGCAAGTATCAATACAGCAAAACATGGCCGCAGGTGCGTGGTAGTGGCGTAGGTAGAGTATCTACTATGAGAAAACAGGAGATTCAAGTGATGGAAAAATGTCTGTTTATAGCCATTCAAATTGCGGCTATTTGCTCTAATTGCACTAAGCTCTTTAGTAAGGGGAGTATTTGATGCATCCAGTTCAAGTAATCGCCGTCACAGGTGGTAAGGGTGGCGTGGGTAAAAGTAATGTTTCGGTCAATCTTAGCATCGCATTAGCTGAGATGGGTCGTCGAGTTGTGTTGTTAGATGCTGATTTAGGTTTGGCTAACATCGATGTTCTATTAGGCCTGACAACAAAAAACAACATCAGCCATGTATTAAACGGCGATGTGAGTTTGCGAGACGTACTGATTAATGGTCCTGGTGGTATTCGGATTATTCCGGCAGCATCAGGCACCCAAGAAATGGCACAGCTAGATCCCAGAGAGCATGCAGGTTTAATCCGTGCATTTAGCTCCATTTCGGATCAATTAGATGTATTAATCATCGATACCGCAGCAGGTATTGGTGATGGTGTAGTGAGTTTTGTGAAGGCCGCGCAAGAAGCCATGATTGTTGTAACCGATGAGCCGACCAGTATTACAGATGCTTATGCGTTGATAAAACTGCTTAATCGAGACCACGGGTTATTTCGCTTTCGTGTGTTGGCCAATATGGTGAAAACCAGTCAGGACGGACACAATCTATTCGCTAAACTAACTAAAGTTACGGATCGATTTTTGGACGTGGCGCTACAATATGTAGGCTGTATTCCATTCGATGACAGTGTAAAGCGTTCGGTGCAAAGACAGCGAGCGGTTGTAGAAGCATACCCAAGATCGAAGGCTGCATTGGCCTATAAATCGTTAGCGAAAAAGGTCGATTCATGGCCGTTGCCCACCAGTGCGCGGGGCAACTTAGAATTTTTTGTGGAGAGCCTAGTATCAACAGCTCGTGGATGAATTATGGCTTTAGCAAGTGGTTTCGCCATGTACGCAGGTGAGCAGAATCCTAACTATAACCAGCTGATTGAAGAGTATGCTTCCTTAGTGAAACGCATAGGTCATCACTTAAAAGGACGTTTACCTCCATCAGTGCAGTTAGATGATTTAATACAGTCAGGCATGATAGGTTTGATTGAAGCTGCACGTAAGTATGAGCCGAGCAAAGGGGCCAGTTTTGAAACCTATGCAGGCATTCGTATACGCGGCGCCATGCTGGATGAAATTCGTAAAGGAGACTGGGCTCCGCGATCAGTGCATCGCAATAGTCGTAAAATCTCTGAAGCGATTCGTTTTGTTGAATCAAAAACCGGCAGTGACGCTCAAGATCATGAAGTTGCAGCCGCTTTAGACATGACACTGGATCAATATCACCAGCATTTACAGGATGGCTTAGGATCTCGATTGTTCAGCTTTGAGGACTTGCTCAGCCAACCAGGGGAGCGTGAGGGTGATTTAATCAGTCATGATGAATCAGGCCCATTTGAAGGCTTGCAGTCAGAACATTTTCAACAACACTTAGCAAAAGCAATCGCTAAATTGCCTGATAGAGAGCAACTTGTGTTGGCACTTTATTATGATGAAGAATTAAATTTAAAAGAAATTGGTGCGGTATTAGATGTCAGTGAATCTCGTGTTAGTCAGATTCATAGTCAGGCAGCCCTGCGTTTGCGGGCTCGTTTATCCGAATGGGGTGAACAAAAAGCTTAATAAATTCACGATATTTAGAGTGGGCTATTTTCGCCTACACTTATATTTAACATCAACCTGCTGGATAACTTGATAACACTGGCTAGACTAAAAATAGGTATAGAGTCTTGGGCTGGGGCGCTGGGAGATAGCTTTGGATAAAAACATGAAAATACTCGTCGTGGATGATTTTTCCACCATGAGACGCATCATCAAAAACCTGTTGAGGGATTTGGGATTTACCAATACCCAAGAAGCAGATGACGGTAATACCGCCTTGCCCATGTTGCAAAATGGTGACTTTGATTTCTTAGTCACCGATTGGAACATGCCGGGGATGACAGGTATAGAACTGTTAAAGCATGTGCGTGAGGACGAACGCTTGAAAAAGTTACCCGTTTTAATGGTAACTGCAGAGGCTAAACGTGACCAAATTGTGGCGGCTGCTCAAGCTGGGGTAAATGGCTATGTGGTTAAACCATTCACTGCAGCTGTGCTTAAGGAAAAGATTGAAAAAATCTTTGAGCGCGTAGACGGCTGACTAGGGAATTGTCATGGCAGAAGCAGATATTAAAAACTCGAGCAATGAGTTTGCAAAACTGTTTTCTGAGAAAGCCAGCGAGTTAATGGATCGGCTTGAAAAAAATGATCTGGCAGGTGCCGTTGGTTTAATTCAGGATTTACAGAAAGTACGGGACGAAAATCTCTATCAAGAGATTGGACACCTTACTCGAGCACTGCATGAGTCAATAAAGAACTTTAAGCTTAATGGTAACGTTAGTGGAGCCGGATCAGATATTGACGAGGCTCACGAAGGTTTATCATATGTTGTAGATATGACAGCAAAAGCTGCAAATAAAACAATGGATAAAGTAGATGAAAGCATGCCGCTTTCAGAAGCTATAGCCAATGAAGCATTAGAAATTAAGCAAGAATGGAATCGCTTTTTAAATAAAGACATGAGCGCTAATGAGTTTCGTGACTTAACAAAACGCATCAGTACATTCTTAGAGAATACAGATAAAAATACGCGAAAATTAAATGGCAATTTAAGCGATATTTTATTAGCACAAGACTTTCAAGATTTAACTGGTCAAGTCATTCAACGCATTACGGCTATGATTACGGATGTTGAGTCTCGTTTAGTGAATTTAGTTGCGATGGCAGGTCATGTGGATCAAATGACAGGTATTAAGCACAATGACATAGAAGTCGCAGCCGAAGAAAAGGATCCACACAAAGGGGTTGGACCTCAGTTAAACGCTGAAGATAACGAAGACGTGGCATCAAACCAAGATGATGTGGATGATTTATTATCCAGTCTTGGTTTTTAAAGGAGTAAAAGGATGAGTTTGGACGCTGATGAAGAAATCCTCCAGGACTTCCTTGTAGAGGCAGGCGAAATATTAGAGCTGCTTTCTGAGCAATTAGTTGATTTAGAAAATCGTCCTGATGACCATGATTTGCTTAATTCAATCTTTCGGGGCTTTCATACTGTCAAAGGGGGCGCGGGTTTTTTACAGCTTGATCCCTTAGTAGAATGCTGTCATATAGCTGAAAACGTATTTGATATTTTACGTAATGGCCAACGTACGGTTACTTCAGACTTAATGGATGTAGTGCTCAAAGCACTTGATACCGTTAATGAAATGTTTGATGCGGTACGCGGCGGACAAATGCCTGAGTCGGCTAGTGCTGAACTCCTTTCTGAATTAGCACGATATTCTAAACCTGAGGTGGCTGGTGAAGCTGCGCCGAGTGAAGCTGCACCTGTTGCAGTATCAGAACCGACGGCTCCAAGTGCCGAGGTAGATGATGGCGACATCACAGATGAAGAATTTGAAAATCTGCTTGATTCTCTAGAAGAGTCAGGTAGCGCAAAAAAAGAGCCAAAAGCCGCAGTTCCGGTCGCTGCGTCTGATTCCCCTGAAGAAATTACAGCAGATGAATTCGAAGCCTTACTCGACGAACTTCATGGTTCCGGTAAAGGGCCTACTCTACAAGATGAGCCCCCTGCACCTGTTGAAGCCGCGGGTGATAATGATGCGGCTATTTCTGAATCTGAATTTGAAGAGCTTCTCGATAAACTGCATGGCAAAGGCAAAGGCCCAACTATTACGGAGGGTGAGGCAGCAGCTAAAGCCCCTGAACCTGTAAAAGCAGCTGAACCTAAGGAAGTGGCAAAACCCGCTCAACCTGCGAAAGCGCCTGAGCCAGCAAAAGCGGCTGCAAAATCCTCTGATCCTGCCGCAGCCAAAAAAGCAGAAGCGCCAGCGGCGGCCGAAACGACCGTCCGGGTGGATACGAAACGATTAGACGACATCATGAATATGGTGGGCGAATTGGTGTTGGTTCGTAATCGATTAGTACGCTTAGGTTTAAAGAATACAGACGAGGCCATGACAAAAGCGGTGTCGAATCTGGATGTGGTAACAGGGGATTTACAAACTTCTGTAATGAAAACCCGGATGCAACCGATCAAAAAAGTTTTTGGACGCTTCCCTCGAGTGGTACGTGACCTTGCGCGTAACTTGAAAAAAGAAGTGACATTAGAACTGAACGGTGAAGATACCGATTTAGATAAAAATTTGGTAGAAGCACTAGCCGATCCCTTAGTCCATTTAGTTCGAAATGCAGTGGATCATGGTATCGAACAACCAGAAGAGCGCGAAGCCGCAGGTAAACCTAGAAACGGCACCGTTATCTTATCGGCTGAACAAGAAGGGGATCATATCCTGTTATCGATTCAGGATGATGGTAAAGGTATGGACCCTAAAAAATTACAACAAATAGCGGTTGATAAAGGCGTAATGGATCAAGATGCGGCGGATCGTTTAACGGATTCAGAGTCGTTTAATTTAATATTTGCACCAGGCTTTTCTACTAAGACAGAAATCAGTGATATTTCTGGCCGTGGTGTGGGTATGGATGTAGTGAAAACAAAAATCACTCAACTAAATGGCTCTCTCAACATCGATTCTGTATTGGGCCGTGGTTCTAAAATACTGATCAAAGTGCCGCTAACATTGGCAATCATGCCAACTTTGATGGTTATGCTACAAGATCAAGCATTCGCTTTCCCGTTAGTGAGTGTTAATGAAATATTCCACTTAGATTTAACGAAAACAAATGTCGTTGATGGTCAAAAAGTGGTGGTTGTACGAGACAAAGCGATACCGCTATTTTATTTGAAAAACTGGCTTGTTCACGATATCAAAGAAGATGTTGAAGTTGAGAAAGAAGGCCATGTGGTAGTGGTATCGGTCGGTACTCAACGAGTAGGATTTGTGGTGGATAAACTGGTTGGTCAAGAAGAAGTAGTGATCAAGCCATTAGGCAAAATGTTGCAAGGTACTCCGGGAATGGCAGGGGCGACCATTACAGGTGATGGGCGTATTGCGCTCATATTAGATGTGCCGAGCATGCTACAGCACTATGCTAAAAAAAATAGTTTAATCGCGGCTTAACATAACCTGCCGCGATTAATACTCACCATCTTGTCTGTTGCTTTATATTGAAATACATGTGTTGAGTTTATGGGGTCGCAATGGCAATTCGATTATTAGTGGTGGACGACTCTGGATTCTTTCAAAAGCGCATCGCTGAAATTCTTAAACCTGTAACCGATATTCAAATCGTCGGTTTTGCCAGTAATGGTCGCGAAGCCATAGAAAAAGTCGAGAGCTTAAAGCCAGACGTTGTAACTATGGATTATGAAATGCCGGTGATGGATGGGCTCACCGCATTGCGTCATATCATGAAAGTAAAACCTACCCCTGTGTTAATGTTTTCATCCCTTACATACGATGGTGCTCGTGTAACACTGGATGCATTGGATGCTGGGGCGGTGGATTTCCTACCTAAAAACTTTGAAGACTTGCAGCGTGGTGGCAATAAACTTCGCGATATTTTAAGTGAAAAAATCAGAAATGTTGCAAAATATTATAACCGTTCTGCACCGAGTCAATCTTATACCTCTGATGCAGTGAAACTGCCATCAAGTGATAACACTGATCAAGCAACGACTTTGGTTCGAGAAAAACAACCTACTCGGTCTGTGCTAAATACACCTGCTACAACTGAACCTCCTTCATCAGATACCTTAGTGGATAACAATACCCGTTTAAAACCCATTGATGTGGTGTTGATTGGTACCAGTACAGGTGGACCTGTGGCACTGCAAAAAGTGTTGACTGGGTTACCGGCAAATTTTTCAAAACCCATTGTGCTTATTCAGCACATGCCTGCTTCGTTTACAGGGGCCTTTGCTGAGCGTTTAGATAAACTGTGTAATATTAGTGTGAAGCTGGCAGAAGATGGTGATTTATTAAAACCGGGTCAAGCATTATTGGCACCAGGTGGCCAGCAGTTGATGCTTGATCGTGGTCGTGTGCGAGTACTGGATGGCGATGACCGTGTTAATTATAAACCTTGTGTTGATATTACGTTTGCAAGTGCCGCTAAACATTATCCAGGTAAAGCATTGGGTATTGTACTGACAGGCATGGGCAGTGACGGTAAAGATGGTGCGGCATTGATGAAGGAAACCGGGTCATCAATATGGGCACAAGATCAGAAAACCTGTGTGATCTACGGCATGCCCATGGCCATTGCGAAAGCCAACCTAGCGGATGCTGTTTTACCTTTAGATGATATTGCAGGTAAGTTGATTAAAGAGGTCCGCTAATGGATATTCTTGGCCTAGTAGGGATAGTGCTGGGGATTGCTGCAATACTCATTGGTAACTTACTTGAGGGTGGTTTGAATGCATCCTTACTTAATGGTCCTGCTGCCATTGTTGTATTTGGTGGTTCTCTTGCCGCTGTCTTAGTACAAACGCCTTTTACGGTTATGCGAAGTGCGTTTGTGCGTTCTATTTGGTTGTTTTTTCCTCCTCAATATAGTTTGACCGAATTGCTGAATACCCTATGTAAGTGGGCACAAATCGCACGTAAAGAAGGTTTGATTGGTTTAGAAAACAGTGCGAAGACGGCCACGCCATTAGCTAAAAAAGGGTTGAACTTATTGGCCGATGGTCAAACTCCAGTGGCCATTCGTTCTAGTTTAGAATTGGATTTATATCGCCAAGAAGATGCCGGACTACAAGCGGCTCATGTTTACGAAAGCCTAGGGGGTTATGCCCCTACCATCGGTATTTTAGGTGCGGTTTTAGGTTTGATGCAGGTATTAGGAAGCTTAAGCGACCCTAATCAAATTGGTCCAGGGATCGCAACCGCGTTTGTTGCGACAATTTATGGAGTGGGCAGCGCCAACTTAATTTTTTTACCTTTAGCACAGCGGTTAAAGCATATTGTGCGACAAGAATATTTGTACAACGAACTCATTATTGAAGGCTTGGTAGCGATTGCAGAAGGAGAGCATCCAAACTCTATTCGGTATCGTTACGAAAGTTTGAAAAAAGGCACGAAGTAATAATGGAATTATATTATGCCTAGACGACATTCACCTCCGGAATCCGTTAATACTCAGCGCTGGATGGTGTCTTACGCCGATTTTATGACCATTCTGTTTGCTTTTTTTGTGGTGTTATATGGGGCCTCTTCGTTGAATGATGAAAAATTTCAACAGATGAGTCAGGTTTTTGAAGCGGTGTTTGATAAACCAGCCGCTTTGACTCTGCCTGAAGACATTGAATCATTAATGTCAGAGCTATCAGCGAGTTTAACATCAGAACAAGACACGCAAGTTGATTCGGCTAAATCGTTAAATGAGAATCAAGAAAAATTGCAAACAGCGCTCAAAGCCGTTATTGAACAATCTATAAATAAACCTGGGGTTAACTTAAAAAAAGTACCTCACTATTTGCAACTTGAAATACCCACTGATTATATTTTCCAAGCTGACTCAGCAACAGTGAGTATTGAAGGAGAATATATATTATCTCAGTTAGCGGATGTATTTGAGGTTATACCTAATTTTATTGATATCGAAGTGTTTACGGATGATCAAGTTTCTAAATTTAACCCTTGGCAGTTATCGGCTAATCAAGGTATGGCAATATTACAGCTACTTACATTAGATGATGTTTCTCCATTGCGCTTAGCCACTGTTAATTATGGACCGTTTCAGCCGGTAGCAACGAATGATGATGAAGATGGGCAGTCAATTAATCGACGACTGCTATTCTTAATACACGATAACGATGAAACCATTAATCGAATTAAGACTGTGACGGATGCGTACTTATCTGCTAAGCCTTAATAGTCTCAATAGGAATAGAACCTGCATGGTGTATGTGTAGATTCATTAAATTGCCGCTTTTTTCTATGCGGCAGAGTATGTTTAGGCCAAGGAGTGAGTTGTGCACGTATGGGCCGTAGCAAATCAAAAAGGTGGCGTGGGTAAAACCACGACCACGGTTAGTCTTGCGGGATTGCTTCGTGAGCAGGGTTTTCGTGTGTTGATGGTTGATCTAGACCCGCATGGCTCGTTAACGAGTTATTTCAAATATGACCCTGATGATATTGAGTACAGTACTTTTGATCTTTTCATGTATGAAGGCAAGATACCGGAAGGTCTACCTAAAACCATTATTCGTAAAACCACAAAAGAAGGGATTGATTTATTTCCTGCCAGTACGGCATTGGCCACATTAGAGCGAAAAGTGGCTGGGCAAGGGGGAATGGGGTTGGTGATTTCAAAAGCCTTGGCAACTCTATGGGATGATTACGAGTTTGTCCTCATCGACACGCCGCCAATTTTAGGTGTCTTGATGATCAACGCCTTGGCGGCAGCGCAGCGTTTATTAATTCCAGTACAAACTGAATTTTTAGCGGTCAAAGGGCTAGAACGCATGACCCATACACTGGGTATGGTGATGCAGAGCACTAAAAAACAATTACCGTTTACCATTATTCCAACGCTTTATGATCGTCGAACCCATGCTTCGATTAATGCCTTGAAAAAAATTCGTGAATTATATGGCGATCAAGTATTTGCTGAGGCTATTCCTGTGGATACTAAATTTCGTGATGCCAGCGCTATAGCAAAAGTGCCATCGGATCTAGACCCTGATAGCCGTGGGGTTCGAGTTTATCGCCACCTGCTTAACACCCTGTTAAGCAAAGCAAGCGCGGCTTAATGTATGACACGCACACTAGATCAAGTTGTCAGTGGCTATCGTGATTGTCTTTTTCTATCTCATCGCCATTTGCATCAATATGCGTTTAATCAGATCCAGCTTTTGAATATCAAAACTTGGACTGCACGCAGGGTGGATAATGATGAGTAATCCTACGCAACCTAAAACCACAATTACAAAATCGGCCCATGTTGGAACAGTTGTCCAAGAGTATATGGATAACCTACTGGTTGATTTATTTTCTGATGCTGTCACTGAGACACAGGAAGCGATAGAGGTTTCTGTGCAGCCCGCGGAACCAGAATTAACGGTTGCTGAGCCTGTAGTTGAACAGCTCAGACATGATGCTTCGCCTATAAACGTAGTGGCAGAGCCTGTTGTTGACGCTCAAGTTGCACAACAGATAGAAGAGGCCGCAGAACACGTTGATTCGAGCCAAACTGTTGACAAAATTTATGAAAAGCCTGTTGAGTTACGTTATCCGAAAGCTCCTGTTTGGGCGCAGCAAGCTTTTGACGTTTTATTGTTTGACGTATGCGGGCTGAAACTTGCGGTTCCTATGGAGTCCCTAGGAAAAATCATCAAAGTTGAGCACGAAACGAATCAATTGATTGGCCGGCCAGATTGGTTTATTGGCGCCTATATCGATCATGAGCAACATTTATATGTGGTAGATACTGCTCAATACATCATGCCAGAGAAGGGTTTTAACCTTGCCGATGATGGTTTTGATTATGTTATTCAATTACAACGCAGTAAATGGACATTGGCGTGCAAGAAAGTACATAGCACGGTTCGATTAGAGCCAGACCAAGTGAAATGGCGCTCTCAGCAGGGTAAGCGTAAATGGTTATCTGGCACGGTGGTCGATCACATGTGTGCTTTGATACATGTAGATAGCCTAATTGACTTGTTAGAAGCCGAAGTAAAATAAGTCCTATTGTTTAATTGGATCTCGACTGGCACACAACCTGCTCTAGTCTAGACTAATAACAGGGAATGTTATGAATTTGACGAGTTGCCAAATATTAATTGGCCGCTGGCGTAATATGCAAACACTAAGTTGGCTGCGCCATATATAGGAGAGAATTGATGAGTACCTATGAAGCAAAAGGGGGAGCCGAAGATCCCGTGTTGCAGTGGGTCATCTTTCGTTTAGATAACGAAACCTACGGCATCAATGTAATGCAAGTACAAGAAATACTTCGCTATACAGAGATCGCACCTGTACCGGGTGCACCTCCATACGTGTTGGGCATAATCAATCTCCGCGGTAATGTGGTGACGGTAATCGATACTCGTTTGCGTTTTGGCTTAAGTGAAACTGAGACCAGCGACCAAACCCGTATTGTCATTATTGAAACAGAAAACCAAGTTGTTGGGATTTTAGTGGATGCCGTAGCCGAAGTGGTTTATTTGCGTCAGTCTGAAATCGAAACCACGCCAAATGTGGGCAATGAGGAAACGGCCAAATTTATTCAAGGTGTTTGTCATAAAAATGAAGAACTGCTTATTTTGGTTGATCTTGAGAAGATGATGTCCGACGAAGAATGGGCAGAACTTAACGACGTTTAGGCGTTGATCAGCTTTTAAAAAGCAACTTTATGCAGTTGGCACCAAGCACATTATTGGAATGTGCTTGGTGTCCATAATAAATTTAATACTTGCCTAAAAGGCAACTGCGAGTGAATCATGTTAGAACTTGTATCGTCTTGGGCGCTTAGTGCGTTCATACATCCTACGCTGTTAATCGTTGCTGCTAGTGCATCTATTTTAGGGTGCGCCATGGCGTTATATAACGCACGAGTGTTGCTGAAACAAAAGCGACAGCAGGCCGTTATCAATCAGCGACTGCATGAAGATATGTCGACACTGTCTAAAAGCGCCATTGGTATGGGGCAAAAAGTGTTAGAAACAGAGCGCCGTTTAGCTGAAGTATTAAAGAAACAGTTCGCTATTTTAAACTCACAACCAGAACATCCTTCTTATGATCAAGCATCGCGCTTGATTGCCATGGGTGCGACAGAAAATGACTTGGTGAGCAGCTGTGGGTTTAGTTATTCAGAGGCTGAGTTATTACTCTCGTTGAATCGTAAGCGTCAAGTTAACTTTGAAAGTGCTGTGCACTAGTTATACCTCTAAGCAGTAACAACATGACTTATAAACCGAGCAGCTGGCTCGGTTTTTTATTGTCGGTTAAAACATCATATCATCCAAAAAATAACAAAATTCACTTAACCAGTATTAGTCAAATATTTACTTGGGCTATTTAGCTATAACTCCCTGATAACCTTACAGCTATAAGTTACAAGCTAGTTTGATTACTCGACCTATACTCAAATTAACATTGTTAAAAGGAGAAAGGCCGTGGTTATAAAAACCTCCTTGTTGAGCCTTATATTGTTATTTGCTGTTTTTACAACTCATGCTGAACAAATCGAATCTATTAAGGGCGCTAATACGATTGATGCATTTGAAGCCCTTAATTTGTTCGAAAAGGGTGCCACCTTCATTGATGTGCGCGATCAATTTGAATATCAACTTGGGCACATTCGCAGTGCAGTTCACCTGGACTTAAAGCGAGACTTTAATGATTTGTATCTGATTGAAACCCTAGATAAAGATATCCCTATCGTTATCTATTGTAATAGTGCGCATTGTTATCGTAGTGCTGTAGCCACATTCTTAGCGGTGGCGTGGGGGTATGAGAATGTTCATTACTTCAAAGAAGGATACTTCACCTGGCTGGCACTGGACTTACCGGTCGTGATGAATCAAAGCCAAGACCATATTACACAAGGGGATAAGGCGGATAGCCAGTGGCGATTGCAAATGAAAGATGCCCTTGCCCAAGTTCAGTCGGCTAAAAATCAAGGCTTTGAACAAGCGACTGGGCCAACCATTCGTTCATTAGCTCGCTAGCGCATTAATTCTGTTTTTATACTAAAGCCTTTAGTTTGTACGTTTGCACCTGTTTGCTCCCTAACAGCTTGTTTTAATACGCAAAAAATGTGGAATTAGGGGTGACAAAGGGAAATCATTACGTATAATGCACGCCATCTCAAACACCGAGATACGTGGGGCCTTAGCTCAGCTGGGAGAGCGCAACACTGGCAGTGTTGAGGTCAGCGGTTCGATCCCGCTAGGCTCCACCAATTTTTTCAAGCTCGGCCTATAGCTTGTGAATCTTATAAGTGTCCCGTTCGTCTAGAGGCCTAGGACACCGCCCTTTCACGGCGGTAACAGGGGTTCGACTCCCCTACGGGATACCATTTCTTTTTTATCTTCAAAATAATGCACTATATGAAAATCAGCCCTAGCTAGGGTGTATTATTTATTAGTGCCTCTCATTTTTTAAATTCTGCTTGTCACCCAGGATTATGTTACGCGCCTGTATATGGTGGGTAGATTCCTGCGTTGTGCTCCATCTTTGTTTAAATAGCCTTCCTTTAAAAACACTCCAAGCCATTCTTTGTGTCTTTAGCCCCTCTGATTACCTATATATTTACCTTAGATCCATGTCCAAGCTGGTAGTTTTGAAACTGAGAACTTCATGTAAATTGAATGAATGCTGTCTTATTTGATTCAAAATCACGAGTAATCACTCTCATTGAATAAGTACAAATAAGCCAAAAAAGCCAAGAAAATTGACGTTGGGGTTGTGGGTAACACTGGTTGTTTCATTATTACTCAGTTTAATTTCAATATGTATAAATAGGGTCATGTGTACCAATTTGCTATCAACGCCACTCCACATTTAAATTGCAAATAAGAATATAGAAATCGACTTTAATAACCTTAAGACTCATAAAAGTAGTACGTTTGTCTTTATTTGATCTTGGTTGTCTATCAATTAGGCAGTAAAACAAAGGTGGTTGTCATTCCTAAGGGTGAATTTGTAATTCTTTGTAAATTCAGGTGAACTTTGCAGTGTGCAGAGTAATCCGGGCGGGTTAGGATGCTTGCCACTTACAAATAATAACAAAAAGAAACGAGTTGTCCTTTTTATGAAAATCTTTAGCACATTACTTCTTACATGTTTTTTGGCCTTTTCTTTTCAAGTGCAAGCGGCAGAGCAAGTCAAAAAAGATCTAAAAATTAATATTGAGCTGGTCCAGAAGCAGTTAGACGACTTAATTTCTCAAGGCGGTCGCTATGCCTATATGCAGTTGGCAAAAAGTAATGGCATTAAGCCTTTTGCTGCTGCAATAGATAATGAAGGCAATAAAATAATGCTGGAGGTGACAAAAGCGGATGAAGCAGCCACTTTCTCACAAAAGATTCTTAAATTACGTGAAATGTTGAAACTTGGGGCGGATAAAGGTGACTTTCAAGCCGTTGCATTATTTGTTCAGGCCAAGGTGCCGTTCATGGGTAATGAGGTTGATGGGATTGCCATTGAAATGGAACACTTAAAAGGGCTGTCAACTTTGCGCTTTTCACCCTACGAGATTGATCGTGAAAGTGAAAAAATCAACTTTAAGCAACCAGTTGATAAGATAAAACCAGTAGTTTTCTTTAAAGATACTGTGAAAAAACAAAGGACTGAAAAGTCTAAAAGTTAAACAATAAAAATAAAAACCAAGAATTGATGTGAGTTGCTAAGTAAGCAGCTCCTCAATAGAGATCTTTAATCTTCTAGAATGAAGCTCTCACAATAATAAAAAAACAGGAGACAACATATGAAAGGCCTTAAAAAACTTGCTTTGGTTACTGCAGTAGCCGCCGCTCCTTTCGCCCAAGCTGAAATGACAGCTATGGACGATGCTTTACTAGGTGAAATGACGGGTCAAGCCGGTATCACCATTGATGTAGATCTACAAATGACTATCGATGCAATCAAATATGTTGATAGCGACGGTAACACTTTATCTCTTGATGGTTCTGCTGCTGAGCAGGGCGCGATCACTATGAGAAGTGTTCAGATGGGTCAAATTGATACTGCAACAGGTGCACTAACTGGCGCAGCACAAATCCGTGGCGTAACCATTGATGCAGATGGTAACGATGGTCTAGTGATTGGTCTTAGCCAAATTGGTACAGAAGACCTTACTGCAACTGGCGTAAACCAAGCAGCTGGTATCGATATTTCTGTAGGCGCTATCATCATTGGTAACGGCAATGCAGAGAAAACTGTAGCTACCTACGGTGCAACTGAAGCTGGCGATCCTACTTTCGGTGGTGATGCTGAAGCTTGGTATCTTGCCAATGTTTCTTCTAACACGACTGAAGCAGCTCAATTTGCTGCTGCTCCTGATGCAGCTTCTCGTCAAGCTTTAATAATGTCTACAACAGGTAAAGGCAATATTGGTGGTGTTATAATTGAAGACTTCACTAACTTTGTAAGTGATCAGTTCGTAGGTGTTTACGATAACCGTTTTGATATGGCGCTTGGCACTGTATCAGGTAACTTTATTCGCGGTGAAATCGTGATTAATGGTACAGGTAATGCCTTATTGGGTACGTCAGGTCTTAACATCCAAGCTAAAATGGGTGGCATCATGAGCAAAATGGCTTGGGTTGATGATGGCGGCCAGTTCGGTGTTAAAGATCTTGCATTCTTTAACGGCGTTGATTTGAACTCCGATGGTATCCATGAAACCATTCAACCATTAGAGTTCTCTGTAGATATTAATGTTGTAGACGTTACGTCTTCTGTTGCTGGTACTAATATTGCCGATAACTCTGTAATTGCAGCTGGCGATACTGTTTCAGCACTAGAGTTGAGCAACATGGTTGTTAAAGGTTCTATCATTATGGGTGAAATCTTTGTTGGTAACTCTGACAGCTCTGTTCAGACCTCTCTAGGTTCTGTACTTGTTAAAGATATCGACATGACAGGTACTTCTGTTCGCATCTACGGTCACTAATCTGACAGTAATGTTTACTTAAGTAAGCAGACGAAAACCCCGGCTTGCCGGGGTTTTTTATGGTTTATACTATTTAAAGTTATTCAGTTTAATGGCAATCATGAGAGGGTAGGCGATGAAAAATAAGATTCAGCTAATTTCACTTTGCGCGTTAACGCTCTTGTCTGTTTTTGCGGTTGCCGATTTAACCCCCTTAGATGATGAATATTTATCGGCCCATGTTGGGCAAATTAGCCAACGCGCGGCCAATGATAAACAGTTTCAAGCGCCGTTATTGTTAAGTGAAGCCAGTTCGCAATCGGCACAAGCCCAAATTCTAAATCTTAATTCTCAAACATCCCAAAACGCTCCAAGCTCAGGCATTACCATGGACATTGATTTGCAGTTATATATTGATGAAATCCGCTGGGTCGATGTAGACGGAGCTGGCCCTAATGGCACCCAAGGGGCGATTAGCATGAGAGGGTTTTCCGTAGGGCATTTAGATGGCCCAACCCCGCAACCGGCTCAAATTCGGGGCGTTACGGTAGATGTCGATGGTCGTGATGGCTTAGTGATTGGTGTTGAGCAAATTGGCGATCGTTTTGGTAATGGCATTGATGTCAACATTGAAAGTATTCAAATCAAATAGCCTAAGATTCACTAGATACTCGCTCAGTTTATTCGCTTGTTTGTAATTTATGTCTGGTTTTTAAGATGGTTTTACAACCACAATTTTGTTTCTCTTAATCTTTTATATTGAATTGGCATTTACAGCTAATGTTTGCCCTTTCTGGCCTTAATCCCTCATATTTACAACTAACCTAACTGTACAAGCTTAAAATTCCTTAAGCCCACGAGCAGTAGGTGGTTGTATGAAACGGACGTTCATCTCTTTCGTGTGTGCCATGGCGCATTCACTTTTTTCTTTTGCCCAATTAATCCCCCTTGGTGATGCCATGTTACAAGAAAGCCATGGGTTTATGGGGCACCATATTGCCTTTGATGCTTTAAACGCCAACGCGCCCGCTGGGCAAAATAAGCCTAACTCTAAATCCCTCAATCAGGCGTCATTTTTCAACGGTCAAATGCATCATGCTCAAACCTACCAAAGTAAAAACGCCGCTTTAGATGCGCTGACGGGCTTGAGCAAGGACGGTTTGTCGCTCACCCAGGGCATTGAAATTGATCTGGAAATTCAGGCAAGCCTAGATATGCAATGGCAGGATAACGACGGCTTTAATGATGACGGTGATGGCGCCAGCGGCTCTTTGACGTTATCTGGGATTCATCTTGGGAGTCATAAAGGGCCAATCACCCAGCAAATGCTAGAAAGTGATCAACCCTTTTTAGACTCAGAATTGGCCGTGATCAATAATTTATTGATCGATCTTGATTCCAAGCAAGGCATGTTTATTACCATTGAAGAGCTAGGCGACCGCTTTGGTAATGGCCTGGATATCATAGTGAATGACATTTATCTAGGGAGCGAGCAAGCCAGTGCGGGCGGGCTGTTAATCGAAAACTTATCGAATTTTATTCAAGACAAAAACCTTAACCAGTTAAATCAAACCTTTGGGTTTAATTTATCCACATTGGATGACGGTAAAAACACGGCCAATGGTAA
Organism: Bermanella sp.; assembly: GCA_034110565.1. Taxonomy (GTDB): domain Bacteria; phylum Pseudomonadota; class Gammaproteobacteria; order Pseudomonadales; family Oceanobacteraceae; genus Bermanella. The sequence goes on along the minus strand of JAWUYY010000008.1, from coordinate 44,350 downwards.
TTGGCTACCCATTAATGCCATTGTTCTCACTGAAGAGGGGGCCACTGATACGAATGTCGATCTTGGGTTGCCAAGTATTGATGGCCTGCCCAGTTTATCCACCAATACCACCATAGATGCCAGCTTTGCTGTATATATGGACAAGGTCGCCTGGGTGGACGATGGCGGTGAATTCGGCATTGCCGGTTTGATGATATATGACGCGCTTGATACCAATAACGATGGCATTGATGACACAGTAGGCCCAGCCAAATTAACCCAGATGAAAATTGAGACCATAGATCACACTGCTTTTAACGGCGAGCAAGTAAAGGCTCTATATATTGAAAACCTAGACTTTAAAGGAGACATTGCCATGCAGAGTATTTATGTCGGTAATCCGCAAACGGGCAGTTTAGGTTCACTGAACATTAAAGGGTTAGATACAGCGGGCACTTCGCTTTGGATTTATGCTCATTAATGCCTGTTTATTTGAGTTGATTGAAAGGGCGATGTTAAAGCCCTTAATTGTGTAAGGTTTTTTAATTCACACCTTCAGCGTACAATCGCACAAATTTTGTCGTACCGATCAAACCTATATGCCAGCTAAACCTGTAAAGACATCTCAACCGGCCTTGCAGCCTGCAGATATCACCACTTACACCCCTTTTCGTAGTGATCTAAAGCCTGCGCCGTTTTTACCTATGTCCCGTAAAGAGATGGATCAATTAGGTTGGGATAGCTGTGATGTGATCATTGTTTGTGGTGACGCTTACGTGGATCACCCAAGTTTCGGCATGGCAGTAATAGGACGTACGCTGGAAGCTCAGGGCTTCCGCGTAGGTTTGATTTGTCAGCCAGATTGGGCAGACATAGAAAGCTTTAAAGTGCTGGGCAAACCAAACCTGTATTTTGGTGTGTCGGCTGGCAACATGGACAGCTTAATTAATCGCTATACTGCGGATCGTCGAGTACGCCATGATGATGCCTATACACCTGGCAATATTGGTGGCAAACGCCCTGATCGTGCGGTGACGGTTTACACGCAAAAACTCCGTGAAGCGTATAAAAAAGAAGTGCCTATTATTGCAGGCGGCATCGAAGCGAGCCTGCGCCGTTTGAGTCATTATGATTATTGGCAAGATCGTATTCGTGGCAGTGTGTTACTCGATAGCACCGCTGACATGTTGTTTTACGGCAATGCGGAGCGAGCGCTTATTGAAGTGACTCATCGTCTTGCCAATGGTGAAGCCATTGGTGAGATCCAAGATGTACGTGGCACCGGATTTTTACGCAAACAGTTACCTGAGAGCTGGGTACAAATTGACAGCACCAAGTTAGATCAGCCCGGTAAGATCAAAGCCCACAAGAGCCCTTATGAAATGATCGACCTTGACGCCAAGGCCGAAGAAGAAGCGTTGAGACAAGACGGTGCACAAGTGATTCAAATTGTGCCGCACATGGAAATGCGTAAAACCGACCCCAACGCCAGCTATATTCGCTTGCCATCACTTGAGCAAGTAAAGGCCGATAATGCCTTGTATGCGCACCTTGACCGCGTATTCCACAAAGAGACCAATCCCGGTAATGCCCGCGCGTTAGTGCAAGCTCATGGGCGAAATGATGTGTGGATGAACCCACCGCCAATCCCCTTAACCACGCAAGAATTAGACTGGGTGTTCGAGCGCCCGTATAAACGTAACCCTCATCCGGTTTATGGTAAGGCAAAGATTCCCGCATATGAAATGATACGTTTCAGTGTGAATATCATGCGTGGCTGTTTTGGCGGTTGTACATTTTGCAGTATTACCGAGCACGAAGGGCGCATTATTCAAAGTCGCTCTGAGAAGTCGATTCTTAGCGAAATTGAAAACATACGTGATTTAACCCCTGGTTTTACTGGGACTATTTCAGATTTAGGCGGGCCTACCGCCAATATGTACCGCTTAAACTGTAAAGATAAAGTCATTGAAGAAAACTGTCGTCGCCCAAGTTGTGTGTATCCGACAATTTGCAGCAATCTAGAAACGGATCATAGCCATACCACCCAGTTGTATCGCAAGGCGCGTGATATTAAAGGGGTTAAGCGTGTGGCCATCGCATCTGGCTTGCGTTATGACCTAGCCGTTGAAGACCCCGAATACGTTAAAGAGTTAGTGACTCACCATGTGGGCGGATACTTGAAAATAGCCCCAGAACACAGTGAAGACGGCCCGTTGACGAAAATGATGAAGCCGGGCATGGGTACGTATTATAAGTTTAAAGAAATGTTTGAAAAGTACTCGAAAGAAGCGGGTAAGAAGCAATATTTGATTCCCTATTTTATCAGTGCTCACCCTGGTAGCACCGATAAAGATATGTTGAACTTGGCACTTTGGCTTAAAGAAAACAATTTCAAAGTCGACCAAGTACAAAATTTCTATCCGTCGCCTATGGCCACCGCTAGTACTATGTTTGCTACTGAGCGCAACCCATTAAAGCCGATAAAAGCGAAAAATCATGAGCCAGTATTAGCCGCAAAAACTAAAGAACAGCGCTCATTGCATAAAGCATTTTTGCGTTATCACGACCCAGAAAGCTGGCCGTTATTACGCAAAGCCTTAAAGAAAATGGGTAAAACTCATTTGATTGGCCGTGGCGTAAAACACTTGGTGCCACCCGAGTCAGGCCGTGAAAAAGACGCCCGTCGTGATGGCAAAAAATTTGTGCCTAAAAATGGACGAGGACAAAAATCGTTTGTGGCCAAAACCCAGCATAATGGCTTGCCTCATATGCCTAATAGCAAAAAAACGAATGGGATAAAGCCAAAGCCCCCCAAAAAGTGATGCTAAAGCATTTAAATACCAAGGCCCTTACGGGCCTTTTTTATGTCTGTTGATCTGTGGAAGTTTCACATTTCATTAACACAGTGCTTGTTATAATCTAATGTGATTAGCATTACGTATTTAATAGTAAATCAGTTGGAAACCATCATGTTATACCGTTATCTTTTTGTCGTATGCTGGGGACTCTTGCTTAGCAATATTGTTAGGGCAGAGCTAGAAGCGGGTTTTGGCATGTCCATTGTCAGTGTACCCCACTACGTGGGCAGCGATGAAGCCGAGCAGTTCTACTTACCTTTTCCTTATCTTCGCTATCGCAGTGAAAAGCTGACTATAGATCGCAATTTGATTCAGGGGAATATATGGCAATCAGGTCATTGGAGCCTAGAAATTAGCCTAGGCGGCGCGGTAAAGGTGGACAGTGATAAGAGTCGGTCTCGCCAAGGGATGGATGATCTAGATTTCATCATTGAGGCAGGCCCAGCGCTGCATTACTACTTCTTAGGGAGTCGTAGCCAAGGCAATGCTATGTTCTTGGCATTGCCTGTTCGTGTGGCTAATAGCACTGATTTTACTCAGGCTGGTTACCGCGGTGTGACCTTTAATCCGCGCTTAGTATGGCGCCGAGAGTACAGATTAAACGGATATGAAGTTCGCCCGCAAATATCAGTAGGCTTGCGCTCAGCAAGCAGTCATTATCACAACTATATTTATGGAGTAAGAAACGAGTTTGTCACGAACGATCGTAGTGTCTATAGGGCAGAACAAGGATATGGAGGCTGGCAGATTGGCTACAGCACGGCAGTGTTGTGGTCTAGCTGGATGACAGCAGGTTTCATGCGCTATGTGAACATATCTGAGGCTGTATTTGAGCAAAGCCCATTGGTAAAAACACGGTCGAGTTTCATCGCCGGGGTGGCGCTGGCTTACTTGTTTTAAGGTAATCTAAGTCAATTCAGTGTACACTTGTTTACTTGAATCAATGATGGATATTGACTTGGCTTTAGGCTTAGGTAGCATGTCTTAGTCATTAGATATGGTTATATAAAAGAGCAGTTTTATGAAGTATTTGTTTAGTTTTGTGTTAGCGGGAATATTAGCTGTGTCGGTGGCCGAGCCAGCGTCCGCTAAAAAGTTCGGTAGTGGTGGTTTTGGTAAAGTGTTCAAAACCAGTCCTTACCAAAAACAAACCCCAGCTAGCCCAAGCAAGGGGGCGAAAAGTCCTGAAAAAGGCAAGTCAGCCCGCCCTGGAATGGGTCTTATGGGTGGTTTGTTAGCGGGTGGTATGTTTGCTTACCTACTAGGTAATGGGGCATTTGAAGGCTTACAGATGATGGATATTATACTGTTCGCATTGATAGGTTTTATTTTATTTAAATTGTTTGCTCGACCAAAACAAACACCCCAGATGGCAGGTATGCAGCGCAGTGAGTTTGATTCGATGAATTCTCCAACGTCTGCTTTTGAGCCCCAAAGAGCCTCAAGTGCAGAAAGTATCCCGCTAGAATTTCCTAGCGGATTTGATGTCAAAGACTTTGAGAAAGGCGCACTTGAGCACTTTGCGTTAGTGCATAAAGCGTGGGATGAGGGTGAGTTCAGTACAATTGCTGAATATGTGCACCCAGATTTACTAACGCAATTAAAACAACAGCGGGCTCAATATGCCGCTAAGTTAGATAATCAAATTGTCGATTTAAGTGCAGAAATTGTACGAGCAGAGCGGTTACCACAAGGGCATCGCTTGAGTATCTTATTTCGCGGCTTAATGAAAGACATGCAAGAAAACGAAGAACATGGCGTATTTGATGTGTGGCACTTAGAAAAACATGCATCCAATGCTTGGTTAATAGTAGGCATTGAAGCAGAATAGATAACAATAATCTCCAGAGGTACTAAATATATGTTTGAACAAGGTTTATGGGGCTTAAACGGCTGGCAAGTATTGCTGTTTACACTCGTGATGACACACATTTCCATTGTCAGTGTGACAATTTATTTACACAGAGCCATGGCGCATCGTGCACTTGATATGCACCCAGCCCTTGCGCATTTCTTCCGTTTTTGGCTGTGGCTAACCACAGCGACGGTTACGAAAGAGTGGGTATCCATTCACCGTAAACACCATGCTAAATGTGAAACGGTAGACGATCCGCATTCACCCGTTGTAAAAGGTTTAAAAACCGTACTGTTAACAGGCGCCGAGCTTTATAAAAACGAAGCAGAAAACCAAGAAACCATTACCCGTTATGGAAAAGGTTGCCCAGACGATTGGGTTGAGAATAACGTTTACCAAAAGTATAAGCTTTTAGGTATTTTCATCATGTTAGGTTTTAACATTTTAATGTTAGGCCCAATTGGTATTACTGTTTGGGCGATCCAAATGATGTGGATGCCAGTACACGCAGCCGGCATTATTAATGGTGTTGGCCATGCATTAGGTTACCGTAACTTTGAATGCGCAGATGCGGCGACTAATATTAGCCCAATCGCTATCTGGATTGGTGGCGAAGAACTTCACAATAATCACCATACTTACCCTAACTCAGCTAAGCTGTCGGTTAAGAAATGGGAGTTTGATATTGGTTGGATGTACATTACTATTTTTAAAACATTAGGTTTAATTAAAAATGTACGTACAGGCCCAGTTATGGCCATCGATAAAACTAAGTTAGAGTTGGATTTTGATGCAGCACTTGCCGCAGCCAATAATCGCTTCCAAATCATGGCGCGTTTTTATAAAAGCGTGATTAAGCCTGTTGCGAAAAGCGAGAAAAAGCAATCTCAACTGAATCTACCATTTACTCGAGCTAAACGTTTGTTGCGCAAAGAAGAAGCTTTATTGAGCGATAAATATCGCCAACAGTTGGCGGATTTATTAGCGCATAACGAAATGGTTGAAAAAGTGTATAAGATGAAGCAAGACCTTCAGCTAGTTTGGAAAAAACGCTCAGCCAGTAGTGATGAGCTTTTAAAAGCGATGCAAGCTTGGTGTCAAGAAGCCGAAGAAAGCGGCATTCGTGCATTAGAAGAATTCGCACAAAGCTTACGCCAGTACAGTACAAAAATGGCTTAGTCATTTAAGTATGCAGCAATAAAGAAAACGGGAGCTTAGCTCCCGTTTTTTTATGCCTTATTAATTATCTACTAATACCTCTTTCATCATTTGAAATATCTTAGCTTGTGTTAAATCGGCCAAGGCAATCTCAGTAAATTCAAATGTTGGATCTTCAGATATCTTGGCGAATTCATAATCCACAATTTCAGGCTTATGGTCATGTAAAATCATGATAATACGAGTGTCGTTGGCACGATTATCTATGGTGAGAGTGTCTGCAGCAAAACCTGCATTACGCAGGTTATGGCTAATACCAATAATAGGGTCAACGTTAGGGTAGGCTGTTTGAATATCAGTCTGTGCGAGTTTGGCTAATTCACTTAAATCGTAAATTTTGGCATCTTTTATTTTCATGGCGACTTGAATAACTATTTTTATGAAAGTAATCAAGCGCCATGATACAGGGTTTGAAATGCTATTTCATAGCATTAAGATTAAGGCTTAAGCGCGATCCCGACCTTACTTTGGTTTTCTCTTTTTAGTTGAGAGCAAATCCAGTTACCTGTTTCAATAACTTGGTTTAGGTCTACCCCTGTTTTAATGTCCATACCGTGTAACATATACAACACATCTTCTGTGGCAATATTACCACTGGCACCTTTTGCATAAGGACAACCACCTAAGCCCGCCACTGCGCTGTCGATCTTGTTTATGCCATACTCTAGGCTGGCATAAATATTCACTAATGCTTGGCCGTAGGTGTTGTGGCAATGAACGGCAAGCTTATCTACAGGAACTTCTTTTAGCACCGCATCTAGCATACGTTGAAATTTAACCGGAGTACCAACACCTATGGTGTCGCCCAATGAAATTTCAAAGCATCCCATCTGATACAGTACTTTTGCTACATCAGCGACTGCTTGTGGATCTATGTCACCTTCGTAAGGGCAGCCTATGATGGTAGAAACATAGCCGCGCATGGGTAAGTTTAATTGTTGTGCCGAGGCGGCTATGTCTTCAAAACGTTGCAGGCTTTCTTTTATGGAGCAGTTAATGTTTTTTTGCGTAAAACTTTCACTGGCCGCACCAAAAATAGCGATTTCATCGGCGCGATGTTGCACTGCGCCCTCAAGACCTTTTAAATTTGGCGTAAGCACTGCGTATTGCGCGCCGGTTTGTGCTTTTACTGGACTTGCATTAAGTGCATCCAATACCGCATCTGTGCCGGCCATTTGTGGTACCCATTTAGGGGAGACAAAGCTGCCAGCCTCTATTTTCTTTAAACCAGCTTTAGCCAAGCGTTCAATAAGCTCAACTCGTAAATCAACGCTGAGAGTTTGCTTTTCATTTTGCAAGCCATCACGAGGGCCCACTTCTATGATGTGTACTTTTTTAGGTAGACTCATTTAGGCTTCTTCCATCTCAATTAACATGGCGCCTTCACTGACAAGATCCCCTAGATTAAAACAGATCTCTTTAATGGTGCCATTAGTCGGTGCTTTAATAGCATGTTCCATTTTCATGGCTTCCATAATCATTAGAACATCGCCTGCTTCAACAACTTGCCCAGCACTGGACTCAATTTGAATAATGGTGCCATTCATGGGAGCCGTTAGACTACCTGCCTGTTCAGCTTGTTGATTGAAATCTTCTTTTACATACGACAACTGGCTTTCACCTAGGGTGTCATATACCCACAGACGCTCGCCATGACGAATAATGCGAGCGCTGAGCCATTTACCGTCTAGTTGATATTGCACGGTGTCACCTTGCAGGCGAGCCACTACGTCGTGTGTTTTACCATGGATGCTAATTTGCCACTGGCCGCTGTCTGGTTTGTTATGAGTCGTAATAACATCAACCTGAAAGATTTCATCTTCACTGTTTTTAAAGCTGAGTACTTCTTTTGCATCTTGGTTTAAACGTAATGCACTTAATGAATGCCAAGGGTTGGTATGATCATTACTTGCAGATCGAGCCTTGCCTAAACTTGTGCGCTTAAGCATGTGCTGACACACAGCAGCCACTAAATGATGAGGTTTGATTTCATTGTTGCCAATAAGCTGTTCGTTAAACTCTTCAATGAATTGTGTGTTGACGTTACCTAGAGCAAACGCCTCTACATTCACCACGCGACGCAAAAACGATAAGTTAGTGGTGACCCCCGCAATTTGATACTGCTGTAAGGCTTGTTTAAGGGTACTTAAGCATTGATCCCTATCTTCGCCCCATACGATAAGCTTACTGATCATGGGATCGTAATAAGGACTGACTTCGTCACCTTGCTGCACGCCAGTATCTAAGCGGACTTTGCCATTGATCAGTTCAGGTAGCTGCACATGATCAAGCGTGCCTGTAGTGGGTAAGAACTCATTATCTGGGTCTTCGGCATAAATGCGCACTTCCATGGAATGGCCGTGAATACTTAACTGGTCTTGGGTGAGCGGCAGAGCTTCACCTTGGGCCACTTTTAATTGCCAAGCCACTAAGTCTTGGCCTGTGATCATTTCGGTGACAGGGTGTTCTACTTGCAAGCGGGTATTCATTTCCATGAAGTAGAAGGTGCCGTTGTCATATAAAAACTCAACGGTGCCAGCGCCTTCGTAATGAATGGCTTTTGCCGCTTGAATAGCCGCTTCGCCCATGGCTTTGCGTTCTTGCTCACTAAACTGTGGAGCAGGGGCTTCTTCAACTACTTTTTGATGACGACGCTGAATAGAGCAGTCACGCTCAAATAAATACACGCCATTGCCTTGCTGGTCCATAAAGACTTGAATTTCAACGTGACGAGGGCGCGTAATGTATTTTTCGGCTAGTAATTTATCATCGCCAAAACTGTTTAAACCTTCCCGCTTTGATGCCGCAATGGCAGCAAGGATTTCACTTTCGTTTTCCACGACGCGCATGCCTTTACCACCGCCACCGGCGCTTGCTTTAATTAGCACAGGGAAGCCAATTTTTTTCACTTGTTTAGCTAAAAAGGCTTCGTCTTGATTATCACCATGGTAACCCGGCACTAACGGCACATTGGCTTTTTCCATTAACGCCTTGGATTCACTTTTAGACCCCATGGCTTTTATCGCACCCACAGGTGGGCCTACCCAAATCATGCCTGCGTCTTGGATAGCTTGGGCAAAGCCTGCGTTTTCAGATAAAAATCCGTAGCCTGGGTGAATGGCATCGGCAAGCGCGTCTTTTGCAACTTGCAGCACTTTTTCCACAACTAGATAGCTTTCTTTGGCGGGACTTGCGCCTATGTACCAAGCTTCATCGGCTTGTTTGACGTGCATGGCGTTTTGATCGGCATCACTGTAAATAGCAATACAGTGGATACCCATTTTTTGTGCGCTTTGCATAATACGCACAGCGATTTCACCACGGTTAGCAATGAGCAAACGGGTGATTTTCTTATTGGTTGTTTTATTCATTGTGCTTTACCCAGTTTGCTTGGCGTTTTTCTAAAAAGGAAGCCAAACCTTCTTGGCCTTCTTCGCTCACGCGTATGGATGCAATTAAGTTCACCGTGTAGTCACGCATGTTGTTATTTATGTCACCACGGCTGACTTCTTTAATCAGCAGTTTGGTTTTAGCCATGGCTTGTGGACTGTTTAGAAGGAGAGTGTTTATTAATTGCTCGCCGTGTTCGGCCAACGCCACTTCGTCTTCGACCATGTCATGCAGTAAACCCAGTTGTGCCGCTTTCGCGGCATCAAATACTTCTGCGCTTAAAAAATAACGTCGAGCCGCACGCTCACCCATGGCGGATACCACAAATGGACTGATCACGGCAGGGCTTAAACCGATTTTCACTTCACTTAAGCAAAAGCGGCTGCGTTGGGTGGCGATGGCCATATCACAACAAGCGATTAAGCCCACTGCGCCGCCATAAGCCGCCCCGTTCACTAATGCCACTGTGGGTTTGTTTAAGTTGTTCAGTTTGTGCATGAGTTCGGCAAGCTGTTGTGCGTCGTCACGATTTTCTTGCTCGGTTAATACCGCCATGCGCTTCATCCAATTTAAATCGGCCCCTGCACTGAAATGTTTGCTCTGGCTGGTGAGTACGACTACGCGCACGCTATCGTCTGCTTCCACGTTATTTAATGCGCTGATGATTCTCTGAATTAGCACATCATCAAATGCATTGTGTACGTCGGGACGATTTAGGATTAGTTTGGCCACGCCGTTTTCAATTTCGATCAATAAATTAGAATCTGTCATGGTTACATCCTAAATATGCCGAACTTGGTTTCTGGCGTTGAGAGTGAGCGTTCAACGCATTGTGTTGAATGTTATTTTTTAATATCACAATCACATCCTAAATATGCCGAACTTGGTTTCTTGCTGTGGTGCGTTGAGTGACGCACTGATGGCAAGGCCTAATACTTCACGGGTTTGAGCAGGATCAATCACACCGTCATCCCAAAGACGGGCAGACGCATAATAGGGATGACCTTCTTTTTCGTATTTTTCGAGCAGAGGTTTTTTAAAGGCCGCTTGTTCTTCATCGCTAAAGGTTTCGCCGCGTTTTTCTTTGGCTCCTTTCGTGATTAAGGACATTACACCAGCGGCTTGTTCGCCACCCATGACGCTGATACGTGCGTTGGGCCACATCCACATGAAGTTTGGATCATAGGCTCGGCCACACATGCCATAGTTGCCGGCGCCAAAACTGCCACCAAACACTAAGGTGAATTTTGGTACCTTGGCACAAGCCACGGCGTTGACCATTTTGGCGCCATGTTTGGCAATACCTTCTTGCTCATATTTTGATCCCACCATGAAGCCGGTAATATTTTGTAAAAAGATCAGCGGAATATTGCGCTGGCAGCATAACTCAACAAAGTTAGCGCCTTTTTGTGCGCTTTCAGAAAACAAGATACCGTTGTTGGCCACAATGCCCACAGGGTAACCAAAGATGCGTGCAAAGCCGCAGACTAGGGTTGTGCCAAAGCGGGATTTGTATTCGTCAAAGTCACTGCCGTCCACAATGCGGGCGATAATTTCTCGGGCATCCATGGGCTTTTTTAAATCTTGTGGAATGATGCCGTACAGCTCTTGCGCATCGTAGAGAGGTGCCACCACGTCACGCACATCAAGCTGAGTTTGTTTTTTCCAATTTAAACGGTCGATGGATTGACGCGCTAACTGCAATGCATGTTCATCGTTTTCAGCTAGATGATCTACCACGCCGCTTTGTGAGGTGTGCATGTCACCGCCACCTAGGGTCTGCGCATCGACCACTTCGCCAGTTGCCATTTGCACAAGGGGAGGGCCAGCCAAAAAGATGGTGCCTTGTTCTTTTACAATAATTGATTCATCGGCCATGGCAGGCACATAGGCACCACCTGCGGTGCAGCTGCCCATGACCACAGCGATTTGTGGAATCCCCATGGCAGACATATTAGCTTGATTAAAAAAGATGCGGCCAAAGTGCTCTTTGTCTGGAAACACTTCATCTTGGCGTGGCAGGTTAGCGCCGCCGCTGTCCACTAAATAAATACACGGCAGATGATTTTTTTGTGCAATTTCTTGTGCCCGTAAGTGCTTCTTAACCGTTAACGGGTAATACGAACCACCTTTCACTGTGGCGTCGTTGGCCACTATCATGCATTCCACGCCACTGACTTTACCTATGCCGGCAATCACACCTGCACAAGGTACATTGTCTTCGTACACATCATGGGCGGCTAGCTGGCCCACTTCTAAAAAGGGTGAGCCTTCATCTAATAGTTTTTCGATGCGCTCGCGAGGCAATAACTTGCCGCGACTTTTGTGGCGCGCTTGTGATGTTTCACCGCCGCCTAGTGTAATTTTAGCCACTAGGTTTTTAAGGTCCGCCACTATGTCTAAATTGAATTCGAGGTTGTCTTTAAACTCGGCACTGTTGGGGTTTATTTTTGAATGTATGCTTGGCATTTTTTTCTCCTCTGTGGGAGGCGGCTTACAGAATATGTCTTTCCCGCAAGGTGAGATCACCATAGGGGGCTGTAATCCATTTGAAATGGTTTATTAAATTCCCACATCCGTGGGAATGACGATTTAATATGTGGAGTGAGTGATTAACGCTTACTCTCATTAAAAATCTCACGGCCAATTAACATACGGCGTACTTCACTGGTCCCTGCACCAATTTCATAAAGCTTGGCATCACGTAATAAACGGCCAGTGGCAAAATCATTGATGTAACCGTTACCGCCCAATAACTGAATGGCATCTAGTGCCATTTGCGTGGCTTTTTCTGCTGTGTATAGAATCACGCCGGCGGCATCTTTACGGGTGGTTTCACCACGGTCGCATGCGGCAGCCACTGTATATAAATAGGATTTACAGGCGTTCATAGTGGAATACATATCGGCGATCTTGCCTTGCACTAATTGAAACTCGCCAATGCTTTTACCAAATTGTTCACGGTCATGGATGTAAGGCACCACAATATCCATGCACGCTTGCATGATGCCAGTTGGGCCGCCAGACAATACAACCCGCTCGTAATCCAAGCCGCTCATTAAGACGCGTACACCTTGGTTTAAGCCGCCTAAGATGTTTTCTTCTGGTACTTCGCAATCTTGGAAAATCAGTTCACAGGTGTTGGAGCCGCGCATGCCTAACTTATCGAGCTTTTGCCCACGGCTAAAACCAGGGAAGTCCCGCTCAACAATAAAGGCCGTCATGCCGTGTGCGCCTTTTTCAAAATCGGTTTTGGCGTAGATTACATACACATCGGCATCCGGGCCGTTGGTGATCCACATTTTGCCGCCGTTTAATATGTATTTGTCACCTTTTTTATCGGCGCGCAGCTTCATGCTTACAACGTCTGAACCTGCGTTAGGCTCACTCATGGCCAGTGCGCCTATGTGTTCACCAGCAATTAATTTAGGTAAGTACTTGGCTTTTTGTTCGGTAGAACCGTTTTTGGTGAGCTGATTAACACATAGATTTGAGAACGCGCCGTAACTTAAGCCGATAGAAGCCGAAGCGCGGCTGATTTCTTCCATGGCCACCGCGTGAGCTAGGTAACCCATGTTGGTGCCGCCGTATTCCTCTTCAACCGTGACGCCTAATAAACCCATGTCACCAAATTTTTTCCACAAGTGGTTGGGGAAGGCATTTTCTTTATCGGTAGCGTCTGCCAGTGGGGCAATTTCGCGGCTGGCGAATTCGTTGACTTGCTTGCGCATCATGTCGATGGTTTCGCCAAGGCCGAAGTTTAGTTCGTTGTAAATCGATTTCATCTTGTTCTCCGAGAGCGATCAGTCTTGTATTAACGACCTAGATAACGCTCCATAAAGGGTTTGCTCGTTGTTTTTATTTTTATACTTAACTGAAATACAGTGTGATTTTCAGTTTGTTGTTTTTGTTCTGAATGACAGGTGCTCTAATATTGTAAGACGTGAGGTGGCTGCGTTTTTTGTGAGTGTCTTATTATGGTTAGCTCTTAGTCTCTAACACCTCTTTTACGCGTGCTTCGTGCTCATCTAGCTCCAGCAGCATGATTTGTATGTCATTCATTTGTTGTTGCAGACGTTCACGACTATCAACGACTTTCTCTAATACTTTTTGGTACTGGGCCTGATTATTCTGTTCTGGTTTGTACATTTGTATTAGGTCGCGACTTTCAGCCAGAGACCAGCCGAGTCGCTTACCCCGTAAAATTAGCTTTAAAGTGGTGTAATCTTTTTGGCTATACAGGCGTTTCTGGCCTTCGCGTTTGGGCGCTAGTAGGCCCTCACTTTCGTAAAAACGTATGGTGCGAGTGGTGATATCAAAGCGTTGGGCTAAATCACTGATGCTGTAAATTTTATTTTTTTCTTTTGTCATGAATTTTATTTAAAACCAAGTTGACGTTTACGTCAACGTAATAGTGGCTTTAGACTACTTAAATCATAGGTGGTGGCCATAAAACACATGACTTTTGCGCCAATTTGGAGCAAGCACTTGATTTGTTATGCACATTTTTAAATCAATGAATAAAAATCACACAACTCAATATCACTTTGGCGATTTAGATCTATTGACTTAGCTAACTTATTGAAAAGTAAAGAAAAAATTAATTGTTTGAAAAAAAAGCAATTTGAGCTACTGCTAGATTTCATGGGGGTTTGCGAGACTTTTCAAATACTTACTAACAAAGTTATCCACAGGATTTGTGGGTAACATTACGCAGCTCAGATAAAACTTGATTAAACCTCATACAAACGTTTAAAAAAGCGTCAGTATGCTTGTTGTCAGTGATATTGTTAGATGTGGTTATTGGCCAAAAAGAGTGAAAAGGTTCTAATATGAACACTTAGTATTTAGGGGTATATCATGATGAGCACGTTATCAGCTTCCGCGTTTTTTGATTTTGATCATCCACAGGTAGCGGCTTTCAATGCCAAGGTGGTTAATGAGCAGATGAGTGATACTGAAAAGGCGATAGCGCTTTATTACGCAGTGCGTGACGATATCAAATATAACCCTTATGTCTTTGAAGCAAACCCTATGTCATTCAGCGCGAGCCATTGCTTAGAAGCTGGACAATCCTATTGCATTCCTAAAGCGATATTATTGGCAGCTTTATGCCGCTCAAATGGTATTGAGGCCAGAATTGGTTTAGCCGATGTGCGTAACCATCTTTCGAGTCCTGCGTTGATTGAATGGCTGCGCAGTGATGTGTTTGTGATGCATGGCTATACCGAAATTAAGCTTAACGGGCACTGGGTCAAAGCGACGCCTGCTTTTGATAAGGTGCTGTGTGAACGAATGGGAGTAGCACCATTGGAATTTAATGGTCGTGATGATTCTGTTTTTCATGAGTTCAATGGTGAAGGGCATCGCCATATGGAGTATATAAAGGAGCACGGTCACTTCGATGATGTGCCTTATGAGCTTATTGTGAACGGTGTAGCAGAGGCTTACCCGCATTTAATCGCGGAGCATAAACCTAATCCACAACGTCAATTGGTAGAAGAATAAGCGAGTTTTTGGTAGGAGAGGGGGATATGAAAATGCCAGAGTAAACTCTGGCATTTTTCGTTTTAACTAAGTGTCTCTAATTATATTTAAGCATTCGCATCATCAAATTGATAATCTTTGAACAGCTCACGTAATCCTACCTTATTGATTTTGCCTGTGGCGGTGTGAGGAATTTCGGCAATAAACTCAACCCCACTTGGCAGCCACCATTTAGCGACCTTGTCCTCTAAGAATGCGAGCACAGATTCAATCGACGGTGGTTGTTCTGGGTTCTTAGACACAATGACCATGAGTGGGCGCTCTTCCCACATAGGGTGAGAGACCCCAATGACCGCGGCTTCTAGTACATCGGCATGACCCATGGCGGCGTTCTCTAGATCAATAGAACTAATCCACTCGCCACCCGATTTAATCACGTCTTTGGAGCGGTCGGTGATTTGCATGTTGCCGGTTTCATCTATGGTGGCTACATCACCTGTATCGAACCAGCCATCTTCTTCTAGGGCACTTTCTTCAGATTTAAAGTATTTACTGACAATCCAAGGGCCTTTTACCATTAAACGGCCAAATGCTTTGCCATCGTGAGGGAGTGGTTGGTTATCGTCGTTGACGATTTTCATTTGTACACCAAAGCATGGACGACCCTGCTTGGCTTTTATGTTGAGTTGTTCTTCATAGCTCAGCAGAGCGTCTTGTGGTCGTGGTTTGTTTAAGCTGCCAAGGGGGCTCATTTCTGTCATGCCCCAGGCTTGCCAAACTTCTACGCCATAATCTTGCTCGAACGAGCGAATCATGGCTTTAGGCACCGCGGATCCGCCTATTAATACACTGTTTAAGCTTTCGATGGTGTCATCCGATTGTGTCAGGTGTTGCATTAGCATGGTCCAGACAGTGGGTACGGCTGCGGATAAATCCACTTTGTAACGGTTGATCATGTCACACACACTGGCACCATCTAAATGAGGTCCAGGAAATACTACTTCAGCGCCCATCATCGCGACGGCATACACCAGTCCCCAAGCATTGGCGTGGAACATAGGAACAATCGGTAAGACACGAGTTTCGCTGCTAATCTCACCTACGTTTAAGCTAGTGATACCCCAGCTGTGTAATAGACTTGAGCGGTGGCTATATACCACACCTTTCGGATTGCCTGTGGTGCCAGAGGTATAGCAAATAGATGTGGCTTGGCGTTCATCCAGTACTGGCCATGTATAGTCACCGTCTTGCTGAGCCAATAAGGTTTCATAGCACATGGTGTTCGGTAAGCTGGTGTCAGGCATGTGCGCTTCATCGGTCATGATGACATAGCCTTTTACATTAGGCAGTTTGCTGTTTAAAGCTTCAAGTAATGGCACAAAGGTGGTGTCGATAAAGAGAAACTTATCCTCTGCGTGGTTAATGATGTAGTCCAGTTGCTCAGGAAACAGACGCGGGTTAACAGTATGCAATACGCCGCCCATGCCAGAGATGCCATACCAGCATTCAAAGTGACGATAAGTGTTCCATGCGAGGGTGCCAATCACATCGCCATCTTGTACTCCAAGGGCGATTAAAGCCTGAGCAAGTTGCTTACTGCGTTTAGCGGCGTCTTTGTAGGTATATTCATGCCAAGGGCCTTCAACGGTTTTGGTGATAATGCGTTGATTAGGATGAAACTGTGCAGCGTTATCAATGAGTTGGCTTACTAATAATGGTGAATCTTGCATCTGTCCGAACATGAGGCATCCTTCTTATAGTTATGGGATAGCCTCAATGTGAAGCAAGCAAAAAAGCAATACAAGGTACCAAATACGCCAAACCTCAAATTGGTACGTAGGGTCAACAGATTGGTCCGAAATTACCACTTTAAGGGCCAATTGAAGCGATTAAATAGCTGGGCCATATCATCTTCAATGGGTGCATGAATAGTTATTGGTTGTTGTGTTATCGGATGTATCACGGTGAGTTGGGCTGCGTGCAGTAATAATCTTGGGCAAGATAAGTGCTCACCTACGTAGCGATTATATTTTCCCTTACCATAGCGAGCATCACCAATAATCGGATGGCTCAAATGTTTCAAGTGACGGCGAATTTGATGAGTACGCCCTTGTAAGGGCTGGGCTTTGACTAAACCAAAGCGACTTTGGGGGTATTTATCAATTGTGGCGTTAATTTCAACTTGAGCCAGTGGGGTAAATAGGGTTTGTGCGTCTTGTTCGGTTTCGCTGTCTTGCCCGTAGTCCGTCATGCCTTTTAGTGCATGGTCCACTTTTATAGGCTCTTTGAGCCAGCCACGCACCACGGCTAAATAGATTTTTTCGGCTTCATGCCATTGGCTTTGTACTTGTTGTGCAAGCTCACCACTGAACGCAAATAACAAGACGCCTGAAGTCGGGCGGTCTAAGCGGTGTACCGGAAACACATGCTTACCAACCATGTCGCGTACGGTTTGTAAGGCGAACTCTTTTGCGTCCTTGGCCACCCAGCTTTTATGCACAAGTAAGCCACTGGGTTTGTTCACTGCAATGAGGGCGTCGTCTTGATATAGGATGGGGATGGTCAATGGCGTTGTCATAATTGGCAAAAGCGCCATTGTACCAATAACCCTGAGACTAGGTGGTATAAGTTTTAAGTGGCGTCGTTTTCTTTTTGATTAGGTGGTAACGGATCTTGAGACTGCCACCACTCCAAGGTGCGTTGCAGCATGTCTTCAAGGCTGGTTTTATTTTTATACTGCAGTTCCCGCTTGGCTTTGTCACTTTCTGCGGTGACATTTGAGCAAATGATATAAGCGGTTTCTAAGCTTAATTTAGGCTCTTTACGAGTGACCTGGCTAAGTAAGGTGTGAATAGCGCCGACTAATTTTAATAACCAGCTAGGTAATACATAAACAGGTGGCTTTTTGTTTAGCTGTTTTGCGATCCAATGGTAGATATAGGCGAAATCCGCACTGGGGCCAGATAAAATATAATTCTCTCCGCAGCGCCCATGAATGAAAGCTTGAACATGGGCCTTGGCCACATCTTCTACGTAGCAAAATGATTGACGACCCGGTGGAATGCCCGGCAGTGAACCCTCATTAATGCTGCTAAATAAGTGTCCCCAGTCGTGAGAGTCCTTTGGGCCTATAATGGCTGTGGGGTTTAAAATGACTGCGTCTAAGCCTTTTCTGATGTATTCACGAATGACTTCTTCAGCTAGATATTTACTGCGATAGTAAGTCACCGGGCTATCAATGCCGCGCTTTTCACTGTGTTCATCGACCGCGCCATCATGAAATCCGTACACGGCAATGGAACTGGTGTGAATAAAGCGGATGGCCTTGTTCTCTAGGGCTACTTTTGCAAGGTTCTGTGTGCCGGTTACATTTGTCTGGTATTGGCGGCGATGATTAAGGTTTGAAGTGTGGGTATCACTGGCCAGATGAAATACGGCTTCCACGGATTCTGGCATGGCATAGCGCAGGCTATTGATGTCATCTAACGCGCCTTTTTTCCACTGAATGTCACCGTGCACAGATGAGTAGGTTGTCGATTTATCACGATATAAAGCCGTCACTTGCCAGCCTTGTAAGAGGAGTTGTTCCGTCAGATGTTGGCCAAGAAAGCCGGTAGCGCCTGTCACAAATGCATGCATATGGGTATGGGCGTAATTGAATGAGGTTTTAGATTACTCTCCTTTGAAACGGGACTCTAGGGTGCTTTGAGTCACATAGGATCTAAAAGCCGATTACGGCAGATGAAACCAAACCTCATTTTGAGTAGAATGCAGCCCCTTTTAATGAGCCTTGGGTGCGTTATGTCCCGTGACCGTATTTACGCCGATGACCGTGAAGCCTTAGATGCCTTTGCATTTGATGAAGCTGTGGCGCGCGTGTTTCCTGACATGATCAAGCGTTCTGTGCCTGGCTACACCATGATCATTCCCATGATAGGCATCATTACTGAACAATAC
Source organism: Bermanella sp. (assembly GCA_034110565.1). Lineage (GTDB taxonomy): Bacteria > Pseudomonadota > Gammaproteobacteria > Pseudomonadales > Oceanobacteraceae > Bermanella. The sequence goes on along the minus strand of JAWUYY010000008.1, from coordinate 25,603 downwards.
GCCCAAGCTAATAGTCATTTGTATGATTTAGGTTGCTCACTAGGCTCGTCATTGCTGGCCATGCGTCATGGTGTAAAAGTGGACGGTTGTAAGGTGGTCGGTATTGATAACGCAGCGGCCATGCTCAAGCGCTGTCAAAGTTATGTGGATATAGACGACGCCACAGTGCCAGTTGAGTTAGTAGAAGGGGACGCCACTGAATTTGATTATTCAAATGCCTCAGTAGTGACACTTAATTTTACGCTGCAATTTATTCCACTAGAGAAACGCCAAGCGCTGATTCAACGTTTATATGATGCCATGCTACCGGGCGGCGCATTAATTTTGTCAGAGAAAATTCGTTTTGATGAGCCGGAGCAAACGCTTCAACAGGAATTACATTGGGATTTCAAACGGGCCAATGGTTACAGTGATTTAGAAGTAAGCCAAAAGCGTAGCGCCCTAGAAAATGTATTAGTGCCAGAGACTGCGCAAGACCATATTCAGCGCTTACAAAAAGCAGGTTTCACAAAAGCTTATACTTGGTATCAATGCTTTAACTTTACATCTTTTATTGCGGTTAAATAACACCCATGGAATTAACTGAAAATTGGTTTAATCAATATTACCAAGACCTTATTGCCTTTATGCAAACGGAAAAACAGCCATTTGTTAAATGGGGTGAGGTGATTGAACAACAGTTACATGATTTTTATGTGGCGACACCTCATGGTGATATGCAGCGTTGGTTAGAGGCATTTGTGCAATTGCCTGAATTGAACAATGTCACGTGTGAACTTGATAAAAGCGCAGTTACATTTCAAAGTGATGACATCACATCCGAGCAAAATCAACAAACGCTGGCGGCTTTACAAGGTTTGATGCCTTGGCGTAAAGGTCCGTTTCAGTTTTTTGATACGCAAATCGATACCGAGTGGCGTAGTGACTGGAAGTGGGGTCGCATTGAATCGCATCTTGCACCGCTACATGGTCGGACCATTTTAGATGTGGGTTGCGGCAGCGGTTACCACATGTGGCGTATGTTGGGAGCAGGTGCTAAACGGGTAGTGGGTGTTGATCCGAGCAAATTGTTTTTCTGGCAATTTGAAGCCGCTAAAAAATACGTATCAGCTGCGAAAAATGAAAGCATCCCTGTGCATTTATTACCATTTAAAATGGAAGATGTTCCGGCGAATTTACGCGCTTTTGATACTGTCTTTAGTATGGGTGTCTTATATCACCGCCGTTCACCGTTAGACCATTTAACTGAGTTGCAGCAAGCCCTTCGTCCAGGTGGTGAAGTAGTACTGGAAACGTTAGTGATAGAAGGCGAAGAAGGTCAGGTACTTGTGCCCGATGATCGTTACGCCATGATGCGTAACGTGTGGTTTTTACCCAGCGCCAAAACCCTTTGCCAATGGATGCGTCGTTTAGGTTTTAAAAATGTACGCATTGTTGAGCAGAACGTCACCAGTCTCGAAGAGCAACGATCGACTGACTGGATGGGTTATAACTCGCTAAAAGACTTTCTTGATCCCAATGATCTGAGTAAAACCGTTGAAGGGCATCCCGCCCCATTACGGGCAACGATTATTGCAAATGTTTAATGCTTAGTTTTCATTTTTGATTTCGGCAAACTGTGCGCCGCAAAGTAATTGTAAATCTTGCGGCGACAATTCTATTTCTAATCCGCGTTTTCCTGCACTGACATAAATGGTTTCAAACTGGTTGGCCGACTGGTCAATTAACGTTAGCAGGCGTTTTTTCTGCCCCAGTGGGCTAACGCCGCCTAATACATATCCGGTACTGCGTTGCACATCTTGTTTGTCTGCCATGGCGGCTTTTTTAGCGTTTGCGCTTTTTGCAGCGTATTTTAGATTAAGTGTGTGACTGACTGGGATTACACATACCGCTAATGCTTTGGTGTCTAGTTCAATCACTAAGGTTTTAAACACCTGATTTTGTGATACACCTAGTTTCTCTGAGGCTTCTTCACCAAAGGATGCATGATTGGCATCGTGTTCATATTCATGAACCACGTATTTAATTTTTTGTTTCTTAGCAAGTTTAATGGCAGGGGTCATATATTTTATACTTTGTTAATTGGCTTTTTAAACACCATGTGCACATAGGGACCTAAGTCTCGGTAAGGGCTTTGTAAGCCTAAGGAAGATTCAACTTCAATAAATTCATCCAGTGTTTTGTTCTTACGAAGTAGCTTTGGCATGTGGTCATGTACACAGCGAATGCCGCGCCAACTGATTAACTCTAAGCCAAGTGATTGCGCCTTGTTTAGTACATCGGTTGGTTCTAATGGATTTTCCGGCATGAGGTGATTTTTATGATGATGAAAAGAATCATTGTGGGCCCGTTGCCATGAGCCATTCATTAAATTGCGCCATACGATCGCCCGACGATTATAAAACATAAGGCTTAAATGTCCGCCCGGGATGGTTAATTGGTTTAGTGTTTCAATGGCTAGAAAAGGGGCTGCGAGCCATTCTAAAACTGCGTGATTTAGCACTAAATCATAAGTTTGATTGAGCTTACTAGGTAGTGATTGCAGTGGTGCGCATAAAAAGTGAGCGTGCTTATTTGGCGCTACCTCTTGGAAAATCAGCCGTGCTTCGTTCAGCATTTCTTCGCTAATATCGGTCATCGTGATGTCATGGCCTTGGGCCAATAATGCACTGGAGAATTGCCCCATGCCGCCGCCTGCGTCTAATACGGTTAACGGGTGGGGGCTTTGTAGAATATGAGTTAAATCTATATCGAGCATTTTAAGGCGCAGCTGGCCTTTTAGCGTGCCATAGATCTGGCTGTTAAAGCGTTCGGATAAACCGTCAAAATTACGATCCATAACAACCTAGCACGTGCATCAAGTGATGAAGAATTCAAGGCGTAAATTGTACCTAATTTGATACACTAGGTCATGAAAAATTGTGATGAACGCTAGAGTTTATGGGGTTTGCAGTTGCTTACACGCTTAAGTTTGGTATGCTCCTCCCCTTGTATAGAGGTATTGAAATGAAATCGTTTTTAACTCGTTTAGTGACACCGTTACTTGCCACGTCTGTTTTATCGTTGAGCTTTTCAGCCCATGCTGATTACAACACCTTGTTTATGGATCTTGCCGCCGGCGAAGACATGAGCCATTACCGTCTTGGTATTGGTGACACCCAAAAAGGGGTGGAAGGAGATAAGGTCACTAGCATGATCTATCTTGGATATTTCCAAAGCGACGATATGACGACGTTAGAAAACACGAATTTAGGAAAGCAAGAATTTGAAATTTTAACACTAGGCGCAGGTGGCTTTGGCTATTTGGCGAACCCTGATGAACACGGTGGTGCTGAATTTGATTTTGAAATTAGCAAAACCAGCAGTGACCTATATGATTATGATCGCACAGGTGTGGGCATGCGTGCCCAGTTGTTTTTACCTGTGGTATCTGGCTTGCAAGCGAACCTAGGCGTAAATCTTCGCCCATACTTTTTAAGTGGTGACTGGGATGATACGGCCAAACTGGAATATGAATATCAAGCAGGTCTTGAGTTTGCGTTTAACTGGGATATTGCCTTGTATGCGCATTATCGTTTTGTCGGTGCATATCTTAAAAATGACGACAAGCTATCTATGGCAGAAGGCACTATGTTTGGTTTACGTGCGCGTTTTTAAGTTAAAACCGTAACACACGGGTGATAATTGGATTTGCCCGTGCGTTTATTTTGATCAATACGGAATATTATTGTGACCGCTACTATTGCCCCTCCTGCAGATTTACCCCTAGACAGTATTTTACCTAACGAGCCATTACTCTTAATGGGAGCAGGGCCTGTACCCGTTTCACAAAAAGTAGCTATGGCGAACTCAGTCGTGATTAATCACCTTGGTGATACCATGAGTCAAGTCATCGAGCGTGTGCGTTTGATGAGTCAGTACGTGTTCCAAACTAACTCCAAGCATATTATTGGTGTGGCCGGCCCCGGCAGTGCGGCCATGGAAATGGCCATTACTAACTTAGTGTGGCCCGGGCGTAAGGTGTTATGTGTGCAAAATGGTTTTTTCAGTGCTCGTTTAGCTGAAATGGCCGTGCGTAATGGCGGTGAGGTAACCCTACATGATGTGCCGTTGGGTGAAGGCACGGACCCAGATCAGGTTGAAGCGTTATTAAAATCAGGTGATTTTGATGTGCTGACCATCGTACAAGGTGAAACATCGTGTACGGTTTGGAATCAAGAGTTAGCAGCCATAACCCGTCTAGCGAGAAAATATAATGTGCTCTCTGTGGTAGATGCAGTCTGCACTTTAAGCACTATGCCGTTAGAAATGGATAACTGGCAAGTTGATGTGGTAATCACTGGTGGACAGAAGGGCCTAGCGTCGATTCCAGGTGTTTCATTAATTGCCTTTAGTGATCATGTTTGGCCGACTATTATTAATCGTACGGCACCTATGCCTCACTGGTGCTTAGATGTGCGTTTGGCCCGTGAGTTTTGGGAAGAGAAAGGTTATCACTACACTGCTCCGGTGAGTGGCATTTTGGCGTTACATGAAGCGTTGCGACAAGTATGCCTTGAGACATTAGAAAAACGCTTTAACAGACACAGAATATGCAGTCTTGCGTTGCAATCGTCAGTTGAAGCCATGGGCTTGGAGTTATTTGTCAATAGCCCAAGTCGTTTAAACAGTGTGGTGGGTATCAACTTACCTAGTGGCGTAGAGGGTAAGCAAGTGTTAAACGCGATGTCGGCTTTATACAAAGTTGAGATATCTGGCTCGTTTGGTTTGCCAATTGTACGAATTGGCCAAATGGGCGAACAAAGTCGAGCTCATAATTTATTTCGCACGCTTCATGCGTTAGGTATGAGTATGAAGCATGCAGGTGCCAAGGTGGATTTACCTTCTGGTATGGCGGCATTAGAAAGAGCACTTGATGTAAATGATAATATTACGGCATAGCTTATGAAAATTTTTGTGTTGGCATGTTTGTTTGTAATGGCATTTTTTGTCAACGCAGATGTGCCCGCGACACAAACCCTTTCTGCTTCGAACGAAATACAAAGTATCTGGCCTGGTGCTCATTATCTTTTAGATGAACAAGCCGCTTTTCAAGCAAAAGATATTTTACAGCAGCCGCCTTTTAATCCTCAATCTTCCAAAAGTGCTCCTAATCTAGGTTTTATAACCGGCCAGGTATGGGTTTGGTTTAAATTTAGGGGAGCCGCTAATGAAGTAACACAGCTGCAAGTAGGCTTTCCTCACTTAAGTCAATTAAGCGCCTATGTTTTTTCTGATTCTGGAGAGTTGATTCATTCTGTTGAGGATATAAGCACTTCGCCATTTAGTTCTCAACTGATCCCTAGCCAATTTATAAATATTCTATTACCTTCGGTCACCCAAGACATCACGGTGATGTTAAAGATACGCAGTGATCATGCATTACGCTTACCGATTGATATTGGCCCCGAGCAAGTATTTAGTCAGCATCAGTTAGCGAAAATGGCCATTGTATTTGTTTCGTTGGGCATGCTGCTGGCGTTATGTATTTATAATTTAATTTTATTTATATCAACCTCTCGCGTTTATTATTTATTTTATTGTTTGAATTTAGTCTTTCTACAGGTTTTCTTTTTAATCGACCTAGGCTTCACTCGCTATCTGCTTACGCAGTCTCATTGGTTGAATCACCCATCTGCTTGGTCTATTTCTGTTTGTTTCGCATTTGTGTTTGCTATCTTGTTCGCCAAAACTTTTTTGCGTTTGGCTAATGATTACCCAAAGTGGAATCGCTGGTTTTGGTTGCTGATCAGTGGCGTTGCACTGGATATAATTTTAGTGCTGTTTCATTTAAATGAAGTGGCAATGGGTGTGTACTTGGTTGTTAGCGGCTTATATCAAATTAGTGTGATTGTCGTGGCGGTTCAAGTGCTACGTCAAGGCTATCAGCCCGCACGCTTCTTTTTATTAGCATGGATATTTTTAGCCATTGGTGGGTTTATTTATCAATTGACGATAATGGGCCAGGTGCCTGTGAACTTGCTGACAGAACATGCATTCTTAATCGGTAGCGTTATTGAATCTTTATTATTGTCTTGGGCATTGGCCGAATTAATTAGTAAATTGCAAAGTGATCAAATTAACAGTGAGCGCCATTATCAAAATATATTAAATAAAACCGGTAATCGTTTAGCGCAGGCACTTAAGATTGCGGATAAACACAAAAAAGTGAGAGATGTTTTTTTAAAGAATATTTCTCATGAATTAAAGACCCCACTTCATTCTATTCAGCATGTTTTAGATTTAGCATTACAAGGTTACCAAGTTAACAACGAGTTAATGCATGATGCTAATCACAGTACTCGTTTGATTTCACGCCATATTGATAAATTACTACTAAATACCGAAATGGGAGTCAGTAATCCAGACTTTAAATTAGAGCAAGTGGATATTAAGCCCACCTTAAAAGTTTGGCATCAGGACTTATACAATGAGTGCAGAGTACGAGGCACTCAGTTCAGCCTTAATAGTAACCTTGTGGATTGGGATATTTTGGCCGGTCCAGTTCGCCCCGTTTATTTGCTATTAACGGAGGTTATATTTAATGCCGCTAACCTAGATGTAGATAGCATCACGTTAGACTTTAATATTTTACAAGACAGTGGCCAGTTGCATATTCATTTCGATATACATGACGCATCTTATTCACCCATTATTGAGGCTGGTGAATTGTTTCAAAGTGAGCAAGATGCGGTATTTATAAATGATTTAGTGGCTTTGCTTGGTGGCCATTGGGATATTGAGTTCGAACACCCTGTGATTGTGGCAGATATTTATTTACCGTATTTCGCGGTGAGTAAAAAGAAAGGCAGTGATCATCTGCCAAAACAGGTGTTAGTGGTTGAAGATAATGAAATTAATCAGAAAGTCATGAGAAGCATGCTAAGCCGAATGGGAATTGAATGTGAAATTGCGATTAATGGTGAGGATGCGTTAAATATACAAGCATTACGTCCGGTTGATATTATTTTGATGGACTGCCAAATGCCGGTTATGGATGGTTTTGATACGACAGTGGCTATACGTTCCAATGTTAAGCGTTATCAGCAACCTATTATTATCGCGGTTTCGGCAAATAGTATGGAGCTCGATAAGACCCGTTGTTTGGCTGTGGGAATGAATGACTTCATTGCCAAGCCAGTGCGAATGGCGGATCTACGCAATGTGCTCATGCGTTGGGAAGGCATTAAGCCAAAGCGTCTTTAGCCCGTCGTGCACTTTTTTGCTGCACTTTATATCTGTATAAGTACTTGTTTTAAAAATAAAAATGTTTTTTTAAGGTCCGCACTAGGCGAGACCTTTTTTTTATTGGTACTATGCGGGTGCACTTTCTTTAGGGTGGTTTCATGGCCAAGCAGTTGATAGATAAGTTTAATCGGATGGTGGACTATGTCCGTATTTCGGTGACGGATCGCTGCGACTTTCGTTGTGTGTATTGCATGGCTGAAGATATGGTGTTTTCACCTCGTTCTGAAATATTAACCCTTGAAGAAATTGAATTAATTGCGCAAGCCTTTGTAGAGTTAGGTGTGACTCAAATCAGACTGACAGGTGGTGAACCTTTGGTGCGAAAAGGGATCACCCAATTAGTTGAGCGCATTGCTAACTTACCAGGGTTGTCACAATTGAATATGACAACTAATGGCAGTCAGTTACCTCACTTAGCGCAACCTCTCAAGCAGGCCGGGCTAAACCGATTAAATATCAGTTTAGATAGTTTAAAGCCCGAGCGTTTTAAGCAATTAACCCGTACGGGTGATCTTCAAACGGTTCTAGATGGCATCATGCAGGCAAAAGCAGAAGGCTTTGCGGATGTAAAAATCAATTGTGTGATGTTAAAAGGCCGTAACGATGATGAAATACTGGATTTAATCGATTTCATTCGACTGCATCAGTTGGGCATCAGCTTTATTGAAGAGATGCCCCTTGGTGAAATAGATGAGCATGACAGAGCACTGACTTTTATGAGCAGTGCTGAGATAAGAGACATCATTACACAGCAGTATGACTTGCTCCCATGCGACGAGCAAACCAGTGGCCCTAGCCGTTATTGGGAATTTGCTGATGGCCATAACAGCCGTGTGGGGTTTATATCGCCCCATAGTCATAATTTCTGTGAAAGTTGTAACCGGGTAAGAATTACCGCTCAAGGCAGATTGCTACTATGCTTAGGTAACGAGCACAGTATAGATTTGAAAACCGTAGTAAGGCATTACCCAGGAGAGTTAGAACCCGTAAAGCAGGCTATTATTAAAGCTATGGACTTAAAACCCGAACGTCATCACTTTGACTTAGGCGAAGAAGTACAAATTTTACGCTTTATGAATACTACTGGGGGTTAATCCCCGCAGTACGTGGTTCTAAATGGAATTGACTAACCGATAAGATAGAGCCCATGAGCAGCTTATTTAATAATTTTTTGGGCAACAGCCCAGTTTGGTATAAAAAAGCCATTATCGCTTTTTTATTAATTAACCCTTTGTTGGTGATGATCCCTGATGTTGGTTACACCATCGCTGGTTGGGCCTTAATCGTTGAGTTTATTTTTACGCTAGCACTTGCCCTAAAATGCTACCCACTCCAGCCGGGTGGCTTACTCGTCATTGAAGCGGTTGTGTTAGGGCTCACCAGTCCTGGGGCCGTTAAAACAGAAATCATGTCTAATTTTGAAGTGATCTTGCTATTGATGTTTATGGTAGCGGGTATTTACTTTATGAAAGGGTTGCTGCTTTTCATCTTCACCAAGTTACTGCTTAAGGTACGCTCTAAAATTGCGTTATCGCTCACTTTTAGCATTATGGCGGCGGTTCTATCTGCTTTCTTGGATGCGTTAACCGTAACGGCGGTGATTATTGCGGTGGGTGTCGGCTTCTTCAGTGTGTATCACAAGGTGGCATCAGGACGTAAATACCATCATTACGATCATGATCACGGTAATGATGAGTCCGTTCAAGAGCACATGCGGGATGACTTAGAGTCTTTCCGAGGTTTTTTACGTAGCTTATTGATGCATGCGGCAGTGGGTACTGCCCTTGGTGGTGTTGCCACATTGGTGGGCGAGCCACAAAATCTATTGATTGCAGAGAAAGTAGGTTGGGATTTTGTAACCTTCTTTATGCATGTTGCCCCTGTATCTGTACCAGTGTTCTTTGCTGGTTTAGCGACGGTAGTGGTGGTCGAAAAATTCAAGTTATTTGGTTACGGGGATAAGTTACCAGAGGTCGTTTACAACATCTTGAATGAATACGACGAGCATGAAACTAAAAAGCGTACTAAAGCACAAGTCGCACAATTATGGATTCAAGGCCTAGCGGCGGTTTTCTTAGTCTTCGCGTTGGCTTTCCATGTGGCACCGGTTGGTTTGATTGGTTTAACCATTATCGTTCTACAAACCGCATTGAATGGTATTACTGAAGAGCATCAAATTGGCCATGCGTTTGAAGAAGCTTTACCGTTTACATCATTGTTAGTGGTGTTCTTTGCAGTGGTTGCCGTGATTCATGATCAGCATTTGTTTACGCCCATCATTGACTGGGTATTTGCTCAAAGCTTACAAGCTCAACCATTGATTATGTTCTTCGCGAACGGCTTGCTATCGGTCATCAGTGATAACGTGTTCGTTGCTACGGTTTATATCAACGAAGTGAAAGCGGCATACGATGCCGGCAGTATCACTAAAGAGCACTTTGAATTGTTGGCGGTTGCGGTGAATACCGGTACTAACCTGCCAAGTGTGGCCACACCAAACGGTCAGGCTGCCTTCTTGTTCTTATTGACCTCTGCTCTTGCGCCGTTAATTCGCTTATCTTATGGCAGGATGGTTATTATGGCATTCCCATATACTGTTGTGTTAACGACTGTTGGTGCGATTTGTGTTGCTGGTCTGTAATCACAAACCTTAACAAAAAAAGGGGCTTTTACAGCCCCTTTTTTTATGTCTAGTATTTGTCATGCCTTAATGAAGGTTAACCGTTATAATAGTCATTGCACATTTTCTTTCGCAGTATTAAAGGGCAGACACCATGTTAAGTTATCGTCACGGTTTTCACGCAGGTAATCATGCGGATGTACTTAAGCATTGGGTGTGTGTGTTGACGGCTCAGTACATGATTAAAAAAGATAAGCCGTTCTTTTATATTGATACCCACAGCGGAGCAGGTGTCTTTAGTTTAACGGATCACCTAGCGAAAAAAACTAACGAGTCTCAAGCGGGTATTCAGACCATATGGGATGACAACGTACCTGCTGTCTTTAAAGATTACATGGGCGTGATTAATCAGCTTAACCCGGGAGAGCGTCTTAAGTTATACCCAGGTAGTCCTTGGTTTGTACGCCAGTTTTTACGCCCCAACGATAAAGTCCGTTTATTTGAACTGCATCCACAAGATTTCCAGCTACTACGTAAAAACTTCAGCGGTGACAAATTGGTCACCATGGAAAAACAAGACGGCTTTACCGGCTTAAAAGCCTTGCTGCCACCGCCTACTAAGCGCGCCATGGTGGTGATTGATCCGCCTTATGAGCAATCGAAAGAATACCTGCAGGTTGTAGGGGCTATGGAGTCGGCCTTAAAGCGCTTCCCTCAAGGTGTTTATGTGGTGTGGTATCCGCTAATTAATCGCAACGATAAGCAAAAGATGAGCGAAACCATGGCGCGTAAGCTGAAAAATTTAAAGCCAAAAAGTTTTTTAGATGTGCGGCTTTGGGTGTCAGGTGAGAACGAAGAGCAAGGCATGTACGGCAGCGGCATGGTTATCATGAACCCGCCTTGGAATTTAGAGCAACAACTTAATGAAGGCTTACCTTACTTAGTTGAAAAAATGGGCGTGAGCGAGAACGCTGGTTTTTCAGTGGATTACGTCGAAAATAACTGATCTATTCATTATCTCGATTTCGCCAGCGGTGGAATCGAGAGTGTACATGTTTACCCAAATTCTGGCTGTAATCCTCAAAGCAGTCGACCCCAAATAAAATCACCACCACTACAAGCGACAGCTTAAATGCGCTGCCTAGTTGGCCAATACCAATACACACACCAACGGCGGCTAATGCCCAAATGGTAGCAGCACTGGTGACGCCATAGACACTGCGCCCCTTGCTTAGCATGACGCCCGCCCCTAGAAACCCAATACCGGTAATTACTTGACCAATAATTCGAGAAGGGTCTGTCATATTGGCATGTTCTGAAACGTAAGTTGAACATGCAATAAACACGTAAGTACCTAGAATAATTAAAGCGGATGTGCGAATGCCAGCAGGTTTACCGCGGATCTGACGTTCTAATCCTATGGTGGTGCCACAGAGTAAGGCCGTAAAAATAGAAGGCCAATCGAAAGGGGTTATATTAAATAAAAGTTCAGTATCCATACACTATTAATCATAGTGCAGGATATGATGCATTCAAGGCTGATTGAGCCTAGGTTGTGAGCTTAACTTATTCGTAGGTGCAAAGATAAGCAGTGTCTACGGCGACTTTTACGCCAAATTTCACGTTCGCTTCAACGATGAAAGATTCACCTTGATTAAACGTCGTCCATTCATCACTTTCAGGGAATTGAATCGTTAGTGCACCAGTTACAACCGTCATGGTTTCTTTTTGGCTTGTACCAAATTCGTATTCACCTGCTGCCATTACGCCCACAGTGGCAGGTAGAGCTTCAGTTTTGTAGGCGATGGATTTTACCTTGCCATCGAAATATTCATTTACATCAAACATGATGATTCCTTTGAGGTGATTAAAAAATGGGGCCCGATTCTAGCACTGGCTAAGGAATGGGCATAGTGGGATTTTTTCATGTTTCTATGTGGTTATTTAATAAGCAGGCATTTGTTGTAATTAAATAGTAAAAAGCCCCAAGAATGCCGTAAATTGCTTTAAAATATGCGGTTCTTAAATACACCCAGTTTATAGGCTTGCCCCGTTGCAATTAACTGATCAACAATTAGACATTATTGCCCATGAACAAGGTCATGGGAAAGTGATTGCCGTGGCCGGTGCAGGTAAAACCAGCACGCTAGCGTTATTCATTCGTAAACGCTTAGAACAGGGGCAAAACCCAAAGCGTTTGCTGGTGATTATGTACAACAAGTCAGCTCAATTGGACTTCTCCCATAAGCTGCGCAAGGTCATGCAAGGGCCTTTACCTCAAGTGCGTACTTTTCATTCATTGGCATTAAAGATTTATCAAGGACTTGTGCGTCAGGGCGCACTGAATAGGTTTCAAGAAAAGCTTATCTCTCAAAGTGAGCAAGAGCATACCCTGTGGCGATTAATGCAGCAGCATGCTACTAAAACCTTGGCGCAAGAAATCCTAAACGATAAAAAGAAATGGTTAGATCCGATGATGTCGTTTGTCGAGCAGGTGAAATCTTGTTTAGACCCTCCACAAGCCGTATTCAACGCATCAGGACTGCCCAAGCAGTGCCGTTTTTTCGTGCCGGTGTTTGAAGCATTTGAGCAATGGCGCAAGCAAGCTGCTCGCATCAGTTATGCTGATATGCTGTATGACCCATGCTTACTGTTTAGTCAACGCCCAGATTTAGCGGCTCATTATGCGAACCACATGGATTGGATTTTGGTGGATGAGTATCAAGATATCAATCCGATACAGCAGTTTCTATTAGAAACATTGGCAGGAAAACGCGCACAGGTCATGGTGATTGGGGACCCAGATCAAACTATTTATGAGTTTCGCGGTTCCAGTAGCCACTTCATGCTGCATTATTTTGACGATCATTTTAAAGACGCAAAACACTATAACTTAAGTCGAAGTTTTCGTTATGGCCACGATGTAGCGTTATTAAGTAATCAGCTCATTCAATTTAATAAACAACGTCAGCCGGTAATGGCCATCGCCCATGAGTCAAACCCAAATACTCTGGTGCAATTGCATAAGGACGATGATTACGCTCAGCGTACCTTGCTGTTAATACAAGAGGCACTTACTCATACACCGGCCGAAAACATTGCCGTGCTATTACGGTTGTGGGGAATCAGTGCGCCATTAGAGTTAGCATTATTACAGGCGAATATTCCTTATCAAATGGCCCATCATAGCTGGGTGTTAGAGCGTTATGAATTACAACCATTTATGATGCTGTTTGAAATAGCGAGTGGTGTGTTTTTTCAACAAAGCCAGCGTAAACGTTTCAGTAGTTGGTTAATGTTTTTAACCTTCCCTGCGTTAAAAATTAAGCGCAGTGAATTAGAAAATATTGCCAATGGGCTTTCTCAGTCTGATGAGAAAATTTCACGAGCATTCAAAGAATTAGACTTGTCGCAGTTATCCACATGGCAAAAACAACAAGTTGAAAGCCGTTTACAGTTAATTGAATTAGCGCAGCACCCACGGATTACGGCTCATCAATTGATTAATCGATACTTGCGCGAAACAGATTTCTACAAAGGTTTAAGTGACAGTGCATTTAGTGGTCAACAAGTAGACGATCGTATTGCAACTGTTCAGGGTTTTTCTCGCTTTATGGCAAAACTGAATATTAGTGCGGCGAATACGCATGAATATTTACAAGGTTTAACACAAATTAAACAGCAGCAAAATCAAAACAGTGGCGTTGTGATCAGCTCTATTCATAGAGCAAAGGGTTTACAATGGCCCGTAGTGATCTTGCCTGCTTTAAATAATCATTATTATCCCTATCAAAGTGACGGGGAGATGCAGCAAGCTACCTCAATAGAAAGTGAGCGGCGCTTGTTTTATGTGGCCATGACCCGCGCGATGCATTCGCTGCATTTAATTTGCCCTGCAGATTTAGATTCAGCACTTGATCAAAAAACAGTGAGTCCGTTTATTGAATCAATGAAGATACCTGCATTATTAAAACTACAATCCACGATTAAGCAAGGTGTTACCGAGTTAGCGCTGCCTAAAGGTGTTATTGATCATGCAAAACAATATGTGGATGAGTTAGGTTGGGAATTACAATTAACAGTAGCGGTGACAAAACCAGTTGAGCAAGAAAGTGAAAGCGGTAAACAAACAATCAATAAAAACCAGTCTCAGTCACTGATAGAAGTATGGGTGGCGCATCAAAAATTTGGTCAAGGTGTGATAAAAAGTGAAACGCAGAACCATTGGCATATACAATTTAAAGATGGCCAATTACGTACGTTAGATAAGAACATTGCAGCACCTATGCTGCAATGGTTATAAAGACGGTATTACGATTATTTCTTTTTGAGTAAATCGGCTTCGGCATCTGCAATCCATTGTTGCTGCTCGTCATCTAAATACACTTGATCTAATAACTCCGCAGCATAATCCGCTTTTGGCGCTAACGTTTTCGCAATTAAGACGGCCATAATTTGAACGGCTGGCACCTCACTCCAAATAGATGTATGCAGACAATGCCAATTATTCGCATTAAGAGTCTTAGGTTTATTAATTTGACTTTGGCAGGTTTCGCAAATAAAAATACAATGCTCAAACTCAGGCTGCTTGGGCACGGGCGGTACTTCTTGAATAAATAATTTCACGCCGTGGTTATCACATAATTCACAATGGCTTTTACTGCGACGGGCGAGATCCTTACCGAAATCATTTAATTCGTTTAATCGCCCTTGGTGTTTATCTGCGCCTTTACTCATGCTTGTATCACTTAAATATGAATATATAGTTCATTGTAACCGATTATCTGATTAAATTGGCTTATTTACCCTAATGTTTATGCTTGTAAGCTTAGTATAATTAACGTTATTTAATCGAGTAGTCTGAATGGCAAATGAGTACGGTGTTTTTAATCAAGGGACAGTGGTTCTAGAGTATTGGTGTGGAGCCGTTACCTTAGAGGAGTTACTTGAGCACGAATCTGAACAAAGTGAAGATGCTATTATTCAAAGCGCTTCTATGGTCATTGCGGACTGTCGAGATGCATTTTTTCAGTTGGATCAAACGGGTGTGGCGACTATTAGCCAATCTACACTCTCGCGTGAAGGGTATAGTCAAAAGAAAGTGGCATTAATCATTAACCCGGATACTTGGGATATTGCTAATGATTATAGTGAACAGTTTTGGGGAACCAGCAATGATGTGTTGTGTTTTCATGGTATAGAAGCGGCTAGTGCTTGGTTGGACTTAGATAGTACGAATCTTAAAAAGCGTTTTATGAAACTAAAACAAGTTTGTTTAGACAACTAACTCCCTTAAATAATAAAAAGAATTGATAGATGAAAATATTAATAGACAAGGTTGCGGTGATCACAGGGGCTGGTTCAGGTATTGGACGAGCGTTGGCGCTTGAGCTGGCTAAGCAAAACTGCAAATTAGCCATTTCGGATATTAATGTTTCGGGGCTTCAAGAAACAAAGAAAAGTATTTTAGAGCTTAACTCTGATGCTGTTATTCATATTTATGAATTAGATGTCTCAAATAGACAAGCCGTGTTGGATTACGCCGCACTGGTTCAGGCAGAATTTGGGCAAGTTAACTTGATCATTAATAATGCCGGTGTGGCGTTATCGAGTAGCTTAGATGAAACAAAGCGTGAAGATTTTGAATGGTTAATGAATATTAATTTCTGGGGCGTTGTAAATGGTACTGAAGCATTTTTGCCTTACTTAAAGCAAGCAGACACAGCCCATATTGTTAATATCAGTAGTGTGTTTGGAATGATCGCCATACCACGACAAGGTTGTTATAACGCGGCAAAGTTTGCTGTACGTGGATATACCGAAGCATTACATCAAGAAATGTGTCTAAATTATAAACAAGTGGAAGTCAGTTGTGTTCATCCAGGTGGTATCGCAACGGAGATTGCTCGTAATGCCAGAATCAGTGAAGGGGAAGATCATCTTGAACTGTCACAGACTTTTGATAAGTTAGCACATACAACACCAGAACAAGCCGCTAAAATTATTGTGAAAGGCATTAAGAAAAATAAACCACGAATTATGGTGGGTTGGGATGCCCACCTAATTCATATATTAGTTCGCTTGTTAGGCATTCGTTATATTAGTTTAACTCAGTGGTTGGTAAAGCGCTTAAATTACAAATAAAGTTTTTTATTTAAATTAATATTTATTAAGAGTCATTGATAAGCAATGACGCTTATTTTTTTCTAGGTTCACCACATCATTTAAAATATTACCGTTTTCGATGCACAGCATGGTTTTATAAGCTGAATGCGGAAACTGGCTTAATGTCTTACTTTTTTTAATCCAAGGGTTCCACACCACGCTAGATGCGCTATTACTGTTGAGTGTCAGTGTATGCTCGCCATCAAATAGTTGGTATTGCGTCCTCCCTAGGTAAACCCGATCAACCTCTTGGTTGATTAAAATAGGCCCTTGTTGAATTTTATTTTGCCATTGATCTAATGCATCTGCGTATTGGTGTTTATCTGCACCAAAAATCCGCACGGTTTCAATATCTTTTATATCTAAATAGGTATGCAGTGCTTGGCTAAAGGTAAAGGTTTCAGAACCTGTATTGTGAGTGATTAATTCAATACGAAGTTCATCTGAAAAATGAAAGCGGCAGCGTAAATCAAACGAAAATGGCCAAATAGCGAGTGATGCTTGGGTTTGTTTAAGCGCTAATTCTAACGTAACACTGTGTGCGCTCTCTTGTATGTCATGTAAGGTCCAATTTTGAGTGCGGGCAAATCCATGGGCATTTTTTTCACTTAAAACATGTTCAGATATGCTGGCGGGATTTTTATCAAGTACACCAAACCAAGGCCAGCAAATAGGGATACCGCCTCGCAAGCCTTGTCCTGTTTTATATTCCGCTGTTGGACTTAACCATACAAACTTACCCAGTGTGCGGTGAGTAAACTGAGTCAACTGAGCACCTTGCAAGCATATTTGTGCAAAAAACTTAGGGTGGTCAATATTCAAGCACTCAAGTTCATCAATATTGATGGATTGGCAAAATGCACTTTGAGACAGGTAAGGCATAAGGTTTACTCCGGGAAAAATAACGCTTGGCTGTTGGCATAAACCGCGGGTAAAAATATATTGATATCGATGTTTTTTACATCCGCTACTTTTTCAGCCACAAATGGCAGATAACACGATGCGTTTTCTCGACCTCGATAGGGCACAGGCGTCAAATATGGAGAGTCGGTTTCTAGAATAATATTCTCAAGTGGTGTCATACGAATAATATCGCGCACATTTTCAGCCGTATTAAAGGTACAAATACCATTGAAACCTAGGCAGAATCCTTGATCTATGGCGTATTGCGCAAGCCCTGGCCCAGAGGTGAAACTATGAATCACCCCTTTACGCTTTAAGCTGGTTTCAAAGCGTTTTAATATTTCAATGGTGTCGTCGTCCGCTTCACGACTATGAATGACCACAGGCAAATCTAAATCAGCTGCAATTTGCAGTTGATCATGGAAAACTTGACGCTGTATTTCACGGTCGGCGTTGTCATAAAAGTAATCTAAGCCTATTTCCCCTATGGCGACAATTCGCTCATTGAGGGCTTGCAGACGAATTTTTTCACCAGTAGCGGGTGTGTATTTCTCAGCATCATGGGGATGAACGCCTTGAGTCCCCCAGAGCATGTCGTCTTGTTTGATCAGTGACATAACGGTGTCTAGATTGTCGGGAGACACGGCAATGGTGATGACTTTTTCAATACCAGCTGCTTTTGCATTCTCTAGAGTTTGCGCAAGTGGGTTTTCTTTCAGGTAGTCGAGATGGCAGTGCGTCTCGATGATCGGGTGATCGAAAACAGGGATATCTCGCTTGTTACGTTTACTCATAATCATCAATCTGTGGGTATTTAAGCCTATTGTACTTTTATGCCATAGCCTGCCAAGTAGGAAATGCTGTCTATACTCACAATAAGTGCTTATAGCGAGATACACATGAATCTATTTCAGCCTGGGATCAGACTGCTTAATTCCCTTCCTTTTGCGAAAAAATTCCAGCTTATTTTAGTTATTCTCATATTACCCCTGATTTACAGTGGCGTAGTGATATATAGCGATAAGTCCAAAATGATGGAGGCTAATGAGCAGCAGTTGCTGGGTATTCAAGCGATATCGGTCATACATCCTCTTAGGGTATTGGCAGCTAAGCACCGAGGCACCTCTGCGCAATGGCTAGCGGGTAGAACTTCGGCATTAGAAGATGTGAAGCGTTTGGAAGTGAATATGGCCCAAGCTTTGGCACTCGTGCACGAAAAATTGCAGCAAAATAATCCTTCCTCAGATGTCAGTGAGGTTTTTCAGCGTATAGAGCAGTCTTGGTCTGATTTGTTATACGGGTCCTTATCTTCATTGGGCGCTGAGAAAAGTTTCAATGCTCATAGCCAATGGATCATCAGTGTTAACCACCTGATTGATTTAGTGGCAGGCGAAACCCAGTTGCTACTAGATACCCATATTGACACTTACATGCTGATGCAAATGGTGACATTTGATATACCTGTTGTTCAAGAGTACTTAGGACAGCTTAGGGGGCGAGGGGCTGCGGTGGCCACAGAAGGCAGCTTTTCCCCTCAATCGTTTATTAGCATCAGTACTTTATATGACTCTATTTCGGCCATCTGGAAAAAGGTAGAAGATGATCATCGCTATGTGCTGCATCATAATGCGGATATCTCTGATGTATTAAAGGCACCGTTTGAGCAGGCTGAAAAGGCTCTTCTAACATTTAAGCGCATCAGTAAAGAGCAGTTGATAGACCCAGATCGACCACAAATTTCAGGTAGTGAATATTTTGCCGCTGGTACTGATGCCATCACTAAGATGGTGACCCTTTATACCGCCTCGTTAAATGCTTATACGCACCGAATCGGTGAATACCATGAATCCATTCAATTCGATTTAGTGGTTGCGCTAGGTATGTTCATTTTATTGGTATTAGTTGGCGGCTACTTATTTACCGCGTTAAAGCAATCACTGGATAACAATATTCATATTACTCAAGAGATGGCGAAATGCTTAGAGCAAGGTAATTTGAGTTGTGAGTTCAAAAGCAGTAGTAAAGATGAGCTGGGTACGACGATTCACTCGCTTAATAATGCATTTCAGCAAATAAGAGGAGTGGTGAGTCAAGTAAGGGATAATTCTCAAGGTCTTACTAAGTCATCTACCGAACTGCAATCCGTGTCTAGCGATGTAAATGAACTGGGTCAAAGTCAAAAACATAAAGTGGCGATTATTGTAACGGCGGCCACGGAGTTAGCGGCCACGGCAAAAGAGGTGGCATCTCATTGTGAAGAGGCCTCTCATGAGACCACCGCTGCAAAAGATAAAGCCAGTAGTGGCGCCACGAGATCAAAAGCATCTGCCAATATTATCCGTGAATTAGCACAAAGTATTCGCAAGGCTGGCGAAGAGATCAGTGAGCTTGCGCAACAAGCGGCGTCTATTAGCACTGTAATTGATGTGATCAAGGCCATTGCCGAGCAAACCAACCTATTAGCTTTGAACGCGGCTATAGAGGCAGCCCGTGCAGGTGAGCAGGGCCGCGGCTTTGCAGTGGTAGCGGATGAGGTCAGAACCTTAGCTAATCGTACACAAGTGTCCACCAATGAAATCGAAACCACGATATCCAGCTTGCAAACAGTGGCAGAGAAAGCGGTAGCCGCTATGGAAAGTGCTTGCGGTCAGGCGGACACGGGTGAATCAGAGGCAATTCAAACAGGTGAGGCACTGGCTGAAATTGAACGTTCGGTAAACTTAGTGAGCGACTTAATTTCCCAAGTGGCAGCAGCGGGTGACGAGCAAGCTGCTGCGGCGCAAGAGATTGCACAAAATATTCAAGATGTGGACGACTCGTCTTCTGACTTAGTCGAAAAAGCAAATTATGTGGCCTCGGTTGCCGGGCAAGTGGGCACAGGAAGCTTAGAGCTAGATGATACGGTGAAAAAATTTCAGGTCTAATGGGGATATCGTTATACTGTGGGCTCAATGATAATTGAGCCTTAGACATGACAGACGTTGCAGATATTCGTCGCCAATATGGCGCCGATGAATTACACCTAAAAGATTTGCATGCCAACCCCATGGATCAATTCAAACAATGGCTAGGGCAAGCGATCGAATCTGATGTATTCACAGATCCTACCGCTATGAACGTGGCCACGGTTGATAATGAGGGTATGCCAAGTCAGCGTATTGTCTTGCTGAAAAAATACGATGATACGGGTTTTACGTTTTTTACTAACTTAAAAAGCAACAAAGCCATGCAGTTGGCAGATAACAATAAAATCAGTTTGCACTTTGCTTGGTTACCTTTAGAGCGTCAGGTGATTATACGAGGTGAAGCACACAAGTTATCCGTCACTGAAAATGCTCAATATTTTTTATCTCGTCCTCGAGACAGCCAATTGGCGGCTTGGGCAAGTCATCAAAGTAAAACGGTGGCTACACGTAAATTATTAGAGCAAGCTTTTGTGCAAATGAAGAACAAGTTTTCAAATGGGGATATTCCATTGCCCGATTTCTGGGGTGGTTATAAGGTGAAGCCTGTATCCATTGAGTTCTGGCAAGGGAGAGCAAACCGATTACACGATCGCTTTATATATAAGCAAGACGCTCAAGGACAGTGGGTGATCGAGCGAGTACAGCCTTAAATCGTACGGTGGCTTTTTAATCTAGTTTCGGCACAGACGACTTATAATGTCTCTGTGTTGAGGGTAAAGATGAATTAACTCTTCTTTAGTGGCTAATTCAAAGTCGTCAAAATCAAATCCAGGTGTTACCACACAACTCACTAAACTGTAATCGGATGGTTTGCTGGTGATTGGTTCACTGCAAAACCAAGTGTTGGCAGAAACACACGTGGTTAACTCATGTTCTGCTCCCAGATAAACCTCTGATAATTCACCAGTAGAGCTGATACTGCGAATAATGAGCGGGCAACCTTGCTGATAAAACCAAATTTCATCACTTTGAATGCGGTGCCACGCAGAAAAATCACCAGCGCTAAGTAAAAACTGTATAGCCGTGGCGCTATGGCGCTCACCTTTATTGGTGTTAACAGGGTGCTGTGATTGATAAATACGGCGGTAGTGGCCGCCTTCTGGGTGGGCTTCTAGTGTAAGCTGATCAATCCAATATTGATGGCTTCTCACTCTGTTTTGCGCTCAGCAAACCAAGTGCCCGAACACTTTTTTTGATCCATTGTCGCGTACCAAGAGCCACTTGCTTTCTTACTTGTGATTCGCCCTTGAACGTAATGACCCTTGCTATCACTGAGATAAAAATGACCGCCTTTACCGATAAGGCCTTCCATGTCATTGCATTTCGCTAAGAAACAATAAAAGTCGATATGCAGTTCATTTTTATGGATTTTTAATCCCACATCACCTTCTTTAACGCAGTCCCCATGGTCCGTTGTAAATACGCCTTTCATGTCGCTTTGCCCTAAGCCGCTGTCGCAACCCAGTAGAAAAGAACACAGCGTGATACTGATTACGACCTTGAGGATATTCATTATTTCCCTTTAAAGTTGGCGGGTCTTCTTTCTATTAAAGCAGATACAGCCTCAATGTGGTCTTGTGTTTGGTGTAGGTTGGCCTGAATCGCCGCACTCATTTGTAATAAGGTATCCAATGGCATGGTAGTGGCGGCACGCATCAGTTGTTTAGTTGCGCGCAAAGCTTGTGGTGGGTTTACCGCAATACGTTGGGCAAGAGCAATGGCTTCGTCCATTAGGGCTTCTGGTTCAACCAGTTTGTTTAACATGCCCCAATCAAACGCTTGTTGAGCGGTGATAGCTTCACCAGTGAACGCCATTTCTGCCGCGCGACCGTAACCTGCAATGCGTGGCAGAATCCATGCACCGCCATCGCCAGGTATTAAACCCACCTTAATGAAGCTTTCAGCAAAACTGGCTTGAGTACTGGCAACGCGCATATCGCAGTACATGGCAAGGTCACAACCGGCGCCAACGGCATGGCCATTGACTGCAGCAATTGTTGGGATATTGATGTTATGCAAAGCAAGAGGGATGCGCTGAATGACTTTGCTGTAGTTTTCTCGCACATCATTGGCTTCACCGGCAAACATGCCTTCTTTGTTCAGCATGTGCTTGATATTGCCGCCACTAGAAAAAGCAGAACCGGCACCTGTGATAATCAAGCAGCGTAGGTGTTCGTCTTGGCTGACAAGATCCAGTTGCTCGATGAATTCATCAACCACTTCAATTTCAGAAATAGAGTTGCGCAGTTCTGGTTGGTTTAACGTGAGAATGCCAATGTGATCCTGGCGTTCAAATAAAATGCGTGACATAACCGCTCCTTTAATAATCGGTTAATAGTGAGCGGCTAGAAGGGGTTTTGCAAGATTGAAAAGGCGCTAGTTGATACCAAGCAGCTTATGGGTTTGCAAAGACATGCGCCATTGAGGGTTATCTAAGCAATATTGGGTGGCGCTTTGCATGTTCTCTCGAATGATCATGCCACTGTTTTCAACGCCGTAATCGGCCATTGGGGATAAGTAGTAATAATCCGCTTGAATGTGGCTAACCTCATCAGGGGGAAGATCCACTTGAGGGTAAACCAGTTTTAACTCATTACACCGATCAATGATTACCTGACTTTTGCCTTTAGGGCTGATGCAAACCCAATCTAGATTAGACGGCAGAGCAAGTGTGCCGTTACTTTCTACAGCGCATTCAAAGTCGTGGCTTTGAAATTCATTAACTAAGCTTTCGGTTAGTTGCAGGGCAGGTTCGCCACCAGTGAAGACCACATAGGGTTTGCCTTGCTTAGACTGTGGCCATAAATCTAAAGCCAGCTGCATTAATTCAGCCTGGGTGTAAGTGCCACCATTTTCACCGTCAGTACCAGTAATGTCAGTATCACAGAACTGACAAACAGCCGCTTCACGACCGCTTTCTTTACCATTCCATAAATTACATTTACTAAAACGAATAAATACAGAAGCACGACCAGCGCGAGCGCCTTCACCTTGTAAAGTGTAAAACGCTTCTTTAATCTTAAATTGGCTGGATTTCATTTATTCGTATTCAACTGGGTCGGTTGCGCTGTTGTCTGCAAAAGCTTCTAAGCGCTCAACACAAGCACCACATTTGCCACAGGCTTTTTCGCGGCCGTTGTAGCATGTCCAAGTGTTTTCATAAGTGAGGTTCATGCTTAAACCGTCTTTTAATATCTCGCCCTTACTGGAGTTCAAGTAAGGAGTCTCAATAGAAATGGGCTCGTAATTGGCAATTTGTGCAACATCATTCATTGCATGAACAAACTCAGGGCGACAATCAGGGTAGATAGCATGATCACCAGCATGGGCGCCGTAATAAACTTTACTGGCTTCAATATCGACCGCATAACCTATGGCTAGTGATAGAAGGATCATATTGCGATTCGGCACCATTGTACTTTTCATGTTATCCGCTTCGTAGTGACCTTCTGGTACTTCAAGGCTACCCACCAGTGAAGAGCTTTGCATCAACTGATTAATAGGGGAGATATCCAGTATTTTATGAGGGATATTTAGCTGTTTGCAGACCGTGCTGGCTACTTCCACTTCTTTTACATGCTTTTGACCATAGTTGAAGGTCAATGCATATACGTCATATCCATCTTTAATCACACGGTTTAAAAGGGTGAAGGAATCCATCCCACCACTGTAAATAACAACTGCCTTTGGTTTGCTCATAATAAAGCCCTTAAATTTTGGCGGATTATAACAAATAGCCGAACCTAAAACATGTGTCTTAATGTATCTAATTTGTCGAAGAGGTTCGCTAAATGACGTGAACGGTTGGCGTGTTTGTTAGGAGAGGTTAGTCTAATCTAATTAGTAACCTGTTTATGCCATTGATGTGATCCAACTTACCTTTTTTAAAATATTATAAATGGACTTAATTATGCGTCTTTTCGCCTTGCTATGCCTACTTTCCTTGCTATCTGCCTGCTCAAGTAATTTGAGTAAAGGAAATAATATGATGGAGGCTGAGCAATTTCATGAAGCCGTTAGATACTATGAGAAAGCCATGCTGGATGACCCGGGTGATACAGAGGTGGCCACGAAACTTTATGAAGCGAGAACACGTATGGTACTGGCAGATTTGATTAAAGTTCGCTTGCAGCGTCAATCAAATCAACATCGGGCAGCTGCTTTGGTTTTAAATGACAGCCTTTACAGCATAATACGATGGAAAATCATTGCGGACAGCGGCGTCAAGGCAACGATCGAAGAAGAAGTGCTAGAAGCTGGCGTATGGCTAGATAAGGAATTAGAGACGCTTGCAAAGAAGGCGGACCATAACGCTTTCTTTTATACACTAAAGCAGTTTAATCATATTTTGAATGCAGGATACGCGGATAACACAGTCAGCCAGTATAAACCTGGGTTGCAACGTCAGGGGCAGCAACAATGCCGAAAGATGAAAGGGCAGCTGACCCCTCAAAGCTATTACTTACATGATATCTGGCTCGCCTATTGTGGGGTCTTTGCAATAGAAGGCAATTATCAGCTTAATAAAGACACAACTCGCTACGCTGGGCCAAAAATTTTGAGCAGAGGACTGAAAATTTCAAACGGGGCAGGGATAACAAGTCGAGATATTGCGGAGCTGGTTGAACGAAATATTAAGCAGCATCCTTGGTTTAGCCCTAGGGCTATTTCACCTTTGTCATTATCTATGGCGGGGCGAGTTAATTATGACTTATCTTCAAAGCCCAAGACCTTTACTAGACGTTTCATGGCTTACGATGAAACACTAGAGCTAGTGAAAGACCCTAAGGACCCTAAAAAGATTATCCGAAAACTGGTACACAGAGAAAAAGTCCCTAAGTCCATTAGCTTTAAAGGTAAGGAATATACAGAGACTTATGCTCACTCTGTTTCGGTCAAGGCCAAGCTGAAAACGTCTGTTGTTGATGCGTTTAGTCAGCAAGCAAAGAAAATACAGCTAATGCCTGCTCATAACACCTACTTTAAAGAAGAAGGTATAAAGCCTTTGAGTCCGAAATTTAAAGATAAGGAATCATGGAAAAATCAGATATCGAATGGATTAGTTAATCAAATTAAGCAAGATTTGGATCAGGCTTGGATTTATGAATTCTGCAATGATCAAAAGATAGACACCAAATTATCCAAAAATGAATACGCTGTTCGTTGTTCTGAGCTTAAGCCTCATCATGCGTTAGTAAACGCATGGGCTCAGAGCGAGTTTGGGTTAGGTTTTGATCAGTTAACTATCATGCTGGGTCGTAATTGATAGAGTATATAAATGTACTGACTTGCATTCGTCTAAGCAGAGAATGTAAGTCAGGCTCCATAGCTATAAGCTTATATTCCCGTGCCTCTTCTATTAATGAGCTGCGAGTTATAAAAAGGGGTTTGGTTAATACAGTAGAAGTAACGACCTAACCTTCTTATTAAGCAGTGAGTTCCCTGTTCACCCTCATATATCTGCTGTCGAAAGAGTTTGTAGTTTATTTACAAAAGACCGTTGACAGAAAAACTCAGATGCGTAGAATGCGCCACCTCAACAAGGCAAGACGATTACCAAATCGAAACTAAATTGTTGATTTTGAAAGAAAAAATCAGTTTTAAAGTGTTTTAAAAACAGTTTGAAACGAACTTTCAAAAAGAGGTTGACGCAAGTGATTAT
>JAWUYY010000007.1:0-44397 GCA_034110565.1 Bermanella sp. | reverse complement strand
TTTTTCGCTTCACTAACCAGCGTGTTTAATAAACGGTCGCCCCGTTGGCCACGACGATATTCATCATGTATGGCCACACACGCCAGCTCTGCCATGTCTTCGCCATATGGGTAAAGAGCCGCACAACCTAATACCATGCCGTCTTTAACCAGCACGCGAAAGCGATCAATCTCAGTTTCTAATACCTTGCGTGAGCGGCGCACCAAGATGCCTTTTTCTTCCAGTGGGCTGAGTAAATCCAAAATGCCCATGACGTCTTCCATGCGCGCGGTACGCAATTGCTCTTGATGATGCTGGCTCACTAATGTGCCACTGCCATCAAGGGTGAATAGTTCTGTTAATAACGCACCATCTTTGGTGTGTTGAATCAGTTGGCAGCGTTTCACGCCGCCACTAACGGCAGCGCTTGCTGCGTTAAGTTGCACGGTTTGTTCGGTGCTTAAACCTTGTGCGAGTAATTCCGGAATGTCGCTGGTAATGACTTCTTTAATTAATTGGCCATTGCGCTTAATGCAGTTGTTTTCACCGAATAAAATAAGTTTATCGGCTTGCAATGCGATGGCTGTTTCGGTGGCTACGTCTTCAACCGCTAGATTAAAGGTTTCGCCGGTGCGGCTGTAACCTAAGCAGTTTAAAAGGGCGATAGCGTTGTTATCGAGCACTTTATTAATGGCACGCGCGTCGATTTTGCGTACTTCACCGGTATGGGCAAAATCAACGCCATCAATTACGCCTATGGGTTTGGCGATAACAAAGTTACCACCCACAACACGAATATCGGCACCATGCATGGGGCTGTTACTCATGCCGGTCGTGAGTAAGGCTTCAATTTGTGAACGTAATTGACCGACCGCTTGTTGAACGGTGACAAGCATGGGCTTGTCTGTGATGCGTTTGTTATCGGCAAACGTGGCGTCTTGCTTTTTTAATTCACACAGTTCGTCGATTTGTGGTCGTGCACCATGCACCAATACCAATCGCACGCCAAGGCTATTAAGTAAGGCGATATCGTGAATGATGTGTTGAAACTGCTCATGGGCAAGGGTTTCACCCCCTAGCATGATGACAAAGGTTTTGCCCCTGTGTGCATTGATATAGGGGGAGCTTTGTCTAAACCAGTTGACGTATTGGTCGATAGAGTTAGGCACTGTGTTTTATCTTTTATTTGTTAATCGGGTTCAGTGTAATGGCTTTTAGGCGTTACAAACAATAATGTTTAATAAATTGTTCGATGTATTTCACCATGGGTTGTATTTGATCATGGGCTAAATACTCATCGGGTTGGTGTGCTTGATCAATAGAACCAGCACCCATAACAAGAGTGTCGATATTGGCGGCGGCTAAAAACGGTGCTTCGGTTGCGAACGCGACGGCTTCTGCGCCATGGCCAGATAGCTTCTCAGCAAGGGCGACTAGCTCGCTGTGTTCGCCGCTGGCAAAGGCTTCGACGCCATCAAACAAGCTGTAAAATTCAATTTTGGTTTTGCTTTGCTGGGCAATGTTATCTAAGCGGCTGCGAATTTGTTGGCGTAAGGCGTCGCTACTCATGCCGGGTATGGTGCGTAAATCAAAGTGCAGTTCACATTGGCCGCAAATACGGTTGGGATTGTCGCCACCATGAATGCAGCCAAGGTTTAGGGTTGGGCTAGGTACACTAAACGCGGTGTGTTTGTAGGTTTGTTTGAGCTCTTCACGAAACACCATGAGATCACCTATAACGGTGTGCATGGCATCCATGGCGTTATTACCTAAGCTTGGGTCTGAGCTGTGACCTGCTTGTCCGGTAATTTTGATGCCTTCCATTAAGATGCCTTTGTGCATGTTAATGGGTTTTAAACCTGTGGGTTCGCCAATAATGGCGGCCCGTGCCTTAGGTAAACCCAAGGTGGCTAGGGCTCGCGCGCCGGTCATGCTGGTTTCTTCATCGGCGGTGGCCAAAATAAAAATAGGGGCTTTTAACTTTGCAACATCGACTGTTGCAACGGCTGCAAGGGCCAATGCAAAAAAGCCCTTCATGTCGCAGGAACCTAAGCCATAAAACCGATTGTCTTTATCGGTTAGGGTAAAGGGGTCACTTTGCCATTTTTCAATGTTACACGGTACGGTGTCGGTGTGGCCTGATAAAATTAACCCCCCAGGACCTTTGCCAAGTGTGGCCAGCAGATTATATTTTTCGCGTGCTTTATCCACGCACTGAATATCCACCTTAAAGCCTAATGTTTCACACCAAGAAGCAAGCTGGTCAATCACGGCTTTATTGCTCATGTCGTATTCGTCCAGCGTACTGGAAATACTGGGCAGTGACAGAAGTGTGGTTAGTTGTTGTTTGATACCTGGTAAGTGCTTCATGCTCTAAACCTTAAATGGCAAGTATGATGAGTGTATCAAAGGGGATAAAAATGTCTTGGGGTTTCTATGATTGATACTGAGTCTTTTAAGCCTTTCTGCTAAGCTGGAAGGGATAAAAAATAATAAGTGGAAGGCTATGGCCAAAGAAGTCGAACTCAAACTCTCATTACCCAGTCACGCTGTTGCGTCATTCATGCTAGATGTGAACTTAGGTCAAGCACAAGGGGAGCCCTTAGAGCTGGATAACCAGTATTTTGATACCCCTGATCTTGCCCTTAATCAGGCCCATGCGGCTTTGCGTGTGCGTAAATCTCAGCACGGTTACAAGCAAACCTTAAAAAACAAAGGCCAGGCCATGGCCGGTTTGCATGAGCGTGGCGAATGGGAGTACGACATTCCTACCAATCAATTGGATTGGTCTTTATTTGAAAATGATATTCAGTTAGATGAAAACCTACGCGACGCCATAGCGCCTATTTTTAAAACCGACTTTACTCGTCATGTTTGGATCAAGCACGTAGGCGAGAGTGAAATAGAATTAGTGCTAGACGAAGGCACAATCCATAACCAAGGCTCGAATACTACGCATAACCCTGCAACCAGCCAGAGTATTAATTTGTGTGAGATCGAACTAGAGCTTAAGTCCGGTCGAGTTGACGATTTATTTACCTTTGCTAAGCAATTAGCTGAACAACATCCATTAGTACCGTGCGACATTAACAAAGCGGAACGCGGTTATGGCTTATTGTTTCCTGCGTTAAGCTTTTTTACTCCGCAAGACTTCACTGGTGCCTTAGAAAAAAATGACTTATCAGTACTGTCGCTTTTGCAAGAAACCCTGACGCGCTTGAGTCGCCACTGGGATAAGTTTTCTCAGCAAGAAAATTGGTGGTCACTCTTGGTGATGAGTCGTCAAGTGAATGCAGTATGCTGGATGCTTAATGAACTACCTCACTGTCCCGACACACTTCGTGGTCGCTGGTTAGTATTACAGCAAGATCTAAATAAAATATTGCAACCGGCTACGGTCGTTACCGGCTTATATGTTGATAACAATAGTCACAGTCGTGGCCTGAGTCAGCGTTTATTATCGGTAATTGCGTCACAATTAAGCGGTGGCCTTGAAACTTGGATGGCGAACAATGGTCTTGGTATGGCCATGCTAGAGCTGGGTGAGTTTTTGTATACCCAAGGGCAAGCAAGCGAACATAACGCGGCGCCGTGGATCAATGTCTTGATTACCCGTTTAGCCCAAGAGCTCGATGTGAGTGAGCCCTCATTACAAACACTGGCGTTTGTGTTGCTACGTTGTGGCGATGAGCGCTACAAGGCGGTGAATGAAGTGGTACGTTGTCAGGCAGTGGTTAATGCCATGATTGCGGCCAAAGATTTACAAGGCGCTATGACAGATGAAACCAGTCGCGCCAAATTAGCCAGCTGGCAGCGCCGGCTCACTGTGGAAAAACGAAACTTATTGGATGCCAAGCAGACGCTGATTGCGTTATGTTCTAATTAGTTAATACCCTATTTTTTTGCCAAAGACATCGCTCACGATCGATGGTGAGTATTGGAAACCATTATGAATCAGGTACAAGATTTAAAATTATCCCTCGGGGCTATTACTAACTTGCTTAAGCAAGATGGCCACTTAAGCCCTGAGCATTTGGCAGAAATTAAACAAAAAGGCATGAATGGTAAATTCCATCCGGCAACTGCGATTCAAAGCTATCAATTAAAAAGTGCCGCACAGGAAGATGTAAAATTAGATGAAGAGCTCATCATGCATCTACTGGCCAAAGAGTCACAGTTAGAATATTTCACTATTGATCCGTTAAAAGTCAAAGCCAGCAAGGTAACGCCTACCATGTCGTTTGCGTTTGCCAAGCGTCATGGTTTATTGCCTGTGGGTTTAACGACGGACGTGGTCACAGTGGCCACCGCAGAACCATTTGATCGTCGTTGGATCGCCGACATAGAACACATCAACCGTCGTCAGGTTGAAATAGTGCTGGCAAAGCCCTCGGACATTCAACGTTACCAAGTGGAGTTCTTTTCGCTGGCGGCTTCGGTCAGTGGTGCCAGTGCGTTACACCAACGGCAGGGCAGCAATTTAGAGTCCTTAGTTGAACTGGGCAGTAAAGGAAACCCAGACGCCAATGATGAGCACATCGTTAACATTGTGGATTGGTTATTTCAGTATGCGTTTGAACAGCGCGCCAGTGATATTCATATAGAGCCAAGGCGCGACATTTCTAAAGTGCGTTTTCGCATAGATGGCGTCCTGCATCCGGTTTATGAGTTTCCTTCTACGGTATCCAATGCCATTACCAGTCGTATTAAAAGCTTAGGGCGCATGAACATCGCCGAAAAACGTAAGCCACAAGATAGCCGTCTTAAAACCCGTACACCAAACGGTCATGAAGTGGAGTTACGCTTAAGCACCATGCCGACCGCATTTGGTGAAAAATTGGTCATGCGCATATTTGACCCTGATGTATTACTGCGTAATTTCAGTGAGCTGGGTTTTAGCAAAGAAGACTACGCCCTTTGGGACTCTATGGTGCACCAAACTTCTGGCATCGTATTGGTTACCGGCCCAACCGGGTCGGGGAAAACCACCACCTTGTACAGCACGCTTAAGCAGCTTGCCACTGAAGATGTGAACGTGTGTACGGTCGAAGACCCGATTGAAATGGTTGAGTCCACCTTTAACCAAATGCAGGTTAATCCGACTATTGATCTCGATTTTGCTTCGGGCATTCGCACGCTTATGCGACAAGACCCAGACATCATAATGATAGGTGAGATTCGTGACAGTGAAACCGCTGAAATGGCCATTCAGGCGGCGCTTACGGGGCACTTAGTGTTATCCACGTTACACACAAACGATGCCCCGAGTGCCATCGCTCGTTTACAGCATATTGGCGTGCCTCATTACTTAATTAAGAGTGCTGTGACGGGTGTCATGGCTCAGCGTCTTGTGCGCACCCTTTGTCCCCATTGCAAGCAAAAGCAGGCCACTAATACCCAGTTATGGGATGAATTAGTGCAACCGTGGAGCGCCAAGCCACCAGAATTTATCTATGAACCTGTTGGCTGTTTAGAATGCCGCAATACAGGTTACATGGGCCGTGCAGGGCTCTATGAAGTTATGCCCATGAGTGATACATTGGCAGGGCTTATCCAAGTGCAAACAGATATGGCGCAATTAAGACGCCAAGCTATGAAAGACGGCATGCGTAACCTACGATTAAGTGGTGCGCAAAAAGTGGCGGCAGGACTCACCACGATAGAAGAAGTATTGCGAGTTGCCCCAAGTGAAATGGGATAACCCAAGGACGATCAGCAGGCCGCCGTTATTACGTCCGGATTCCGCACCCAACAGACTGGGTGCCATAAAAAAAGGTAATACATAATGGAAGTGCCGGCCATTATTGATTTAGAAGCGTCCGGCTTTGGACGCGGCAGCTACCCCATCGAAGTGGGTATCGCCCTTGCAGATGGCTCTGTCCATGCCCTGCTTATTCAACCTGCTGAAGGTTGGGATCATTGGGATGAAAGTGCCCAAGCCCTGCATGGCATTAGCCGTGAATACCTTATCGAGCACGGTAAAAGCCCCCGTGAAGTGGCCATATTTCTCAACGATTTATGTGGTGGTCTTACTCTCTATAGCGACGCCTGGAGCTTTGATAGCTCATGGTTAGGTCGTTTATTTGACGAAGCTGAAATAATCCAACGCTTCAAACTCGACACCCTTATGCGATTATTAAACGAAGAAGACATGATTACATGGAGCGACACCAAAGACGCCATGGTAAAAGAGCTTGGGCTTGAAATGCATCGCGCCGCCAATGATGTGACCTTGTTGCGTGAGACGTATAAAAAGATCAAAAATATTTAGTCTTCGAATGAGCCATATTTCGACGTGGTTTTATGCGATTCGCAGCGCTTGTCGAAGGGGCTTTATGCTCAGTGCTAATAGAAACTACAGTAGTGAAGTGGGGCAGACATCGAAAGTGTTTTTATTATAGATAGTTATTTTAATATGATTTATAAAATAAGAAAAACCGCTTGTATCACTACAAGCGGTTTTTTTATCTCAGTTTAACCTAGCGATTTTTCAACGCCCGCATGTCACTTTGCACGTTGCGATAAAACTTCGTTGTATTGCGATCACTTTCACGTTTCTGAGCAAGTGTCGCCATATTCAACGCCTGTTCACGCATGAGCTTGTGGTAACTTTGTAAGCGGCGTAATTCCAAATCACCATCATCAATCGCTTGGTTAACCGCACAATCCGGTTCCCCATGATGCTCGCAGTTAGTGAAGCGACAGCCTTTTGCAAGCTCGGTGATATCAGAAAAAGTATGCTCAATTCCCTCTTCACAATTCACGATTTGCAATTCGCGCATCCCTGGTGTGTCTAGGAATAAGCCACCTTGGGGCAAGAAATGCAACTGGCGAGACGTGGTTGTGTGTCGTCCTTTGCTATCATCTTCGCGTATTTTTTGAGTCGCGCTGGCGGCTGCGTCATCTTCGGCTAACCCTTTTAAGGTATTTACCAAAGTGGATTTGCCTACACCAGATGAACCCAATAATGCGATGGTCTGGCCCGTTTTACACCAAGACTGTAAGCCTTTTAAGCTTTCGCCATCTAGAGCATTCACGACTTCGATCATCAGGTGATGGTCCAGTTTGCGTAAGGGCTCAAGGTAAGCGTCAATGTCGTCACATAAATCAGCTTTGGTGAGCACCACAACAGGGTCACTTTGTGCTTCGTGGGTGATGGCAAGGTAGCGCTCGATACGATTTAAATTAAAGTCATCATTTAATGACGCAACAATAAACACAGTGTCTACATTGCTAGCAATGCTTTGCTCGTGCACTTTTGAACCACTGGCTTTGCGCGAGAAATGACTCTGGCGTTCAAGTAGTCGTTCAAATTGTCCTTCTTCACTCAGCAAGATCCAATCGCCCACGGTCATAGCGGGCATGGATGGATGAATGGCGAGCATGCCTTCGCCGTCTTGAGAGAGGTAATGATATTGATTTCTATGGTGTTCGCTTATGCGAACAGGGTGAAACGATTCGATTTCTTCAAAACTTAATTGTGTTTGAAAAAAACCGCGCCAGCCAAGTTGTGGCAACGTAAAACATGTATTCATGTACAAACCCCAAGTAACCTTGGTTACTCGTATGACAATTTAGTAACGGGGATAATCCCCAGTAAACCGGAAACCAACAGCTTAAGTGCTGGGTTTCTCCGAAAGGGTTTTCAATACAATCATCCACATGTTCCTCTTTAGTAAGTGATGGAGCCTGTATAGTAGTCTTTTTTTTGCATCCGTCTATATGCGGTAATATTTATTTTTGTTAACGCTTTTTTAGCTCAAAAGCCAGTGCACGGGTTATATCTGGGTGTGTAAATTTAAAGCCGTTTTCTGTCAGTGTTTTTGGCAATACTCGGTTACTACCTAGCAATAATAAGTCACCCATTTCGCCAAATAGGGTTTTTACTACAAAGGCAGGCATGGGGAAAATAGTAGGGCGTTTTAGCGTTTCACCTAGTGCTTTGGTAAAGTCGTAATTGGTAACTGGGTTAGGGGTGGTTAAATTTACAGGCCCGCTAATGTTTGGTGTATGTAATAAAAATTCAATGGCACGCAGTTCGTCGGTCAGGCTGATCCAACTCATGAATTGTTGCCCACTTCCCACCTTGCCACCTAAACCTAGCTTAAAGGGCAGGAGCATTTTTTTAAGTGCCCCCCCTTTAGGCGTTAAGATTACACCGCTGCGAATAAAAACGGTACGCACGCCATTATCGATGATGGGCTGAGCGGCGCTTTCCCATTGTTTAACTATTTGGGTGAGAAAGTTGTGGCCTGCCTGAGATGTTTCATCTACAGCATTGCTGCCAGTGTCCCCATAATAGCCAATAGCGCTAGCGTTTATAAAGACACTGGGCGGGTTAAATCTATCAGCAATCGCTTGGCTTAATAATTGAGTGCAGGTCACGCGGCTTTGAATGATGTCTTGTTTGCGTTGCTTACTCCAAGGCTTATCACCAATATTTACACCGTTTAAATTAATAACAGCGTCTAGGTTGATATCTTTATCTAGATGAATAAGACCTTTTTCGGGTTGCCAAAAGAAACCGCCATCACGGCGTCCGCGGTGCAAAATGTAAACTTGGTGTCCTTTATTTTCTAGAAACGGGCGCAACGCTGAGCCCAAAAGGCCAGAGGCTCCACTTATGAGAATCTTCATGATCGTACTCAACATTCAGTTATCTAAGTATAGTACGTGCTGGGTGAGGTATTGGATGGCTTACCGATTAAAGGATAGGGGTTGATTTGCCTAAACCCATAACAAGTAAGGCTACCTTGTGCGGTTCGGCTCATGTATCACTCTTCTGTTTGGTTGGGTTCGCTATAAAATAAAAAGAACTCTTGGATGCTCATAACGAATCAGCCTATTGTTTTTTCGATAATGTGCAGACTTGATCACCATAATAGTTATCAGTGTAGTTGCACTGTATCTTCACTCTATTGTGGCGAATGATGCGTTTTAAAAAGGTCATGTATGTCTCCTTACTCGATACGTTTGATTAGCCCTGAATATAGAGGGATTAGTGCCCTCGTGATAATTAATTATTTCTCTTTTCTTGATAGGTAAATTCTATTACCGGATTCTATTGATCATTTGGCATTAATTGGGGGGGATATAGAGACAAAAAAACCGGTCATAGACCGGCAAAGTGGAGACAAAATGCTAATCGCTAATGACTAATCGCTAATGACTAGTCAGTTGTTGGCCTTCGTCTTGATAATAGGCTTCAACCCTTGGGTTCATTATGGCTTTCCATAATGGCGGAAATAGCGCGATCACAAACATGGTGGCGTAACCAAAAGGTAATTGCGGGCTGTCATCATAGTGGCGTAAGACTTGATAGCGACGTGCAGCATAAGCGTGATGATCGCTGTGACGTTGTAATTGAAACAAGAACATATTGGTTAAGAAGTAATTACTGTTCCAGCTGTGTGCTGGGGTAACACGTTCGTATTTACCTGTGCTCATTTTACGACGGTGTAAACCGTAATGTTCAATGTAGTTAATGATTTCTAATAAAGTAAACGCCACAAAACTTTGTAAAAAGAATGCGCCAACACCTAACCAAAAGTTGCTCCCTAATAATTCAAAAAAGCCTCCTAGCAATACACTTACCAATACAGAATGCAGGTAATACCAGATGAGTTCGTTGTCTTTACTTAATAGTGTTTTGCCTTTTTTAGCTAAACGGGCTTTCTGTAGTGTCCAAGCATTTAAAAAGTTATGCACATAAGCGTTAGGTAAAAATTGGTAAAGGGTTTGATTAAAACGTGAAGAGCTTGCGTCCTGTGGCGTTGAAACATGTACATGGTGGCCATAAACATGTTCAATTTTAAAGCCTGCATAACTGACCAATGACAATAATAGGCCACCACTGATTTGCTCAAGTTTGGTGTTTTTATGGATCAACTCGTGACCCACGTTAATAGCAATGATGCCGCCTACTACGCCTAATGACAGTACGTAACCGATTTGACCCAGTAGCGATAACTCAGGCCAGTTAAGTAAAAGGTAGCCACTGCTAAAGATGCAGATGAAATACAATGGTAAGCAAGACAGGGTGAGCCAGCGATAAAAGGCCTCTTGATTCATTCCAGGCACCTGATTTTCTTCAGGATTGACAGGATCTTTACCCAGTATTAGATCCAAAATCGGCACAATCACATACACCACAAATAATGGCAAGAAGGCAAAAAAGGTGTGAAATCCAGTTTCATGAGCCCAGTAATAACTTAGAGCAGGCAAGAATAAAGGCATTAGATAAATGAAATAGCCATACTTCTTCACGGTAAGTGCGGTTTCGGGTTTGAGCTTGTCCAGCAGCATGGGGGTTTCCTCATTTAGACTCTGCGGCCTATTGGTGGTTTTTAATTAGTACAGTGTTGAGGTTAGACCCTAATTGATAGGATTGTCAAACAATCTGGTTGTTTGATATAAATAATGGCCGGATTAGTGAAATAGACTCTAAGAAGAGTGCCTAATCATAGGTAGGCTGATAAATAGCTAATGAATGGTGTGCGTTATGGTTTAGGAGGTGTTGCTTTGAGGTATTGCTGTTCAAAATCGCTGAGTGGAATAGCCGGGCACCAGTGATAGCCTTGTGCGTAATCACAACGTAAGCCTGCAATAAAATTTAACTCGTGATCGCTTTCGACCCCTTCAGCCACAGTGATGGCATTATTAGAGTGGGCCAGTTGCACAATAGCTGTGACAATATGTTGTTTTTTACGGTTAAGATGAATGTCTCTGACAAACGCCATATCAATTTTGATTTCATTAGGCTCAATATTTTGTAGATACAGCATAGAGCTGTAACCGGTGCCAAAATCATCAATGGATATTTTGAATCCCAGTGCTTTTAATTGATTAATGGTGTCAATGAATAATTCAGGGTTATCCATCACGGCTGATTCGGTTACTTCTAAAATCAAATACTTTGGATCTATCTTAAATTGTTTAAGACTACTTTCAATAAAAGGTACGAGTGCGGTTTCGGCCATATCAAGTGCAGAAAGATTAATAGATATCGTGAAGTTATTATTTAGTAAACCTTTATTTTTTAATTGAGCTAACCAGCGACAACTTTTGATAAATACCAATTGCGTAATCTTAAATATGAGCCCACCTTGTTCGGCTAATGGAATGAAGCGAGCGGGGGAAATACTACCTTTTTCAATGTGATTCCAGCGTAATAAAATTTCACCACCATTGATGGAATCATCAATTAAGTTAATTTGGGGCTGAATATAAATGGATAAATCGTTTTGATTAATTGCCATTTGTAGCTCATGTAATAATGAAATACGCTGGCTAATTACTTGATTTTGCTCTTCATCATATAGCAGCCATTTTTTATTTGTTTTGATACTGCTTAATAATGCGATTTGGGCTTGGCGAAAAGCATCTTGAACACTATTCTCTCCCAATATTGCACAGCCTAGTGTTAACTGAATTCGATTGGTAATCTGCTTACTATTGAGCACACTCTCTGAATCTTGCATGAGGTTATCAATGATTATTTTTAATGAATCTAAGTCCTGTAAGTTTATGATACACAGAACCTGTTCAGCAGGTAAACCTACAAGGTATACGGGTTTTCCTATGGGCATAGGTAATGGAACCGACCATGAACTTATCGATAAAAAATGATTAATTCGATCGGTGTGTTCTTTATATAATTTGGTTAATACGTTTGGCCCATATAAGCTAACAACCTCACGAAAGCCTTGCATATCTGCAAGAATGAAAACAGGGTTAGAGTATTGCTGCTTAATATCTTCAATGTGTTCCGGCAATTTATTTTTTAAATAGCTGAAGTTAGCAATATCAGTATCGGGATAGTAGTACAGCTGATTGAGTAAGCTATTTTCCATGTGTTTCATGCGGCTCGCCAAAGCGACTGATAGCAGAAATAATTCAAGAATAGAACCAAATAAAAATGCGTGTAAGGTAATGAAGTTGATGGGTAATACATTAACCACGGTTGCCATACCCACGGCACCGCCCGTTAGAGTGAACATCCAAGAGAGTAAGAAATATTTAGCCGGTGAAAAGCCATTTTTTAATGCGACTATCCCCATGCTTATGCCAAAAACACTGATGGAGAATTGGAAAACGACAAAAAATGGAATCATATTGTACTCTGCCACATACAGGCTTGCAGCACCGCCTAATGCAGTAATGATTCTAAAATGAGGCATGTAACGATAATGCCAAGGGGCGTTTTCTTTACTCTGTAAAAATACGTTAGAAAAATTAATAACAAAAAATATAAGTAAGAAATTTAGAAACATAATATTCTGCGCCAACCAAACTTGTATTGCTTGAGGCAAAATTAAGTAACCATATCCGTTTAAAGCACTAAAATAAAAAAATGCGATAGAATGAAAACCAAGGTACCAAAGGTAAGCTAAACTGGGGTGCATGGCATAGACAAAAACATTGTAGATTGCCATGGCGATGATCACTGAAATAATACTGGCCCAAAAGAAATCTTGTAAACGTATTAGATCACTAAATGTATCCTCTTTGTAAATGGTCATGGGTAAAATAGCGGGCCCATCATTTTGTCTTTCAATGAGCAGGGTTAGGTGTTGGTTATTTTGAATGTAAAAATGAAAATTAGTCCCGGTAAATGGCTGATCCTTATCTAAAATTCGATCTAACAATCCTAGATTGGCCTGTTTAACCAGTTTATCTCCATCGAACAAGTACAAATTCAAGTGACGTAAAATATGGCTTTCGATAGAGATTATTCGCTCCTGACTATACGGACCATTAAACTGGGCCGTTAATTCCAGTTTATGCCAGCTAGTAAGTGGGCTAGGTTGAATGGAGTTTTGATATTGCTCGGTCGAGTAATCTTGCTTGAGCCAGAAATGGGGTGGTTGGGTTTGTTCTTGTGTGTTGATTAAGCTGGGCAAAGGATCACGGAGCGCGATGCGCTCTCGGTCATCTAGCAGAACTTCCATACCAAAAGCACTTTGGCTTAATAGTATGCAAGCGATGCACAGCTTTATAACACAGGCCATATGGATGCCTAAGGTGGGTTCTTTACTTAAGATTAGCTTAAAATAAGCTAATAGGCATTAAGTCTGTACCCGCCAAAGACTGCCTCGTACCTCATTCACGTCATGACACGTCAAGCGCTTATCAAAACAAGGCAATAAATCTCCAGTATGATGAGTAACATAAAGCAATGTAGTGTCTTTTTGTTGCGACAGTAGCTCAATAAACCCTAAGACTAATTGACGGTTGGCATCATCAAGTCCTTGGCAGGGTTCATCTAGAATGAGCAGTGCAGGTTGCTTAATCATAGCGCGACAAATAAGCACGAGACGTTGTTCGCCATAGCTGAGCTGGTGTAATGATTCATTGGCCTTGTGATCAAGTTTGACTTGTTTTAACCAATCTAATGCGAGTTTTTTTTGATGTTCTTCAACCTGATTATATAGCCCGATACTGTCAAATAACCCACTGACCACAGTACTTAGTACATTGGTGCTGGCTTTATAGTTCCATTGCAGTGCTGCGCTGAT
Organism: Bermanella sp.; assembly: GCA_034110565.1. GTDB lineage: Bacteria > Pseudomonadota > Gammaproteobacteria > Pseudomonadales > Oceanobacteraceae > Bermanella. The sequence goes on along the minus strand of JAWUYY010000007.1, from coordinate 30,901 downwards.
CATGCCGATGTGCTGTTTGATGTCCCAAATACTTTCGCCGCTGCCCCGTTTGATGCCAAACACAGTTAAGTCATTGGCATAACACTGGGGATGATCTCCACTGATTAAATTTAGCAGGGTGCTTTTACCGCAGCCGTTTGGACCAAGGATGGCCCAGTGTTCACCGCGACCAATTTCCCAGTTGAGGTTTTCAAAAATTAAGCGATCGCTATAAGCGACCCTTCCCTTAATCAATTTTACCAAAGGATGGATGTCAGCAGGTAATTGCGGGCAGCAAGAATCACGTTCGGGTAGGGCAAGGGTTTGATTATTGAAGGTTAAAAACGCTTTAACAGTTTGGTTTTCTAACACCGCTTGCTTCTCGCCTTGTGCGAGCAAGCTTAGGTTGTGCAAGAAACCAAGATGATCAACCCAGTGGGGTACTTCATCTAAGCGGTTGAGTATAAAAAGAATTTGACGACCAGCATTGTGCTGTTGTTCCAGTATCACTTTAAGCGCTTGCTGGCTATTGGCATCTAAACCATCAAAGGGTTCATCCAATACTAATAGGTCACTGGTTTGCAATAAAGCACGAATTAAAATGACTTTACGACTTTCGCCTGTACTTAATTTACGAAAACCTTTTTCTAATAAATGCGCAATTGAAAAGGCCGTTACCCAGTGTTGGATTTTCGCTTGATCATCACTGACTTCAAGCAATAGCTCTTTGACAGGTGTACCTGGCCAAACTTGATTGGTGATGTCACTATCATCCCGTTCTTGTTCTCGATCGATTAATTGTTGCTGTACATCAAAACTGACAGTACTAACCTTTTGCGGGTTTAGACCATCAATCGTACCTTGAGTGACGGCCAGAGTGCCGTTAAATAAGCCAGCCAAAGCACTTTTACCACTACCATTGCTGCCTATTATCGCCCAGTTGCTATTAGGGATTACGCATAGGTCATCAATACTTAATTGTAAAAACTCGCCTAAAGGGGCGGTGACTTGTTTTAAATGAATCATTAATTGCTCGAATAAAGGGACTGCTTAATACACTTACACTAGGAGATTTTTTACGTTTCTCTAGAGGTGAACATTAACGTGGTTCGGGAAGCTCAATATCAAATAGAGCTTGCTGTATCTCATCAAATTTACTGTTGATAACGGCGTTAGAGTCTTCAATACCCTTGTTATAAAAATACGCACCTACTTCTTTTGCAAAAAAATCCAGTAAAAACTCGGCTTCAAATTGGCCAATATCTTGGTGTAATTCTTTATCGAAGTAGGCCTTTATTTTATCGACAATAATGCTTTTTTGTTGTGAATTAAATTCAATCATAATAGCTGTATTCTTATATCCAACGGCGAACGTTTGCACAATATTGTTGATATTGCTCGCCGAATCGTTTGGTTAAAAACCGTTCTTCAGGTTTGATTTGAAAGTGAGTTAAATAAAGTGCAAAACCAACACTGATAAACACACTAATAATATTTCCTTGGGCTAAACCTAGCGAAAATAAGCATAACACCATACCCACATACATAGGGTTGCGACTGATCTTATATAACCCGCTGATCACTAGTACATTGCTTTTATGCGGGGCTCTGGGATCAACCGTGGTTTTGGCTTTGAAAAAGCTGATAGCGGCAGGAAATATAAAGAGTAGGCCGATCATTAGCAAGCCGTAAGCCAGAAAGGATTGGTGCGAAAATAACAGGGTAGCAGGGGTGAATCTGTCTATTAGCCACATGCTGAATGCCACAATAAGCATCAGAGGGACGGGGGGCAGCATTAACTCTAATTGCTTCATTATAAGTGGTCGTTTTGCGTAAGGAGAAACATGATCTAGGACTATAATACTTAAAATAATCCATTGTTAGACTAAAGTCAGGTTGCAAAAATACTTTATATGAGTCATTACTAATATACAGGATTTAATTAGAGGATTAAGTGATGGCGCATATAGTTGTACTAGGAGCGGGCACAGGTGGCATGGCGGGTGCTTATGAGATTAGAGAGGCACTGAGTAAAAAAGAGCATCAGGTGACCTTAATTAATGAGCGCGAAGAATTTCAGTTTGTTCCCTCAAATCCTTGGGTAGGTGTCGGCTGGCGTGACGGAACTGAAACCACTATTCCCATTAAAAAGTATGTAAACAAGAAAGGTATCGACTTTATTGCAGCTAGAGTTGATGAAATTAAAGCCGATACCAATCAGTTGGTATTGAATACAGGTGGTACGGTTGATTACGATTATTTAATTATCGCCACCGGCCCTGATTTAGCATTTGACCAAATACCAGGTGCTGGGCCGGAAGGCTTTACCCAGTCGGTTTGCACGTTGTCGCACGCTAAATCTTGTTATGAAGACTTTAAGCAATTAGTTGAAGAGCCTGGACCTGTCATCGTGGGCGCATTTCAAGGGTCGAGCTGTTTTGGCCCTGCATATGAATATACGTTTATTGTCGAAAAATCACTGCGTGATAAAAAAATTCGCGATAAAGTTCCTATGACTTATGTAACAAGTGAACCCTACATTGGGCACTTAGGCTTAGGTGGTGTGGGTGATTCAAAAGGTATGCTTGAAAGCGACCTAAGAAATAAAAGCATTAAGTGGATCTGTAATGCGAGTGTTTCAAAAGTTGAAGATGGCATGATGTATGTCGATGAATACAATGATAAAAAAGAGGTGATTAAACAGCACGAATTGCCGTTTAAACACAGCATGTTGATTCCGCCATTTAGGGGGGTGTCAGCAGTGGCCAATGTAGAAGGTTTATGTAATCCAAAAGGGTTTGTTATTGTTGATAATTTTCAGCGAAGCCCTAAGTATAACAATATCTATGCAGCGGGTGTGTGTATTGCAATTCCACCTGTTGAAGATACGCCAGTACCCACAGGCACACCGAAAACAGGCTATATGATTGAGTCCATGATGACGGCCATCACAAAAAACCTTGAAGCGGTATTAAAGGGTGAAGAGCCTAAAAGTGTCGGTACTTGGAGTGCAATATGCCTTGCCGATATGGGTGACACGGGCGCTGCATTTGTAGCGATTCCGCAAATTCCACCGCGTAATGTGACGTGGTTTAAACAAGGTAAGTGGGTGCATTACGCAAAAATTGCGTTTGAGAAATACTTCATGCGTAAAATGAAAAAAGGCACGAGCGAACCTATTTATGAAAAGTACACATTAAAAGCACTAGGCATAGAACGATTAAAAGATGATTAGTTAATAAAACAAAAAAAGGCGCTATTAGCGCCTTTTTTGTTGGATAACGTTTTCAATCACTCGGGCAGTTCGCCGTTGTGGTAAATGTTTTGTACATCATCTAGGTCGTTGAGCATGTCGATGAACTTTTCAAATAAAGCCACGTCATCGCCTTTTACTTCAGTGGTGTTATGTGGGATGAATTGTATTTCATCTACGTCAAATTCAATCTCACCCAGTGAATCAGAAATGGCAGTTTTAGCTTTGAAGTATTCTGTGTGAGGCGCAAATACGGTGATTTTTCCGTCTTCGCATTCGATGTCGGTAACATCAACATCCGCTTCCATCAAAATTTCGAGAATCGCTTCTTCGTCGTCACCAGCAAACACTAAAATCGCACTGTGGTCGAACATGTGGCTAACCGCACCAGAAGTACCAATTTTGCACTTGGTCTTAGTGAAGGCTTGACGGACATCGCCAAACGTTCGATTTGGGTTGTCAGTTAAACAATCCACAATCACCATGGTGCTACCTGGGCCATAGCCTTCGTAGCGCGCGGTATCAAAGTCTTCGCCACCACCGCCTTTCGCTTTATCGATGGCTTTATCGATTACATGTCCGGGTACTTGGTCTTTCTTAGCGCGGTCAATCAAGCTGCGCAGTGCTAAGTTTCCGTCGGGATCAAGGCCGCCTTTCTTGGCTACAACATAAATTTCACGGCCGTATTTGCTGTACACCTTAGCTTTAGCGTCAGATGTTTTTGCCATGGACTCTTTACGGTTTTGGTAGGCGCGACCCATTTTATGCTCTCGTTCATTTATAAAGGGGCAAATTCTACCCGTTAGCTGGTAACTAGGGAACCTTTGGTCACTATCCTGGATGGTTTACAGAATATATATATTAGTCTTTACTGATATAGGTCAGGGTATTGCGGTCCAACTTAATGTTAAATTTCTCGGCTATAGTGGTTAGATATTTCATATAAAGAAGTAGGCAGTGTAGTGGCCAATCTCCTTTTTCTTGACATAAATGATATTGAGTTCATAATTTTCAGAAATCTCTGAAAATTTAAGAAGTAGTACTCTATGGAGTTACCAGAAAAGGCCAGAGTGTTTGTATTTCACTTTGGTGAGATGGGCAGTCGTTGGGGTTTTAATCGTACTGTGGGGCAGATACTAGCCTTATTGGTGATTCACCCCAAAGCTTTAAATGCGGACCAGATAGCTCAAACCTTAAGCATTAGTCGCGGTAACGTGAGCATGGGCTTAAAGGAGTTGCAGTCTTGGCGTTTGATTCAGCTGCAGCATGTGGCTGGAGATCGTAAAGATTATTTTATTACTGCAGGCTCTATTTGGGATATGGCTAAAACGGTGTTTGAAGAGCGCCGCAAACGTGAAATTGATCCTACACTCTCTTTACTGCGTGCAAATTTATTAGAAGATGCGCAAAACGAAGATGAAGAATATGCCCAGCAGCGTATTGAAGAGATTCATGATCTATTAGAGCTACTGACTCAATGGGGTGATCATCTGAACACCTTAAGCCCCGAGAAATTAGAAAGCCTAATGAAATTAGGCTCAGGTATTAGCAAGTTGTTAGATATGAAAGATAAAATTATGGGCAAAAAAAGTACGGATTAATGACAGGGTATATGGTGCAAGACGAACAACCCAAGTCAATTTTTAAAATTCCATTGGTACGTGAAATTGCGATGATATTGCTGATAAAGCTCGCGGTGGTTATTGTTATCAAATGGCAATTTTTTTCAGCCCCTTTGGATTTAATGCAAGCGAATAATAGCGTTGAGCATCAAATGGGATTACCAGTTTCTAAAACACTTAACTTAAACTTGGAGAAAAACGATGGATGATACAGTTGTTGATCTGTCGCGGTTGCAATTTGCCATCACGGCGCTTTATCACTTTTTGTTTATACCGCTGACAATCGGCTTAGCGTTTATTCTGGCCATCATGGAAAGCGTTTACGTGATGACCGGCAAACAAGTATACAAAGACATGGTGAAATATTGGGGTAAGTTATTCGGTATTAACTTCGCACTTGGTGTGACCACAGGCTTAACCATGGAGTTCCAATTCGGGACTAACTGGTCCTATTACTCCCATTATGTGGGGGACGTATTTGGTGCCCCGCTGGCTATTGAAGGTTTAATGGCGTTCTTCTTGGAGTCCACATTTATTGGGTTGTTCTTTTTTGGTTGGGATCGATTAAGCAAAAATCAACATTTGATGGTGACTTGGTTGGTAGCAATAGGCTCCAATTTATCAGCACTGTGGATTTTGATTGCAAATGGTTGGATGCAAAATCCAGTAGGTGCAGAATTTAATTTTGAAACCATGCGTATGGAGATGACCAGTTTCTCTGAGTTGTTATTTAACCCAGTTGCTCAAGTTAAATTCGTTCATACGGTTTCGGCTGGTTATGTAACAGGTGCCATGTTTGTATTAGCAGTCAGCGCTTACTTCATGTTGAAAAAACGTGATTTACCATTTGCTCGTCGCTCGTTTGCTATCGCATCGAGCTTTGGTATGGCATCGATTCTTTCTGTTATCGTGCTAGGTGATGAGTCTGGTTATGAAATAGGTGATGTGCAGCGTACTAAATTAGCGGCTATTGAAGCCGAATGGGAAACTCAGGAAGCACCGGCTGCATTTACCTTAATTGGTTGGCCGAATGAAGAAACCCAAGAGACCGATTACGCGATCAAAATTCCTTATGCATTAGGTTTGATTGCGACGCGTTCTGTAGATGAAGAAATTACAGGGATTAAAGACTTAATTGATGAGCACGAAGTTCGAATTCGTTCAGGTATTGGTGCTTATGGGTTACTGCAAGAGCTTAAATCCGGTAACGATACCGCAGAAAATAGAGCTGCATTTAATGAGGTTAAAGACGATTTAGGTTACGGCTTATTACTCAAGCGTTATACAAACGAGGTTGTTGATGCTTCTGAAGAACAAATTAAACTGGCCGCGCAAGATACCATTCCGAGTGTTGCGCCTATGTTCTTTAGTTTCCGTATCATGGTGGGTTTAGGCTTCACTATGTTGTTCCTAATCGCCGCTTCGTTTTATTACTCAGCCAAGCATACTGTTGAACACCAGCGCTGGTTGCTAAAAGCCTTATTGATTTGTTTACCGGCCCCTTGGCTGGCAAGTGAGCTAGGTTGGTTTGTAGCTGAGTTTGGCCGCCAGCCTTGGTCAATTGGTGAGATATTGCCAACAATAATTTCAGTGTCATCCCGTACAACGACTGAGCTGCTATTAAGTATTGGTGGGTTTATTGTATTTTACACTGGGTTGTTAATTGTTGAGGTGTATTTGATGCTTAAGTTTGTGCGTTTAGGGCCAAGCTCTTTACATACAGGGCGTTATTTCTGGGAACAAGAACAGTCAGGTGGCGATGAAACTGCCGTGGTACAACAATCACGTAAAGATTTAGTATAAGGAGCCATCATGGATTACGAAACGTTAAAAATTATTTGGTGGGTGCTCATTGGTGTGCTGCTAATCGGTTGGGCAATTACCGATGGCTTCGATATGGGTGTGTTAAGTTTATTAAAAGTGGTGGGTAAAACGGATAACGAGCGTCGCGTGATGCTCAATACCGTAGGCCCTCACTGGGATGGTAACCAAGTTTGGTTCATCACAGCAGGTGGTGCCATATTTGCCGCTTGGCCTGTGGTGTATGCCACAGCATTTAGCGGATTATATTTTGCGATGTTATTGGTTTTATTTGCCATGTTCTTTCGTCCGGTGGGCTTTGAATATCGCTCTAAAATCGAAGAAGTGAAGTGGCGCAACAATTGGGATTGGTTGTTAACCATTGGTGGCGCAGTTCCATCGTTAGTATTTGGTGTGGCTTTTGGTAATTTATTTTTAGGCCTGCCTTTTACCTTTGATAACAGCATGCGTAGCTTTTATGATGGAAGTTTTTGGCAATTGTTATCACCTTTTGCATTATTGGTCGGTGTGGTTAGTTTGGCCATGCTGGTTATGCATGGAGCGGCTTATTTGCAAATGCGTACAGAAGGCGAGTTATATGAGCGTAGCCGTAAAGCAACACTTGTGACTGCGTTAGTTACGCTGATTACATTCATGATTGCGGGTGTGTGTTTAATGTTTTGGATTGATGGCTATGTAATTACTGACATGGCAAAATCTGTAGGTGAAGCTATGACACCTATGGCTAAAACAGTGACCACAATGGAAGGCGCGTGGTTAAGGAATTATACACTTTACCCAATCACCATTATTGCACCTATACTTGCGTTTGCAGGCTTGCTATTGACCATGTTGTTCACTTTAAAAAATAAGAGTGCACTGGTATTCCTTGCAAGTGCTATTGCCATCAGTGGCATCATCTGTACAGCAGGCTTTAGTTTGTACCCTTTCATTATGCCTTCAAGCGTTAATCCACAAATGAGCTTAACCGTTTGGGATGTTGTTTCTAGTAAAATGACACTTAATATCATGTTTATAGCCGCGATGATTTTTGTACCCATTATTCTTATCTATACCATATGGGGATATTACAAAATGTGGGGACGTATCAGTACTCAAAGTATTGAAGACAATAAATACGGCACGTATTAAGGGCTTGTTTATGCGCTAATAAGTATTAGCGCATAACACTTATAAGATTAATGGATTTGAGGTAATTATTATGTGGTATTTTGCATGGATATTAGGGGTATTACTTGCCTGTAGTTTCGGTATTATTAATGCGCTTTGGTTAGAGGTTAACGAGAATTTAGACCGTGAACCGGACCCAGAAGATTAGTTTTAAATTAGTTGTATAGTGTCGCGACCCATAAAAATAATAGGCCATATGAGCAATCAAAACGTATTAATGAAAGTGTTAGCCGGGCTGGATCATCCAATGGCTCGTTTGTTATCGTTCATGATTGCCATTGGCTTATCTACCTTTATTTTTTTGTTTTCGAAGCATATTGCCCGTGATCTAACTCAGTTAGATCACGGGTTGTTGGGTTTAGTGATGTTAGCTACGTGCGGCTGTTTTGTGCATGGCATTGGTTTTAAGCCATATAATATATTTGCTAAAGTAATCTTCAGTCCAATATTATGTTGGCCTATTTCTGCTCTTGCCGTGTGGATGTGGATACTGTAGTTAATCTATATCGTAAAAAGGTAAGTTAAAGTTTAATTTTGTCGGCCTTGCATAGCAGGTGGTTTTCTCGGTCGAGATGATTTGACCTTCTGTACTGGTTTCAGACGTCACAACTTCATAAGTCTCATCGCTACAATCTGTTGCGTTAGCGCTACCAAAAAATAATTCCCCATCTTGAATATACGCAATATCAAATTTACTTGAATTATCATCTCGGTCATAAATAAAATTAACCTGATAGACTTCTTCTCCGTCTTCGCTAATAAAGGTTTGTTCTAGAATGGTAAAGTTACCTGCGTTTTCTTCTATTTCGTAGGTGTCATCATCATTTTTAATGGAGATTAATTCTTTAAAATTATTTCCATTAAATTCATAAATAATGTCAGATGGCTTATTGCTTTGCGAGTCAGTGAATTCTGTAGATTGCCAAGTGCCTTGGATAACAGTGGCTTCTTGATCATCAGCGACACAGCCGAATAAAGAAAATAAAAGTAAAGGGGATAATAGCTTTAACGGCGACTTCATTACGATACCTAAATCATTAGCGTGTATTGGCAAGCATTGTAGCTAAATGTGACGCTATAAGTAGGTGCTAAGTTCATAAAAAACGTAATGAAGTGCAAAGTTTCCTCAAACACATGGCTTAACCTGGAGGCCACTGCAAGCTACGCCCACCAATGACGTGATAATGCAGGTGGAATACACTCTGACAAGCACCCTCGCCATTGTTTACGACTAAACGAAACGCATCGCCAATGCCCGCGTCGTTAGCCACTTGGTGAGCTACAAGATTTAAGTGACCTAATAATATCTTATCTTCTTGTGTGGCATCACATAAACGAGGAATTGGTTTTTTAGGAATAACCAATATGTGCACAGGGGCGCAAGGCATGATGTCCTTAAAGGCTAAACATAAATCGTCCTCATAGACGATATTGGCGGGGATCTCTTTATTGATGATTTTACTGAAAATAGTCGGATCGCTTGGAATAGGTTTTTGCATGATTATCTTCCAGAAAATTAATTAAGATTTAGCTTTCGATAAATTATCGCGCAGGCTTGCCATATCTTTTAGACGATTAAACCAAAACGGTGCGCCTAATGAAACCAATATACTGCTAAATATAATGCCTAGCCAATGACTTAATGTGGTGATTTTTAATGAGAAATAATAATCGATCCATTCTCTTGGTGTGATATCAAACTCTAACGCCATTAGGTGAGGCTGTAGGATATCACTGCTGTTAGCTTGTTCGAGGGTCTTGTCAGCAAGTTGATCTGCTGTATATAAGGATTGCTGGCGAAACGCGCTGTCATGATTAAGTTGATTTAGTAACGAGAAACAGTTTAGTTGAAAAACAAAACAAATAACAAAGGCGAGGATAATGCTGATTTGGTGCATCCACTGCTTGAAGCGCTGACTCATGATCTCTTCAAGTGTATGGAAGTGATCCAGTACCTTATTTTTCAATTGTTCTTTTTCTTCGATACTCACATTGCGAGTGTTACTGATAATACTCATTAGTTCTTGCTGCCCAATACTAGTCAGCTTTAAACGATTCCCTGGAATATTTAACGGTAATGCGGTGGCGTATAGTCCACTTGGGAAACGGTTTTCAATGTGATTGAGCACCGCTTGAGTGACTTCATATTCAACAAAATCCATGTTTTCAAAAAATTGTGTTAACACCACTTTTAAGTTTTTAAAACGTAAATTTAAAATCGCTTGGGCGCCATGCACCAAAGCGGTGATCAATAAGCTAAACAGTAACATAATGGCAATAAAACCAATGAGTATGCCTAGTATGTCCATTAGCATAGCGTAATCCTTGAGGGTGATTTTTAACGTTGTAAGTATGCCAGCGTCTTGGGTTGGGGACTAGTGATTGCTCACACTTTAATTATGGAGTGTGCCTTTAAGTCAATAATCTGTTCAAGATTAGCCTTGTTCTGATTATGTGTGGCGATTAGTATCTTTGTTCGAATGAATCTTGAGTAAAGTTGTATGGCACTTAACCGTGTTTACGTTAAGGCAAAACCTAAAGTTGCAGTGATTGGCGCAGGATTAGCAGGGTTATCTGCTGCTTGGTTGTTACGTAAGCAATATGATGTCACCTTGTATGAACGCCACGAGAGTGCAGGTATGGGCGTATTTACAGCCGATTACGCTTCAAATGGCATTAACACTCGTATAGATATTCCGTTACGCATATTTACTCCCAGTTATTATCCTAGTTTGTTTTCTTTGTATCGATATTTAGATATTGAGATGGAGCAAAGCAATCATGCTTCTGCCTTTCAGTATTTAACCAATAGTAATCAAATTAAACCTTTCTTTGAATATAAAAATATTCGCTTTCTTAATCTGAAATTTAGTACTCTTGCATTAAATAGCTTTAATAAAACCGGGTTCACATTAGCGTATTATCAGTATCGTTTTTTCAAAAAAATACAGAAAGATATCATACTGAGAGAAGATTTAGCCCGGATAACGTTTAAAGATTATTTAGCTGAGAATGAATTTAACAAGCAGTTCATACGCGATATGTTGATGCCGGCTCTAGCGGTGACATTAACTTGTAATTTTGATTCGGTGGGGCAGTATCCTGCAGATTTGATATTGGATTATCTAACCTGTGGTGTCATGCAAGAAGGTATTGTGCGCGCTAAACAGGGGGTTGATGGTATTGTACCCAAATTAACTCAGGGCTACGACGTCAAATGTGCTCATGAAGTGACTGCTGTAAAATCACAAGACGATAAAGTGGAATTGAGTATTTATGACTTGCACAATAAGAATCAAATTAATAAAACGTTTGATCATGTGATAGTGGCCAGCCAAGCGGATGTCGCAGCTAAAATACTTTCATCCATTGATGGTGGATATGAGAAACAAGCAACGTTGTTAAAGTGCATTCCGTTAGAAGAATCGACCATGATATTGCATACCGATACTGGTTTAATGAGTAATGTGAAAAGCGCCAGCCCGGTGAGCTACTTATTATCGAATGTCGAACCAAGAGCCGCTACCACAGTGGATTTAACCAAGGCGTTTAGTACTTATAAGAGGCAGCAGCCAGTATTTCAAACATGGCATCCGATTAAACAGCCAACAAAAGCGTCTGTGATTGCACAGGCGCAATTCACACGTCCACTTGTCACGTTAGATAGCCGTCAAGCCGTAGCACAATTACAAGCTTTAAATCAAAATAGTCAGGTTAAAATTTGTGGCTCTTATATGGCGAATCGTTTTCCGCTGTTAGATGCTGCAGTAGAATCCAGCGTTGCTATCGCGCGGCAAATGGGTGTGATAATCCCGTGGGAGGCTCAAGATGACGTTGACGCCCTTGCGAATGACGCGATATTGCAATCGTCATGAATATAAAAACCGAGCACGAGTGGCCAGACCAATTAGGCAATGAATTTCATGATCTACAAGAGCTGGTGCTTAATGCGGATTTAAGAACAGGTGAGCTAAGAGGCAGTTGGGGAAACCTAGGTTATTGGTCACAAAATGATGGCGTTAAAATCACTCACTATAGTGACGCGGCGCAACAGCTGGCACAGAAGTTGGGCGAGTTTGCTTGTCTAGAGCCAGACAGTACCTTGCTGGATGTTGGATTTGGTTGTGGGGACCAATTGACTCTTTGGCAGCAGGCTTTTTCAGTGCAATTAATTTACGGGATTAATCTCTCTGTTATTCAAACGCAATATGCGCAGCGCAAAGTGAGTGAACAGAATACTGAAAACACGATTCATTTATATCAAGGTAATGCTTGCGATAGTGCTGCTTGGAAAGATCTACCTAAATCATTTGATCGAATTATTGCGCTTGATTGTGTCTATCATTTTTCCAATAAAGCATCATTCTTAGCATTGTGTGCTAATCATTTTAAATCTACTGATGATAATGCTCAGTTGGTTCTAAGTGATTTGATTCTTACTAAGCCTATAAAGTGCTTATATCAAAAAGCCTTTTTGAAAATTATTTGTTATTTTAGCCATATTCCATTTAATAATTTTAAAACAAGAACAGATTACGAAAAGCAGTTAGCTAGCTTGGGGTTAGAGCTAATTGAGTTTAATAACATTTCCTCAAGTGTGATGATGCCTTTTTCAGACTGGGTCTTTAAGACTAAAAAAGAAAGCAAGCAGATAAAAGGCAATCAAAAACGCACACCATGGTTGAAAAGAACCGCTTGGATTAAATATGTGGGAACGGCTTTGTTTTTACGCTGGGCCAGTAAAAATGATATTTTCCAATACGCATTTTTGCGTATTGGCGCTAAAAATCAATGAATTAGCTAATTGGTTTAATCTGGAGTGGATGCTCAAGGGCGATCGGGCTAGTAAAAACGCTGCCTTCAAGTAAGGCTTTATCCTGCAAGGCTTCGATCACTCTTTCTGCTACATCGGTGGCCATGGCTTTTTCAAGCCGTACATCTAATACATAGGCTTTGATTGTTAGGTGATAATAAAAATCTTGTTTGAATATCGGAAATACCGTTGCGGTTATGGTTTTTTTTAAAAACACATAATGGCTGCATTTCGCCGCGCTTAACGCGACACTTTTCAATTTAGCCACAGGAATGCTAACGGGTAAATCCAAGTCGATGACCACTAATTCATTTAGTTCACCGTTGTTCGCATTACTAATTGGCGTTTTAAGAATGTCGGCATTAGGAACAGTAATTATGTTGTCATCAAAGGTATGGAGCTTTGTGGTGCTTAAATCTAAGCTAATTACTTCGCCATAGTGTTCACCCACTTGCACCATATCACCTATTTTAAAGCGAGGTGAGATGGCCATCATAATCCCCGCGACTAAATTACGTATGGCATCTTGTGAGGCTAAACCTAATGCTAAGCCTAATGAACCAAGGGATGCGTAAATAACCGATTCTGGCGGATGAATAATACCAATAACAATATATAGGGTAGCCATTAACCACAGTGCTACGCGCAATACTGGGAAGGTTTGTGATAATTGAATTCGATATTTTGGATTGTAATTGACTAGGGTATTAATTACCCAGCGAATCCCCACCAATAGCAACCAGGTTGCTATTAAGGTTCCTAGGATTGACATCAGTGTTGTGTATGAGAATAAATCAATAAACTGCTGTAAAACATCAGTATCCATGGTGCACCTAATATAAATAATTCATGGAAATTAAATAACGAATCACCACAGCTGAAATAATCAGCTTTAAACTATAGGCGTCGCTGCTGCTCATCTCTTCGTTTTTATCTAAAATACCGAGTACACGTAAGTGTTCTAGTATCATTTTACTTTCATTTAAACTAATACGAAAAATGGTGTGATGTTCTTTGACGGAAAGTTGTCCGTGTGTGCTTATCTCTGCAAGAGTGAATAACTCGACTTGGGTCAGCTTTTTCAATGGGGCCACGTCCACTTCTTGAGGAGGCATAATGAAAATACTTTGTGGTTTAGTGCCATATGTAAGATTGTTTAAACAATAAAATAACCCAAGCTCCACACAACCTTTGCTGCGTTTAGCAATATTATTCACAGGGCTTTTTTCATCGGCTAGTTTGTCAATGGGGATATCATTAATGGTGTTGAAGCCACCATAAGAAAAACGTTTTATCAGTAAGTCGCGGATTTGGCTTTCGCTAAAATTGGGAATATGTTGCTGGTGAGAAAATAACTTTTCAAATTGATAACCATAACATAGACGACGCCAAGATTGCTCTTCACCAGCTAAAACCCATAGGTGAAGACCTCGGCTTGCAAGAATGATGGCGCTTAATGTATCAATGACGATTTGGGCATCAATTGTGCGTTGTACAAGAAAATGCACATTATCTACAATAATTACGCAGGCTGGTAATTGGTTTAAAGCATCAATGAACTCGTCTAATTTATATTCTTTAGGTTCAATAGCCAGAGATCGGGCCAGTATATTAATAACATCTTGCTCGTTACAAAGGCGTTTTTCTAGGCTGAGAAGTTTGAAGGATTGCTCTTGATGCTTTAGCTGATTCGTGAACATATTTAATAGGGTTGAAAGACCTGTTCCTTTCTCGCCATATATACCGCAACTTACATTACGACCGCTTTGCCACAAACGGTAGCAATCTAACAAAAACTCCATGTCTTTGCGTTCAATAACGCGGGAGTCTAAACCGCCAAGTTGGCCATCATAAAAAGCACTTTTCAAGCCGGCATCTAATGATAGATAAAAATCAGATTGATAGAAGCGGCTGACTTGATCCAGTGCAACAGAGTTATCTTCTTTATCTGGTAGCCAGCGCTGCTTAGTTTGCTGCCATTGATCGGTAAGCCATTCTCGGATGTTGGGCATATGTTGTGTCCTTGTTATGCTCTAAGTATGCCAGCGTTCTGGTGCGTATGTCATCAGGTGTTTAATAGCGAAAAGTCTAAACATGAATGACTCTAATGAGAGCAAGGCTTGATCTAAAGCAACTCGTGAACAGATCCCTCTGGATATCAGCTTTTTTGGCTGTTATGGTGAGACAAAGAGTAGATATCAATGACTTAAAGTCACTGTGGTTTACTTGTTGGGTGACAGAAAACTCAATTTCTCTAAAGTTTAGATTCAAGGAGCTTGTAATGTCGGCAATTAATATTGGTATTAGTGAAGAAGGTAGATTGAAAATTGCGGAAGGCTTAAAGAGGCTTTTGGCTGACTCATATACTCTTTACTTACAAACGCATAATTTTCATTGGAATGTAACAGGTATGCAGTTTCGTGAATTGCACCTGATGTTCGAAGAGCATTACACAGAGCTAGCGATAGCAGTTGATGACATCGCTGAACGTATTCGTACCTTAGATGTTGCGGCACCAGGAACATATAAAGAGTTTGCTCGTTTAAGCTCTATTAAAGAAGTTGAAGGTGTACCTGCTTCTATGGAAATGGTCGAGCTTTTGACTAAAGGTCATGAGCAAGTGATTAAGACATGCCGCGAAGTGTTGAAAGTTGCACAAGAGTTTGATGATGAATCAACAGCATCGTTGGTTTCTGATCGTATGCGTATCCACGAAAAAACATCATGGATGTTAAGAGCCACTAAGAAGTAATAGTCAGTAAGTTATTACTGGTTGTGCATAAAAAAGCTGATTGTGTTTTCACAATCAGCTTTTTTTATGCTTCGATAGTCACTTTAAAAAGTGAACGAACAGACTTCGATATAAAGCCTTGTTCGTTAAGCTAGGTTTAACTGATACTCATGGTATTTTCACCCGCATTCACCACCGCAGTCGCACGACGTGATGCTACGTCTTGGAATGAAGGGGACAGAATGGTATCCACGTAGTGCCATTGTGCGGTGGCTTCGTTTTGAGTGAACGTAATGGTCAATAAGCCGCGATCACGCAAGTTACAATACTTAAGGTTGTCGATTAAACCAACGATGCCTGCTTCATAAGTGGGTGCTGAATCAGCTGGGATACCAAGATAATATTCAAGGCCTGGTGATGAAACAGAAGCCGTTGCGAATTCTACGCCTACGTTATCTCCAGTACTGTCTTTAAGGTCACTGGCCCAGCCGTTGTGAGTATCCCCTGCAATGACGACTAAATTACTGCCGTGAGCTTTTGCCGTTTGTAATATTGTTTCACGCTCGACGGCGTAACCATCCCAGGCATCCAAGTTGTAAGGTACCGGTGGTAATTGCAGTTGAGCCATGACTTCAGCCGTGAGTCGATCTTGGTTGGCGGTCAGGTACGTAATTTCGGCAGCGGTTAATGTTGGGTCGCTTGCTTGCGCTCTGCCAGCTAATACTGCTAAAGCACCTAGCTCGCTGTATTCTTCTAGTGTCATTAAAGATAGACCTACCGCAGCGGGTAGATACATGCTGCCCATTAGCACTTGCTGTCCTAGTAACTGCCAAGTGCCAGAACTGCTGCCTAGTTGCGTTTGTAGCCATTGCAATTGCTCTGAACCTAACATTGTGCGATTGGCATCAGTAATATCCTGGGTGAAAGTCGTGCTATCAAATGCACCTGTGGCGTCCATGTAGTTTGCGTAATCCAGTTGAATGTCACGGGCAAGCACACGCGTGTCTAGCATGTGTAGATCAATAAGATCACCGAATTTAAAACTGCGATAAATTTCTAATTCGTTATCTTCGGCGATAGGACGAATAGGTAGCCATTCAAAATAGGCTTGCAGCGCACCTAGTTTGCGTTCTTCAAAGCTGCCTTCCCCTTCGTTATGGTTTTCAGCGCCGTCTTTGTAGGTGTCGTTACATACTTCATGGTCGTCCCATACGGTAATGAATGGTACTCCAGCATGTAGTGCTTGTAAGTCGGCATCAGTACGGTATTGCGCGTAACGAGTGCGGTAGTCATCTAACGTGAATAATTCACCAGCAGGCAGGACTTCACGATTCAGCTCTATTGCATTGTCACTTGCATAGCCGCCACGAGGGTATTCGTAAATGTAATCCCCTAGGTGTAAAACTGCATCAAGGTCGTCCATAGTATTGGTAAGGTTGTAGACATTGAAATAACCGGCTGGGTAGTTAGCACAAGATAAAACAGCTAGCTTGGCTGAGCTTACGGCACCTTCAGGAAGGGTTTTTGTTTTACCAGTAACAGAGGTTTTACCGTTAGCAGTAAAACGATAAAAATATTGTGTGCCAGCGATTAAGTTAATGGCATCTACTTTAACGGTGTAATCACGAGCTTGATTGGTTAGCATTTCACCGTTACTGATGATATTTGCAAAATCAACATCTGTTGCAATTTCCCAAGTTACTTTGATACTTGCCTGTTCACTTGGTGTCACTCTGGTCCATAAAATAATGGCATCTTGGATTGGGTCGCCACTGGCGACGCCATGATTAAAGGCGACGGAAACATCCGAATCCCCCTCTAAAAGGTTACACCCCACTAGACCAGACGAAATAACCGCTGCGCCCACGCCTTTTGCCGTTAAAATTAAAAAATCACGACGAGAAATACTTGTTTTCATTTGATTGCAACTCAAGGGATTGAAAGATCAAGGTGCAGCCTAAAGTGGCTTTGTTAAGGAATGATGAATCAAGTGTCGATTACTGCGTTTTTATTGTTCTATTTATGCAACCGACTTTTCTGTTGGTTTAGTCATCTATGCTTCCATTTCAAGACGATCGGTCATATTCTTGAAAAATGAGCAGACCTAGACGCAGTGAGCACGTACGCGAAGCCTTAATTCAAGCGGGAATAGACCAAATTTCCACTTATGGTTATCACGGTACCGGCATCAAACAGATATTAGATATAGTGAATGTCCCTAAAGGGTCGTTCTATAATTTCTTTGCTAGCAAAGAAGCGTTTGTAGCCGAAGTGATAGGCTCATACAGCCAAGACTTATTAAAGCAATTGGCTGACTTTATTGCAGGACCAGGTAAGTCTTTGAGTGCAAGAGCACAATTACAGTCTATTTATGAATTTAGCCTAAACAAGATAGTTAAGAGTGAATTTAAGCAAGCTTGTTTAATTGGTGCTATGTCCAGTGAAATTGCCACTGAAAGCTTAGAGTGTCGCGAGCAACTTAAAAGTGCAGCGCGTAAATGGATGGCTTTTTTTGTTGAGCGCATTATTGAAGGGCAAGAGGCAGGTGAGTTTCGTCAAGATGTGCAAGCTAAAGAACTCGCCAAAGTGTATTGGGCTACGTGGGAAGGGGCTTTAATATCAATGAAAATACACAATCAAATACAATCAGCTAAAGACACCATGGGCTTGATGCTAAACGTGTTAATGGCACCAGCAAAACAAATGAGATAAAACGAACATGCAGCAAGTCTGCATTTTTTATCCACAATTAAAAGACGATCGGTCTAATACGGGTACGAATAACAATATGACGCAACAAGACGCACAAAACTCGACACAAACAGTAAATATTGCATCACTGAAGCTAGCCGATAGTTTTACCCTTAAAAGTGGTCAGGTGATTAAAAATCGTTTATTCAAATCAGCCATGAGTGAGCAGCTAGGTGATAAGCAATGTAACCCGCAGCCAGGCCTTGCCAAGCTTTATAGCCGTTGGGCGCAAGGTGGTATTGGCATTGCGATGACGGGTAATGTCATGGTTGATCGTGGCGCATTGGGCGAGCCAAAAAACGTTGCATTAGATGAACAGAGTGACCTTGCGTTGTTTAAAGCATGGGCAGAAGCAGGCAAGCAAAATGGCGCTCATATTTGGCCGCAACTGAATCACCCAGGTAAGCAAATCCCAAGTTTTATTGTAAACGAACCTGTTGCACCATCGGCTATTTCATTGGGTCGTGGCTTAGAGAAAGGCTTTAATAAGCCTCGCGCATTAACTGAGTCTGAAATCGAAGGGATTATTCAAAAATTTGCCACTGCTGCAAAATTGTCTAAGCAAGCAGGCTTTACAGGTGTGCAAATTCACGGTGCCCACGGTTACCTTGTAAGTCAATTTTTATCACCGCGCCACAATCAGCGTAATGATCAATGGGGTGGCAGTTTAGAAAATCGTATGCGTTTTGTTATTTCGGTTTACCGTGCTATTCGTAAAGAAGTAGGCGATCAATTTCCAGTGGGTATAAAGCTAAACAGCGCTGACTTTATGAAGGGCGGCTTTAGTGAAGAAGATTCCATGGAAGTGGTGAAAACTCTAGCTAACGAAGGCATGGATTTAATTGAAATTTCTGGTGGCACCTATGAGAGCCCGTCTATGATGGGCGCTGATAGTAAGAAAGCACCGGTAAAAGACAGCACTATCAAACGTGAAGCTTACTTTTTGGATTACATGGAAAAAGTGCGCAAATTAGTGGATACACCGTTAGTAGTGACCGGTGGCTTTCGCAGTGCCCCTGCCATGAACGAAGCGCTACAAAGTGGTGCCACCGACTTTATTGGTATTGCACGCACCACCGCAGTGGATCCAAACTTCCCTAATAAATTGATGGCAGATGATCAATACAGTATGCCACTTGAAAACCCAACCACAGGTAATAGGGGTTTAGATACAATGGGAATGCTGAGCATCACTTGGTATGAACATCAAATGTGGCGCATGGCTAAAGGAAAAGACCCTAAGCCGAGCTTGAACGCAAAAGGCGTAGTATTGAAAACGCTATTAAGTGCAGGTGTTTATGCATTTAGAAAGCGTCGCGCTTAACACGTAAACGTTAGATACAGCCTAACAAAAAGCCATCGCCTCTTAATTGGGCGGTGGCTTTTTTGTATATAGATATGACACAAACGGGCCATTGTGTCGTGGGCGGGTATGCTGCATTGTGTGTGAACATAAATTAAATTGGAATAACAAGATGTTGTCTTATATCGGTGCATATTTTTACGACAAAATAATGGGAGCCACAGAAGAAGCTTGCTTGATTGAATGGCGCCAAGACCTCTTAAAGCAAGTACATGGCAAGGTACTAGAAATTGGCGCGGGCACGGGTGCCAGTTTAAGCTTGTATCCGCAAGAGGTAGATTTAGAGTTATATCTAGCCGAGCCCGACAAGCACATGCGCGCGCATCTTATTACCAAGCTTGCACAGTCAAAGTTTATTAATGCTCAGGTCTTATCGTGTAGTGCAGAACATATCGACAGTGCTGATAATGCTTTCGATTTTGTGTTCGTATCATTGGTGTGCTGTTCTGTTAATGATGTGCCGCAAACCCTGAGTGAAATCAAACGCGTATTGAAACCTAATGGGCGATTACTGTTTTTAGAGCATGTTGCAGCACCTGAAGGTACACAGCGCCGTAAATGGCAGAATCTGCTTAATCCTGCGTGGGGTAAGATTGCAGGCAACTGTCACTTGAACCGCGAGACTGAACAACGCTTACTTGATGCAGGGTTTATCATGGAAGACATCAAACGTGAAAGCTTACGTAAAGCCATGGCTTTGGTGAGGCCCAGTATTCGGGGTACCGCAAAGTTAACGGCTCAATAGACATTTATGAGCTATATTTAAGCAATCAAATAGTCACTCATGACCAATTTAGTTGAAACACACTTTGTGTAAATAAGCCTAAAGCAGAGGTATGACCTTGAATAATTTAAACCTTAGACGATATTTATGCCCTGTATCGAGCACTTAAAATCTGTGCTTGATGCGCTGCCTGACCCGGTCTTTATTTTGTCACGTACGGGCAAATATGTAGCGGTATATGGTGGTAAAGATCCTCGCTATTACCACGATGGGAGTGGTTTAGTGGGATTGAAAATCTCGGACTTGATTAAGCCTGAGAAGGCCAATTGGTTTGTTGAGCAAATAGAGGCTGCGTTACACAGCAGAAAATTACATATCGAAGAGTATGAGTTGGGCAATAATGATGTGATGGGGTTAAGCGGTGTTGGCCCTGAAGAGCCCATTTGGTTTGAAGGCCGTATCCAAGCGTTAGATTTTTTAATAGATGGTGAAGAGGTGGTGCTCTGGGTTGCCAGTAACATCTCCGAACGTAACAAATTAGAGAATACCTTACGGTCATTAAGCCATACAGACCAGCTTACAGGGCTGCTTAACCGTCGCGGACTGGCGCAGGACTTAACGATTCACTACGAAAACTTTGTGCGTCATAGTCTCCCTACCTTTATTGTTATGTTTGACCTAGATAATCTAAAGCAAGTGAATGATGCCTTCGGGCATCATCGCGGAGACGAATTATTAAAAATGGTAGCAGATATATGTCAAGAGAGAGTTCGTAAATCAGACATGGTTTGTCGTTACGGAGGTGATGAATTTGTCATTGTATTACCCAATATTGAACTGAGTCATGCTTCGCAATTTGCTGAGCGTTTACGTACAAGCTTTCAAGCTAAATTATTAGAATATAGAGTGAATAATATTTTGGCCACCGCCAGCATAGGGGTCACCTCTATTAAAACTACAGATAAATCCTATGAAGATACCTTAAAGCGTGCAGACCACGCACTGTATCAAGCCAAAGAAAATGGCCGTGATCAGGTGGTGTTGGAGTAATAGGGACGCACTTCAATCCAGTATAAGAAGATTTTATATATCGCTCATAACTTCTGTTTTATCATAAAACCAATTTTTCCCCATAATATATAATCCATTTACAATCTATTCTCGTATCTCATTTATTGTTAGATTTATAAGGGTTTAAGATGAATAAGATCAGTAGTAAAAAATTATTGAATAGCAAGTGGACTGCGGTTCAGCCAAAAAATAAAGAAAAACACTTTATGGTAACGGATGTAAAGTATGATGAAGAAGGTAATGTCCTTCTGTGCATATTAGAAGCGGTGATGACTAAGCGAGAAGATATTATTGACTGGTACGATTTGAGTGATGAGAGTATTTGGATCCAAGGTTGGAAATTTTAGTTAAGTCTTTATAAAAGGAATCAATTATGGCATTTGAAAGGATTATGGGGTTGTGTGTGAGTGATGATGCAGAGTATCAGCGTTATCGTGAGGGTATGACTCCAATATTGCATTCATATGGCGGAGCATTTGGTTTTGACTTCAAAGTATCAGATGTGCTGATTTCAAAAACAACGGATGATATTAATCGCGTGTTCACTATTGATTTTCCAAGCAAAGAAATCATGGATCAATTTTTTTCATGTGAAGAGTATTTAGCAGTGAAAAAACAATTCTTTGATAAATCAGTTTCAAGTAAGACGATTATTTCAATGCATGAGAAAATGAGTTGATTAAGTTCTGCTTTTTTCACATGAAATAAAAAAACCGCTTGTGTAGCCACAAGCGGTTTTTTAGACAAAAAGTTTCGTTGGACTAAACTTTCTGCAACCAACCAAATTTATCTTCCGCTTTGCCCCATTGAATATCATTCAAGGCTTGGCGTAATTTCAAGGTTGTTTCGCCCGCTTTACCAGAACCTACAGTAATGTCTTCACCGTTATGGATTAATGTGCCAACTGGAGTTAATACCGCAGCTGTGCCAGAAAGGGCCGCTTCGGTTCCTGGTTTTTGTGCGCGCTCAATTAACTCATCTACTGTGAAATTGCGTTCAGTTACGGTCATGCCAATATCACGAGCAATCGTTAAAATAGAATCGCGAGTGATGCCGTGTAAAAACGATGCGTCTAGGGCTTTCGTTATGATTTCATTGCCATCAATTAAAATGAAATTCGCCGCGCCGGTTTCTTGTACATCCCCGTTAGGGCAGAACAACACTTGGTCGGCATTGTTTTCTTTGCGTGCTCGAGTAATCGGTCCCAGTGCACTGGCATAGTTACCACCGCTTTTAATAACACCCATATGAGACGCGCAGCGCATGCCGTCTTCTTCTAATAAAAGCCTTAATGGTTTTACGCCACCAGCAAAATAATCACCTACAGGAGATAACAGTACATATAAGGCAGAGGTTTCTGAAGGCGCGGCTGCCTTGCCAACGGCAGCCTCTGTACCAATATGAGTAGGACGAATATACATAGAACCTGGCGGGGTCGGTACATCGTCTGCATATAGAGCAACGACATCTTTGATCATTTGACCAAGTTGATCTTTATTAATTTCAGGTAAGCTCAATAGCTCACTGCTTTGTGACATACGGTCGATATTGGCATCCATACGAAAAATATTCACGCTGCCATCTTCGTGTTTAAACGCTTTTAGTCCTTCAAAGCAGGTGCTCGAATAATGCAAAACATGGGCACCGGGGTGAAGCTCTAGTTTGTCGGATGCGACGATACTTGCAGGTGTCCATGAATTATTTTCGTAAGTCGCCAATGCCATTTTCGGCATGAAAACTGTTCCAAATGCGGCCATTACCTATTCCTAAATTTGTGTATGGAAACCTTAAAAGCGGCTTCCGGACTCAATATTCTATGATGCAGTCTTTATCTGTTGTCGCGGCGATAAAAGCCGCTTACTGGGCTGAATTCATAATCTGTTGCCAAAGTGTTTTAACCGTGTCGATGTGGGGTGTTAACCCAGCTTGGTCGAGCTCATTGGGGTCTAACAGTAACTTTTGGTTCTGTAAGGCCCGACGGTGTGCCAATGAGCGGTAGGCGATATAGGCCTGTTTGAGAGCATTACTTTGCTTAGTGTCGATAATGTTATGAGACGCTAAGGTTTCCAGCAGGCGGATATTATCTGTCCATGACAAAAGCTGAGGATACTGCTCACAATGGGCCAGTACGAGGTACTGCACCATGAATTCAATGTCCACTATGCCGCCAGCATCTTGCTTAAGCTGGAATTGGGTTTTGCCCACACTTTGGGAGCCAAGATTATCGCGCATTTTTTCGCGCATTTCTCGTACTTCTTGCTGTAGTTTTGTGGGAATTCTATGTTTCGTGAGGATTCCTCCTCGAATTTGTGTATATTTCTCGGCAAGGGCTTGCTGCCCTGTGATGACCCTTGCACGAATGAGGGCTTGATGCTCCCATGTCCAAGCTTGTTGTTGTTGGTATTTTTCGAAAGCACTGGCGGACGCCACGATCATACCGCTCGCACCACTAGGGCGCAGACGCATGTCTGCTTCGTATAATTGCCCGGCTCGGGTGGTGGTGTTGAGTATGTGGATAAGTCGCTGACCCATGCGAGTATAGAACACGCCGTTTTCCAGTTCGCGCTCGCCCTTGGTGTATTTGTTAGCGGTGGCATTGTGCAAAAACACCATATCTAGGTCAGAGCCGTAACTCAATTCAATGCCGCCGAGCTTGCCGTACCCTAGAATTAAAAATTCAGGCTCAGTAACAGCCTCACCTTGAGCATCACTTGGGTAGCCGTATTTATCGACCATTTGTTCCCATGACATCCAAAAAGCACGCTCTAGAATAGTTTCAGCAAGCCAGGTTAAGTGATCACTGACTTTCATTAATGATAAGGCGCCGGTGATGTCACTGGCTGCAATTTGTAATCTATGGGCGCTGGCGTAATGACGCAAGGCATCCATCTGTTCTTCTAGGTCCAAGGGGTCGATGCGTAACAGGCGCTGATTTAAATCCTCGATCATTCCCTGCTTATCGCTGGGGTTATATAGGTGCGCTGGGTGTAGTAACTCATCTAATAAGATTGGGGCTTCGGCAATGCTGGTGGCAATCCAAGGGCTTGCGCCACATAAGCGCACCAATTGTTGCAATGCCGCAGGGTTTTCACTTAACAACACCAAGTACGCAGTTCGACGCAAAATAGCTTCTAGCAAGGGCACGAGGCGTTCAAGTGTTTGTTGGGGGTTGTCACACAGCCACAGAGCTTTTAGCAGTAAGGGCATGGCTTTGTCTAAGCGCTGCTTACCGATGGCCTGCATTTTGTTTTCGGCAAGATCGCGTATTTTTTGTAAGGTCGCTTGTAGTGCTGCTGTGTTGATAGGATCAGACGATTGTTCATCATCCTCTTGCTGGAACCAGATATTTTGCCAAGGCTCCAAATCTAGCTGGTCATCTTGTTCTTCTTCATCGGCGACGATATTTTTAAAATGAAGGCCAACTTTTTCGCGGTGTAAATCTAGGCGCTGCATAAAGCTTTGCCAGTCATCAAAACCCAAGTAACAAGCAATACGTGTTTGGTTAAAGTCATCAGCGGGCAGTGTTTGACTTTGTTCGTCGTTGATACCTTGTATAGCGTGTTCGGTGTCCCGTAAAAAATGATACGCGGCTAATAGATCTTTCACTGCATCAAACGGTAGGTATTCATTTTCTTTTAAGAAGTTAAAAACTTTAAAAATATTAGGCTGTTGCAGTTCAATTTCTTTTCCGCCACGAATTAATTGAAAGGCTTGAGCGATAAATTCGATTTCACGTATACCACCACTGCCAAGCTTTACATTATTGGTTAAATTGCGGCGTACGGTTTCTTGTCGAATACGGGCTTTCATATCGCGTAAGGATTCAAATGCGCTAAAGTCCACGTATTTACGATAACTAAATGGACGCAGTATGTTCATTAATTCTTGTACTTGATGAGCTTCACCCGTGATCGCGCGGGCTTTGATCATGGCGTAGCGCTCCCAATCGCGGCCTTGATCGTGGTAGTAGTTTTCTAGGGAGTTAAAGTTCATCGCTAATGGGCCAGACTGGCCATAAGGTCGCAAGCGCATATCCACGCGATAGACGAATCCGTCTTGGGTCACTTTATCTAAGCTTTGAATTAATGCTTGGCCGAGTTTGGTAAAGTACTCTTGATTAGAAATGCTTTTTTGACCATCACCTGCTTGGGTGTCGCCGTTTTCTTGAAAGGCAAAAATTAAGTCGATATCACTTGATAGGTTTAATTCACCAGCCCCTTGCTTACCCATGGCGATAACAATTAAAGATTGTTTTTCACCGGTTTTTTTTGCAATTGGCTGGCCAAAGCGTAATTGTAAAGAGTGATCAAGCCAGAGTAGTGTATGGCGGATACAGGCGTCTGCCAGTAAGGTTAATTCGGTTAAAGTATCGGGCAGGCTGGATATGCGATTCACATCACGATGAATAATGCGCATTTGGTGAAAACGTCGGAATTCTCTTAACGTTTTATAAAGGCTTGTTTCATCTTTGCATGCTTGCAGCAGCTGGCTTAATTGGGTATCAATTTCTTGTTGATTAAGTGGTTGATTGAGCAAGTCGCTGTCTAATAATTGCTGAACAATATCGCTACACGATTGAAAGCTGCTAAAGACATAGTCGCTTAAAGTAAGGGTTTTGAGTAAAGCATCATTTTCGCTAATACTGGCTAAAGCTGGGTGCTCATTGATTAAGCTGCTGAGCAAAGCGTGGCGCTTTTGAGAGAACTCCTTAAGATTCGCAGGCACCTGAGACCACATGTTTCATTCCTTATTAACGATTGCGCAATTGAATTGGATTAATTGTAGCGGTATTTACCTGCATCGTCTTGATGTTATTAGGCATTATTAGACTTACAGGTTACTAACCGTTTAAGCTATGAAAATAGTCTTTAATATAAAACTTATGCTTATTACTTGAGGGAATCATGGGCTTTATGCCATAGTGCAGGCTCATTTTCGTTTTGATATTTTATGAAAATTTTACCTTTTAATAATAGCAGTGAGCCTGAGCTGAACCACTCGCTTGTGGGTTCTGATGCGCGCATCTTAAAAAAGATAAAACGTACCCTCTTTATCATTTTTAGCTTAATGGTTCTGCATGTACTTGCTATGATCGGATTTGAGTCACTTTCACCGTGGCAAGCGATTTGGTTAACCATGACAACCATTACCACTGTGGGTTATGGCGATTTGAGCGCCAAGACCATGCCGGGGCAAGCTTCTACTATTATTTTGATTTTTATGGCGGCCATTACATTGGTCACTTTCTTAGTGCGTGACTATGTGGACTACCGCATCGCACGTAATGAACGTATTCGCTCTGGTTTATGGGATTGGAAAATGGACAACCACATACTGATAATTAACGCTCCTAAGTACAATGCCGATCAATTTTTTCAGCGTTTGGTCACACAAATACGTGAAGATGATGACTATAAGGAAGTGGACATCTTGTTATTAAACTCCGAATTTGTTGATGGCTTGTCGGCTCAACTAAAAGATTTAGGTGTACGCCATATACTGGGCAATGGTAATAATAATGAAGACCTTACACGGGCAGAAGCCACGAAGGCTAAGCATATTTTTGTTTTGGCGCGTGATGAGTACCACGCTGATAGCGACAGTATTAGCTTTGATATAGTCCACCGCTTGGGTACGCTAGGGCTAGCCCATATTACGCTGGTGGAATGTGTAGTGGACGCTAATCGTAAGCGTATGTTTGAGTTAGGTATTAAATCTATTTTGCGGCCCATTCGTTCTTACCCAGAGATTTTAGTTCGTGCTATGGACGCACCTGGCAGTGAAGTGGTGATAGAGGACATGTTCACTCGTAAAGATGATCACCCTGAGCGTTATAGTATTTGGCTAGAAGGCGAAAGCTGGGCCGATGTGGTTGGGGCTATGTTGAGAGCGGGTGTAGGTACACCAATGGCCTTTATAAATAAAGATGGTGATATTACAGTGCACCCAAGAGGGGATGTGCGCGTGTATGCTCAAAGTTTAATCGTGTTGGTAAAAAGTGACCTAGTACCCACACAAGAAGATGTGACAAAGGCGTTTCAAAATGCGTTTCAGAAGTTTGCTATAGATACAAATACGCAGACAGAAAGTATCGATGCTGATATTGGTAAAGATAAAGATAAAGATATAGATAAAAACACAGAAAAAGAGAAAGAATAAAACGCTATAATTTACTGAGTTTTAGTAGACACAAAAAAGCCGATTTAAATATCGGCTTTTTTGTGTCTATAGGAATGCATACAATTTATGAATCAGATACTTCTTGTTCTGTTTTGTAATGCACAAAACCTCGGGCTTCATAATTACCTTTGGCACTTGGGTGGTCTAGGGTGCAAGTATGTAACCAAACTCGCTTAGTATTAGGTAATGCCCAAGCTTGCTCAAGGGCGTAGGTAAGCATGTAGCCCCCCATACCTTTACCTACAAATTCAGGGGTTAAGCCAAAATAGACTAATTCCACATCGCCGTTGTTTTGCTGCTGCATTTCAAAGTAACCGGCGATAATACCTTTATAATGGGCGACCCAGGTATGAAGGTTAGGGTCTTCTACATAGGTTTGCCATTGAGTGTCTGATTCATTGTGTTTGTCTGTCCAGGCGTAAGGCGCGCCTACATAGTTGTATAAAAATTTATTCAGTGACCACTGATTTATTTCGCAATAGTGAATATCAAGGCCTTCCACCGCAGGTTTGCCTTTGATTTGCGATGGGCTATTCATTTCTAAATAAAAAATTTCAATATAAGACATCGATTACTCTTGTTGAATACTATTCTTGATCTTGTTTATGGAAAAGCATTTAGTAGGGTGCCTGTGTTAGCTTTCTTGCAAAGACGCTGGTGATTTAAAACGCAACCACATAACCAAGGCAAGTGTGACACTGCTACAAATAATAAACCCCAAAATTAATGGTATGACAGTGTCATTATAATGTTGCCCGATATAGGTGCCAACTACCACAGAAATTAATGTTTGTACGGTGCTGATCACAGAGGTCGCAACCCCGGCAATATGCCCAAGTGGATGGACAGCCAATGCATTGAAATTTCCAAATAAGATACCAAAGCAGAAAAATGTGCTGAGCATGTAAAGCATAAAGCTCAATAATTCAGGTTGTTCGTTTACTAATTCAGCGTAGATAAAAAATAAAATAGAAGTACTTAAAACAATAATTAAAGCAGCAACGCATAATGTTTGCATTGGCACTCGCATCACCAGTTTTGAATTAGCGAAAGATGAAAAGCCTATGGCCAGTGCTAGTGCGCCAAAGTACACAGAGAATAAATCCCCTGTGCCATATAGCACCTGAAGAATCTGTTGAGATGAACTTAAATACCCTATAAAAGCACCAAACATAATGCCAGCTGACAATGTATAAGTGCGAGCCTCAGGGTGCCTAATTGTTTCGATCATACCTCGCTTAATATTGCTAAGTGAAAACGGGATACGTTTTTCAATGGTTAATGTTTCTTCTTGGCGAAAGTGCAGCCAAGCGGTACTGGCCAGTGAGAAGATCAGCAGGAAAATAAAAATATAATGCCAGTCGGCAAACAATAAAACTAACTGCCCAACAGAAGGAGCCATGGCGGGGACCATGATAAATACCATCATGATAAGCGACATGATCTTTGCCATTTCTTTGCCATCATATTTGTCACGCATCATAGCAATGGTGATGACACGGCAAGCAGCGGCACCAAAGCCCTGCAGTACTCGGCCGATTAACATATGGTGAAAGTCTTGAGCAAAGATAGAAATCAAGCAACCAATTAAAAATATCCCAACACCTAGATAAATAGCTTTTTTACGGCCAAATGAATCTGATATTGGGCCATAAATAATTAAGCCAAACGCCATGCCTAGAAAGACGGTAGAAATAATTAGCTGGCTGTCATTAGGGTCAGCGACGCGAAGATCTTGGCCGATAATGCTAAGCGCTGGCAGCATGGCATCAATGGATAGCGCCACCATGGACATAAGCGCGGCCATTAGAGTGATGAATTCTAAGCGGCCAATAGGCCTAGGTGGTGAAGTATTGGGCATAACGAAACTCGATGGTATTAAGAAAGCTTAGATGAAAATTGTGGACAGCGAGTAAAACATATTTCCAGTTAAACATTGAGCCCAAAGCCTGAGACAGACTATTGCATATTTTTAGCGTTGCTAGCTAATTTTAGGCTGTCATATGAATGATATATGCAGGCTGTAATATTAGTTTGAATAGGTACATGGTCGATAAATTGTTGTGATGCGCTGCATAAAATAGACGCCTATACAATTGTTTACATTTAATATGCATTACAGATTGAAGCGGCTTTAGACAAACCGTATGATAGTGACATGAAACATATCCTGCATCCGCGCTTGCGCAAACATAATGGCTTAACCGCTTCTGTGTTGACATTGGTCATCTTGATCAGTGGCGGCTTGCAGTTGGTGCATGACCACCTCATCAATCACCACCATACCGTAGACTGTCCCATGTTCGTATTGGACGGCAGTGCAGCGGTACCTGAAACCATCTCCCTTAACGTGGTATTTAAGCAAACAGTTGAACAGTTTGCTTATCATCCTGTTGTCTTGGTGATTTCTCAACTTGAGAAACAACAAGCACGCGCACCACCTGCCTTTCTTTAATTTTTTAACACTTTAATAATTCAATCAAGGCCAGCTTAAGCTGGGTCTAATTAATTGTGCGCGACTATATATTGTCGTGTCGCACTGTCTCGCCTTGAGTTATATCCGCTGTTATCAGTGGGGCGAAACTGTATAAAAAATTTGAAGATCAGGACGAAAAAATGAAAATATTTAACAAGAATTTATTGTGGCTAAGTATTGCAACCTTAGCTCTTACAGGTTGTGGCAGTAGTAATAGCAGTAGTAGTGATGACAGCGATGATCATGAACACGATTCCTCTATATTGGTTTCACAAGCCAATACGACCAATCTTTCTCTATTAGAAGATGGCGTATTAGAAGCATTAGATGATGCAGCAGCAGGAAACAGTGCCAAACTGGTATTAAGTGAAAGCGGAGCTTATGCGGCAGTCTTAAGTTCAGGCACAGTGAACTTTATTCATGGTCTGCATGAGGAGGAAGATCATGACGAAGACGAACATGGGGAAGAAGAACACGAAGAAGCTCATGTATTAGAATATAGTCTGACAGGTACTGACATTAGCGTGGTGCCTACAAGCGGTCATTTTGCTGTGCTAGTGGATGGTGATACCACGTTTATTGAATACGATGAGTTAGTCAACGAAGCACGAACCACAGAATCCACTTCAGGGTTGTCAGTTGATGAAGTGTACCCCGCCTTAATTCTAGACGAACAGCACGACCTTAAACTTGTGTTTGATGATACCAATGCCTTGGTTTATGAAGGTACAAGTCCAGAAGATAGCTTTGCGTGCGCAAACCCAACTAGCCATGGACAAACCGATGAGCTAGTAGTCGTGTCTTGTGATGAAGGCGCCCGTGCCTTAGTCATTGAAGAAGATGAATTAGACGAGCACACTTTTACTAGTTCACTTCTTGATTTAGATGGCACTGATTCAAACTACATTTGGCGCGCCCAAGGCCATGTGATTGTTGGTTTTGAGCCA
>JAWUYY010000006.1:0-55592 GCA_034110565.1 Bermanella sp. | reverse complement strand
TCGCCTAGTGTGGCGACCATTTGGGCAAATTCCGCTTCGTACTTAGCGACTCCTTCTAGATTAAACGCCCCTTTGGGGCGGCAGATGAAGAGGTTGCCTTGTTGTTCAACGTCATTTGATCCATGGGGCATACGTTTTCGTTCCTATATACACAGCAACCCTTTATTTGCGGGGTTTGCGTAATGTTAATCGTGCTAATAACAATAATAGCAAAGTTAACAATATTGGAATGATGGCGATATTCAGTATTTTTAACCAGCTGCCCAGGCTTTCGATGTCTTTATCTAGCTCGTGGCGAACATCACGTAGCGCTTTACGAATGCGCAGTTTTTCTTGCTGAAAACCATTTAGGGTGGCTTCTTGCTCTGGGCTTAGAATTAGGCTGTCTTTGTCGCGCTGTTTTTCTAGCTCGGCCATGCGCTGTTCGGTTTCTTCTAGCTGGTGCTGCAGGGCTTGTTCGTTTTCATAGAACTTGCTTTGCGCTTGTTGCTGTAAGTCTTGTACTACTTCAAATGGGCGAGCAAAACGGCCACGGCTGCGAATGGTGATTAAGTCATTGCTGCCTAGGTATTGCTCAACCATGTTTTGTGCAAGGGCGCCGTTGTCGGCCCAAGGCTGCACAATGCGCTGACCAAAGAAGTTTTGTACTTGCACCCATAGACGATCCGTTAGCACGTCGGAGTCGGCTATTACCATGACGTTGATGTTGTCATTGCTGTTGATGTGTTCGTGGGGCTCTTCTAATACCAGCGGCGCACTTTCAAAATGGCTGCTAGCCGGGCCACTTAAACGAGCCGCCAGCACATAACTTTCACCGGTTGGTGCGAAGTTTTGCATGAGCTGTCTTGGGTCATGGGCTAGGTTATAGCGATTCACGTCGATGGGTTGTGCCACGGTGCTCGACCAAAGCAGAGCATCAAACGTGGTGCTGGCGTCTTCGCTAGGCAATACAAAGCCGGCGCTGGCTAGGTTAACGGTTTCTAATTCGCCGGTGGCGACTTCATTTGGGTTTAAGCCATCAACTTGCACACCCAGTAAACCTAAGTGGCGTACAGGTGGCATACCTTGCCCAGAGGAGACGGTTAAACCATATTGCGCGTCGATCACGACTTGACTGTCGTCGTAGTCCACACCCCATTGCTTAAGTAAGGGTTGCAGTGGGTTAATGGCGATCTCTTCTTCACCCATTGGGTTTTGCTGTTTGCTTTCTGCTTTTGGGTCTACGAAGGCGATCAGTTTGCCGCCGTTCATGACGAACTGGTCGATGGCGTATAGGCTGGCGTCATCTAGGTTAGACGGTTGCACGACGACTAACAGCTCGATGTCTTTGTCGACCTCTTCGATTTCATCTTCCACCCAGCGCACATCGTACAGTTGGTCCAGTTGTTCAAACACGGCCCACGGCGGCGTGGTGCCACCTTGTTGCATATCAAAACCGCCGCGCATATCTAGGCTGGTCATGAGACCGACCACGGGAATGCTGGTTTGGCTTAGGCGATAGATAAGCTCGCTGATTTCATATTCTAAGAAAGGCTCTTTGTCCGGCTGGAAAAAGCCAATAATCGAGTTGTCCCCTTTTGCATTGCTGGCTTGCAAACCAAAGTACACATCATCACCTGTGGCAATGGGTACGGCTTGCAGACCTGCTTCAGCCGCTTTGTCTTCGGCTTCAGAGAAGGGCTCTGGGTCAATGAGGTTTAAGCTAAGCTTGCCACCAGACAACAAAACATATTCTTGTAATAACTCTTCTACACGCTTGGCATAGCTGCGCAGTGAGGTTAAGTCTTTAGTGGACTTGTCAGAGAAATACAGGTTTAGGGTGACCTCTTGTTCAAGGTTTTCCATGATGTTTTTACTGCCCTGTGACAGGCTGTAAATATTTTGTTCGGTTAAATCAACCCGGGCGCCTTTGAAGACAAATTGGCTGATGAGTAATATCAGCACAAAACACACAGGGGCCAATACAAACTTTAATACGGTCGGTTTCATATTATTCTCCTTGTGTTATTTGGCTTTGTTACGTTGCAGCATCACTTTCGTGAGATACAACCAAAGGGCCATCATGGCAAAAAAGTAAGTGATGTCGCGCAGATCTAATACGCCGCGAGCAATGGCATCAAAACGCGTTAAAAAGCTTAAACCCGCAATAAAGTCGATCATGCCTTGTGGTGCCCAAGCAAAGCTGTCTAGCACCATGGGTACGCCGCTGACCATAAAGATAAAACACACTACTACGGTAAAAATAAACGCCACGATTTGGTTTTTACTGCACACCGACATACAACTGCCGATGGCTAAAAAACTACCCGCCATGAGCCACGAGCCAATGTAACCAGCCGCAATCACGCCGTTATCTGGGTCGCCCAAATAAGCTACGGTAATCCACATAGGAAAGGTTAAAACCAAAGCCAAGCCTGCAAATACCCAAGCCGCTAAGAATTTACCGATTACCGCATTGGTTTGGCCAATGGGTAAGGTCATGAGTAATTCAATGGTGCCCATTTGACGCTCAGGTGCCCAAAGGCCCATGGCGATGGCAGGCATAAAGAACAGGTATAACCACGGGTGAAAGTTAAAAAAGGCGCTTAAATCCGCTTGGCCTTTTTCATAAAAGTGCCCAAGGTAAAAGCTAAACACACCCGAGAGCACCAAGAACATTAAAATGAACACGTAGGCGATGGGGGTGGCAAAATAACTGTGCAGTTGGCGCTGCATGACAATAAAAGTCATATTCATGTTAAACGTCATAGCATGCTCCTTATACTGTCTGTGCGCGGGTGACTTGACGGAATACATCATCAAGGCGGCCCTTTTCTAGGTGAATGTTCTCAACCGCCCATTGTTTATCATCTAACCAACGCACCACTTCAGGCAGTAGCATTTGGCCGTCTTTAGGAAACAACATAAAGGTGCGGTCTTCTGGGTCGGCTACGATTTCGACACTTTCGATTTGATCAATACTGCCTAGCAGTTGCTGCACATCGGCGTATTCGTCCGCTAATTGCAGGCAAATGGCGTTGTGGTGACGGCTTTGGCGCTCTAGCTCGTCTGGCTTGCCATCTAACAGTAATCGACCTTCATTGATGATCAGTGCGCGGGTACATACGGCACTGACTTCTTCTAATATGTGGGTAGAGATAATCACGATTTTATCTTTGGCCAAGCCTTTGATTAGCTCACGCACTTGATGCTTTTGGTTAGGGTCAAGACCATCGGTGGGTTCATCTAATATCAATACTTTCGGGTCGTGCATAATGGCTTGCGCTAAACCCACACGACGAGCAAAACCTTTAGATAGGGTTTCGATGGGTTTATTAAGCACAGGTTCTAGTTCGACTTGTTCGATCACCTTGGCGAGTCGAAGCTCACGGTCTGCACCGGTTAAGCCACGTACTTTGGCGATGAACAGCAAAAATGCCATTACCGTCATTTCGCCATAGGCTGGCGCGCCTTCGGGTAAGTAACCCATAATGGTTTGCACCGCTTGCGTGTCTTGGCTGACATTCATGTCATACACACTCACCAGCCCTTCAGTGGGCTCGATGAAACCAGTGATCATTTTCATGGTGGTGGATTTGCCGGCCCCGTTCGGACCTAAAAACCCCAGCACTTCGCCAGGAGAGACATCAAAACTTAAGTTATTGACCGCTGTAAATTGGTCAAATCGTTTTGTGAGATTTTGCACACGGATCATGATTAAACTCTCTATTATTATTGCGCGCTGATTAGTCTTCTTTTTTAAGAAGAAGTTTCAGCCCCATCTATTGAGTGCAGTCAATATAGCGTCACTTTTTCCGATTACAATAGCTTGTAATATGTGAATAGCGGTATGAGGCATTATTTTAGCGTTGGTTTGTGTAAAAGACCTGCTACAATTCGGCATTATTTTGCGTAACCGACTATGTTTATATGAATAGTCTGTTTTTACAATCCATCAGTCATTTTGGCTTTTGGTTACTATAAAAGGTGATGACTTTGCGCGCCCTAGTTTCTCTTCTTAATACGCTTTCTCGTGGGCTTCTTAAAATTTGGGTCAGAACCAATGTTGTAGGGATTAAAGAATCCCAAGCTGTACTAGACAACGACCCTGACCAACCTATTTTTTATGCCTTACCTCACCGCTCTTACTCTGCAAGCTTGGTGGTTGATAGCGAAACCCGTAAAAACGGTTTGCCTCACGCTCTAGAGCCCGTAGAAATTGCGGGCACTAAATTTAGCAATCGCATTATTTATCTGTCACGCACAGAAGGCAGCTGGCTGCGCCCTCGTGCCATGCCTTATTTACATAAGTCTGTGCCTGATATGATTACGGTTTGTCAAAATAATCCAGAGATAAAGGTCAGAATTGTCCCGGTCAATGTGTTTTGGGGGCGTACTCCTAATAAAGAAAAAAGCTTTTTGAAAATCTGGCTGGGGGATTCTTGGTCGGTTTCTGGTAAATTTCGCCGTATCGTCAGTATTATTTTAAACGGCCGCAATACGTTTGTGCATGTAAGTGAACCGCTGGACATTCAAAACGTCATTAGCGAAAACCCTGAAATGGAAGCTTCACGCTTAATTCGTAAATTAGGCCGTGTGTTACGTGTGCATTTCCGTCATACCCGCAGTGCGGTAATTGGTCCCGACTTATCTCACCGCCGAACACTTGTTCACCGTTTAATTCGCAAGCCTTTAGTAAAAGCCGCCATCGAACATGAGATGCAAGAAAAAGGCATCAGTTATGAAAAAGCCGCGGCCAAAGCCATTAAATACGGTGATGAAATTGCCTCTAACCAAAGCCACAGCACGATCCGCTTTTTGGATATTATTCTGACTTGGGTTTGGAATAAATTATACAACGGCGTACAAGTACAAAACCTTGAACAGCTGACCACCACCTACAAAGATAACGAAATTATTTATGTGCCGTGTCACCGTAGCCACATCGATTATTTATTATTGTCTTATGTTTTATTTAAAAATGGCTTTGTGCCACCGCAAATCGCAGCGGGTATTAACTTAAACTTACCTGTTCTTGGGCCGATTCTTCGCCGTGGCGGTGCGTTCTTTATGCGCCGCAGCTTTAAAGACAACCCACTTTACAGCGCTGTGTTCGATGAATATTTACACACTATCTTTACATCTGGTTATTCAACCGAATACTTCATTGAAGGTGGTCGTTCTCGTACGGGGCGCACATTAAAACCTCGTGCCGGTATGTTAGCCATGACAGTGCGCAGTTTTTTACGTGACAGCCACAAGCCTATTGTCTTTATGCCCGTTTATATTGGTTATGAAAAAGTATTTGAAGGTGGCACCTATCAAGGCGAGTTACGAGGTCAAACCAAGAAGAAAGAATCCTTATTGGGCATATTCAAAACCCTTAAAGATTTGAAGAAAAACTTTGGGCGCGTTTATCTTACTTTTGGTGATGCGATTGATTTAAACCAATACTTAGAAGCTAAACATCCAGGCTGGAAAAAAGAAGACCATGGTCCAGACTTCCGCCCAGAGTGGACAAAAGATGTGGTAAACGAATTAGCCATTGATGTCGTAA
The DNA here is from genome assembly GCA_034110565.1 of Bermanella sp. Lineage (GTDB taxonomy): Bacteria > Pseudomonadota > Gammaproteobacteria > Pseudomonadales > Oceanobacteraceae > Bermanella. Next base: position 50,056 of record JAWUYY010000006.1, on the reverse strand, counting down.
CAGGCATTAACAAAGCGGCGGCGTTAAACCCTATCAACATGCTGGCCTTAGCGATTTTAGCGGCACCTAAGCAAGCCATGGACGAAGCGGTATTAGCGCAAACCTTGAACCTATATCGAGATCTCGCTAAAGACATGCCTTATAGCCACTTAACCACCTTGCCAGAAGGTGACGGCAACGACTGGATTAAGTACGCAGAAGGCATGAACGTGGTTGAGCGCTTGCAACACCCGCTTGGTGATATTCTGCGCGTAGACGAAGCTCAAGCCGTCATGCTGACGTATTACCGCAACAACGTGATTCACTTGTTTGCTATCCCGTCTATGTTGGCGTGTTTATTTATTAATAACGTAAAAATGCAACGCGATGACGTAGTGCGTTTTGCTCGTACTATTTACCCATACCTAAAAGCTGAATTGTTTTTACATTGGCAAGAAGATGAAATCGCTGACGTAATCGATCAGTGGTTAGATCTATGTGTCGCTAAGGGTTATCTGACCCAAGAAGGCGATAATCTAGTACGCCCGTCTGTGAGCTCAAACAATTACATTATGTTGTCTGTATTGTCGCAGCAGGTGATTCAGATTCTTGAACGTTACTACATTGCGATTGCTCTATTGCAGCGTGCTGGTACCGGTAACATGAACAAAGACGATATGGTGAAAAACTGCTCACTCATGGCGCAGCGTATTTCGATCCTGCACGGTTTGAATGCCCCTGAGTTCTTTGATAAGTCGTTATTTAAAAACCTTATTGAAGAGTTATTAGAGCGTAACGTGCTCAAACTGGATGATAGCAACAACATCGAATTTGGTGATCGTATTGAAAACATCGCCAATGATGCGAAGATTCTATTAAACGCAGATTTACGTCGCAGTATTTTGCAGGTAACGCTGAATTAACCCATTGCGTTAGTTAAGAGCATAAAAAAAGGTGAGCTGTATTAACAGACTCACCTTTTTTTTAACTCAATTAAAGCTTTAAGCGGATCGCTTTTTCTCGTTAAAGTTTTGCGCAAACTGATGGCGCAACTGTAAATATTTAGGGGTTAATCCTACATCTTCATATAAAGGGTCGCCGAGCTCATCAAACGAGACGACTTTATTGCCTTGTTTGTAGGGCATCTGACGCTCAACCTCATCGAGAGCCACGCCAATTAATTGGGCGATGATTTCGTTTCGATTCAAACCTGGATACAAACCGCTTAAGGCTTCGATGCGGGCCGCATCCTTTAAGGGCAGTTGAACTTGATATTTCTCATCACCAGTATCTTTATGGCTGGCGGATTCCCATGACGACATGAGTTCTCGGACATTCATGTAACAAACCTCAACGCTTAACAACTTACAGTTTCAGTCTAGCCTAGCTTGGCCAGCAAACCTCCCCTTGGTTACTATTTATTACAAAAAACTTTGGCGTTGTTTTTGCTTATCTATATATCAGTGGGGGTATCTGTACACTGATAAGCAGCGTAGTATTTAATACGAATCAACTACAATTTAAACATCTGTCGTTTCTTGCCATTAGGAAGGTTTATGTCAAATACTCTGGACCCTGACTTAAAAGAAAATGTTCGCTTACTCGGAAACCTATTAAGTGATGTCATTGAGCAAGACTTAGGAGCGGCATTCATTGATAAAATCGTCAACATCCGCACACTTGCCAAACAAGCCCGTGCCGAACAAGGCCACCCTGCTGATTTAATCAATCGGCTAAAAAGCTTAGCCGATGACGACATTACTCCTATTACTCGCGCATTCAATCAGTTTTTAAACTTAGCCAATATTGCAGAACAATATCACGATGTGATTCGCGGTAGACGCAAAGAAGGTGAAGCTTTCTTACAGCAACTTGATCACGTAATTCAAGATATGGGCCGTAAGCTAAGCAATGAAGAGATTCAACAAAAGCTCAACGAATTAGACATTCAACTGGTACTTACCGCTCACCCAACAGAAGTCACGCGCCGTACACTGATCGGTAAGTATGAACAAATTTTGAATGCCCTCAATGGCTTAGATACTCAACCATTTGAATACGAACGTAAGCTTATTTTAGATAATCTTAAACGGGTCGTAGCTGAGATCTGGTATACCGATGAAATAAGACAGCAGCGCCCAACGCCAGAAGATGAAGCCAAATGGGGCTTTGCCGTCGTTGAAGGAGCTTTATGGGATGCTATTCCACGTTTTTATCGAGAGGTGAACACTCTACTAGAAGAACGCGGCTTATCCCCCTTACCCATGAATACGGTACCTATTAAGTTTCATTCATGGATGGGTGGCGACCGCGACGGTAATCCTAATGTCACCGCTAAAGTCACCTCTAATGTGCTTATGCTTGGCCGTTGGATGGCCGCTGATCTTTACCTAAGGGATTTAGATGAGTTGATGAACGATCTATCAATGGAAGCATGCAACGACACTCTGCGTGCCGTTGTGGGGGATGTGAAAGAACCTTACCGCCATTTGCTTCATGAGGTGCGCCAACGATTACGTGAAACTCAGCAGTACACACAAGATAAATTAAAAGATAACCGCGATAATCGCAATAAAGGTTTATACGATTTCGCCAGCCTGATTGAACCATTACAACTTTGCTATCAATCTCTTTTAGATTGCAACATGGCCGTAGTGGCCAATGGTAAATTGCTCGACACCTTACGTCGTGCTCACACCTTTGGCTTAACCCTTTGTCCGTTAGATGTACGCCAAGAAAGCACTCGCCATGCACAAGTGTTCGCTGAATTATGCGAATACCTTGGGCTAGGTAACTACCTTGAATGGGATGAAGCCACTCGCGTCGCCTTTTTATTAAAAGAACTACAAAGCAAGCGTCCACTATTGCCCAATGAGTGGCAACCCAGTGCCGATGTGCAAGAAGTTCTCGATACTTGCCGCGTAATTGCTAAAGAAGACCCTAATTGCTTCGCTTCTTATGTGATTTCTATGGCGGGTGCCGCCAGCGATGTGTTAGCCGTTGCCTTATTAATGAAGATGAGTGGTCGCCTGCAACCCATGCCTGTGGCGCCGTTATTTGAAACGCTCGATGACTTAACTCAAGCCGCGAGCAGTATCGCGACTCTATTGGATATTCCTTGGTATCGAGAATATTGCTCTCACAAACAAATGGTCATGGTGGGTTACAGTGACAGCGCAAAAGATGCTGGCCAATTAGCGGCTAGCTGGGCGCAATACAAAGCTCAAGAAGAATTAGTAAAAGTGTGTGACGCACAAAAAGTCGAACTCATGCTATTTCATGGCCGCGGCGGCACCGTTGGTCGCGGCGGCGGCCCAGCTCATAGCGCGATACTTTCTCAGCCACCGGGTTCTGTACGAGGTCGTATTCGTGTTACTGAACAAGGTGAAATGATTCGCTTTAAATTTGGTAACCCTGAAGTAGCTTTACGCTCATTGCAGGTTTATCTATCTGCTGTGCTGCAAGCGACGGAATTCCCACCACCAGAACCCAAACCTCAGTGGCGTGACATTCTCGACAGCTTAAGCGCCATCGGCGTGAAAAGTTATCGAGAGGTGGTACGTGAACACCCTGAATTTGTTTCTTACTTTAGAAACGTGACACCAGAACAAGAGCTAGGCAAGCTGGCACTCGGTTCACGCCCAGCAAAACGCAAAGCCACGGGTGGCGTCGAAAGTTTACGTGCGATTCCTTGGATTTTCGCTTGGATGCAAATTCGCTTGATGCTACCTGCCTGGTTAGGCAGCGAAAAAGCATTACAAGATTTCATTGATCAAGGTGAGCTTAAAACCTTACAAACCATGGCCGACCAATGGCCATTCTTTCAAACCTTAATCGACATGTTAGAAATGGTATTAAGCAAAACCGATAACGGCATTGCCCAGTATTATGAAAACAGATTACTTGCTCATGACGATCACCAATCCGCCAAACAAGATTTAGGTCGTCAATTGCGTGCTCGACTTCAGCAAGCCATCAACACGATTCAACAGATCAAACAGCAAACCCAGTTATTAGAAAATAACCCCACGTTCCGTCATTCTATGGCGGTGCGAAACCCATACACAGACCCGCTGCATTATTTACAAGCTGAACTGTTGTATCGAACTCGCGCACAAGGGGAAAACGTAAACCCAGACTTAGAACACGCCTTAAAAGTCACCATGGCAGGCATTGCCGCTGGCATGCGCAACACAGGCTAAGCCTCTTCTAACCCACTCTTATCTAATCACTGACCTCATTTTAAAAAATGAGGTCAGTGATTACAAACCCCTTATACCCCGCTAGATCTAACCCTCTACCTTTGAAGGCATGATTCCTACGCTTGTGGCACTTGCCCATCAGAGTTTGGTCAGGTATTGTTTGGCTCGTTTTTATTGGCTTGATCAATAATCAAACAGCTCAATTCGGTACAATGTCCCAATGGCCTAAACGTTAGTCCATTGGGAGATTGAATCGATACAAACTTAAGGAAACATGAATGCGTATTATTTTATTAGGCGCCCCTGGCGCCGGTAAGGGCACTCAAGCTCAATTCATTTGTGAAAAATTCAGCATCCCACAAATATCAACGGGTGATATGTTGCGTGCCGCTGTTAAAGCTGGCTCACCTCTTGGCAAACAAGTTGAAGAAATCATGCAAACAGGTGGCTTAGTGTCTGACGACCTAATCATCTCTTTAGTGAAAGAACGTATTGCTGAGCCAGATTGTGCAAACGGCTGTTTATTTGATGGCTTCCCTCGCACTATTCCACAAGCTGAAGCAATGATCGAAGCGGGTGTTGATATCGACTATGTCGTTGAAATCGACGTCGACGACGAAGAAATCGTTAAACGCATGAGCGGTCGTCGTGTTCACCCAGGTTCTGGCCGCACTTATCATATGATCTTCAACCCACCTGCGGTTGAAGGTAAAGATAACGAAACAGGCGAAGACCTTATTCAACGCGAAGACGATGCAGAAGCAACCGTGCGTAAGCGTTTAAGCATTTACCATGATCAAACCGCTCCGCTAGTGGGTTTTTATAAATCACTAAACGATGCTAATGCACCTAAATATGCACACATTCCTGGTGTGGGCACGTTAGATGACATTCGTGACGCCGTATTTGCTGCTATATCTTAATATTGCGCCAACGTTTAAAAAAGCCAGCATTGCTGGCTTTTTTTATGTCTGCGAGCTTTTATTTGATTCATATCAAAGAAAGTGCGGCAAATGTAAACCAGTTTTTCTTATGCTTCGTAAACCTCTGCAAATAATTTATCATGTGCCCATTCATTTTATCGAGAGTCAGCATGTCACAAAAAAGCGCGGTTATATTAGTTAACCTTGGTACACCAGATGCCCCTACTGCAAAAGCAGTTCGTCGTTATTTAAAAGAATTTTTATGGGATGACCGCGTTATCAAACGTAATCCTATTTGGTGGTTGGTGTTAAATGGCATTGTTTTGACTCTTAGACCCAAGCGTGTGGCTAAGTTATATGAAAGTGTTTGGGAAGAAGACAGCCCGATTCGTACAATTGGCTTCAAACAACAAGAAAAGCTTCAAACGCTACTAACAGATAACGTTCATGTCGAACTAGCCATGACTTACGGCAACCCTTCATTTGAGAAGTGCTTAGAAAAATTAAACACGCAAGGTTTTGAAAACATTATAGTTTTACCGCTCTACCCTCAATACAGTGCAACGACGACAGCCGCTATTTACGATCAAGTTGCCCGTTTTATTAAAACTAAGCGCAACTTGCCTTCGATACATTTAATTAAAGATTATCATCAGAATCATTTATATATTGATGCGATCACAAAGAAGATTGAAGATTTTTGGAAAAAAAATGGCCGTAGCGAGAAATTATTATTCTCTTTTCATGGCATTCCAAAAGCTTACGTAGAAAAAGGTGACCCTTATCGTGCGCAAGTGGAGCAAAGCGTCAAATTAATGGTAGAAAAATTAAACCTCAACGAAACACAATACCAATTGTGTTTTCAAAGCCGTTTTGGTCCCACTGAATGGTTACAACCCTATACAGATAAAACATTAGAAGCATGGGCAAAAGATGGCATTCGCTCGGTTGACGTAGTTTGCCCAGCATTTAGTGCCGATTGCTTAGAAACGCTCGAAGAAATCGCCGAAGAAAATAAAGAAATCTTTATAGAAAACGGTGGTGAACAATATCGATACATTCCTGCGCTTAATGAAGATGATGAACACATTCAAATGATGGCAGAATTGGTTAAACCTTTTTTATAAAATCTCAATTCTACTAATCGAAGGTTTTTTACAACCTATCTTTACACTTAATGGCTCGTTTTGATTTTCTTTGAGATTTTCAAAACAGGCCATTTTTTTATGCAAAAACCAATTAATTAAAAAAATTGGCATTTTTTTGCGCCAATTTTTCTGTTTTCGGGCTAATAAAGTAGTTTTTTACAAAAAAATCATTTATTTTTCATCATAAGACTATGCTCTTACATTTTTTATGCTATTTTTTTATTGAAACACCGTCCACAACAAGAAGGAAAATATTATGGCTCGAGGTCGTAAAAAAACTGCAGCGAAAAAACGTGTAGCTAAAAAAGCTACTGCCGTCGTTTCACCAGCACTAACTAAAGCAACCAAAGTGGTTGAAAAAGCGAACGCTGGCGTTAAAGCTGTAACTGTCAAAGTAGATGCTGCCAATAAGAAATTGGCCGCTGCCCGTAAAAAGGCCGCATCTGCTAAAACAGCCGCTGCTAAAAAAGCAGTTGTAACTGCACGCGCTGCTGCTGCGAAGCAAAAAGAAGCGCTAACAGCTGCTAAAGATAAAGTACGTGACGCTAAGTCAATGGTTCAAGCTGCAAACGTAGAAGCTAAAGCGGCTGCCGCTGCTGCCGCTGCTAAAGAAGCAATTGAATCATATGAGCTATCATTAGTTGGTAAAGCTGAAGCTGATCTAGCTAAAGCCGTTGCTGCTTATGAAGCCAAGTGGCGTGCCGCTCGTGCTAAGAAAGACGCGGCTAAAGTAAAAGCTCGTGCTAAGAAAGAAGACGCTAAAAGCAAAGCTGCTGCTAAAAAAGCCGCTGCTAAGCTGAAGCAACTTGCTAAGCCAGCTAAGAAAAAGCCAGCTAAGAAGAAGCCAGCCAAGGTTGCTAAGAAAAAGCCAGCTAAGGCAGCTAAAAAGAAACCTGCCGCCAAAAAGGCGCCAGCACGTCGTAAAGCAGCCAAAAAAGCTAAAAAGTAAGCTTTAGTGGTTAGTTGATACGTAAAACCAGTACGGTTAACGCTGTGCTGGTTTTTTTATGTGTATTTTATTTTTAAACCCTTCGTTTTTTTCAAAGTTAGGTTTCTGTTAGAATGCCTGCCAAATTCGTCTATTGAAGTATTCCTATGGCCAACTTTCTCGCCATTGAAGCCGCCAGCGACAGCTGTTCGGTCGCATTAAGTTGCAACGGCACGCTCATTTCCCGCGTAGAAGCGGCACCTCGCATGCACAGTCGCTTACTTTACCCCATGTTAAACGGGTTAATGAGTGAAGCGAATCTTCGTCCCAATCAATTAGACGCGGTGATATTTGGTAAAGGCCCAGGTTCATTTACTGGCTTACGCATTGCTGCATCAACCGCCCAGGGGATTGGTTTTGCTTGCGATATTCCTTTAATTGGCGTCTCTACGTTACAAGCTATGGCCCAACAAGTGTTTATCGAACAACAAAAAACTGATGTGCTGTCTATTATGGATGCACGTATGAAAGAGTTGTACTTAGGCCAATATACGTTGGATAACACAACGCAACTGATGATACCTATGGTCGATGATCTGATTTGCCCCATTAGTGTGCAAACAAATGATTTAAAATTAAAAACCGGCGAATACTTTGCTTGTGGTCACGGTTTGCATTTATGGGATACATTCGATGAATCTCTACGAGCGTTGATTAATGAGCGCGATAGCGAACAAATTTTAAAAGCAGACTCCCTCATGCCTTTGGCTATTTCGCTTTACGAAAAAAATGACGTATTGGCGCCTGAAGACATTGAGCTCGTTTACCTGCGCGAGCAAAGTCACTGGAAAACCATCAAACAACAAAAACAAGATAATAAGTGCTAAGGAATCATATGGAATGGTGGCAAGCCGTTATACTGGCTATTTTACAGGGACTGACAGAATTCTTACCGATTTCAAGCTCAGCTCATTTGATTTTACCTTCCCAATTATTGGGTTGGCCCGATCAAGGATTAGCGTTTGACGTGGCGGTGCATGTGGGCACCTTGATTGCTGTTATGGCGTATTTCAGACATGACATCGTCAAATTAACCAAAGGTTTTTTCACCAGTACCTTTTTAGCCAAACCTAACATGGATGGCAAACTGGCTTGGTGCATTATTTTAGCCACACTGCCAGCAGGTTTTTTAGGGTTATGTTTAAACGGCAGCATTGAAACCTATTTACGTGATTCGTTGGTTATCGCCACCACCACTACGGTATTTGGCTTGCTACTTTGGTATGCCGACAGCAAACAAAATCTGAGCAAGTCCATATCCCAAATTGGTTTTCGCCAAGCGCTCATTATTGGAGGCTCACAAGCGTTAGCGCTCATCCCTGGCACCAGCCGCTCAGGTATCACGATTACAACCGCTATGCTACTAGGCTTTGATCGACAAACGGCCGCCCGCTTTAGTTTTCTGCTTTCCATTCCGTTGATTTTATTAGCGGGTAGTTACAAATTTTATGAAATGCTGACCACAACCCATCCCATTCCTTGGAGTTTTATTATTATGGGTGCCGTTGTGTCGTGCATAAGTGCATACATTTGTATTTATTTCTTTTTGAAACTGATTGAGCAGTTATCTATGACGCCATTTGTCATTTATCGCTTAATTCTAGGCGGCTTTTTATTCTTGGCTGTCGCGTTAGGATGGATCATGTAATGACGCAAGCTTTGACACTGGTGTGCCAAGTACCTCAGCTCGCCGAACAGGCCCAGCGCATTAGTCAGTTACTCGACATTACGATGAGCAAGCGCGTGCCTGAAAACGCAGAGTTTATTTTAAACCTCGACGAAACCGGTTTAAGCCTATGTAAACCGTTCGATAAATCGGTTGGGGATTTGTGTATTGATTTCACCGATGGCGCTCTGACTTGGCGTCGCCAGCACGGTGGAGGAACCGGCCAAGCCATTGCAAAAGCCGTGGGCTTAAAGCAGAAAAAGCATTTAAACATACTCGATGCCACGGCTGGTAGTGCAACGGATGCCTTTGTGCTCGCTGCATTGGACTGTAAGGTGACTATGGTTGAACGCCACCCGGTAGTGGCGGCTTTGCTTGCGGACGCCTTAGAGCGCGCTGAGCTCAACCCTGAAGTGCATGACATTACTCAACACATGACATTACACACAGGCAGCAGCATTGAGTTTTTAAAACGATGCGAAGCTGATTGTTTTGATGTTGTGTATTTGGATCCCATGTTTCCCCATTCTGGCAAACAGGCCCAAGTGAAAAAATCCATGCAGTTTTTCCGCGACATGGTGGGTAAAGATGAAGACGCCGACGAATTATTATTACCGGCAATTAATGCTGCTAAATATCGAGTTGTGGTGAAACGCCCTCGTAAAAGTCCGTTTTTAAATAATCAAAAACCGACTCTTAGCCAAGAAGGCAAAGCGAATCGGTTTGATATTTATGTGAACAAAGGTATGAAAGACTAACAATTAAGCGGTTTTTTCTAGGCCTTTGGCTTGTTGCCAAAGGGCTTCCATTTCTTCAAGGCTGGCACTTTCAATCGAACGACCTTGTAGCTGCAAATGGCTTTCTATGTAGTGAAAGCGACGTTCAAACTTGGTATTGGTACTGCGCACGGCCAGTTCTGGCTTCACATTCACATGACGAGCCAAATTCACCATGGCAAACATGACGTCCCCTAATTCATCTTCAATGTGACGATGATCACCTTGAGCCATTGCTTCTCTTAGTTCAGCAATTTCTTCTTCAATTTTATCCAACACCTGATTCGGCTCTGGCCAATCAAACCCTACAGTTGCGGCGCGTTTTTGTAATTTTTCAGCACGTTGAATGGCTGGTAACGCTAGGGGAATATCCGCCAGCACACTGGTACTTTCAATGGCGTCATGGCCTTGCTGTTTGGCTTTTTCGTCTCGTTCTTGTTGCTTGATGGCTTCCCAGCGCCCTTTGATTTGCTCATCGGTTAATGGCGTCTCGTTATTTTCGCTGCGTAATTCGCCACTGGGAAAAACATGAGGGTGTCGACGTACCAGCTTACTAACTAGAGTGTCGATGACCTGATGAAAATCAAAATGCTGCTGCTCTTTGCCTAACTGGCTGTAGAAGATCACTTGGAATAACAAGTCTCCTAATTCTTCTTTTAAGTGCGCATAATCTTGTTTTTCGATGGCGTCTGCCACTTCGTAGGCTTCTTCAAGGGTATGCGGCAAGATGCTATCGAAGGTTTGTTTGATATCCCAAGGGCAGCCGTTTTCTGGATCACGCAAGCGGGACATCAAATATAACAAATCATCGAGCTGATACATCTCACTGTCTTCCTTAAATTATTGATTGTGACGACGCACGTCCATGATGTTGGGTAACTGCTGTAATTTATTTAATAATTTACCCAAATGACTCACACTGTCGATTTCAACGGTAATTAATAAGTCAGCCGTGCCATCTTGTTGCGACAAGGTATTCATAGACAAGATGTTAATGTCCTCATGGGCGAGTGTCATACTCACATCTTTTAATAAACCGCGACGATCATACGCTTTGAGCATTAGGTCCACCGGATACAGTTTTTCAGGGGTTTTACCCCAGCTTACCTCGGTAATGCGGTTAGATTGATTCTGCTTTAGATTCAATAAATTATTACAATCCGCCCTATGAATACTGATCCCACGACCTTGCGTAATAAAACCCACAATAGAATCCCCTGGCACAGGGTGACAACAAGGTGCAAGAGTACTGAGCAATTTGCCCACGCCATTAATATACACATCACTGCCGTCAATCAATTTCGTCGGCAAAGTCGGTAGTAGGCTTAATTGCTGATCTGGGTCTTCTTCTTTTTGCAGTTGTTTTTGCGCATGGTGAATGGCCTGGGATATACGTACGGTTCCTGCCCCGACTGCTGCGTATAAATCATCTAAGTGTTTGAAGTTCAGATCTTGAGTCAGCTGATGTATATCAATATTGTGAAAGCCAATGCGCTTTAGTTCGGGCTCTAGAATATCTTTACCATCAAGAATATTTTGATCACGGGCTTGGTTTTTGAACCAAGAGGCGACTTTTGCTCGGGCGCGAGTGGTGTTCACATAACCGTTTTCTGGATTCATCCAGTCTCGTGACGGGCGCGCATCACGACTGGTTAAAATCTCAATCTGTTCACCGGTTTTCACTTTATACGTTAACGGCACGATGCGGCCATTTACCTTGGCACCACGACAACGGTGACCAATTTCGGTATGCACACGATACGCAAAATCCACAGGTGTTGATTCAGGTTGTAAGTCCACTACGTGGCCATCAGGAGTGAAAACATAAATACGATCTGGGGTAACGTCTTGACGAAGGCTGCCCATTAAATCGTTAATATCCCCTAGCTCATCATGCCATTCTAAAACTTGGCGCAACCAAGAGATTTTCTCTTCGTAGCCATTATCTTTACCGTTAACATCGGTGCCTTTATATAACCAATGTGCACACACACCCAGTTCTGCGTCATTGTGCATATCAGAGGTACGGATCTGTACTTCTAACACCTTGCCTTCTGGGCCAATTACAGCGGTGTGCAGTGAGCGGTAGCCGTTTTCTTTTGGATTGGCGATGTAGTCATCAAATTCGTGGGGGATGTGACGCCAGAATGTATGGGCGATCCCCAAGGCGGCATAACAGTCTTTTAGCTCAGGTACTAATATGCGCACCGCACGAATATCGTAAACTTCTGAGAAGTCGATATTTTTACGCTGCATTTTGCGCCAAATGCTGTAAATGTGTTTGGCTCGCCCTTCGATCTCACATTTAATGCCCGCCCCTTCGATAGCGCTTTTGAGTGTATCAACCACGTTGTCTATGTATTGTTGGCGACCAAGGCGTTTTTCAGAAAGCAGTTTTGCAATTTTTTTATACGCATCAGGCTCTAGGTAGCGAAAGCTTAAGTCTTCTAGCTCCCATTTAATTTGACCAATGCCCAAACGGTGAGCGAGGGGCGCGTATATTTCGAATACTTCACGGGCAACTTTTAAGCGGCGTTCTTCACTGGCATTTTTAACCGCGCGAATTACACTGGTTCGTTCTGCTAGTTTGATTAACGGCACACGAACGTCATCAATCATGGCCACTAACATTTTGCGCATGTGTTCAACTTGCGCTTCTGTTTGACCCAGTACTTTTAATTTAGATGCTGATTGAGCATGGGTGATGGCTGCCATTTTTAAGACACCATCAATCAATTTAGCGGTTTCTTCACCAAACTGACGCACCACATGATTTAACGCTAAACGCCCTTCACGCACCGGACGATACAAGATGGCGGCCACAATACTGGCTTGATCCATGTGTAATTCAGCCAGTACTTGTGTCATTTCGGTTGCGATTTGTAAGCTGGATATATCCGCATTCCATTGCTCACGGTTGGCTATGGCTTGTGATTCAAACGTTTGTGCTATGTCGCACGCTTCACGAAGTTGATCGACGTCCTTTATTTCAACTTGTTCAGTGAGGCTGTTTATCCAAGCATCAATATCTACCTGGCCATCACTAATTAAGTGATCATCCCGTACTTTAACCATAACTAATCCTTTACAAACAACGCCATGGATTCCACATGTTTCGTTTGCGGAAACATATCCATCACGGTGATTTTTTCAATTCTAAAGCCCGCTTTAAGCAAAGGCTGCGCATCACGAACCAACGAACTGGGTTCACAAGCAATGTATAAAATTCGACTTTTCTGTTTGCACAACCAAGGCATTAACGTGGCCGCACCGGTACGCGGTGGATCTAATAAAATAGCGTCAGCCTTGGGTAAGCGAAATAGTAATTCTTCATCATCTAGGTTAAGTGCCATCGCTGAAATATTTTCAATATTATGGCGCTTGGCATTGTGCTCAATGCGCTCAACCATGGGACCCACGCCTTCTACTGCCAACAGAGATTGCACTTTAGGGGCTAGCGGAATACTAAAGTTGCCGATACCGGCAAATAAATCCAATAAGGTTTCATGGGGTTTTAAATCTAGCCATTGCGCCGCTAAGTCGACCATCTTTTGGTTAACTTGTGCGTTGCCTTGAATGAAATCTTTTACCTGAAATTCAAGATCAAACCCAGAAACCCTATAACTCAGAGGGGTTGGAGTCTGCGGATACACACACTCAAGGGTCTCATCCCCTTGTAAGTACACATAACACCCTTGCTGCTGGGCAAACGCCTTAAGCAACTTAAGGTCATCACTTTGCAGTGCTTTTAGGTGTCGTAACACCACAACCGGACCTTGATCACTGCTGATTAACTCCATTTGAGTGATCACTGCTTTCGCTTGCAGCGCACTTAGACAGGCTTGCATGGGTGCAATTAAGTCACTCAATACGGGTTCTAAAACGGGACAAGCATCAATGGCGGCTAAATGTTTATTGGCCTCTTCACGAAAACCGATGATAATTTCGTCTTGTTGTTTACGATAGCGTACGCCCAAACGAGCGCGACGACGATAACCAAAGCCTTCGCTGGTAATAGGCGCTTGCCAAGGAATATCGGTTAATTTTAATTGGCGGGTAAGCTGTTGATGCAGGTTTTCTTGCTTATAAGGTAATTGTTCGCTGCTGGCGAGATGCTGTAGCTGGCAAGCACCGCAACGTGAGAAATATGGGCACGCAGGCTCAACACGATGCTCGCTGGCTTGCTCAATAGACATTAACTGAGCTTGGCTAAAGTGACGTTGTTGCTTTTGCAAGCGGACATGGACCTGCTCACCGGCTAAGGCACCGGGGACAAATACGACTTTATTTTCATGGCGACCCACTCCGTGAGCCTCATGACTCAAGCTCTCAATGGTGAGGTCCAGCTCTTGCGCTTTCTCTGTGCGTTTTGCTGTTTTTTTTCCGTTGCGCACAATTGCCACAATCGCATTCCTAAAAGAATTTGAGGCCTTAATGGCCTCAAATAATAATATTTCAAGTAAGCGGCTATTTTACGCTAATACGCTATAAAAAGTTAGGTTAGCGGGCCCATATTACTAAAGCCGTGACTGACTAAACGTTTCAGCTTAACTCGCTTTAAGGGGTATTGAAGACACCCGTTGATAAATAACGGTCCCCACGGTCGCAGATGATGGCCACGATCACTGCATTTTCAACTTGTTCATTTAAGCGAAGCGCACCAGCTACGGAGCCGCCAGAGCTTACCCCACAAAAAATACCTTCCTGTGTGGCTAGTGCACGCATGGTGTCTTCAGCTTCTTGCTGGCCGACATCCATTACGCTATCGACTCTGGATGCCTCAAATATTTTTGGCAGATACGCCTCGGGCCAACGACGAATACCTGGAATTGATGCCCCTTCTTTAGGCTGTAAGCCGATTATTTGAATATTTGAATTTTGCTCTTTTAAGTAGCGACTGGTTCCCATAATCGTGCCAGTCGTGCCCATCGAGCTCACAAAGTGCGTGACTGTACCTTTAGTATCGTCCCAAATTTCTGGCCCAGTGCCTTCATAGTGAGCTTGAGGATTATCAAAATTGGCAAATTGATCCAGTACTTTACCCTTGCCATCATTTTGCATCTGCATGGCTAAATCGCGAGCATATTCTATGCCTTGAGCTTGGGTGACTAAAATTAACTGTGCGCCATAGGCTTCCATGGCCCAGCGGCGTTCCATACTGAGGTTATCTGGCATGATCAGCACCATTTTATAGCCCATAATGGCGCTAGCCATAGCCAGCGCTATGCCAGTATTACCACTAGTAGCTTCAATTAAGGTGTCACCGGGTTGAATATCACCACGTTCTTGAGCACGACTGATCATGCTTAACGCCGGACGATCTTTCACTGAACCAGCAGGGTTATTACCTTCTAGCTTTAATAAAATGGTGTTACTGGTATGGGTGCCTAGGCGCTGTAAACGCACCAGTGGTGTACGGCCAACAAAGTCGGCAATGGTAGGAAAATCCATGCTGTCATCACTTATATAACAATCTGGGCGAATAATACGCCTAATTATGTGGTTTTAGTAATATCAAAAGGCAATTTGCTTATATCTAATACATTATGCCTATGGTTCGCTGAGCATTCTGTATGCAAATCCGTTAGAATAGCCGACCTCTAAAAATAAGTATTTTGCAGATGAATTATTGGGGCATTCAAAAACACATTCTTTGGCTCACCTTATTGCCTTGCTTACTGACAGCATTGGCCCTAGGTAGCTATTTTACGCTGGACCAGCACCAGCAGCTTAAACATAACGCCAATCAACAAGCTATGTTGCTCAGCCAACAATTAGCCATTGGCGGCGCTGATCTGTTCATCCAGCCTGGTCATGACAGTTTATTTCATTTACAGCAATATTTAGACTTGCCTCATTTACGCAGCATCGCCCTACTCGATAGCGAACAAGAAGCGTTAATCCAAGTTGGTCCTAGCATGTATGAAGCCACCTCAAAACGCACCATTGAAAATGGCACCCATCGCTTTAACACCGAACACAGTATTCGTATATTAACCCCAATATTTGATTCAAGAGCTCAATTGAAAAGCCAGTTACTAGGCTGGATTGAATTTGAATTTAACACTGACATGCAACAACTCGTTTTATACAAATCTCTGTTTACGAGTATTTTGCTGATTTTAGCGTGCTGCTTTGTAGCCTTGTATCTTGCCTATCGCACCAGTACCCGTATTACGATTCCTTTACATCAGGTTAACGCTACATTAAACGAATTAGAGTCTGGCAATCTCGAAGCACGGGTACAGCTTTCAAATCACGCGGAATTCAATGAGCTATCTGGAGGTATTAATGCGATGGCTGCCAGTTTGCAGCAAGCCCAGCTAGAACTTCAAGACAGCGTAGAGCAAGCCACGGAAGACCTAAAAAGCACAGTTGAAGCCATGGAAGTACAAAACATTGAGCTAAACTTTGCACGCCGTTCAGCCCTTGATGCGAGCAAAACAAAATCTGAATTTTTAGCAAACATGAGTCATGAAATTCGTACACCTTTAAATGGTATCTTGGGTTTCAGTAAATTATTAGAAAAAACCCGACTCAACAAACGTCAGCAAGAATACTTAAGTACCATCGAGACGTCATCATCAAGCTTACTATCCATCATTAATGACATTTTAGATTTTTCTAAAATTGAAGCGGGCAAACTGGTACTTGATAGCGTGCCAGTCAATTTACGCGATACTTGTGATGACGTACTAACCATGCTGGCACCCGAAGCGCACAAGAAAAATATAGAACTAGCCGCGATGGTTTATCAAGATGTGCCTATGGATATCATGGGTGATCCGACTCGCATCAAGCAGGTGCTCACCAACCTAGTTAGTAATGCTATCAAATTTACCGAATCCGGTTCGGTCATTGTGCGGGTCATGTTGGAAGAGCGCATCAACAATAAAGTGGCGCTTAAATTTACTATCACCGATACCGGCATAGGCTTAAATGAAACACAGCAAGCCAATTTGTTTAAAGCCTTTAGTCAAGGAGACACCTCCACCACTCGTCGCTTTGGCGGCACGGGTTTGGGGCTGGTAATTTCAAAACACATCGTCAGTCATATGCAAGGCGAAATTGGCTTAACGAGTCAGCAAGGTGCCGGCTCGCAATTTTGGTTTACGGGTCAATATGAACCGTGCGAAGTAGAAGCCGAAGCTTGGGATGATGCCACTTGGTATGGTAAAACGGCGTATGTTTTAAATCACCTAGATATCTCTAGCCAAGTACTCCGCCATCAATTGAATGCCATTGGATTTAACGTTAAAAACTTCCATAGCCTAAACGAATTATTTGATGAACAAATGGCGCACGCAGCTGACGTATGCTTACTAGAAATGACACCAAACATTGATCGCCATATCACCGAGCAATTACAACGAAGTTGCGAGGTCATTGCGTTATTAAACAATAACGAAAGCCACAACCTAGATATATTAAACCAATTGAAACTAGATCACCGTTTGGTTTGCCCCGTCTCCACTCGTCGAATAGTGCATTTGATGCATGATATTTTCAGCGACCATTTGCAAAACAACTTGGACTTCCTTAATAAAGAACAAGCCTCGATTAAAATTTTAGCGGTTGATGATAACCAGCCTAATCTAGAATTACTAAGCACCTGGCTAGGGGATTTAAGTGTTGACGTTATCTGTGCAAGCGGCGGCATGCAGGCTGTGGAGTTTGCTAGTCATGAGCACTTTGATCTTATTTTCATGGACATTCAAATGCCGGACCTTGACGGCTTGTCTGCCACTAAGCAAATCCGACAACAAGCAAATAATACGCACACACCCATTATTGCGTTAACCGCACATGCGTTACCAAATGAACGTAAGCAACTATTACAAAGTGGTTTCGATGATTACCTTACTAAACCAATTAGTGAAGAACAGTTAATTCATTCACTCATGAAGTGGACCCAATACCAAGGCTACGGCTTTAACAAACCTCGAAGAAAAGAAACCATCAAAGCATCGGTTGAGCAAAATGAAAACAGTGTCATTGACTGGGAAAAAAGTCTAACCCTCGCGGGAGACAAAGAAGAGCTTGCGCATAAAATGTTGGCGGGTTTAATTGAAGAATTAACTGAATTAACACCGCTTATTAAACACGCTAGTAAAGATGAATTAGTTGAACCAATTCATAAACTGCATGGCTTATGTAAGTATGTGGGAGCGGAACATTTACGTCATTGCGTAGAAGGGGCTGAGTTGTGCTTGAAGACTGATTGTGAGCAATGGCCTCAATACCAAGAGGAACTACTCATTGCCATCGAAGAAATACACCAATGGCAACAAAAGAGTTTGTCTTCACCTTTATTTGAAAATGAAAACGTTTAATAAAAACTTAAACAATTGAGCAAAACGCCACACAATAGTGGCGTTCATCACTCAAACTAATCAGTACGCTTTGACCGCCTAACTCATGTAATGCTTTTAATGCTGCGCCTGTTAAAACAGCTTGAGGCGCACCACTGGGTAAATTAGTCACTTCCATATTTTGCCAACCAACCCCTTTTGCAATACCCGTCCCCAAGGCTTTTGCGATGGCCTCTTTGGCGCACCAGCGTTTTGCTAAAAAAGACACTCGTACATACTCATCTTCAATGGTTTCAAAGCGCTGAATTTCATTAGGCGTCAACACACGCTTAACTAGTTTATTGCCTTGTCGTGCGTACGCGTCTTGTAACCGCTTAATTTCTAAAATATCAGTGCCAATAGCTATGGTCATAGTCTGTGCCTTTTAAGCCAGCTTAATTAGCACGTGTTGCAGTATCAATTAAGTCGCGCATTTCTTTTACAGCTTGCTTCATTCCCACGAACATAGCATGAGCCATCATGCTATGGCCTATATTCAGCTCGTTAATACCCTTAATAGCCGCGATGGCTTGGGTATTATGATAATGCAGGCCATGACCGGCATTGACGATTAATCCCTTGCTTAACCCATACGCAACGCCATGTTTGATTTTTTCTAACTGCTGTAACTGTTCAGCTTCTGTTGGTGCATCCGCATAGTGGCCGGTGTGAATTTCAATAACAGGTGCGCCACAACGCACGGCGGCATCTATTTGTTTCTCATCAGCATCAATGAATAAAGACACCTCTGCACCTACTTTAGCTAAACGTTCACAGGCTGATTTAATCGTCGCTTCATTTGCAATAACGTTAAGGCCACCCTCTGTGGTAAGTTCTTCACGTTTTTCTGGCACCAAGCAAACAGCATGAGGTTTTACTTTTTCAGCGATGGCGACCATTTCATCAGTAACAGCCATTTCTAAATTCATGCGAGTATTAAGCATGTCTCTTAACATAAAGACATCTCGGTCTTGAATATGACGACGATCTTCACGTAAGTGCAATGTAATGCCATCTGCGCCAGCTTCTTCTGCCACTAACGCGCCGTATACTGGATCAGGATAACGAGTACCGCGAGCCTGACGTAAGGTGGCAATGTGATCAATATTAACGCCTAGTAATACGCGCTGGCTTTTCATAATATTTCCTATTAAAGATGCTTATATTGTTTCAATAATTCACGAGCTTGTATGGGTTTATACCCAATTATAGGCCTTAAGGCCAAACGCAATAGCCGCTTACACATTTTTAATGTGCTCGGATGTGCTATATCGCCTTGCGCTAAGTGTTTTAGATCTTGCCCATAAAAACAATTTTTAGGGTTCTTGGCCGCATATATATGGCTAACCCGTGACATGCCTTGCTCAACAAAAAAACCATAATGGCTATCACCGTCAACGTATTCGGCGGTTTTAAAATCCATGTCCCATTCGTAACTTTGCCCCATGTGCTCAAGCAAGGTTATTTCGAAGGTTCTAAGGGCTAATTCTAGATGTTGATTTTGAAGGTTGTGTAATGCGCCCTCATAGGCTTCATATAAAAACTCAGCCTCCACTTCTGCTTCACTGCGCAAAGCGCGCAAAATCACTTCATTGACGTAAAAACCGCTGAATAAGGCATCCCCTTTTAAAGCCAATGGTAAGCCTTGACCTTCGTACTTATCAAGATGTTTGAGGCCAGAGTCACCATGGAAAAAAATTTGATATTCAATAAAAGGTTGTAAGGCTTGGCCTTGGCTCATTGTTTTTCTTACGCCACGGGCAATGCATCGAATCAACCCATAATCAGGTGTAAATAAATCCACCATGGCACTGGTTTCACGATAAGGGCGAGAATGAAGGACGTATGCGGGTTGCTTGATCATAGACTGTGTATTTTCCGCATGATCGGTAACGAGGTGTCAGTATTTTTTATTGCTAATAATAAGATGTGACTTACAAAAGGCTCGCAAGTCACATCTTAACTGTATTAATCTAGGTCGTTATAACCAAGTGATTTTAATGCACGCTCATCATCAGCCCAGCCACCCTTCACTTTTACCCAAGTGTTAAGCATCACTTTGCTATCGAACATTTTTTCCATATCTAAGCGAGCATCTGTGCCTATTTGCTTGATACGCTCACCTTTATCACCGATTAGGATTTTTTTCTGACCGTCACGTTCAACCAAAATCAGAGCATGAATGGTAATTAAGGTGCCGTTGTCTTCAAACTTTTCAATTTCAACGGTCATTGAGTAAGGCAATTCATCGCCCAGTTGACGCATAATCTTTTCACGTACAAGTTCTGCCGCTAAGAAGCGTACACTGCGATCGGTAAATTGATCACGGTCGTAGAAGTGCATACCTTCTGGAATATATTTAGCAATGCTTTTCTCTAACGCTTCAATATTATTACCCAGCTTTGCGCTTACCGGTACAACCTCTAAGAAGTCCATTTTCTTTGATACTTCTTCTAAGTGGGGCAACAAAGCAGATTTATCAGCAAGGTGATCCACTTTATTGATCACTAAAATACAAGGAACATTCGCTCCCATAATTTTCAGTAAAACCACTTCATCTTCTGGCATCCACTTAGTGCGATCCACCACAAATACAACAAGATCCACATCTTTAATGGCATTAGACGCCACCTTATTAATGTAGCGATTCAACGCTTTCTCGGTATACCCTTCATGCAATCCAGGTGTATCCACATAAATGGCTTGTACATCACCTGTGGTTTTCATACCTAAAATTTGATGGCGGGTGGTTTGCGGCTTACGAGAGGTAATACTGAGCTTTTGCCCAAGGATACGGTTAAGTAAGGTGGATTTACCCACATTAGGACGACCAACAATGGCGATGTAACCACACTTCTCGCTCATGACTCTACTCCTAATGCTTTAAGGGCTTTCTTTGCTGCGTTTTGTTCTGCTATACGACGACTGCTACCGATGCCCAATGTCACTTCAGGCAATGCTTCAACACGACAACTTACTTTAAATTTCTGATCATGGGCTTGACCAAAAATTTCAATAACTTCGTACTGAGGCAAGCGACTCTGACTTTTTTGCAGGTATTCTTGCAGACGGGTTTTTGAATCTTTTTGCACGCCATCCATTTTTAAATCACTTAGGCGCTCACCGTACCAATCATGAATACGCTCAGTAACCACATTCATTCCGGCATCTAAATAAATAGCACCAATAATGGCTTCGATGGCATCCGCTAAAATGGATTCTCGATTAAAACCGCCGCTTTTCAATTCGCCAGAACCCAACACTAAGAATTCACCAAGATCAAAGTCACGGCCTAATTCTGCAAGCGTGGTACCTCGCACTAATCCCGCACGAAGACGACTTAACTTGCCTTCTTTAGCTTCGGGAAATTTTTGAAATAAAGCTTCGGCCACGACGAAGTTAACGATGGAATCCCCCAGGAATTCCAAACGCTCGTTATTATTACCGCCTTTACTGCGGTGGGTCAGGGCTAATTCAATTAGGCTGACATCTTTGAAATCATAGCCAATTCGCTGGCTGAGCTTTTTTAAAGGATTATTCACTGAAATCTATATAATGGTTAAAGGTGGCGACAAGTTCGATATTTGATACCAGCGGGACTCGACGCTCATATTCCATATCAATAATCATATTAGAACCTTGACCAGTAACTTCCACAAATTCTACCAATTGATCAATACCATTGATGCCGAATCGTTTCTGAATCATCTCTTGAACCTGCTGACGAGAGTATTCTTTACTGGCTGATTCTTCTTTTAAGTTCTCAAAAACTGTTTCAACTGACCAGTTTTGTGTATACAAAGGGAGAACCTTTAATAAAGTAAAGAAACCGAAAAAACATAAGAGTATGACAATCAGTATAAAGATACCGCTAGAGCCTTGTTGCTTTTTCATATACTTACCTTGTTATTATTCTAAAGCTAAAATAAATCCAATGGATAGCATTAGCTATCCATTGACAATACTGCATGGAAAGCAGACTGAGGTACCTCTACGTTACCCACCTGTTTCATGCGTTTTTTACCGTCTTTTTGTTTCTGTAACAGTTTCTTCTTACGACTCACGTCACCACCGTAACATTTCGCGGTTACGTTTTTACGTAAGGCTTTCACTGTTGAGCGTGAAATAATTTGACTGCCAATAGCAGATTGAATCGCCACATCAAACATTTGACGAGGAATCAGCTCAGCTAATTTTTCGCAAAGAGAGCGACCGTAAGTACGTGTTTTATCACGGTGAATGATCACAGCAAGTGCATCAACACGCTCACCATTAATCAGGATATCCATACGTACGAGTGGTGCCGCTTGGAAATGCGTAAAGCTATAATCTAATGATGCATAACCTCTACTCACTGACTTTAAACGGTCAAAGAAATCACCCACTACTTCACTCATGGGCATATCATATTTCAATGCCACTTGCGTGCCGGTGAAATTCATTTCTTTTTGCATGCCGCGTTTGTCAACGCACAAGGTAATGACGTTACCCACAAGTTCCTTCGGTACTAGAATATTGGCTTCACACATTGGCTCACGCATTTCTGCAACGCGACTTGGATCAGGTAATTTTGACGGGTTGGCAACTTCGATGATATCACCGTTATTCATGGCCAGCTCGTAAACCACGGTTGGTGCGGTAGTGATCAAATCAAGATTATATTCACGCTCTAAACGCTCTTGGATGATCTCCATGTGCAACAAACCAAGGAAGCCACAACGAAAACCTAAACCTAATGCATCAGATGACTCTGGTTCAAAAAACAACGAGGCATCGTTTAGTGATAATTTATCAAGGGCGTCGCGGAAGTCTTCATATTGATCAGAGGACACAGGGAATAAGCCCGCATAAACCTGAGGCTTCACTTTAGCGAAACCTGGTAATGCAGGTACTTCATCCGCTTTTTTGCTGTGCACTAACGTATCACCCACTGGCGCACCATGAATATCTTTAATGCCTGCGCAAATAAAACCTACTTCACCGGCTTTCAATTCATTTGTAATTAATCGTTTAGGTGTGAATATACCAACGGAATCGGCATACCAATCTCGGCCTGTGGTTTTAACGCGTATTTTGTCGCCTTTTTTAAGCGTACCGTTCATCACACGCACAAGCGACACAACACCTAAGTAGCTATCAAACCAAGAGTCTATAATCAGGGCTTGTAGCTCGCCATCTAAATCACCTTGTGGTGGTGGTATACGCTTGATCATGTCTTCTAGGACATCTTCGATACCTAGGCCGCTTTTCGCACTGCAACGGACGGCATCGGTGGCATCAATACCTATGATTTCTTCAATTTCTTGGCTGACCTTATCTGGATCCGCTTGTGGTAAATCCATCTTATTTAAAACAGGTACCACTTCAAGATTTTGTTCAATCGCTGTATAGCAGTTAGCAACCGACTGGGCTTCAACACCCTGAGCGGCGTCTACTACCAATAATGCGCCTTCACACGCAGCTAATGAGCGAGACACTTCATAGCTGAAATCCACGTGCCCTGGGGTGTCGATGAAGTTCAACTGATACGTTTTACCATCACGAGCATTATAATTTAAGGTTACGCTTTGGGCTTTAATGGTGATGCCACGTTCACGCTCTATGTCCATGCTATCTAAGACTTGAGCCTGCATTTCACGGGCAGTTAGTCCTTCGCAATGGGAAATAAAGCGGTCAGCCAAGGTAGATTTACCATGGTCGATGTGGGCAATGATTGAAAAGTTACGAATGTGATCCAGATTACTCACGCAGAGACAAACCTAATAGGTGAAAAATTGACGCAATTTTACACGAATAAAGACTTATAGCATAGGCGCTTAAAGAGCTAGATAGTTGAATAGACAGGGTTTTGCAGTAGATTCAAGGCTTGCCGCAACCTATATAAAGAAGATTGCGGCACTTTACTGGGGAAACCTAAGTGCTAGTCGTTCACTCGTAAAGAGATAAACATGGGTGCACCGCGGCGAACAATGCGCATCGGTACCAAGCGTCCGCTGGGTAATTGCTTTATCACTCGCTCAAAATCAGACATATCTCGGATGATTTCACTGTAAATCATCGTAATCACATCTCCACTTATAAGACCCGCATTCGCGCCAGCGCCTTGGCTGACAGACTGAACCATAACGCCATCAGTATCGAACTGCCTTTTCTGCTCAGCTGTCATACCAATGACCTCAATACCTAAGCGATTGATTTGTTTGCTTTGTTGAGGCGCTCGATTACTGGCCAGCATATTATCTTCTTGAGGTAGCTCACCAATTACGACATTCAAGCGCTTCGCTTTACCATTACGAATAACCTTTAATCTAGCCTTTGTACCAGGTCGAACACGACCAACTAGATGTGGTAAGTCGCTACTTAATATGACCTCTTTACCATTAAACTCGGTAATAATATCGCCGTACTGCAAGCCGGCCGAAGCGGCTGGACCATTTTGTACAACCTGACTCACAAGAGCGCCTGCGGCTTTTTTCAAACCAAAGGATTCAGCAAGGTTTTTATCCACTTCCTGGATCGCCACACCCAGCCAACCACGAGACACCACTCCATTTTCTTTTAACTGGGAGACCACTTCCATGGCCACATTAATGGGAATAGCAAAGCTTAAGCCCATAAAACCACCACTACGGGTGTAAATTTGCGAATTAATCCCGACCACTTCGCCATCTAGGTTAAATAGTGGACCACCTGAGTTGCCCGGATTGATAGCCACATCTGTTTGAATAAATGGCACATAGTTTTCGTTAGGTAAGCTGCGGCCTTTTGCACTAACAATGCCAGCCGTCACTGAATAATCGAAACCGAATGGGCTGCCAATCGCCACTACCCATTCTCCTACTTTTAGCTTTTCACTATTGCCAATTTCAACCGAGGGTAAATTACTGGCGTCTACTTTTAAAACTGCCAAATCTGAACTTGGGTCATGACCAATTAGCTTTGCTTCCAATTCTCGACGGTCATTAAGACGCACAAAAATTTGGTCTGCACCCTCGACCACATGATTATTGGTTAAGATATAACCATCTTTACTAACAATAAATCCAGAACCTAGGGATGCTCGCTCTTGAGAGCCCCCTCTTGGGTTATTACGCGGAGTTTGCGGTAAAAAATGACGAAGGAAATCAGGAATATTCTGAGGTAAATCCATTTGCCCATCAAAGCGGCTTTGCGGTTTTTGCGTGGTACTAATATTCACCACTGCAGGGCTCGATTGCTCTACCAGGTCTGTGAAATCTGGTAATTGCGAGAATGCCTGAGCAGAAATAAATAAAAGGCAAAAGCACAATAGTTGCTTCATTCATAAACTCCATTACAGTTAAAAAATCGTTTTACAGTTATTTTGCTGCACTTAGCAACCATTGACTAATGAATCTCACACATAGGGATATGCTCTTCTACATTTGATGCCTTTCGCATTAATATTGGTTGCCACTGGGCAAAATTCAAGCTTTTCGCTTGTCGATTAACCCAAACAAAACCCAACAATAATGCGATAAATGTCATCAATACCGCTATTTTTTCTTCAACGCCAATTAGGCTAGCTATCATGGCCACAAACATCATCGCCAACAAAGGAACCCCATACATCAAGAAGGATGAGCGCAGGATAGCTTGTTCAGGAACCCCAATAATTACCTGATCATTTTTACTCACATTCAAGCCATTACGATCAACGGGCAGCTCAATTTGCTTTTGTCCGGCCCTAGCCAACAAGCTATGACCGCATCCTTTTTGCGCCTCGCAAGAACCACAGGCGCTTTTGGCAATGGCTTGGACCCAAACCACATCACCTTCTATTTTTAGCACCCGCGCTGATTCTTCAACCATTTTTGTGCTACCTAATCATAACCAAAACAGGGTTTTTACAGCAGCTCAACACTTTGTGCAATGCGCTGAGCAGACGCCGCCGGAATTTCACCAACAACCGTGATACGGTGAGTTAAGCCATGCCATTGTTTATGCTGAACGGCTAAAACAGTTGGACCCGATTGAGCGGTGCCTTCATCCTGTGCTTTTTCAACTTGCTCGACATAAACAGAAAACATCACGATACCATCACTATAAATACGTCGAGCTGACATTTTGGGTGCATAACCACTTGCCGCTTCATCTTCAAAGCCCGCTGGTATCCAGTTTAAACGCCATTCTAGTACATCTTTTTGTGTAGTCTTAAGCACTTCAGCCATGTCGGCTTCGGTTAACTCAACCCCTGTTGTGCGAGGTTCAAAGCGTTCTTTGACGAACTCAGTTTTGGGCATAAAGTAACTAAACTGATAACGCTCTAATACTTGTCCTTGACGGGAAACAAGCTCTGTTCGTAACGGTACTGAGGTTTCATGATCAAGCCACAGCTGATAAAAATGACGACTTGCATCTTTCGGTGCTAACTGAATCCCTTCGACCAAGCGACCAGCAATACGCTGTTTACCTATACTGCGAAAATCATAGGCCTTGCTTATCTGACGAATACTGCCCAGTTCTTTATTAGCAAAAAGCGACGTACCTTGCTGCTGCACCTGCTCAACTGAATGATCGGGATGAATACAGTACAGCTCTTCACCACGGCGTATCACTTCTCGAGTTAAGCCATCTAAGTGAAGTAAACGCTCCCAGATAGCACCTTCATAGGTGCCGTGAACAATTTCAACACTTTGTGTTTGGTTACCCGCTTGATGAATAAATATACCTTCATACATAGCATTCGGCGCACGGGTAAGCATGTCTTCATACATGGATTGAGCAGTTGGTGAGGCCACTTGGCTTTCTTCCGCCTGTGCAAACCCTGTTACAACTACAATGCATAATGTAACGATCCAACGCAGCATTATTATTCCTTGCTTGTCTCGAAATTAACGACTCGTGCAAACGGCATCGCTGTGCGACCTTGGCCGATAGCGCTGTCTTGTGCATGCTGTTTAAGATAACTGTTTAAACGCTCTTGAGCCTGTTGCAGCTCTTGTTCATTTACGCCTTCTATCGCGCTGGGGTTTTGCGCAATCATGCTTGGGCTACGAAACTTACTTACATCCGGCGTCACAATTTCGACCGTGGTTTTACCTGCTAACTGAACATCAACACCTTGAGATTCGGTTAACGGATTAAAACGCGCGCCAATAACGATGGCAAACGCAACCGACGCCGCCACAGATAAGCCTGCAAACGCTTTAAACCAAGGTTTTTGCGTGGCTTGCTGATGATTGCTTGGTTCACCTTCCAATGCTTGACTCACCGCTGAACTTATATCCATACCACTGAGCGGACTCATATCACCTTTGATTGCATCGCGCACAAGGTGAAAACGTGCCCACTGTGCTTTCATAGTTGGATCGCTATCCATATCATTAAACAAACGACGCATGTTTAATTCATCTAGCTCACCATCCATTAATGCGGACAAGGATTCGGTTTGTTTTTCACTCATAGTCACCTCTCGCCTTAACAGGCTGTTAAAACTCATTTATGTCTCTTGCTAGTGCAAGATGTTGGTTATAAACGTTCTTCAACGCCTGCTATGCACTCTTGGTTTGATCCAATAATGGTGCCATTGCTTTATCAATGGCCTCCCTTGCACGGAATATTCGTGAACGCACCGTGCCGATTGGACACTGCATGACCTCACCAATATCTTCATAACTTAAGCCTTCTAATTCACGCAGACGAATAGCCGTGCGCAACTCTTCAGGTAATTTTTCCATGGCAGCAAACACCACTGTATTGAGCTCATCGCGTGCCAGAATCTGCTCTGGTGTCGCTATATCCTTTAGAGAGGTAGCATGGGCATAATGTTCCGCATCACTTACATCTACATCTTGTGCTGGGGGTCTACGCCCTTGGCTGACTAAATAGTTTTTCGCCGTATTGACAGCAATGCGATACAACCAAGTATAAAATTGACTATCTCCACGAAAATTCTTTAGCGCCCGATAAGCCTTAATAAAAGCCTCTTGCGCCACGTCTTGTACTTCACTGTGATCGTTAATATAGCGCGATATCAGCGACATAATTTTGTGCTGATACTTGAGCACAAGCAGGTCAAACGCCTGCTTATCACCCTTCTGTACCCTCTGCACCAGCTGTTGATCTGAATCCTGTTGCGACATTGCTCCCCCGCGTGTCGAACACGCTTTACTCATACACCTCTATTATTTAATTATTGAGGCGGGTATCACTGGTTAATGTTTCAATGGCTAAATTAGAATGAGCTTGTCACTAAAAGTTCAACCAAGCGCTAACTATATTCCTATTTGAACATAGTCTAGGTGTAAAATCTGGGTTACTAAGATTAGTTTGCTTCTTAATTGCCCCACTTATTAGTATAGTGACGGCGAAAAATATTACAGGAATGAGTTATGGATCAGCGACAGGTATTTGATGTTTTAGTCATTGGCAGCGGCGCGGCCGGTTTGACTGTGGCATTAAATGTGGCTGATAACGCAAAAGTTGCCGTTCTCAGTAAAGATAAATTAGACAGTGGTAGTACTCGCTGGGCCCAAGGTGGCATTGCTGCGGTACTCGACAGTGATGACAGTATCAAAGCACACGTGGCTGATACATTAGATGCCGGCGCAGGCTTATGTAACTACAGTGCCGTTCGCCATACCGTCGAGAACAGTGCTGACGCCATAAAATGGCTTATTGAGCAGCAAGTACAATTCAGTAAAGACAGCAACAACGAGTACCATTTAACCAAAGAAGGTGGTCACAGCCACCGCCGTATCATTCACGCCGCAGATGCCACTGGTGTTGCGGTGAGTGAAGCTTTAGTGGGCCAAGCCATCGCCCATAAAAACATCAGTTTATTTGAACACCGAGTGGCCATTGATGTGATCTCTTGTGAGAAATTCAAAATCCCTGGTAAAGGGGTTGCTGGCGCTTATGTGCTCAACGAAGAAACAGGCCATGTTGAAACCTTTCGCGCCCGTACTGTGGTCATAGCATCTGGCGGTGCCAGTAAGTCCTATTTGTATACCAGTAACCCTGACGGTACATCTGGTGATGGTATTGCAATGGCTTGGCGTGCTGGCTGTCGCATTGCCAATATGGAGTTCAACCAGTTCCACCCCACTTGCTTGTACCACCCTCAAGCCAAGAATTTTTTAATCACAGAAGCGGTTCGTGGTGAGGGAGGATTATTAAAACTACCCAATGGCGAGCGCTTCATGCACAAGTTTGATAAGCGCGCAGAGCTTGCTCCTCGAGATATCGTAGCCCGCGCCATAGACCATGAAATGAAACGCTTAGGGGCTGATTGTCTATATTTAGATATTTCGCACAAACCAAAAGATTTTATCATTGAGCATTTCCCGAACATATATGAGCGCTGTCTGGAATATGGCATCGATATGAGTAAGCAGCCGATTCCAGTTGTGCCCGCTGCGCATTATACCTGTGGCGGTATTGTCACGGATCAAAGTGGTCGCACCGATGTTCCTAATTTATATGCCGTAGGCGAAAGTGCTCACACAGGTTTACATGGTGCCAACCGCCTAGCCAGTAACTCGTTATTGGAGTGCATTGTTTACGGACGCAGCGCCGCCATACATATTCTAAATATTATTAAAGAAAAAAATGATGTGGCATTTGCTCCAGATTGGGATGAAAGCCAAGTCACTGATTCAGACGAAGACGTTGTCATCAGCCACAACTGGGACGAGCTACGTCGGTTTATGTGGGATTATGTGGGTATAGTCAGAACCGATAAACGTTTAGTGCGCGCACAACATCGAGTTCAATTATTACGCCAAGAAATTTTAGAGTTTTATGGTAATCACAAAGTGACGAGTGACTTACTTGAACTGCGTAACCTAGTGGAAGTATCTGAGCTAATTATACGCTGTGCGATTCTACGTAAAGAAAGTCGTGGATTGCATTATTCGCTAAGTCACCCTGACTTATTACCCGTGGCCTATGATACAGTCCTTACACCGTAACTTCATAATATATACACATAAAAAAAGCCAGCCCAATAAAGGTGCTGGCTAATCTAAAACCGTATTATATATCACTGATATACTAGGCTATTTAGAAGTTCAATTGCGCTGATAAGTAATAGTGCTCTTTATCATCATAGTTATTAGCTTGATATAGCAATGCGTCATCATCCAACCTATATTGCAGTGTGCCTTTCAAAACTAAAGAGTAACCATCATGTAATTTAATATCATGGGTTGCAGTTACATCAACTCGTCTAAACTCAAATCCATTCGTCTCTGGTCGACGAGGAATATTCCAATCGTCAACGTGGTAATAGACCGCGCCTATGGTAGTGTTTTTTGACAAATGATTAATCCAAGAAAGTGACCCGCTTCGCTCAGCGGTTAAAGAGTTTTCTCTATCCACATTTTCATTATTACCAGAAAAGTCATCTTCTATTTTTAGCCTAGAAAATGAAAGAACTAACTGGTTATCTGAATTAACATCCCACTTTACCTGCCCTTCAAAACCAGACTGATGAATCCGGTTCTCACTTAGTAAAGGTAATTCTGGGTCATGATCCAATGACTGACTGATCAAACCACTTAATTCATCATAAAAAATCTTAAAATCTACCTGTAATCCAAAGTCTCTCAATATACCAAAGTAACTAATCTCATGACTGTAAATGCTTTCGTTTGATACCAAGCCTGTTGCAACTCTTAACCCTTCTCCGTAATTATCTATACCATAAATAAAAGGGTCATCTTCTGAACCAGAGAGACTGGATCCCGCTAGCGTAATAATTCGACGCCCTTCTTTTTCATATATATCTGGCGAACGAATTGCTTGTGAGTATATAAAACGAACAGTATTGTATTGATTTAAATGTAAATTCAATGCATACCTTGGAGAAAAATTCTTACCATTTAAATCATCTTCTTCATACATACCACCTAAGTTGGTAGTAATCAGGTCATCAACTTTATATTCAGCGTTAAAAAATGCGCTCGCGTTTTTATTCTGAGAATAACCACCATTATATGTTTCAGAATCAAGCTGATCTAAGCGATAGCGAACACCTGCAACTGTCCGGAAATCAGCATTCCAGGTTGATGTGTGTTGGTATTCAAATTCAGACTTTCTTTCATCTAAATTTTGATTAAACACACCACATGGCTGCACAACACCGAATACTGCAGCTGCGGCGGGAGTAATACAAGCACCCCACTCAGAGGTTCGTTTAAATTGTTCGCTATAAACTTGAATTTGGCCAACTTGATTGCGACTAAATTCCTTATTAAATCTGGTCCATAAAAATATGTCTTCTGCAGTAATATCTTCTGGTTCAAGGTACATGACTTGCGCTTTACTTAATGTTTGCGTCTGTTCATTTACGCCATGTTTGTAACCTGCTTGCCACTCCATCGAAAGACTAGGTGAAAACGATGTGAAGGTTCTAAGTGTGGAATAGACACCGTCGACACCATCTCGATTTTCTATTTTTTCACCCTCTAAAAATTCATAATCAAATCCACTTTTCTTTTTCGATCCGACAGTCAACCTAAAATCCGTATTCAAAATACGTTCCGATATATTGACATAAGAATTAGTCACGTCTCTATTGCCAACAGTGACTTTAGCCACACCGCCTTGGGAATCACTTGGGTGTTTAGTCAGAATATTTATTGTACCAAGATAGGAGTTTGCGCCGTAAGTAGCAGAGTTAGGGCCTCGAATCACCTCAATACGAGCAATGTCTTCTATTGCTAGAGGAATATCGATCCATTCAACCCGGGCTAAACCTGGTTTAAATACACTGCGCCCATCGATAAGTACTTGTAATCGCCTGTGCTCGGGGGCATTCGTACCATGATAAGAGACTGATGGGGCTTTCTCACCGAAGCCACTGTGATAACCCACCAGCATGCCCGGCACGAGGCGAAAGATTTCTTCAATATCTTTAAAGCCAAGCGCAGCAATGGTGTCGGCTTCAATGACGGTAACCGAAGCTGGAGTATCCAGTTGGGATTGTCGAAGACGTGCTGCCGTGAGCACTTCAGGCATTTCCATCGCCTGTTCGTTAAACATACCATCCATGGCAGTAAAGGTTTCCCCGCTTAATACCTCGTCTGCCCAAGTTACAGGGGCTAAACACAAGGTAAAAAGGAAGGCTTTAACTGCTCGATAAGCCATTTATTTTTCCAGTCCCATATATTTCATTTTGTTATCCTCGCCTCAAGCTAATGCTTACTCTAAGTGGTATGGGCGTGGTGGGCCTAGTATGCCAAAAAAAAGCACTCTTGCCCGCCAAAAAATCACCTACGTAACAATAAATTCATATTAATTTAGACGGCCTATAAGCAAGATTAGGTGCTTAGCTATACTAAGCAAATGCTTCAACTTGCTAAAAGCCATCAAAACATGCAGGATAAACCACCTGATATCCGAATAATTACTCGACTTAGTACAGTTAAGTAATTGATATTTAATAAAGTTGCACCTGCTCAGTTTAAATTTGCCCCTCGGTTAAGTATCAACCAGATCACACCGAGAGACAGTCAAATTGACCCTGCAAAAGCGTTTTAAAAAACAAATCTTGGAGTTGACTATGAGTCAGCAAGATCACCTCAGCTGGTTACATGAATTACCAGAAGCGTTCCAAACCTATCGCGGCACTCGCAAGGTCGATGAAGTGGAATGTATCATTCCTGACCTAGCCGGCATGTCTCGTGGCAAATCTATGCCTTTAAGTAAGTTTTCACCGGATCATAATCTCTTTTTACCTATCTCCATTTTCTATCAAACCATCACAGGTGAAGATGTTGAAATGGATATCGAAAACCAATGGGCTGAAGGAGACATGGTGCTCAAAGCAGACATGTCTACCGCGATGGCGGTACCCTGGGCGAAAGAAGCAACGTTGCAGGTTATTCATGATCTGTTCGATCAAAACGGTGAGCCGGTCAAGTATGCGCCACGAAATGTTCTCAAGCGTGTTATTGAATTGTATAACGCTCAAGGCTGGCAACCGATCGTGGCCCCTGAACTAGAGTTCTATCTGATCAAGCCTAATGTTGACCCAAATGAGCCAATTCAGCCACCCGTTGGGCGAACCGGTCGTTCGGGCTCAGGGCGCCAATCTTATTCCATGTCTGCGGTAGATGAATACGGCCCGGTGATCGATACCATTTACGATTATGCCGAAGACGCGGGATTAACCATTGATACGGTCATTCAAGAAGATGGTGCCGGTCAGGTTGAAATTAACTTATCCCACGCTGATCCATTATTGTTGGCCGACCAAGTTTTTTATTTTAAACGTATTATTCGAGAAGCCGCGTTAAATAACGGTATGTTTGCCACCTTCATGGCCAAGCCTATGCGTGATGAACCAGGCAGTGCCATGCACATTCACCAAAGTGTTCTTGATACTAAAACAGGCAAGAATATTTTCTCTAATGAGCAAGGTGATGCCAGTGAGCAGTTTTTCCACTTTATTGGCGGCTCGCAAAAATATCTAGGGCAAGTGATGCCGCTAATGGCACCGAACGTCAACTCGTATAAACGATTTGAATCTGACACCAACTCCAGTGCACCAACTAACATGGCCTGGGGCTATGATAATCGTGCCACGGGTCTACGTGTCCCTAATTCAAAATCTCAAGATAGACGCCTAGAGAATCGCATCGTGGGTGTTGACTGCAACCCTTACCTCGCCATTGCGGCCAGTTTAGCCTGTGGTTACCTTGGTTTAATGAATCAAATCGAACCAGAGCAACCGGCTAAAGGTGAGATTGAGGACGAAACGAAAGCCCTCGCCACCACATTAGATGAAGCACTTGCTGTCTTTATTGGTGACAAAGACGTTCACCAAGTATTAGGCGAAGATTTTTGCCATATATACGCAGAGGTGAAGCGTGAGGAATTACGCCAATACCATCGAGAAATCACCCCATGGGAAAGGGAACATTTATTATTGAATGTTTAACTTACACCTAAAAAGCCCGCTGATGCGGGCTTTTTAGGTGCATATTCATTCTCACGCGTAACGTAAAATTTCTTCTACTGGATTGCGTATTTTTTGCTGCCAATTACTCTCCCCTGCTCTTCCTACTGTCACTAGCATCACGGGAATATCATTAGCATCTAACTGAAAGGCCTCTTTCACCTGTTGAGCATCAAAGCCGCCCATTGCACCGCTTCCAAATCCCATAGCCTGTGCCGCATACATTAATGTCATAGCAGCAAGAGACGCAGAGCGAATAGCTTCATCACGTTGTACAGCTAAGTTGCCTTGATGACTTTGCGAAGCTGCTTTCACCCAAGATTGGGCTACTCCTTCTGGCATAACATTATCGTCAACCGATAACTGCAAGGTTTTAGCAAGTGAATGATGAGCTTCGATTTGTCCGCATACGACAAATGTAACGGATGCTTCAAGTACTTGCGGTTGTCCATAAGCCGCTGCTTGTAGAGCACTTTTAGCTTGTACTGACTGGACAGCGATGAATTTCCAATTCTGTAAATTGTACGCCGATGGTGACAAGCTGGATAAGCGCACCAACTCTTCAATGCTCGCACTATCCATTTCATACAGAGTATATTTACTCACGGAGGTACGTTCTTCAATCATCTTTTTAATGGCTAAGTTCATGCTGTTTTTTCCTTGTGTTTAATCGTTAAAATATCAGTTTGCTCAATAAGGCTTGTGCGCGACTGGCTCCACTGCACGGTTAACACACTGGCGATAACAATCACCAGTCCAACCAATGCCCAACCTTCTATGCTTTCATCTAATATGGCCCAGCCCAGCACGATAGCGGAGATTGGACTTAATAATCCCAGTGCCGATACCGCAGCAGACGGTAACTTCTGTACGCCGTTAAACCAGACCAAATACGTAAATAGCGTGCCTCCTAATGTTAAGTAGCTGTAACCCAATATATGTTCTTGAGACAGGCTAGGAAGGCTCGGGTCTATCACCAAAGAGAATGGCAACAACATGACGCCTGCTAGCGCTAACTGCCAACCTGTAAAAGCTAAAAGTGGCGTATTTGTTGATGGTTTTTCTTGCCAATACTTAGAATAAAAAATGCCAAATCCCATGCTAATGGCACCTAAGAATGCGGCCATAATACCTACATCGTCCCAATGCACCCCCTCAGCTGACATAGGAGCCATAATCAATAAGGCCATGCCAACAAGTGCTCCCAAGCATGCAAATACCGTTAATTTTGGAGGCTTCTGCATCAATACTAACCAACTTAAAGCTAAAACAATTAGAGGCTGAATCGCTCCAATCATGGCCGCTAAGCCTCCAGGCAATCGATATGCAGCGATAAACAAGCTTCCTTGAAAAAGTGCAAAATTAAGAAACGATAAAATAAACAGCTTTTTCCACTCAGACCTAGCTGGCATGTATTGGCTAATGGCTATCAAGATCAAGCCTGCAGGCAAGCAGCGTATAACAGCCGCTGTAAAAGGCATTCCCGCGGGTAATACCTCTGTTGTCACTATGTATGTTGTCCCCCAAAGAATGGGCGCTAATGCCGTTATTAATGTCCAAAGCACAGTTCTCATTGTATTTACCTCGACAAATACTCAAAAAATATTTATCTTTAAGTTAAGATATATTAATTCTGGCATGGAGTTATCTTGAGTTCAAGATAAATTTTAAATGAGTAAACACGATAAATTAGATGGTATAGATCCCATTATCGAACAATGGAAAGTAGAAAAGCCTCAACTAGACATTGGCGCCATGGCCATCATTGGACGATTAAAACGCTGTCATACACTGATGCAACCTCAACTGAACAAAGTATTTGAACGACACGATTTAAGCTTCTGGGAATTTGATGTGCTAGCTACCCTGTTGCGCTCAGGTAGCCCCTATTGCCTTGCTCCCACTGAATTATTTTCTACATTGATGGTGACGTCAGGCACCATGACTCACCGAATGACTCAATTAGAAAAAAGAAGCTTAATTGAAAGAGTAGCGAATGAGCATGATGCACGCAGTAAACTCGTTAAGCTTTCACCTACTGGTTTTGACATCATTAACAAAGCGGTAGATGAACATGTTCAGAATGAGAAATATATTCTCTCAAACCTTAACCCTCAGCAACAAACGCAGCTTGATAGCAGTTTGAAAGATCTTTTAGTTTTACTTGAAGGGATGCAAAAGAATTAATTTTCTTCTCCGTTATGACAGCCCTAACCTGTTATAGCGGAATCTTATATAAAATAAACATGTCTGCAGATACATTTAAGTTTTTAGCAACACCAAATAAATCTAAATGACTATTTTTAAGTTGGTCTAATTTCCTTTAGGTATTTAAAGTATTTTTTTCGACTATTTTTAGCTAATAACTCAACCTTTTGACTGAGTCGTCTAGTATTTTATCGTGATTTTTTTTCAAACTACCTATACTGAATTAAACACATCCAATTTTAAAGACGATGACAAGACGCCCAATACCTGAAATAAATAATACTGTTCTCGATGGTCTACTAGACATCATCGATAACGGTATATGGGATTGGAATGGCGAAACAGGTGAAGTCCTTCGTAATAAGCCCTGGTTTGCCATGCTGGGTTACGACCCGTATTGCTTTGAAGATACCGTACTCACGTGGGAAAACCTGATTCACCCAGAAGACTACTCTCACGTAATGAAAAATTTTGATGATTACATTCATCAAAATACTGGTCAATACAAGGTTCGGTATCGCTGCAGAATGAAAAGTGGTGAATACCTTTGGATAGAAGACAACGCCATAATCGTGAAACGCAAAGAAGATGGTACCGTATTGCGCATGATAGGAGCACATCACTGCATTCACAGCCATGTACTGTTATTAGAAGAATACAAAAAAAAGAACCAAAGCTTAGAAGCACTCATCCACAAACGCACTGAAGAGCTAACCGAGCTAAACGCTAAGTTAGAAGCTAAAATTTCCGAAACTCAAACTCTTGCCATGACGGATGCCTTAACCGAAACATCTAACCGCCTGCACTTTGAACGAATACTTAATAAAGAAATAGAACGCACAAAACGATTCAATGAGTGTTTATCCTTAATCGAAGTCGATATTGATCATTTTAAAAATATTAACGACCAGCACGGTCATGCTGTTGGTGATCAAGTGCTCATAGCCATTACCAAGACTATCCAAGGCCAAATCAGAGAGATTGATACTATTTCCCGTTGGGGCGGCGATGAGATCATGATTCTGTTGCCTCACACAGGCTTAAAAGAGGCTAGACATGTGGCTGAAAAAATACGCATCATCATTGAAGATCTTAAAATAAACAAGAATATAAAGATTACATCCAGTTTTGGCATAGCGGAATTAATCAGTGGTGAATCACTTAAAGATTTCATGATACGAACCGACAAGGCGTTATACCAATCTAAGAGCGATGGCAGAAATATTGTAAATAGTAATTGATTTCATACCTGTGATTTAGGTATCGAAACCCTAATCGCTAACCCACCCAAAGAAGATTGACTAAATTGCAACTCACCATGATGAAAGTCCACAATACTTTTCACCAACGACAACCCCAAGCCCGCTCCTTTACCTTGATTTTGATGTTCGCGATAGAAACGATTCGTTAGTCGATCATAATATTCTGGCTTAACACCGGGTCCTGAATCTTCAACCACTACCTCTAAAAATGATGCCTTATCAAATATAGACAAGTGAATGTCGCCATTCTCCGGAGAATACTCTCTTGCATTATCAATTAAGTTTCGAAGTAAAATCTCTAATAAAAAGTGACTACCTAAAACCTTAATATATTTTACTTCTTCACTACACGATAACTCTAACTCTTGGTGTTTATCCAAAATAGGAAGCGCCATTTGTGCCATTATCTCCTGACATAACGGATAGAATGTTAAATCATCAACAGGGATAGTTTCGGGAGACACTTTAGATAAGGTTAATAATTGCTCTAACAATCGAGATACTCGCATTACCCCTGTCTCTAGTTCTTTGAGAGCTACATTTCGATCTTGATCATTACTGGCAGCAATCGCATTTTGTGCATGAAGCATAATGACAGATAACGGCGTGCGCAGTTCATGAGCCGCATCTGCTGTTAGTCTTTGCTCTCTGCAAATCGCATCATTCAAGCGTACAAATAAATTATTAAGGGAATCTACAACCGGTTTAATTTCCTTCGGGGTTTGTGTTAACGATATAGCGGTTAAATTTTTTGGATCCCGTTTTTTGATATTAATTGTTAATTGCTTTAAGGGCTGAAGAGCTAGTCGTATTATGATGGTCAATAAAAAAAGGGCTAAAGGAAGTAATGCCAAGCCAGGCCATAGAGTTTGCTTGGCAATTTCATTAGCAAGCTCATCTCGTATAGATTCACTCTCGCCTACATGAAGCCAGAAATCCCAATCTTCATCGTATAAGGTAAATACCCTCCAATTTTCATCGTTAATATTTATATCTGAAAAACCTACGGTTTTATCAGAGAAGCGCGTCTTAGGTGAGCTACCGGAGGTAATTAATAACTTATCTTGATTGTTATAAATCTGATAAGCCACTTTCTTTTGATAAAAAAGTGCATTATTAGAAATAGAAGCCTCTTCATCAAATCCGTAATATACTACTGGTAAATACTCACTATTTTGATCAACAGTTGAAACACTCTCACCTAATAAGTTTTTTAATATATAAGAGCTATGTGATAACTGCGCATCAAATAACTCTTCTATCTCATGCACAGCCTGACGCTGACTTAAAATATAAATAGCAGCAATATAAAGGGTAGTAAACGATAATATACCTACAATTAAAAAACGATTTATGGAGAATTTAATCTTACGCTTCAACAAGGCAATCATACTTTAGGGACCATATAGCCAACACCACGAACCGTCTTAATCAGGCTAGTAAAGAGTTTTTTACGCAGATTATGGATATGGACTTCAAGGGCATTGCTTTCAATATCATCATCCCAGCTATATAGATTTTGTTCTAATGATACTCGAGACATGACCTTGCCTTGATTTTGTAACAGAACTTCTAATAGGTTAAATTCTCGGCGTGCTAGGTTCACAGGTACTTTTTGATAAAAAACACTTCTTGATTTTTGATCGAGTTCAATATCAAGGTATTCAATAAGATTACTGGCTCGACCAGCACTGCGCCGTATTAGCGCGCGAATTCTTGCTTGTAATTCATTTACATCAAATGGTTTGGCTAGATAATCATCGGCGCCTAAATCTAAGCCTTTGATTTTATCATCGATATTGTCTCTTGCTGTCAAGATTAAAACAGGGCTAGCATGCATCACTCGATACTGCTTTAAGAAACTAAAACCATCCGCATCGGGCAGGCCTAAATCAAGAATAACTAAATCGTAATGTTCGTGCTGAGTGGCCGATAAGGCTGTCTTTACATGGTCAAAATGATCAAGCGCATAATGCTCACCTTGCAGCCTTTGCTTCAAACCAGAGGCCAATTGCATGTCATCTTCGAGTAATAATATGCGCATTGATTAAATCTTAAATTAGCACTTCTAGGAAAGAAAAAAGAATAAAGCGGAAAACCCGCTTTATTCTCACTGTTATGTTAAAAGCTAATGTTGTACTGAAGAATTAATGCGTCTACATCTGATGGGCTTTCATCACCGGATTGCTGGTACATATCTAAGCGCACGCTATTCGCATAGCCACCCGCCATAAAGCCAACTTTAGCCCCAAGTGTAGTTGCCGTCATGTCGCCTAAACGATAATCCGCAGTAATAAATTCAGGTGTCGTTTCCGTGTTGCTAATACTATAACGGTAAAACTCCGCTTCTTGTTGCTGATAGTAACGCACATGAGGCTCGATATAAAAATTATCACTCATGTTAAAACGATAATGGGTATCTATAGTATGGGAGACCACATCCCAGTCATCCCACATATAGCGATAAGAGATATCCGCTACATCACCACCCATATAGCGTTTCACTTTACCGTAAAGACTTTGCTTAGTGCGGCTATCCGGACGATTCTCATAAATATAAGTACCGCTAAGACCATTAGCTGGATCTAAACTACCATCCGGATTTAACACCGATACAATTTTATACGGATCAGTGTGATAACCACTGCTTTGTGAATAGCCGTAATTGAGCTGAACAATTGTGTAACGATCGATTATTTGTGTCACACCAAATAACACTTCACTCATGGTGCGAGTATCCGAATCTTCCCCTCGCAGTTGTGCATTTGTATTCACTTGCATTTCACTGAACGCGACAGGAAGTCCCCCTTCTGGGGTGATGTCATCGTACTCAAAACTTAGGCCAAAGCTTAACGTTGTATTGCGCTGATTCATATCATGCAGATAAGTTGCACTACCACTCATAGATGTGAAGTCATGCTCTGCTGAAACGTTACCGCCATAAATCATTTTATTAAAACGACCGATAGGCTGCTCATAGTTTGCACTAAAACTAACACGGGAGTCCCTGAACGTATCGTCTAGAGGCACTTCACCAGCAGACGTTTGATAACTACCGTTACCACTTGGGCGAGTAAAGGTTTGTACTGCATCACTTTCAGCCGCACCATTATGTGAAGCCCCCGTTAATGCGTCATAAACTAATTTAAAACCTAATACACTATCGTCTTCATAGGTTTTTTTAAGTGCTATAGCTGGTTCAAATGCACTAACACGATCGGTCTCATTATAAATCAATAATGAAACATCCGTTTTCCAATCCTCTGCTGTTTGTGCTTGAGCTGTGGCACCTAACAAACAACCTGTTGCGGTCGCTAAGGCACCTCGGATATTTCTAGTTTTCTTTTTTTGTGGAGAATGTGAATTCATAATTACCTCAAAACGCTTATAAGTGATGATTTGTATTAGTTACAGCCACATCCGCCACCGCCGAAGCTTTTACCGCCACTGCTGGCTTCTTTACTAAAATAGATATGATCGTCAAAACCACTATCCATAGGTGCGTTATCTAATGCCATATCTTCACGAGCAAGAATATCTCTTTCCCATGGTTTTACACCTAACGAACTACAACCCGAAATTGTTAACGTACTTAAAATAAGTAATAAGGTAATAATTTTCATAAACCCTCCGGTTTAGTATTTTATTTCTTTAGACCGTTAAGCAATGAGACGATACTTTTTTCATATTCGTCAATATTGCTTTTTTTGAAACCTACATGGCGATGACGAACCTTTCCTTTTCCGTCAATCACAAACGAACTTGGCATGCCCACTAATTTATATTTTTCAGCTAACTTACCATCAGGATCAGAGTAAACTCTGAAATTGGCAGGCACATCTTTTAAAAACTTTTTAGCTTGATCTAACTCAGTATCTAAATTAACACCGATAACCACCAAACCTTGATTCTTATACTTAGCTTGAATGTCATTTAACCAAGGAAACGATTTACGACACGGGCCGCACCATGATGCCCAAAAGTCCAAATAAACGACTTTGTTTTTGTATTGCGCTAAATCGAATTTGCTAATCCACTGCTCTGCATGGGTCGGCATACTCATAAATAAAATAGCGACCAGCAATAGCTTATTAAGTGAAGAGATAATAGTTTTCATATAATGCACCGTATATTGATGATTTCAGTATGGCTTTGGAACCTTAAGGGTTCCTTAACAATTTCAGATTTATTATGGCAGCATCAAATAAGTGGAGTCACCTAATGAAGCAGACTTTAATTACCTTAAGTTTATTCGTAAGCATAATCGTTTTCAGTGCATTCAGTCACGCTGAGGATAACGAATTTTTACCCGTAGATCAGGCATTTAGCTATCAATCCTCGTATGTAGGGGAAGAACTACAAATACGTTTTGATATTGCGGATCATTACTATTTGTATCTATCACGCTTAAGCTTAAAGCAAGAAGGTAAAACAATACCTTTTACGAGCGAACAAATCCCAATTGAGAAACAAGACGAGTATTTTGGTCTAGTAAAGATATTTAAGCATGAGCTGACTATATTTGCTCAAACAACGTCTAGCGCCCCTGTCACCCTTGGCTTCCAAGGCTGTGCAGAAGCGGGCCTATGCTACCCGCCTCAAAAACGAGAGCTTATATTAACCGATTTGCCGCTGAACACTGATACCGCGCCTAAAGCCACTATTAATGCTGCAGTGGATTCAGAAGATGTCTCTTCAATTACGGCTTTACTACAATCTGGTAGCCTAGCTTGGCAAATGCTTATTTTCTTCGCTCTGGGTGTGGGCTTAGCGTTTACACCTTGTGTGTTCCCTATGATCCCTATTTTATCCAGTATCATTGTGGGACAAGGTAATATCACCACGCGCAGAGCCTTTGTTATGTCTTTGACGTATGTGGTGGCCATGGCTCTCGCCTACGCCAGTGCAGGTGTATTGGTGGGTTACTTTGGGGCTAAGGCTAATATTCAGCTTTACTTGCAAAGCCCATGGGTTCTAGGGACATTCTCCACCGTCTTTGTGTTGCTATCTTTGTCTATGTTTGGTTTTTATGAGCTTCAATTGCCTAGAGCGTTGCAAGATAAACTCAACCAGATCAATCAAAACCAACAAGGTGGCCAACTCATTAGTGTTGCCATTATGGGCGTACTATCTGCTTTAGTGGTTAGTCCTTGTGTTAGTGCCCCTTTAGCTGGAACCCTAGTCTATATATCGACTACAGGAGACGCTCTATTAGGCGGTGCTGCACTATTAGCCTTAGGATTAGGGATGGGTTTACCTTTATTACTGATTGGCACAGGAGGCAGTCGCTTTTTACCTAAGGCTGGAGTCTGGATGAATGCCGTTAAGAATGTATTTGGTGTGGCTTTACTAGGCGTGGCAATTTGGTTACTTGAGCGCATCGTTCCGGCCAGTGTGACTATGATGCTATGGGCGACACTGTTAATTACCAGTGGTGTTTACCTTGGCGCTTTCGAGCCTGGTACGCAAAGTTGGTCACGATTATTTAAATCTCTCGGCCTTATTACCTGCTTTTATGGTGCATTACTGATTATAGGTGCCGTATCCGGTCAAACAAACCCTTTACAACCTTTAGGCACACTTAATGGGAGCAACACCATTAACGTGAGTACTGCACAAGGATCTCAATCTCATGATCTCTCAAAAATGATTACAACCAGCGACGAGTTTAACCTCGCGCTGCAAAAAGCGGCCGACAACAACCAAATAGCCGTATTAGATTTTTACGCTGACTGGTGCATTGCATGTAAAATTATGGACAACGAAATTTTTAGTCAAACAGACGCTCAACAGCAAATGAAGAATGTGGCATTTATCCAATTGGATATGACAAAAAATTCAGACGACCAATTAAACCTGCTTAATCAATTTGGTTTATTCGGTCCTCCTGCTGTTTTATTTTTCAGCCAAGGTGATGAGCTTAGTGAATTGCGTATCGTAGGTGAGGTGGACAAGCGTACCTTTATGGACCACTTAGCACTTGCCCAAAAATATTAATCTATATTTGTATCCAACTAGACAAAGCCAGTCATCACCGGCTGGCTTTTATCATTAAGAGACAATACTCGCCAAAAAAGTTTGAACCGGTTCAAACTCTACACACTCTGTCTCATTCGACCTTAGTAACTCATACCAAAGCATAAAGAAAAGTCCGTGGAAATAACCTATGTTCAGCCATTGTGCATGACGTTAGGACGACCGAAATGGACCAACAAGAAAAACAAGTACAAATTCAGGTGAATCAAAGTCTTAAGAATATTACTTGGAAAGAGTCCGGCATTCCCACTTTGACTCAGCAGGCAGAACAACAAAAACTCAAGCCTGTAAAATTACAAACCGAGTACCCTAATGATTTCATATTGGATTTTGACTCAATACCGACCAACGAGAATGGACACAAACTCGATTGCACCTGTAAAACGTGCATAAAGATATCACGAGCAAAAAAGTGAAAGCATTACCTGTACTTAAAGCTGACGGTTGCACTCACCTTTTAAATAAAAAGCGAGTTTAGATAAACCCTAAAAACGGCAATACACTCAATGCCAGTATGCCAACAACGGCGAGGAAATATAACAAGAAGGTAAGCGGTTGCTGTGCAAAGGTAGATGCTAGGGTTCGTACTTGACCACCCTGGTGCGCAGCCTCTAACTCAGCCTGCACTTTTTTTTGTCGAGTGTGCATATACTCGTTCAATAATTCGTGAGCTTTATTCAGTTGAGCAGCATCACTCAACCATATAGCCGCCATGCCAACCCCCCAAAAACCACTAGTGGTTTCATAGTAGGCCAACTCATGTTCCTCTAACAAATGACATACCTCATGGTATTCATCTTCAGGTACATTTTTCAATTTTAATAATAAAGCGCCCATAATCTTCTTTTTAACGATTTTTATGCTTTGCAAGCATACTATTAATAAATGCCTGAACAGCCAGCGCAACAGCACCAAGTAATAAAGCTAGCAACAAAGGTATAACCCCTTGTAAAGAGGCCGCCGCAC
This sequence comes from Bermanella sp., assembly GCA_034110565.1. Taxonomy (GTDB): domain Bacteria; phylum Pseudomonadota; class Gammaproteobacteria; order Pseudomonadales; family Oceanobacteraceae; genus Bermanella. Next base: position 5,626 of record JAWUYY010000006.1, on the reverse strand, counting down.
CGTTTGTAAGCAATTCACCAAACAATACTATGTAAGCCGGTGAAAGTGCTTGAATGCCATCTAAAGTATGATAGGCCGGCGTGAACAACACCACCGCACTGATCATGCGTAAGTAATTCTTAACATCTTCATTGCGCCAGTATTTAGTGAATTTTACTACCACATAGTACATACCAACAGCCGCTAATAAATAAACAACCCAAGCCCATTGATACGTCTCGTAATACGCCATAATTACTCCATCCAAATAATATGATCTTCCCAGTCTTCTTCCGGGATTTTATCATCCGGAATGCCTTTACGACGCATCGACTGGTTACGTTTATGAATTAAATCTTTATCGCCACTACGCAAATGGTGCCATTTTGGTAACGGCTTACCTTCACTGATTAAGCGGTACGAGCAACTGGACGGTAACCAATGAAACTCGTTGACGTCTTTTGGTTTCAACCAAACACAATTAGGGACCAGTTCTTGACGGCGCTTATATTCGGTACAGCCACAGGTTTCACGATCTAGATAACGGCATACTATTTCGGTGTAATGCACTTCACCTGTGTCTTCGTCTTCTAACTTATGCAGGCAGCACTTTGCACAACCATCGCATAGGCTTTCCCACTCATCCTTACTCATATCTTGTAAGGTTTTTGTTTGCCAAAAGGGTAATTCTTTTTTGGCCATGGTGTGCACCTTGTCGTTTTCTATTTAAGCTTAAACTTAATATCACCGATGGGTTTCGTTACCCCATCCAACAACTCGCTTACAATAAAGCATGAGTGATGGTGATCGTTTCTAAATTATATCGGTGTACTTAGCTGACGTATCTTTATGTAAGTCCAACATATAGTCATCACGTACGGGGGGCATCTGTAAATAAAAACCTTTCGTTACAATTTCACTTAGTACTTTTTTTGCATCTGCCCGGCCAAGCTGTTTCTCTTCATTTAATGGCAACCCCATCACTTCTTTGGGTGTGCCAAACATTTTCAATAGCTCTTTTGGTACACGCTTTAACCCTTCAAGACGATCGGTATACAAATACATCTCTTCTTTTTTAGGGCTAGACCAGACAGTTAATAATTTCTTTTTCATGGCGGTTACTCAATTAAGATTGCTTTGATAATTGGTTTAATACATCCAATAGTGGCTGACCCACTACCTCTTCTCGCCATCCTTGAAGCCCTTGCGGAATATGAAACGGCCCATCTGGATAACCCTCACGCAACATGGCTTCCAAGCTTTTTTTGCGGGCTAACAGTTCAGGTGGCACATCTAATTGCTCAGCAATTTTATCCACTTTTCGGCGCATTTTTTTAAACCATTCACCTGCACTTTGTGATAATGGTCGATCCATGCGTGCAGGCCAATCGACTTGAGGGGTATCTTTACAACGCTGAATCAACTGTATGATTTGTTCCCCTTCTTTACGCACCGTCGCTTGGCGTATCCCCTTTATTGAAGATAGTTGGTTTACCGCTTGAGGCAAGCGCATGGCTAATTCCATTAGCAATGCATCATTGATTAAATGACCACGAGGTTTATTTACTTCTTTACAGCGCGCTTCACGCCAATCCACCAGCTGACTTAACACATTCAGTTGGTGTCCTTTGAGCATCCAGGCTTTCTTGACTCGCTCATAGGAATAACCCGCTATCTGAGTCGCGCGCCAGTCTTCTAACACTTGCTTACAATCATCCAATAACCACTGCCAACGACCTTGTTCTTTTAACCGCGCTTCGAGCATATCTGTCATAGGGAACAAATGTGTAACATCATCCGCAGCGTAATGCAGTTGGTTGTCACTTAATGGACGTTGTAACCAATCACTGCGTGTCTCACCTTTTTCAAGATCAACATCTAACAAAATTTTCACCAGCTTTTGATACCCCATGATGCCGCCTAAACTGGCCATAGATGCCGCTAATTGGGTATCGAGCATTGGTTCAGGTAAGACGCCTAAATTATGAAAGAAGGCATCAAAATCTTCACTTGGGCTATGCAGTACTTTCACTATACTTGGGCAGGTAAAAACATCGCACAAGGGCTGCCATTTACTAATGGTTAACGGATCAATTAAATACGTATCGCGACCGTCGTTAATTTGAATAAGCGCAAGTTTCGGATAAAACGTATCCACGCGCATGAATTCGCTGTCCAGTGCAATTCGCTTAACTGTCATCCAATATTCAGCTGCATCCGCCAAGGCTTGGTTGTCTTGAATATAAATCATATGGGCCTTATTTATGGGAGGCAAGGGAGCAAAAAAATGGATTAATAAACGCTTTTACGACCAGCAAGTGCATGAGCCAAAGTGCCGCCATCCACATACTCTAATTCGCCGCCTAGTGGCACACCATGAGCAATACGACTCACATCGACGTTTTTGCCGGCAAACATTTGTTGGATGTATTGAGCGGTGGCTTCACCTTCAACAGTGGGATTGGTGGCTAAAATAATTTCCTGCACACTTTTTTCGAGCACCCAACTTTTAAGCTTATCCAAACCAAGGGCATCTGGACCAATCCCTTCGATGGGACTTAATCGACCAAACAAAACAAAATAACGGCCCTTAAAACCGGTTTGCTCAATGGCTAATACTTCAGCGGGTGTTTCAACTACGCACAATTGATCATCGTTGCGCTTGGAGTCATCACAAATCGGACAAAATTCAGTTTCAGTGAGGTTACGGCACTGCTGACAATGCCCCACTTTATCTAAAGCCTCGCTTAAGGTTGCCACCAAACTGGCCGCGCCTGCTTTGTCTTTCTCAAGTAAATACAAAGCCAAACGCTGGGCTGACTTAGGACCCACACCCGGTAAGATGGTGAGAGCCTGTACTAATTCATTTATCAGTGGGCTGAGAGATGCCATAACCTGCTCTATTCCTTAAAAAGGAAGTTTCATGCCTGGAGGTAAGCCCATGCCATCGGTCATTGAGCCCATTTTCTCAGAACTAGTCGCTTCGATTTTACGCACTGCATCGTTTACCGCTGCAGCTACTAGGTCTTCGATAATTTCTTTATCTTCTTCCATCAAGCTGTCATCTAAAGACACGCTTTTAACGTCGTGACGACCCGTCATTACAATTTTCACAAGACCAGCACCTGACTCGCCGGTGGTTAATGCATTGGCCAGTTCTTCTTGAGCCTTTTGCATACGTTCTTGCATTTTTTGGGCTTGCTTCATCAAGTTGCCCATGCCGCCTTTCATCATGTTGAATTCCTCAATGATTGATTGGTTGGTAAGCACCCACAGTTTTAATCTATAGGTGTAATCGTGTCCATTATAACCTGCGCATTGAACGCTTGTCGCAGGGCTTGTACTTTCGGGTCTTGCTCTATGCTCGCTACTGCTTGTACCAACCGCTCTTGTTGCAGGCGCTGTGCGCGTTGGGCTGGTGTTTCAAACTGAATAGGACCTTCTAACACTTGCACTTGATAGGCTTGATTCAAGGCCTCATTAAGCACTTGTGCAAAACGCTTTTGGTGGGCTTCGCCAAACAAACGCATGTGACCCGCATCGCTATGAAATATCAATTGGCCAGCATCAAACTGCATCAAACATGTATTGGCGACCAAATTGCGCAGCATGCCTTCTAAAGGCAAAGCGTTGAAGATAAGCGGCCAACTGTCGCTATTAAGTGGCATCACTCTAAGTTCTGCCAACTCTTGTTCTGCCTGAGCTTGCTTAGCTACGGCTCTGGCTTGTTCAGCTTGTTCTTCAGCTGACTCAACATTAACCGGTTCAACCGCTGTGCTTGTGGGTTGAACAATCGCCATATTAGCTGTTTGAACAGGGGGCTCAATGGTGTCAGGCTGGGGCTTAACTATCGTTGCGTCACTAGGCGCTTGGACAGGTATTTCAAGCGGAGCCGACACAGCTGGTATTTCTTGCAGTGGTACAAAAGTGGGTTCAACCACTGGCTCAATATGAGGCTCGTTCGACGTGTCCCAAGGCACACCTAATTCATCTTTTGCTGGCGCACTGACTTGAGCAGGCACTGGCGTTTGAATTGGATCCGCTTGAGGTGCAATGAGCTCTTCACCGGTTTTCGGGATGAAATCACTATCTGGCGATGTTTCTACAACAGGCGCGGCCACTGATTCAGGCATAGCATCCACCACTGGCGAAGCCTGGACTAAAGGTGGACTTGCTTCGCTGCTTGTATCTTGCGCCGTGTTGATTATCTGGCGCTTGAGATGCGCCAGATCAGGCTTTTTTACCTGGGGCACTCCCGCGGGGCTTTGCGCTTCGGCCTGCTGGCCCACCGGCGCAAAGTTTATCATCCGCAGTAACGTCATCTCCATACCAGAGCGAGGTTCAGGTGCGAGCGGTAAATCTCGCTTACCTGTCAATGCCACCTGATACATTAGCTGTACCATGGCCGGACTCATGGCCTGCGCCAATGTCAGTACTTGTTCTTTATCACCCTGACTATTATCAACCGCGTCTGGCACCGCTTGGGCAATGGCTATGCGGTGAATCAAGAGAATAAGGTCCGCCAGTAAATTATTGAAATCCACTGCGTGCTCAGCCATTTGCGCAACCAGCTGTAGCGCGGTGGTGGCATCTGCTTCCGCTAAGGCGATGGCCAATTGAAATACACGACCACGATCAACCGTGCCCAGCATACTGGCAACATCCAGTTCTTTGATAGTGCCCTGGCCAAAGTTAATGGCTTGGTCTGTTAAACTTAGTGCGTCACGCATACTGCCTTCAGCCGCGCGACCTAATAGCCACAAACCGGGCTCTTCAGCTGGGATATTTTCTTGGCCAAGGATATTTTTCAAATACCCCACTATGCGTTCTGGGGTCATATTCTTAAGATTAAACTGCAAGCAGCGGCTCAAAATCGTTGCTGGCAGTTTTTGCGGATCGGTTGTTGCTAACAAGAATTTTACGTGTGCTGGGGGCTCTTCCAGTGTTTTTAACAGGGCGTTAAAACTGGAGTTCGATAACATGTGTACTTCATCGATCAGGTAGACTTTGAAGCGACCTCTTGTGGGCGCGTATTGCACGTTATCTAAAATTTCGCGAGTGTCTTCAACCTTAGTACGTGAGGCCGCATCCACTTCGATTAAATCAACAAAGCGGCCCTCTGTAATTTCTTGGCAGCTATTACATTCACCACAAGGCTCAGATGTAATGCCTTTTTCGCAATTTAAGCACTTCGCTAAAATACGCGCGATTGTCGTTTTACCGACTCCACGAGTACCGGTAAACAAATACGCATGATGCAGGCGCTGATTATCAAGGGCATTGATAAGGGCGCGCATGACATGCTCCTGCCCGACCAAGTCCTTGAAAAATTGTGGACGCCATTTACGCGCCAATACCTGATAACTCATGAAATATTTCTCAGCCTTACTCGGCCTAACAGCCTGATTCACAGGGAAAATAAAGGGTACAGATCATAGCCGACCTCGGTAAACAATGCCAGAAAACACCAAGGTTTCACACAATTAACCCTTGTTCCTATATGATATTGACACCTTCACTTACACCCACAGGAATATGCCATGGCTGGTGCTAGCTTACTGACTTTATTAGACGACATTGCCACCGTTTTAGATGACATTGCAGTCATGAGCAAGGTAGCGGCTAAAAAGACCGCGGGGGTTTTAGG
>JAWUYY010000005.1:0-11564 GCA_034110565.1 Bermanella sp. | reverse complement strand
AGAAGGGACATCACTCAAATCGATTTTGACGCACTCACGCATCGAAGAAGCAAAAAGTTTGTTAATGGACAACAAACAAAGCATCGAGCAAATCGCCATGAAGATTGGCTTTTCAGGTCGTCGCACGCTAGATCGTATTTTCATTAAATACGTGGGAATGAGCCCAGCTCAATACCGTAGCAACCGCACCCATGAAGCCCACGAAACAAGCGAAGTCGCTTAATTCTTGGTGATACTGTGTGGAATGCTTTGCATTCCACACAGAAAATGCTCGTTACAAACGTGCGCCTTGAAGCCCGCCCGTGTGTATAAATAGTACTCGGCTGCCTTTGTTAATTGTTTTGAGTCTAATTAAATCAACTAACCCATAAAATGCCTTTGCAGTATAAACGGGATCTAATGGTAAACCTGTCTGTGCCTGAATATCAGCCATGAAATTCAACAGTTCGTCATTCCATTTTCCATAGCCTGAAAAATGATAATCCAATACTAGCTGCCAGTTATTCATAGCCGCATCTAAATATTGCTCAACTTCTGCCGCCATCCATTTAGCGCCTTTCAAAACTGGCACACCAATAACCTGCACATGCGGTTCACTTGCTCGAATAACACCCGCTAATGTGGTTCCCGTTCCGCAGGCCAACACAATTACATCGTAGTGTGACTGATCCACACCGTCTAATATTAACTGTGCACCTTGCACACCTAGCTCACCTGCACCACCTTCTGGTACCCAATAAATATCTGAATATTGATTCGCAATTTTCTGCACGACACCAGAGTCTTGCTTTAATTTATATTCACTACGAGAAACCGGTGCAAGCGTCATCCCCCAGCTTTGGCAATCGCTTAACGTTGGGGTTAAGTTTTTTAATTCGTGAGGTTCAGCTCGAATAATACCAACTGTTTTAATACCAAGGGCTTGACCAATATAAGCGGTTGCATGCAGGTGATTGCTAAATGCGCCACCAAATGTGATTAAAGTTTGTTTATTTTGAGCATGAAAGGCCTGCAAATGGTGATGCAGCTTGAACAATTTATTACCACTGACCACATCATCAATTAAGTCATCTCGCTTTACATGCAGCGAAACGCCAAACGCGCTAAGCGTATCCAAGGTAATACTTTGAATAATGGGTTTTGGTAATTTAGAAAAGGTGGCACTCATAAAACAACAGCACACATGTAAATGCGTTAGTCTCCACAAACCGCAAGGTTACTCAAGTGGTTTATGCTGTTCACAATAAATATCTAGGTTTTCATCAAAAATTGCTGGATTCCCAATAATAGAGATAGCACTGTCACACACTGCACAATGGGGGTCGTCATGGTGTTTAAGCCAAATCAAATACTCTGTCTTACCTAATGAAATATGATGAGCTACATAGGCAATAGGGTCATCCAGATAGTCTACAAGCTGGTGAGCAGATAAATTAATGTGCCCAGCCCCAGGGTGAAACACCACACTCATAACATCGTTATCTTGCATGCGCTGAATAATACTATCGTCGACATCTGACAACGACTCATCTTCGCTTGATTGCAGTGGCGCCTCATTACGCAGTTTTTCTAGTAATACTTGTTGCTCTCGCACCTTCATATTTAAACGTTCGTTTTGCTGGCGCAGCTCATGCTCATCCAGTGTTGAGCGTTTTTCCATTATGACTGATAACTGTTTAGCCAGTCGTTCAGCCAATAGTTTTTGCTGCTCTAATTCTTGCTGTAATTGCTGAACCTGATTACGGTACGCCGCCTCTTCATTGCGCAGCGTCCGTTTAATATTCGTCACCTCGTCGGTAGAAAACTCATCACCCGTTACCTGATGCAATAAGGTGCCTTGGGACTCATCCAATGCTTCAGTAATGGCACTAAATATAGCCGTCGAAGGATCCCATAAATTTTCTTTGTATCCTGAAATCGGACACTGACTACGACAGGCTAAGCGAATTCGGCCTGCGCCAAAATCAGGGCCGGGACCTGCCGAATCACACAAACGCTGCAACGGTAACGGCCAATCTCGCTCACAGTAACCGGCCTCATCAAATGGAATCGTGCAACAAACCAAAGCTTGAATCAGCCAATCATAATTAGCCTGTATAAACACGGCTCGATAAGTACCATTCATATCAGGCAAACCCATTTCTGAATCCAGTAAGGCATCCATTTGGTCTTTACCTAAAATGTGTATCACTTTGTTTTCTTTAAAAATAAGTAAGGTTTCTATGTGACTTGAGATGGGGTGAACCCAATCTAGCGCCATGTTTGTCATATGCGACACCTATGATGAACTAAATTGAGTGTAGGTCAGTTCACCAGAGCAAGATGTGATAATGATTACAATATTCGCCCTCTAATCAGTCCTCGCTCGCCATTTTCAAGACTGCCTCACAAATACAAAACACCCCTGCACATTCGTGACAGAGGTGTTTTACGGTCTAATCCATGAAAAACTAGATAACAGCAGCTAGTTCCGTCCCTTGTTTAATCGCGCGCTTGGCATCTAGTTCAGACGCTTTATCTGCACCACCAATCAAGTGCACCCCAATGCCAGCGTCCTGCAAAGGCACTTGTAGCTCACGCAATGACTCTTGTCCTGCGCAAACAATCACATTATCAACCGCCAGCAGCATAGGCTGACCACCAACTTCAATGTGCAAGCCTTGGTCATCGATTTTCAGATAGTTCACATTATTCATCATCTGCACACGCTTGTGCTTAAGGGTTGTACGATGAATCCAACCCGTGGTTTTACCCAAACCTGCGCCTACCTTCGTTTTCTTACGCTGTAACAAGAAAACCTCACGAGGTGATGCCTCAACTTGTGGGTCCGTCGCTAAGCCACCTCGATTGGTAACGGTTAAATCCACGCCCCACTCCTTCATAAACTCATCCTTATTAAGGCTAGGACTTGTCTTACCGTGAGTGAGGTATTCAGACACATCAAAACCGATACCACCTGCTCCCATTACGGCCACGCGCTTACCCACTGGTTTTTTATCACGCAGCACATCTAGGTAATTCATCACCATGGGGTGATCCACCCCTTCAAGTTCAGGAGTACGGGGCACAATACCCGTTGCTAAAAATACCTCATCAAAACCTGCATCAATTAACTGTTGCGCATTTACACGAGTATTTAACTGTAACTTAACGCCGGTTTTTTCAATCATTTTGCCAAAGTAGCGAATCGTCTCATTAAATTCTTCTTTGCCTGGCACCTGTTTAGCAATATTAAATTGACCACCAATTTCTTTTGCACCATCAAACAGGGTCACATCATGGCCACGCTCAGCTGCGGTTGTTGCTGCCGACAAGCCAGCTGGGCCTGCGCCCACAACCGCAATTTTTTTGACTTTTTCAACGGGTTGTTGGATCAACTTGGTTTCATTACACGCATACGGATTCACCAAGCAAGAGACTTCACCACCACTGAACACATGGTCTAAGCACGCTTGGTTGCAGCCGATACAGGTATTAATCTCATCTGCTTTACCAGCCGCCGCCTTAGTCACAAAATATGGGTCAGCCAACATAGGACGTGCCATAGACACCATGTCCGCCTGACCTTCTGCAATAATGGCATCGGCTACATCGGGATCATTAATACGGTTAGTGGTAATCAATGGCACGCTGAGTTCTTTTTTCATACGGGCGGTGACTTCTACAAACGCCGCACGGGGTACACTGGTAGCAATGGTCGGTACACGAGCTTCATGCCAGCCGATACCAGTGTTAATTAACGTAGCGCCGCACTTTTCAATCTCTTTACCCAGATAAACCACTTCGTCCCAAGTGCTGCCGTCTTCGACTAAATCCAACATAGATAAACGGAAGATAATAATAAATCGCTCACCCACGGCTTCGCGGGTCCGGCGAACCACTTCTTTGGCTAAGCGAATACGATTTTCATAGCTACCGCCCCATTCATCGGTGCGCTTATTGGTACGCGTGACAATAAATTGATTAATGAAGTAACCCTCAGAACCCATGATTTCTACACCGTCGTAACCCGCTTTTTGCGCAAGTAAGGCACACGTTACAAAATCTTGAATTTGCTGTTCGATACCATCGGCATCTAGTTCTTTAGGTGGGAAAGGATGAATCGGCGACTTAATGGCAGAAGGTGCAACTGCTTCGTTGTTATACGCATAGCGGCCAGTATGTAGAATTTGCATACAAATCAACGCACCATCAACAGAATGCACGGCATCTGTGACCAGCTTATGCTTCTCTACGTCAGCTTCATTATCTTTACAAAGGATAGCGCCGCCTTGTACACCCACGCCCTGTGTATTGGGGCCAATACCCCCTGTAACGATGATACCCACACCGCCTTCGGCACGCTGACGGAAGTATTCAGCTTGGCGTTCCCAGCCGCCTTTGCGCTCTTCAAGGCCGGTGTGCATGGAGCCCATTAGCACTCTGCTACGCGCTTTGGTGAAGCCTAAATCTAACGGTTCTAATAAGTGGGCATACTGGCTCATGTTTCTCTCCAACATCAATTTTATTGTTATGTTTCTTGTTTGATTCTGGCTAATACCTTAGTTTTCTTGGTAGTATTCGCAATATCCTAGATGAACAGTTTTCTTACCAAGTAGAACAAATGAAATTAGGCGACATCTCCGTTAGTTATGTTCGAGCCCTGCTCAGCACCTTAAACGCCCTAGGTGGTGATGCAGATACATTGGCGAGCCAGTTTAATTTATCGGAAGCCAAGCTCTCTCAACCTGAAGGTCGTATCAGTATCCCACGGTTTATGCGCCTAGGGTTTGCCGCCATCGAACAAATAGGCCGAGGCGATTTAGGTTTAGAAATGGGCAGGCGAGTAAAAATCCCTTTCTTAGGTCTCACCGGTTTCTTAGCCATGACGGCCAAAGATATTGAAGCCGCCTGTAAAGTCATGGCCCACTATGAGCGTCTATCCAGTACCAACTGCCGTGGACAATCAAGTTTCTACTTAGAAAACAACAAAGGTGTAGCCAGTTTCTACTCCATCAGCCCTTACAACGAATACAATTTATTTGTCGTCGATTCTGTTTTATCGTCTCAACATAAAGTCATTGAATGGTTATGTGGCCGAACAGGAGCAGTTGAACGCGTAGAAGTAGAATTTGACCGCCCTGCCCATGCCGAGGCCTATGAAGCATACTTTCAATGCCCCGTGATATTCGGCGCACAACGCAATGCGCTTATCATAAAAAAAGACGCCCTTAGCTGGCCATTATTACAACACGATAAAAATGCTTTTTTAAACTTGCAAGGCATCTGCGAAGAGCGCCTTGCTAAAGCCACCAAAGACCGATCTTTAAGTGAAAAAGTTATGGACGAAATCAGTCCATTACTAGAAGGACAAACCCCCAGTATTGAACAAGTGGCTGACAGTTTAGGCATGCCCCCATGGACACTAAGACGCAAACTGCAAGATCACGGCACGTCCTTCCAAAATTTACTAAATGATACACGCCGAAGCTTGGCCGAAACCTATATGAAGGATACCGATCTTGCCATTGGCGAAATCGCTTATTTACTAGGGTTTAGCTCGCCCACAGCCTTCCAGAGAGCATTTAAACGTTGGACCGATGAATCACCAGGAGTCTACAGAAGAATACACAGAGAGCGCGTGAGTGCTGTATAAATAAAACTAGAGGGAAATTAAATCTGGCCAGACATAAAAAATGGCCAGTATGCGGCGGACGCCGATTTAGAAAGGTAAAACGCTTAACTTAAAGCTCAAAACTATCATCAATGAAATCATCATCCTCAAAGTCCATTACATCCAGTAAAAGCTCTTCTTCGTAGTCACTCATATTTAATTACCAACACTGACAGGCTATCGCCCAATGCAATACGCTTCTGTTGTGTACGCTTAGAGAATAGATGATAAATATGACAGATTTATTACAAATCTTTTTTCAATGGGATTGCAGTTAATGCCCGATCCGCAATGTTGTTTATGCGATCCCAAAAAGAAGATATTACAACTTGAAACAGTCACTTGCGATAATGCGTTTCGTTGTTTTGAGCAAAAGACCGGAACCGCGTATTAAGACGTTAAAGATAATCAATTAAGGGCAGAACCCGTGTTTAGCCCGTTAAGATAACTGATTCTAAAACTACTGATATGTCCGACCCTTGTGCTTCAACCAACCACCGACATGCCTGTTATTAGGGTCATGATGTGTCCAATGCACAACACCACCTTTATTATTCCACTCATACTCACCATAAAACTGAACTTGATCACCTTTTGAAATAGCGTTAATTCTTGGCGCAAGATCAATATTATGAGCGATTAAAATAGTTTGCCCTGAGGCAAGTTGAATAATGAATCTTTGATGGCGCGAACCTTTTTCATCATCCTTTAAAATACGGATAACCCTACCGCTACCTTGAACCTGAACATCACTTTGTTGATTCTCGTATGCTTCATTTAGAGTAATGGCCTCGGCAAAAAATGACCACTGCAATGAAATAAAACCAACAAAAATAAAGACTAATAGTTTCCTCATGAGCTAAACCCGTCTTAAATTCATACATAACACCAATTAAAAAACGCCAACTAAGACACTCATACTAAGAAAGTATTTTTAGTCTATCTATGTCAAAACTGTTCTTTTCTTTCAGTTAAACGAGAACAGTTGCCATGCGTCTCTTATTTGGTTGCTCTACTTTGTTGCTGCCATTTTCGCTATAACAGAAAGTGCGTTTCCAATTTTTGAAATCACAGCTTCGCAGCCAGAAATGTTATGTCTTTTAACTAAATAACTGGGGTGGTTATAGGATATCCAAGTGGTGTCGTCACTATCTTTCCATATTAGAAACTTTTGTGGTAGATCAATAGCAACGCTTTGCTGACACTTCATTAGAGGACTGCCTACCTTGGGATTACCAAAAATGATTAATTCTGTTTCTCGCAAATCTACGCCTACTTTTTGAGCGGCTTCAGAATGTTTAATTCGGTTAAAGATAGTCATGCCTTTCTCTTTCAACACACTCTCTAGTCTGTCTCCTGTTTCTGTCACGCCGAAAGCACTCTTAACGTCAACCATACCTTCAACTGCATACGCTGAAACGCTCATGATCAGCATCATCAATATCGCAGGTATTAATGTTTTCATTTTAATACTCCAATTTAAGTTAATTAAAGGTGTCCACATTATCGGGGGAAGTTCACGTCCCTCTGGCTGGCTTTGTTAGCTGTCAGTTTATAGGCTTTCATTAATCGTCTTTTCTAGCCAGTCGTCAAAGTTTTGGTAATAAAACCGTTTTTCCCAATCAATTTCCATTAGGTTTTGTTCATCTACGCATATGTAGACCCTTCCATTTATATCGAAACACACTATAGCTGTATTAGAGCTATTATTTATTGCAAATGGAATTAGGAGCTTTTTACTCTTTAGGTTCTTATTAATATTTATAAAGCAAAGATCTGAAGCCCCTTTCGATGAGCCAATAAACCACCAGTTTGTGCCAGCCAGGCAATTTTCTTTATCTTGTAGTGTTATATATTTCTCTGGATATTTGAAATTATCAAATTTATCCAAAAAGTGGTAATACTCATTTTCTATAAGTTTAGGGTTTACCCTCTTAGTAACTTCATCATTCCATAGGAAGGATAGAAATACTGTATCTGATTTTAATACTTTATGTGGTAGATCTAGTATTTTAAGAAATTCAGAAAAGTCATTAACAAGCGATTCAGTTACACCGATACCAGAAAGACTAAATACATATTTATAACCAACTAATTGTACAAATTTAAAAATAACGTCATCAATTTTGGAGCTTTGTTCAAGGATGTATTGACCAATTTCTTCTGATTGAGTCATTTTCAGCTTAATAGGTGAAGCCAGAATAATAGGGTCAAGCTCATACAAACCATCTTTGGCAAGCACCTCTATTTCATAGCAGTTTTTCATAAGTATTCCGTACAGCTAACGCTTCGAATATGCGGCGCGCGCATTTTGCGCGTCGGCCATGATTTGTTTGTTATATCTCAATTTCATTTAAAGCGGCTATTATTTTTCCTGAAATTGAAGCTGGCACTACATTAAACCCCAATATAAAAAACCTACGGTACATTCTAATTTTGCAGTATTTAACCGGTGTTTTTCGTTTTTTAACGGTAATCTGATTTGCTTGCCAAATGCTTGTATTACCATGCTTAGATTCAATGCCTTCAGTTAAACACTTTATTAAGTGCTTTAATTCTTGTGAGGTTAGATCAAAGCTATACCATGTTTTTTGATAAGAGATTATAAAATTGTAGGTGATCGCGATTTTCACTTCAAAATGGCCATCGTCTGTTTTATTTATAATTAACGAAACACCACCATCTTCAATATCGAATAAAGCGTTTACGTCTTGTGATAGCTCGCTTTTTTTGAGAATAATTTGCTCTTCTATTTTTGCGAACCTTTCTGGGTATTTTTCAGAATCAATACTGGTATGAACTTCAAATAGTTCATCTAAGCTATATTGACTATAATCTGGCTCCATTGGTCAGGTTCACTCCTTGAGATATAACGCCTGCATTTGCGGCGGGTTTGTAGTGAGGCACGAACGAAAAAAACGTCCAAGCCACGTAGTGGCTGAGGCAACATGCACTTGTTATGAGTTCTCATTGCTCCAACACTTCGGTTGTACCATCCGGATATATATTTAATTTAATTGAAACCCACTTACCTTTGATAAGCGACGAACCTGAAATAGTAAAACTGTCTCCAGTTTTTTCATATGTCAGTTTTGAATGTATTTGAGTTTGGTACTTGGGGCTGATTCGATTTATGGATTGATTATTAATAACCCTAATATGTTGAATCTGACCGTCTATTTGTCCTAATGCTACGCCCCAGTCACCACTGTCAGAATTTAATAGGAAAGTTCCAAAATCATTTGTTTCGTTTAAATCAGTGATTATTGTCTTTTTATTAGGGCATGATATTACAACACTTTTAAAAGTAACTACCCTGCCTTCATCACCTGCGCTATATCCATCCCTAACGATCATGCAGCCACCAAAAAGAGCTGGCTTATGCGGGTTCGAATACTGGTTGTAATTAAAAATAGCTGTATCAATTAGCTTTCCATTATCGATAAACTTATATGTGTCCTCTCCCTCTTGTACTATTTCCGCACCAAATGCAGTAGTAACAAAAAGGAACGAGAAAAGAATGATGCTAACTTTGAATTTCATATATTTACTCATAACGCCGCCTTCTTGGGTTTATCCCAAGCAAGGCTTGGTTATGTGTTATTTTTATCATTATTCTCATTTTCAAGTTCTTTAATTTTAGCTTTTAGCTCTTTCTTTTTAACAATCCATTGATCAGTAAAATACCCCCTGTGGGCTCTGTTTTGCTTGTCAATTGGTAATGATGGAGGTATATCAGTCACAAAAAAATAAAAGACAGGGCCCAAAATGGGTAAAAATAATATTAGTGTCAATAGAGCTTTATATTTACGAGAATTTTCTGAACGCCACAAACCAATTGCAATATATATAGATGCAAACTCAATTAATATAATGATGTACAACATTCACATTTCTCTCAACACATAACGCTGCTGTCACGGGACAGCTAGGCGGAGTTGTAATTTTTGTTAACGGAGCGAAGCGCAGTGCAAAAATTGCAAGCGTAGCCTAGCTGTTCCCGTGCACAGCTTTGTTATGTGCTACTTGACCTCGCTAGGTATTTATTTAGTAAGCTAGCTGCGATAAATAATGTAAACGCGGCGAGTAAAAATATGGCACCAAGAAATATTGGATTTGCACCATCTGTAGGTACGATTTTGAAGAATCGGTACTCACCATCTTCTGATCCCTGCCACCGAAACTGATGCCATCTACAGGAAGAAAATCACTACCAAAAGCTACCAGAGCTATAAAAATAAATACAGACGCGACGATTTTTAAGCTTAAGACCAATGCTTTCATACTCTCTGAACTATCTCCCGGCATAGCTTGTGACTTGTGAATACGCCACATAACGCCTGCCAGCAAGAGCGAGTGAAACGAGTCCAGCCAGCTTGCTGGCGTATTGGCTGGCATTGTTAAATTTAATCTACTAATTTCTCTCGTTCTTTATATTCTTCTCGATGCTTTGCAATCTCATCTGGATCGTTGAATAGTACTAACTTTGGATGATGTTCTTTGTTTTCATGATAGTTTTTTAACGAAGTATCAATTACATGATACAAACCTTCACACTTACTAAAATCACCAGGAAGAAACCACAAATTTGAAATCCCATATACATCTCTTAAATTTTTAAAGTATTCATCATGATTTATGTAGTCAGTGATAAACGGTTGTATATCCTTAATAAATACACCAAGAATAAGCTTGGCATCTAAAGTGTCAAACACAAAGTCTTCGAATGAAAGATTTCCGCAGTGAAGTTTCTCCACACTTTTATTTAACTTTAAATATTCAGAAAATGTATATTCAAGTTTGTTTCGTGATGCTGCCCAGTCAATTATAAAGACAAAAACTGGACAGAATTGTGCTTCATTAATTTTAAGACCGTCTAATATTTCTGCGAATTCACATTGTGTCTCAAAATCTTCTAGTTCAAATAATGACATTATGGGGCCTATGAATTTAACGCCGCCTTCTTGGGTTTATCCCAAGAAAGGCTTTGTTATAGATTATATGTCACCGCCGGTACTAAACTCTTTTGGCGCCATAAATTTTTGATTTTCTAAATCATAAGTAATATCACAAAACGCTTTCTTATTTGAACTTAACCTACAGAAAACCCCATTACTAACTTTTTCAATCTTTTCAAAACAATCACCATCAGGTTGCCAAGGACAATTTTTAAACTTTTTCTCTGGAACCTTCAAAGAATCATAAAGTACTTGCGCACTTTCACCTGTTATTGTTATCAGCATATGAGAGTCTTTTTTATAATCAGGGCCAGGGTCCATAAAACTTTCTCCAGCAATAATTAAGTTCCCACTGAGTTTTGAGCGTATTGGCGGTTCATATCCAGCGGCCTGAAGACTCAGAGAAAAAATCAGAAGGGAAGCAATAGTGAAGTATTTCATATAATTCCTTTATATCTATAACGCCCAATTAACAGGCTAAAAATTGTGGGCTAAAATCGAGCTACGCGAGTGAGCCCGCTGTTTTTAGTCCTAGTTTAATTACTTGTTAAACGGCAATTAATGTTCGCACAATTTCAGCTCATAGTTATAACGACCACCGCTATCAAGGCAGCTGTCAATTTCCCAAAACTCAGTGCGTCCAATTCCTAATAAAGCTATTAAACAAATAATTAATATTAAGAAAGCTTTTATTGATGCGGTCTTATTCTTTGTATACAAAAACCAAACAAATGCTACCAATGACACTAAAAAAATAACTGGTAGTAAAAACATAAATACCATTTGCATGATTACCATTAGCTATTGCCTTTTAACGAATTAGATATAAGGATTGAAGTGAATTTGGCATGCATTTGCGTAGCAAATTAAGTGACAACATTTAATTCAAGTCCTTATTATCGACTTGTTAAAAAAAGTTTTGAGTAGAAATCTATTAGGTCGACTTCCAAATA
>JAWUYY010000004.1:0-7916 GCA_034110565.1 Bermanella sp. | reverse complement strand
CCAATGGCAACCACTTCTTCAATAGAGCTATCACCACTTAAGCTCATGTTGATATTCATGGCCGTTGCGCTATTACCAAATACACGCAAGCCTTTTACATCTCGATTACCATATGACGGATGAGCTATACGTAAGTCATATTCGCCACGAGGCAATTCAAGTTCGTAATAGCCTTCGCCATTGGTTTGGGTAGAGACGTCCGAACCTTCAACTGAGATTCGAGCGCCTTCAACACCGCCGCCCGTTTCATCGGATTCGATATGACCAGAGACTTGCCCCAGTACAGCCCCTTCTTCTTGGCCTGGCGTATAGACACTGATCTCAGGTATGGCTTCACCACCTATCATGTCTACTTTGATTTCTGCGTTCTGCGCAGCGCTGGCGTTAAATTCAAATTCGCCCGCCCATTCACCAAATTCACTTAATTCAACTTGGTGCTTGCCGCCTTTTAAATCAAAGCTCACCACGCCATTCTTGCCGATTAACTTGCGATCACCATCTACTGAAATCGATAAGGTATCAACTGGCTTGCCTTGTTCTGTTACATAAAACACGGTTTCCCCTGCAAGGGCACCGGAAGCACTGATGGCGGCGATCATACCGGCCAGCAAATTACGTTTCATAACGTCTCCAACTTACTTAAATATTATTCATTCGTTGGCGCTGACGATAATTCTGCTATGTGACAACTGTGTTACATGACATTTGGATTGCAGTTAGACTGCATTTTTATGGCTGAAATATGACATTCAAGTTTGCTGTATCCCAGCAATGGCAAGGGCTGGCTGGTAAGGCATTGTTTAGCAGGCGTTATATGAAATTTTTATGACAATTTGTCTTATTAAGTCTAATACTAATAAACAGGTAGGATTTATTGCAATTATGCCTCGTTGTTAACTTGTGGCTCGCCTTCATACGCCGATGCCTTTAAAATGCCCGCACATTCTTTACGTACTCGATTACCGTGTCTGACTCTGTAAACATCATCGAAACCAAAGACATTACCCTGCCCAGCATCACAAGCGATAATAAGTGTGATTTTTGCTCGGCGCTGTGCTGTTCATACATTACTCAAGAGATTGATGTGCCACGCACCATGCATGCGTTTGACGTTTTGCTGTGGCAGGTGGCCCATAAGGGCATTCATGTCTTTAAGGATGGTAATGGCTGGTATTTACTAAGCATGACAAAGTGTGAGTTTGTAATGCCCGATAACCGTTGCGGCATTTATGAAACTCGCCCCATGATTTGTCGCGAACACAGTAACAATGCATGTGAGTTTGATGTACCGATTGATGAAGGCTGTGATCTGTACTTTCAGGCCTTTGAAGAGCTAGACAATTATTGTCGCAAGCGCTTCAAAACATGGGATAAACGATTAGAGAAGTTTGAAGCAGAGCAGGCCAAAGAGCGCGCTAAGCCATAACAACTATCAAGTCTTGCCTATTTACAGCTATACAGTTCAGCCTGTAAAAAATGCACAACAAAGAAAACGCTAAAAATCGAGAGATAGATTCTGCATTTGATGCTGAGCGAGATCCCATTTAATGGGTGTCAGTGATTTTTTTTGCAAGTACTCATTGGCTCCAGAGAAACAACTTGAGCCTAAGAATGCAGTAAAGTCTTTGCCATGTTTACTGGCCCCTAAAGGGCTAGGATGAGACGTTTTAATAACACAATGTTTCACTGTATCCACTTGTGCACAGACATCATGGGCAAAACGACCCCAAGCTAAAAACACCACGTTTTCTTTATGTGTATTAATATAATCAATACAACCTTGGGTCAGTTTTTCCCAGCCATGCTTTGCATGACTCGCCGGCTCGCCTTCACGTACGGTTAAACAAGAGTTTAATAGCAATACACCTTGCTCCGCCCAAGCATGTAAATTACCTGATTCCGGAATAGTTAAGCCTAGATCACGGTTTAATTCTTTAAATATATTTTTAAGTGACGGTGGGATCTTCACATTATCTTGCACGCTGAAAGACAAGCCATGAGCCTGTCCCGCGCCGTGATAAGGGTCTTGCCCCATGATGACCACGCGCACATCATTGAGCGGTGTCAGCTCAAATGCGCGCCAGATTTGATCTTCAGGCGGGTACACTTTCGCACTTTTATATTCTGCCTCAACAAAGTGAAATAAGTCTTTTATATAAGGCTCATTTAATTGCGTGGAAAAATAATCCTGCCAAGAGTCGTCAAGTGAGCGTAACGAATTAAGCGACACCTTTAATCATCCGCATCTAGGTCTGTGTCGTTATTGTCGTTCTCAAATTTATCTTTAGATACAACAAATAAACGGTAAATAAAGATCGTAAAATAAGGCATGACCACCACATTAATAGCAAATTCTAAAACAGCCTTCGCCATAGGGCCAACCGCAACCATTAAACTAATTAACACGATCGCCGCGATATAAGCCAACATCACGAAACTAAGCAGCATAAAGCTTCTAAAGATAAATTTATTATTTTTAATTAGCTGGTTACTGGCCTTAAGCGCATCGAACGGCGTAGTGCCATCGACCAAGGTGAAGTAAACCGAGAAAAAACAACGATATAAATAAAAGCAGACAGGAATAGCAATAATAAGCGCAACAAAGCCAGCCTGTAACTGCTCATTAGAAATACCCGCAGCCAGTAGGCTCGCAACAAGTACGGCAGGAATAGTAATAACACCAGCACCTAATCCAAACACTATACTGGTGCCAGCAATAGGTAGGACTTTTTTTAGGGTTAAGCGAAACGCATCTCCTAAACTATCGTTTTGATCCTGGGAAAACTGATGAACCATAACCATCATATAAGCTGAAAAGAAAATACTGACAGCCATGGTAAGTAACATACCCAACAGGCTAATCTGGCCGTCATCTGAAGCCATCATCATCAATAAAGGCGTCAAACTAGAGGCAATGCTTAACCAAAAGACTTTATTAAAAAGGCGACCATAGAAAGTAAAACTTTGCTTTAGAATATCAACCGCTGTCATCGTCATTCCCAAACCATATTAAGTAGTGATTCATGCTATGTAGGAGTATATCGGGAGGAAGGGTGAGATGCGAGTTAAGAACCGTTAAGTCATTTACACAATGCAACACTCCCCTTTTAAGTGTGTGACGGGGAGTCATGGCATAACGCAAAAAACCCGAAGAACCTCTCATATAAATGATATGTCAGGTCTTCGGGCTTTTTCACACGGCTATCTCAGCGCAATAGCTGACCTATTTTAAAGGACGCATGTGCGGGAACAAAATAACATCCTTGATGGTTGGGCTGTCGGTAAATAGCATCATCAAACGGTCAATACCGATGCCTTCACCAGCGGTTGGTGGCATACCGTATTCTAGCGCTTGAATATAATCGGCATCGTAGTGCATGGCTTCATCATCACCTGCGTCTTTTTCGTCTACTTGACGTTGAAAGCGCTCTGCTTGATCTTGCGCATCGTTAAGCTCAGAGAAACCATTTGCTAATTCACGACCACCAACAAAAAATTCAAAACGGTCTGTGAAGAACGGATTATCATCACTACGACGAGCCAGTGGCGATACTTCCCAAGGGTAAGCAGTAATGAAGGTCGGCTGGTCTAATTTGTGCTCAGCAGTTTCTTCAAAGATTTCACACAACCATTTGCCAGGCCCCCAAACACTTTGCTTTGGCTCGTCTTTAATACCTACTTGCTTGGCGTATTCTTTTAATTTATCAATGTTGTTTTCACAATCTTGAATAACAGCAGGGTCGAAATCAGGGTTATATTTAATAACCGCATCCGCCATGGTGATGCGCGTGAACGGCTGCGCAAAATCATAAACCACTTCGCTTACCACGTTGCCTTCGTTGTCTTTTGTGGTGTTTTTAATATCTGTGGTGCCCATTACATCTTGTGCAAGAGTACGCAGCATGTCTTCTGTGGTATCCATTAAATCGTGATAAGTGGCATATGCTTGATAGAATTCAATCATGGTGAATTCTGGATTATGACGTGTAGACAAACCTTCATTACGGAAGCTGCGGTTGATTTCAAATACACGTTCAAAACCACCTACCACTAAACGTTTAAGGTTTAGTTCTGGCGCAATACGTAAGTACATACCCATATCTAATGCATTGTGATGAGTCTCGAACGGTTTTGCGGTTGCGCCACCTGGAATCACTTGTAGCATTGGGGTTTCAACTTCCATGAAGTCGCGCTCGTTTAAGTAGTTGCGAATACCTGCAACCAGTTTTGAACGGATCTTGAATAAATCACGAGTATCTTTGCTCATGATTAAGTCCACATAACGCTGGCGGTATTTGGTTTCTTGGTCAGCTAAACCGTGGAATTTATCAGGTAGCGGACGTAAAGACTTAGTTAGCATCACTAAATCATCAACGTTCGTTACGTTAACGTATAGCTCGCCTTTACCTGATTTATGCAAGGCACCACGTGCACCAATAATGTCGCCTAAATCATATACACTTTTGTAATTGATTTCTTTTTGGACGGCTTTATCCACATACACTTGGATCGTGCCAGAAGTATCTTGAATCTGAGCAAACGGGCCACGTTGAAACATGATACGACCAGCAACCGCAACTTGAGTATCTTTCTCTTCTAACGTCGCTTTATCGAATTCACCAAACTCTGCTTGTAATTTCGCCGCCACGTGTTTTCGATCAAAATCGTTCTTGTGTCCATTAGCTGGGCAGCCATCACGTAGTGCATCTAGTTTTGCACGACGTTCAGCGATCAATTTATTTTCATCACGTGGTTCAGTCATTTTGTTACCTTAATAAACGTAGACACTTTATGAATGTCATCGTTGTGTTTAAATTTTATTTTCGCTTCGCATTAACAATACGCTAACGCTGTCAGAGGCCAGCTTTCAAAGACGCTTCCATAAACGGATCCAAGGCCCCATCCAGCACTACTTGCGTATTTCGATTTTCGACACCGGTTCTTAAATCTTTAATGCGCGAGTCATCTAATACATATGAACGAATCTGCGAGCCCCAACCTATATCACTTTTTGTATCTTCCAAGGCTTGGCTTTCTGCATTACGAATATTGAGCTCACGTTCATACAGTTTGGCTTTTAACTGCTTCATGGCTTGGTCTTTGTTTTTATGCTGCGAGCGCTGATTCTGACACTGGGTTACCGTATTAGTCGGTACGTGAGTAATACGCACGGCTGATTCTGTGGTGTTAACGTGCTGACCACCCGCACCGGATGCACGGTATACATCAATTTTTAAATCCGCAGGGTTAATATCAATAACAATGTTGTCATCGATCTCTGGGGAAACAAAAACAGAGGCAAACGAAGTATGGCGACGACCACTGGAATCAAACGGCGACTTGCGTACTAAGCGGTGTACACCTGTTTCGGTGCGCAGCCAGCCAAACGCATATTCCCCTTCAAAGCGAATCGTGGCGCCTTTAATGCCTGCCACGTCACCCGCCGTCACTTCCATCAACTCGACTTTAAAGCCCTTGGCTTCACCCCAGCGTAAGTACATACGCAAAATCATCTCTGCCCAGTCTTGTGCCTCGGTACCACCTGAGCCAGACTGAATATCTAAATACGCATTACTTGGGTCCATTTCACCGGAGAACATACGGCGAAATTCCAATTTTTCTAATAAGGCCTGTAGGCTCTCAAGTTCTGACTCAACTTCAGCCACACTGTCTGTGTCGTCTTCTTCAACAGACATTTCTAATAATTCTTGGCAGTCATTAAGGCCGCTGTCCATACCATTAATTGTATTGACTACGGCTTCAAGACTAGAGCGCTCACGACCTAACTCTTGGGCTTTTTCTGGATCATTCCAAATAGCTGGCTGGCCTAGTTCTAGTTCAACTTCTTGTAGGCGCTCGGCCTTTGTATCGTAGTCAAAGATACCCCCTAAGCATGTCAGTACGCGCTTTAAGGTCTTTAATCTGATTGATAATGGGTTGAACTTCCAAGGAAACTCCTAGGGACATGGCCAAAATAAAAAATAGGGCGGAATTTTACCCAAATTAGGCCATTAAAAATAGATCCGCACGTAAAGAAAATCACCTTCTGTATGGCCTAAAAGCCAATCCCCACCTATATTTACCTAAGAATGGTCATTGGAGGCAATATGCCGTTAGTCAAAGTTACATTATTACTGCTTATCCTTAGCACAAATGCCAATGGGATAGACCTTGAACACCTAGCAAATCCGATTGCTCAACTACAGGCCATGGCAAAACAACCCGCATTACAGCAAAGCGCTCAACGCCACAGCCAAGCTAACCTAAGCATCCAAGATATGCTCAAAATTGATGGGCGCTGGCGCCAAGATCCAGACCTAGTAAATAGTGTATTAGATGTGAATGTTCAAGAGCTGTTCAAGGCCAACCTAAACCAAGCAAAACCCGTGTTTGTAGAGCTGATACTCATGGGTAAACAAGGTCAAACTCTCGCCGGAGTGCCACTGACATCCGATTATTGGCAAGGCGATGAAGCCAAATTTATACAAACGCTTAAAAGAGAAAATGTATATGTAAGTAACATTGATTGGGACGAAAGCACGCGCACCATTAGCGCACAAATCTCGGTACCCGTATGGGTAGATGGCGCTATATTAGGCGTACTGACTGGCGCAGTCGAAGCGAATCTAGAAACGCTTAGCAACACAGAGATTAAGTCTCAATAACTCAATCTCATCCAATAGCAATCCACACCATCCAGCAGCATATGAATCACTAGACCCAAGCCCACCCAGCCTGTCCAAAATTCCACAGGTTTCAGCTTGCGCTTTAACACCACCACCAATAAAGGCCATATCACCATTAACGCATATACAACCATAGGCAGCACTTGGTGCAACGGGTGAAACAAGATACTGCAGCGGTTAGGCGCATAAATAGGGGTTGCCAGCAGGTGGTCAACATCTACCACCATGGTGGCCACCATGACCATAAACACCATTTTCCACTTGGCCTTTGGTGCTAAATAAAACGCGACAACCAAGGGCACCAGTACATGCAATAACAAATGAAGGCTGGCACGCTGCTCATTGGCAAAACTAATAATAGATTCCAGCATATTAGCTACGGTATAAGGTTTTGATCAGGTGGTAACCAAACTGAGTCTTAATAGGGCCATGCACTTTTAATATAGGGCGCTTAAACACGACGTCATCAAATGCCTTAACCATATCGCCCTTTTGGAACTCGCCTAAATTACCGCCGTTTTTCTTACTCGGGCAAGTACTGAATTTTTTCGCTAACGTCGCAAAATCTTCGCCCTTAGCTAAACGTTCTTTTAATTTTTCAGCTAAATCTTTTTCTTTCACTAAAATATGACACGCACTTGCTACTGGCATAATGCCTCCAAAACAAACTAAATCAGAATTGTGAGCATTTTACCGTATAATCACCCGATTGATGATTAACATTTGTA
Source organism: Bermanella sp. (assembly GCA_034110565.1). Lineage (GTDB taxonomy): Bacteria > Pseudomonadota > Gammaproteobacteria > Pseudomonadales > Oceanobacteraceae > Bermanella. The sequence continues at coordinate 502 of JAWUYY010000004.1, read as the reverse complement.
ACCGCTGAACAATTAGGTGACCCATGGCTTTAACCGCAAGTATCTTTAAAGTGCAGTTGCACATCAGTGACATGGATCGCCACTATTACCAAAGCCATGCCCTTACACTTGCCCAGCACCCCAGTGAAAACGATTTACGCATGATGGTGCGCTTGATGGCGTTTGTATTAAATGCCCACGGAGAGCTCAGCTTCACCAAGGGACTCAGCAATCAAGAAGAGCCAGATCTATGGCAAAAAACCTTAAGCGACGAAATAGAATGCTGGATTGAACTGGGTCAGCTTGAAGAAAAACGCCTACGCCAAGCCTGCGGCAAAGCGAAGAAAGTGGTTATCTACACCTACAATGATAAACAAGCAGGCCCATGGCTAACACAAATGCAGCCGCACTTTGAGCGTCAAAAAGCGTTAGAAGTCTTTCACATCAATAGTGAAGTGGGTGAACAACTGACTAAGCTTGTGAGTAAAAATATGGATATTCAGGTCAGTATTCAAGACGGTGA
>JAWUYY010000003.1:0-25921 GCA_034110565.1 Bermanella sp. | reverse complement strand
CTACTGCGCACAATATCCTGCGTCAACCAAATACGTATTACCAGTACACCCGGATGATGAATCCGATAATAAAAATAATGCCATGGCCGCGCATTCTTCATTTACCACGTAGCGCCCTAGTGGCATTTTGCTGGCAAACATTTTTTTCACGTCATCACCGTGACCTGGGCTGGCTTGTTCTTCAATGGAGCGCATCATGCGATTATCCACAGGTCCGGGGTTAACAGTATTTACCCGTATACCTTCTGGGCCAAGTTCGGCGGCTAAGCAACGCATCATCCCCACTACGGCATGCTTACTACTGACATAAGGCGAAAGTCCTTCTGCACCACGCACGCCAGCAATACTAGACGTCATGACAATGCTACCGCCGCCTGTTTTGCGCAACGCCGGAAGCGCCGCTTCTACACCTAAGCGTACTCCATGAATATTGACCGCGAAGACTTTCTCCCACGAAGAATCACCGAGGCTGTCAAACGGACCAACATCGCCTTCGATACCGGCATTTAAAAAGATGCCATTTAACTGACCAAATTTTTCTAACGCGGCGGCCACCATGCCCTTGTTGTGATCTCGTTGTGTCACATCAACCGCCACGCCTATAGCTCGATCACCCAGTGATTGAGCAATGGCGTCTACTGCAGCGCCATCTAAATCACACAGCACCACACTGGCCCCTCGGGCGTAAGCCAAACGTGCAGTGGCTTCACCGATACCACCTGCGGCGCCAGTGATGGCTATTACTTTTCCTGTCATGTCGTTCATTTCAAATACCTCATGTTTTAGATTAAGCACAAAATAATTCGATGTTTATCTTTTGAACATAACAAAACTTTTGCACCATACCTTGTCCTAGGTCTATTTCTGTTCGCTGAGTTGTATTTAAAAAGAATAAAAAGGTAGGAAAATAGATCGTTCCTATACCTCTTTCGTTTAGTTATGAGAATAGTTTTTGAGTGATTAAAAATGGAATGACATATGCCTAACGGGTTTATTAATAATAAAAAACGTTAGCAATATTGATGATATAAATGGGCAGCCACTTCTACTACGGTGCCATGGCGCTGGGCCAATCGAGCATGATCTTTATCGTACCCCCCACCAATCACTGCGGCCACGGGAATATGCCGTGACAGACATTCGCGTAATACAAGTTCATCACGGGTGGCAACTGCGTCCCACGTGATATCTAAATGTCCTAGCTCATCGTGCTGCCAAATATCAACACCGGCATCGTACAGTACGAGATCGGGCTGTTGCTCATCGAGCAATTGATTCAATGTACCCTGCACTACGTCAAGATATGCCTCATCTTGCAGGTGTTTATCTAACCCTACATCAAGGTCACTTGAGTGCTTGCGAAACGGGAAGTTTTTTTCACAATGAATCGAACAAGTAAACGCGCGTGGTTCGTCTTTTAACAGGGCTGCGGTACCGTCACCTTGATGAACGTCACAGTCGAATATGAGTAAGCGTTTCACCTCACCTGATTTTAATAAGGTTTTTGCGGTGTAAGCTAAATCATTAATTAAACAAAAACCGGAGCCAAAGTCATAATGGGCGTGATGAGTGCCGCCAGCTAGATGGCAAGCCATACCGTGTTGCAAGGCAAGTCGTGCGGCTAACAAGGTGCCATTTGGGGCCGTGAAAGTGCGTTCAATTAACCCGGTACTCCAAGGTAAGCCAATACGCCGCCACGCTCTTTTCTCCATGGTATTGGTATGTAGCTGCGTTAGGTATTGGACATCATGGGTGATGCTCAGGTCGTCAATACTGGCAAGACTAGGTTCGAACATATTATCTTTATGAACAAAGCCGTGAGCGTTTAAGTAGTCATATAACCGCACAAACTTACTCATCACAAAGCGATGATCATCAGGAAAGGGGCAGGAGTAATTAGGATGGTAAACCAGTGGCAGCATATTGTTACGTGTCTGATTGCGCATACATTATTTCATGCGCTGAGCATTTAAACCCTTATTAAAAATATCTCGTATCTCACTGCTTTTTTTATCTTTTTTAAAGCATAGATACAGATTCTTTTTATCCAGCATGCGTGGATTCATTTCCATGATATGTTTTAAACCCATTAATTCACTATTGTTGTCCAACCAATAATTAAAGACATTTTCATCAATCACAATTAAAGGGATTCGATTTGCGCCGAGCTTTTTAATATTTTCAATATCGCTTACCGCAAGGTCCGCTCTAATGTTTCCACTAGCAATACGAGCATCTAAATCAGGGCTATTCAAATAATCACGCACCACACCTACGCCCTTTAGTTTGGCTATGTCATTTAAATTACGCCACTTAACCGCGTTAGATTTAAGCTGCGCAAACCCTAGTGGACTAAAACCAACAGATGCTGAAAACTCACACTTTTCAGCAAGCGATTGATCAAAGTATTCTGGTAAGTAACCAACATATTTCGTTTTGTCACCTAAGCCTAGATTGACCACCCGCGCCCATGGAAAAAAGTCCACTTTTAAGGTGTAACCCATAGAAGCAAAAATTGCTTTAGCATGCTTGATAGTCTCACCCTGATCAGGCAGGTTCGCCCCAGTATAAGGCGGCCACTCAAGGCTCGCCATGTGGATGACTTTATCTAGTGCGACGCTTTGCTGTGACAACGCACTCAGTATCACTGCAAGATATAAAAACCGTTTCATAGCACTCCTATTAAATTATCTCGCTGATATTGATGCGTTTATACAAGATAAAAATAAGGCCATCAAAGATGGCCTTATTTTCGTATTAGAATAAATTTTTCAATTTTTCTTTGGCTTTTCTTTCAAGCTCTTTTTTCTTGCTATCGGCTTTGGCTTTCGCTCTGGCTTTTTCGGCATCCCTATCCGCTTTAATTCTTGCCTTTTCAGCATCGACTTCTGCTTTCTTTTCAGCTTTTAACTGATCTTCATAGCTTGATAATTCTTGCTTACCTAATTCTTCTAAGGCTTTGCCCTTGTTAGACAAACTGCCTTCGGTTAAGTTTAACTCTTTAAGTTGCGTTTGATAGTCGCCTGCATAACTCATTAATTTTTCATCTAACTTAGCTTTGATTTTATTTTCAAACTCTGTTTGTTTTTGCGCAATACGTTGGTCAAATGCTGAATTTAGCTGTTTATCTAAGTCGCTATTAATGCTCATACTTGGGTCACTTAAGTCACCTTTTGCAGAGCCATTAACCACAAAAGTATCTATGGTTTTAAGTGCAGCCACCATTTCTTTGGCTAATACGGTGCGATCTTTACTGCTAAAGGTGGACTGATTAAAACGTGCTTGCCCACTTACGTTTAACTGACCATCACTGACATAACCTTTTGCAGTGATATCGGTCAGGCTTTTATCCATACTTAAGCCGGCCAAACCTAATTTCATTTTTTTAAGCTGCCAGTCATTCACCGCCAGCGTAAAGCTGTCTTTACCGGGTGGTGTTCTGTGATCTAACACGCCGTTAATCGTCAGCGATTTAATGTTTCTTAAATTAATGCCTTGGCCTTTCACTAACGTTGGACGATTGATCACGTCTTGCTGATGAGTGATATCCAATACAGTAATGGCTACATCCCCTAACGATTCAGCAGGTTCGCCAACTTTAGGTAAGCTCATGGTAAAGGTTAAGGTTTTCACCCAAAAATCCGGCTGTGGACGATCGGTTTTAAACGGTACAAAACGCCCCTCTAAACGCTTGGCTTTTAATTCTGCTTTTGCAGCCTTGGTTTCATCGTCGACTAATAAGGGCCGTACTTTTTCGTAATACTCTAAGGTGGTCTGTGCATAACCACCAGCGTCGTCACCAAATAGCAGTGCGGTTAAATTACTCGCCCCTGCACCGTCTAGCGTGTATTTACTTTTAATGCTGTTTAAATCTTGTTTAGGTGCCGACTTTAAATCTGTGAACTTTTGCTTTAAGTCAGACTTGCCATGTTTAATAGCTTGCTTGGCATCTGCGACCGCTTGTTTGTCTTTTTTGAACTGGGATTTCAGTGCATCTAACTCTTTTTTACGTTGTTTAAAATCATCAAGGTTTTTAAATTTACCTTTTAATATTTTATTAAGCTGTATTTCATATTGTTTGATTGAATCGTCAGTTGGCAGGTTTGCTAATGATTGTTCAATCGCTTTTGTGTGATCGTTATACGCTTTTTCAAACGCGTCACCTGCTTGTTCGGTTAATAGCGATTCGCGCTCAAGAATTTCATCGGCGCTGGGTAGTGTTTTCGTTTTGGTTTTAGCCATTTTGCTGCTGTCTACCGAGTCTTCTTTATCTGCTTTTTTAGGCGCTTTAGGCTCTTTTTTGATAGCACCAGAAACACTGCGCGCAGTGGCAGTGGCTACGCCTTCTAACGAAAGCTGCGGAATAATGGCCTTACCCAACAATAGCGGAAAAGGCTCAATGTTTGCTACTGCGCGATCAAAGCTAAAAATGTTTTCCATGGGTTTATCTATATCGGTTAATTGAACACCCGTCACGGTTATGGTCATGGGGTTCAAACCAAAAGAGACATCTGCCACATCTACTTTGGCTCCCAGCGCATCTGTGCCAAAGCTTTCAATGGCTAATTTAGTAAGGGGGCCTGCTGCAAATAACCAAAAGCAAGCTATCAGCGCACTGACAACAATAAACCCTATAAGGCCTGACCAACGAATCCATTTTGTCATGTTAGGCTCCTAATCTTTCGTATGCTTGGTAAAGCTTGCTGGCTTTTAAAAACTTCACAATTTTCAATTTCTCAAACCAAGCCATCATCTTCATGCGATACAGTTTTATTAAAATACTAAACACAAGCCAAACAGGGATGAACAAGATGCAAGATAGCGCAACACTACCCAGCAATAAGGTGTGATTAAATTTAAAGGCACGCCATACATCGATTTGGTACAAATTTGTCCAAAGGTTTTGCAGATCAGGCTGGCCTAATAAATATTCACCCAGAGATATCGATACTGGGTCGAGTAAGAATGCGAGTAATGCAAAGATGGCGCTGGCAAAGAAAAAACCACCTAGGTTTACTCGAATCACGCACACTAATAAAAATATGAATAAGTTGTGCAGACTAAAAAATGGGGTTAGCCCGATAAACAATGCAAATGCAAAGCCTAGCGATATTTGCCCTGGTGAGGCATCGCTATTGAGTATCTTTAATAATTTGGCAAGCATGGCGAGCATGTATGAATCCTTTTGAAGGCTTTGGCTTATGAACAAGTCTAGCGGGTATTAGTGTAGGAATAAACTTTCACAACCGACAAATGCGATTTATGCCTTATGTTGACTACGTTTTGTCTACTTGTAGGTAAGTACGGATATCTTTAAAGACAGGGTTTAACATACGCCCAAATACAGAAACGCCTCCCACAAGCTGGCGATGATCCACACCTGGGTAAGTAATGTGCTGACACGGTACACCTAGGTGGCGCAACATTTTGGCCAATCGCTCGGAGTGATACGGGCCTACTGTTTCGTCAGCTTCCCCATGAATCAAGCAAGTCGGCGGCATGGCTGGTGTGGCAAGGTTAATTGGGTTAGCTTCATGAGCGTTGTGCTCTCGGCCAAGGTCAATGTGTTGTTCGCTGACATCGTGCAAGGTCACACCGTCGAATTTCCCCACTACTAATGGGTCATCAAGCGGTAAATCATAAGGTCCCGCTAAACCAATACAACTCTTGATCACAATATTGGCTTTCATACGGGCAAGGTAGCTTGGGTCGGCGGCTAGCATGGTCGCTGTATGCGCACCGGCACTGTGACCAATTAAGATGATCTCTTGTGTACTTTGTTCGCTGATCCCTTGTAAGGCGAGGTGTTTAGGTAAACTGGCGATGGCCTTAGCCACATCATCTATAAACTGCGGAAACTGCACCTGTGGATACAATCGATAGTTAGGCACCGCGGTAATAAAACCTAACTGGCTAAACGCTAAGCCAGCAAACTGATATTCGTTTTTGTCTCCGGTATCCCATGCACCACCGTGAATGAACACGATAATTTCATTGCGAGTTTTAACTTTTGGGACGTATAAATCGAGCGTGTGACGTGAATCTTGATCATAGGGTAAATCAACAATTCGCTTGCTATGAAATCGAGGTGCAAGGTAATTCATGATCCACAAAGGCTTGAAGATAACCACACCAATCAGAACCACAAAACACGTTAATACCACACTTAAAATAATCAACATCTGCTCTCTAATTTCGTTATGACCAATTAATGATACGATTAAAGCTGGGGTTTAGTTTCTAGCATCGACAACATGATATCCACCACTACCGATATTTTTGCATTACTTAATTGGCGATAGTCAAAGTAGGGGCACAAGATTAAACCTTGTTGTTCATAGAATGCAAAGTCCCCATGGTGATCCGCTAATAGATAAGGCGTCTCATATTCAAAGCCTAACTGTTGAGCATATCCCTTACCCATGATGATATGAATAGTACGCGCCCCACTGTCAAAACAAGCAAAATTAGGTGGTGTAAACAACAAGCCAGTGGCACTGCCAAGCTGCAGTAAATGGTTGTCCCGATAAGCCTGCCACGTTGCACTGTCTTTCAATGCGCTAAAGTGTATTTTTAAATCAGGGTGCTCAGGCATTGCGCCATGGGCACGTTGAATAAATTCAAACATAAGCTTGGCGTACACATTAAAAACTTTGCGCCAATGATTGCCCGTATGTTGACCAATGGCAGCAATTTCTGTGTTCACCATGGGCTTGCAATCGTCTAATACATCATAAGGTGATATAGGCGGGCGATTCGCAATATACACCTGAATATTAAGCCCTTTGTCGACTCCACCTAACCCTACTTGCATGGTTTACCTATATCAGTATTGACGATTTAACGAACACGCTATTTTAATCGTAAGGATTAAAATATATCACCGTGCTGCACACAAACTTCCCATAGAATACACGGCCTTATGTTTAGAGCAGCTCATTACGATGTACGCTGAAGATATTACCACCGGTAGGCTTAACGTCTATGAAAGTATTGAGCAGGACATCGCGCTGCGCGGCATCAGTATAATTGAAAACGCCCTACCAATGGCCACTATTGCGCCGTTATTGGCCCGCGTAGCATCCCTGCCTGAGCATGAGTTCAACATCGCCGGAACCGGACGCAAGCAGGATCACCAAGTTAATCCGTTTGTGCGTCGTGACCAAATTCACTGGTTAGATAGCCAACACCCTGACGAAATCCTATGGTTTGATTGGATGAATGGTCTTAAAACCCATTTGAACCGATCCCTCATGCTGGGGCTGTTTAGTTACGAAAGCCACTTTGCCATGTATCAACCCGGCGCCTTTTACAAAAAACATCTGGATGCTTTTAAAGGCAAAACAAATCGCCGCTTAAGCACCGTGTTATATTTAAATCCTAACTGGCAACCCCAGTATGGCGGGGAGTTGGTGGTCTATGATCAACACAACCAAGATAAAGAGCAGCTAAGAGTAGCGCCCAACTTTGGCACATTAGTGGTGTTTTTAAGCGAAGATTTTCCTCATGAGGTATTGCCCGCTAGCCACTTACGCTACAGCATTGCTGGTTGGTATCGAGTGAACAATTCCCTCTTTGGTCAAATCGACCCGCCGCAGTAAAAGTACGGTTTATCTTTTGGTGAGTTGCGCTACCATAGCGCCTCACCCATCTTGATGCGCACTCATGGATAAAACATCACTGGTTACACAAATCATCACTGAGCTAGGCGCTGCCCTTAAGCATGCCCTAGCCGCAGCCGATGAGGCCCACAAGGGCGCCACCCATGAGCAAAGCAAAGCCGAAACCCAGTATGACACGCTAGGGTTAGAGCACGCCTACTTAGCTGAAGGCCAAGCGCGACGCATTCAAGAGCTCAAAGACAGCATCACCCAATTGCATCACTTTAAACCTAAAAACTTTAATAAAGACGATGCAATTTATTTAGGTGCGTTATTAAAGCTCGAAGTAATTGCAGGCGCATCAAATAAACCCAGCTTATGGCTTTTGCTAGCCCCCACCGCCGGCGGCATGAACATACACTGGCAAAAGCGTGATGTGCAGATCATTTCACCCAATAGCCCCATGACCAAAGCCATATTAGGTTTATTCTTAGAAGATGAATTTCAATTAGCCAACGGCTTGCGCTACCGGATTAGTGAACTTTCCTAACCCACAATCCGCTTAATATTCACCACATTTATAGTTCGCCTAGCGGCTTATTTATGTTTTGTGCAATCTGCTATTTTTGTTGCCCTGAGCACCCTTTCATTTCAGCCACGCCCTTGTTACTGTGCCCTTAGGGTTTACCACTATATTAACAATAAGAACGAGGCAGTTATGGCCAATCCCCAATACGACATTATTTTGTTTGGTGCCACCAGTTTTGTTGGTGATATCTTAACTGGCTACATGATGAGCCAATACGGCAATAATAGTGAATTAAAGTGGGCCTTAGCGGGCCGCAGTGAACATAAGTTAATCGAAACGAAACAAAAACACGGCGCTCACGATATTGCGCATATTATTGCCGATGCCGCAAACGAGCAGCAAATCATCGCCATGGTTAAACAAACTCGCGTAGTGGTATCTACTGTTGGTCCGTATGCCCTTTTCGGTGAACCATTGGTTAAAGCTTGTGTGGACAGCGGTACAGACTACTGCGACCTAACGGGTGAAGTGCAATGGTATAAGCGCATGGTGGATAAATACGAAACCACCGCCAAGCAAACTGGCGCACGTATCGTTCATTGCAGCGGCTTTGACTCTATTCCGTCCGACCTAGGTGTGTATTTTTTACAGCAACAAGCCCAAGCTAAATTTGGTAAAATGTGCAGCGACGTTAAAATGCGTGTAGCTCGCATAAAAGGTGGCGCCAGCGGTGGAACCGTAGCCAGCATGGTCAACATTGCTAAAGAAGCGGCAAAAGATTCTGCATTACGTAAAGAATTACAAAACCCATACAGTATTTGCCCAAGTGGCCATGGCTTTAAACGCCGCCAGAACAATATCAGCAGCGCCCAATTCGATGAAGACTTCGACCAGTGGATCGGCCCGTTTGTCATGGCTGCCGTCAACACCCGTGTCGTGCATCGCAGCAACGCATTATCAAACAAAGCTTACGGTGAAGACTTTGCTTACAGTGAAGCGATGTTAATGGGTAAGGGCAGAAAAGGCAGAACGGGTTCACGTAATATGAGCTGGGGTTTAAATATCTTCATGGTGCTTGCGGCCATTAAGCCAACTCGTTGGATTCTAGAGCGATTTGTTTTACCTAAACCAGGTGAAGGCCCAACACCAGAAGAACAATTGAAAGGCTGTTTTGATTATCGCTTTGTGGGTAAAACCGATGACGATCAAGTAATTAAAGTAAAAGTCACAGGTGATCGCGATCCAGGTTACGGCAGTACAGCCAAGATGCTCGGCCAAGCAGCGTCATGTTTAGCCAGCATTAAAAAGGAAGATAAACCCGGTGGTTTTTGGACTCCTGCGACGATTTACCAAGATGACCTGATTGAACGCTTGGTCGAGAAAAGTGGCTTAACTTTTGAAGTCTTAGACAGTTAATCACTTACGCAATCTATTAAGATTCCATTTTATCTCTGCGCAAATTGAATCAAACTATTTAGTTATTATGTTTAAATAGTTTGGTTCCGTTTGTTTACCTCTTTACTTTAAAGACTCTCACGTTAACAGTCTTTTGTAGAAATACCGTTAATCTCGGCGCAATCAGCTTGGGCTTTTACGTTATACTGTGTATCACACTTCTATCTGTTTACATCTATGTCATTATTATTACTTATCAGCCTGGTGCTGTTCAGCGCCGGTTATACACATGCTGAACAACCCATTAATACGCCACCTAAATCCATGGCTTTGGGTATTAAATACTCTGCTATTAGCAGCGCAAACATTGCCGATAGTGACTTTGAATTAGCCATAGCTAGGACCAGTATTCATTTACCCATAGGAAAGTACAATCTACTTGGGCAAATGTTTATCCCTCAGGTAGCAATAGAAAAAACGACGTTTGATATACCCAACCCAAACTTTGATAAAAAGTCCATGTACAGCATTAAACTACCCATGCTGTTCATCGAGAAATATAACGAGAACTGGACGCGTATTTTAAACATCACCCCCAGCTGGCATACAGACTTAAATGCCAAAGATGAACAATCATACTCCCTAATGGGTTTGCTTTTGTGGCGCTACAGTGATGATTCACCACATAGCTATACCATGGGGGTAGGGATTAACCGTTTGTTTGGAGAATACAAACCGGTGCCTATGGGGGCATATAGCTATCAAGCCAGCGAACAAACTCGTTACGATTTGGGTTTCCCGGTAACTAAGATCGAACATCGCAACAACCAGCACTGGAGCGTCTTTTCTGCCATTGCGCCTATTGGTGGTAATTGGCGTTATGAGTCAGATGATAAAGAGAGAGTGAATTTATCTTACACCAGCTGGGTCGCCACACTGGGTGTTCGACGCAACCTCATAGATAAGTTCTGGCTGACACTAGAAGCTGGACGTACATTTGCCCGCACCATCGATTTAAACAACGACACCTCAGCCAGCCAAGAAGTGGATATTGCAGATGCCAATATCATTATGCTCAGCCTAGGCTTGCATCCATAGACCTGTGTTACCCTTGCAAGGCAGGGTGTAGCCCCGTATGTTAAACCTATTATTCGATTTAAGAAGATTACCATGAGTGAAAACGTCATTAACGAGCGCATTGAAGATGCTTTAAAAGCCATTGTGCCTTTTGCCCTACAAGCAGATGAAATATTAGAAAGCTTGTCCCAAGATAATAAAGCCAAGTTTAAAGCGATTTTCCCTGAAGATAGTGTATTTACCACCACTGGAAATCGTTTTTTACCCTATATGGAAGAAATCGATCAAGATTTTAAAGCGCTGCCAGAGCAACAAGACGAGGCTTTCAAACCATTATTGACAAGCTTAATAAAAAAAATGGAATCCATACAATTGATTCTACAGTCCTTTCATCAATTGCGTGATTATGAAGACGACACTGAAAATCCAAATCGTCCTTTAAACAGTTAAAGTATCTTCATTAAGCAATAAAAAAGGGTAAGCAAGCTTACCCTTTTTTATTGCTTATATTGTATTTAGCTAGCTCAATACAGGTTGTGTATATCGTTGGTTAAACTCATCTACTGTTATTAATCGCCCGCTCTCTTCATCCCATAAAATATATTTAAACGATTTAAAAACATCTCTTAATCGTAAAGTGGGTACGTCGGCAAACAAGTGACTATATTCTTCGTGGCACTGGCGCAATTTATAATTAGGGATACGTGCTGATAAATGATGCACATGATGATAGCCAATATCTGCGGTAAACCAATGCAGTATTCGTGGCAAATCAAAATAACTTGTGCCTTCAATAGCCGCTGTATTGTAATCCCACTGATCATCACCCATGGCATAAGAATCTTCGAAATTATGCTGAACCGTAAATAGAATAATACCCAATGCTCCAGCTAACGATAACGCGATCAGGTATACCGTCATAAATGCTGCCATACCAAAATAGCTACAACCCATAACAATAAGACTCATCAAAACAATATTATTAGCCGTCATGTGTCGATATTCTTTCCAGTCGGCCCAATATTTGGTTTCAAAATCATTGGTTATGTCTTTATAGGCTTTTGTTGGAGATGATAATTTAATTTGAAGTGCATAAATGAAAAATTGAATACTGCCTTTTAACCACGTAAAACGAGGAGTAAAAATAAAGTACATAAACCCTGCAACCGGCGCTAACAATATACTACGACTATTAACATAGGCTTTACGTTTTTTATTAGGCAGCTCGGCGTACTCTTCAGTTGATAATACGGCTAGCGGACCACGGTATTTATTCCAGTTACCATTGGTCGAGTGATGGTAGGCATGATGCTTTGACCATACATATTCAGGCACACCACATAGAACACCCATAATAAAACCTGCAATACGATTTTGCATAGGACTGACAAATAAGCAGCCATGACCCGCATCGTGCATCATCATAAACACACGCATGATAAATAAAATAAGCCCGCCTATGCAGACAGCTGATAACCAATAAGAAATACTGAGACTGAAAATAGAAAGATAAAATAAGGCGAAATACGGCACAACAGTGGATAAAAATTGGTATAGGGCAAATGCGTTATTACGATTCGCATACTTATTGATCAGCCCTTTTTTTTCTTGTTTCAGTCGTTCGGTTGCTGTCATAGCTGGTATCCAAAGCAATCGCCATTAAGGCAAAAAATATCAATAAGAACAGCATACACCAGTTTTTTTAATGAGCCCGTTGGATAGGTATAAGTTGGCGGTTTTTCACCAATCTTGTTTCATTAAATAGACAAACAATCACATCATTAAAGCTTTGTTGCTAAATGAATAGTAATAATAGATTAACTGAACACAGGATAATAAATATTACCCCAGCCTTCTTGCTCCCCGTTTAGCATAATTTCAATCATAATGGGTACCAAACTCGACAATAACTGAGCGCCATCTTCCACTTGTTCACGATTTATTTGACTGGCATAAGTGGCGCCACCGTGAATCAATTGATTACGTAAAACAAATAAACGATCAAGTACAATGCCTAATAATTCTGGTACGTTTTGCCGACTTAAATGATTCAATGCCGATACGCTTAACTGATCAAACTCATTACGCCAGTTTTCGCTATTAACATCTTCACGCTTGGCTTGCCAGAAGCCGCTATATACATAAGGATTTTTAATCAGCGCTTTAACTGGCCCTGAATAAGTTTGCCATAAACAAGCATAGATTTTTTTATCCTGATCATGGCTCACTAGTTTCTCAACAAAACGTTGAAAAGCAAAACGCTCTGCTAAGGATTCACTGCCACCTTGATCGATCGCATAACAAGCATTGAAGGCAATCCACAAACTAATAAGTTGTAAATCCACATCGTCCTGCTGTTTAGCCGCACAATTAAGCCAACTTAATGCACGATGCAAGCGCGTACCATGGATAGTGGAAAACCCATCACGCTTGCTTTTAAGTAACTGCTTGAGCTCGTCGTGTTGCTGCTGTAATGCCATAGTTATTTTTCTTTTGGCGCTTTAGATATTAAGAATCAGTAAATCAGAATATGTTTTAAAGATAAAGAGGCGTTATACGGGAAGTGGTATTCGTATTTAGCTATAAAATATAAGCCGTTATATAAGAAGGCCATTAAATTGAGACATTTATAATTAATAAATGCGATATTTAATGACCTTTTAACACAGTTAAACGCGTTTTAGTGGTGGTGGCCACCTACGCCGTGTACATGTCCGTGAGCTAGCTCTTCCGCTTCTGCTGGACGCACTGTCTCGATGCTTACATCAAAGGTAATGGTAATACCCGCTAGTGGATGATTGGTGTCCACATCAACATTAAATTTACCTACTTTAACAATGGTGACATCGCGCATGCCTTTATCGGTATTTACTTTTACTGCTTGGCCTTTTTGTAGTTTACCTTTCGTGTTCAGGTGTTTTATTGGAATGCGCTGAACACCCGCTTCGTTACGTTCCCCGTAAGCTTGCTCTGGGGTTAGGGTCACTTGAAATTGATCACCTTGGTTTTTATCTGCAAACTCGGCTTCTAGTGCTGGTAAAATATTACCGTGACCAAACAAAAACGTCATTGGATCGCCGTTAGTGCTAGTTTCAAAAGCTTTGCCATCTTCGCCGGTTAGGGTGTAATGAAAATATACTACGCTGTCTTTTTCGATACTCATGTTGTTTCCTACTGAGTTAATTTTACAACTAACTTTTTTTAAAATTTCACATTAAAAAATTTAATATTCGTTTAACTTAATTAAAAACCAGTTTCTCTACGCCGTTCTAGCAAACGTATGACTTAAAAATTACCAAGGTAGAGACTGGCCATTAGAATGCCAAAAACCACCTGTATTCTCTAAATTCAATTCCGCCACTCGCTCTAAAATACCCTTGGCTGCTTGGTCTGGTGTGATGTCACCGTTAAAACCTACCATGCGAGTTTGTACAAAACCTGGATGAACCACAGCAACTGCGACGCCTTTTGGTTTTAAATCGATGGCTAGAGATTTAGTAAAAGCATTTAACGCCGCTTTCGATGCACGGTAGCCATAGTAGGCTCCACTGGTGTTATCTTCGATGCTGCCCATGCGGCTAGTAATGCTAACCACTTTTGAGCCTTCTTTTAAAAAAGGTAATAAGCCATGGGTAATTTTTAACGGGGCCAGTGCGTTAATTTCAAACTGATCACGAATTTGATCGTATTCCATTTTCTCTAAGGTTTCGTTTTGAAACATGCCTGCATTGTTAATCAGCACGTCTAATTTGAAGTCTTCACCTTGAGCGAGTTCTAGTACTTGCACCACGCTGTCCATGGCGTCGTCTTGTGTTAAGTCAATACCGCTGATCACAAGATCCGCTAACTCTTCAATTTCTTCTGAGCTTTCACGACATACGGCAATGACTTCACTACCTTGGGCCACATATTGCTGCGCCATAGAAAGACCAATACCACGATTGGCGCCTGTAATTAATACTACTTGTGACATACTCACCTCTGTATTGAAATCTGCCGGTTATTTTACATAGTTTGGGGTATTTTACTGCCTTTGCTCACTTGAGGCACCCATGGTTTAGGGTATCTATGTAAAAAGCCTGTTCTAGGAAGCATTATGCTCGATAAAGTCACCAGCCAGCCTTGTCTACGTAATCAAACTGCCATATTTGAAGCGCTTGAACCCTGGCTTCAAAATAGCGGCAAGCTTTTAGAATTAGCCTGTGGCACAGGTCAACATGGCGTGTATATGACCGCTCGCCTGCCACATCTTAACTGGCAATTATCAGAGCACCCATCCCAAGTTCTGTTATCACAGCCTTGGTACGAAGAAGCACAGCATCCTAATTTACAGGCCTGTATTGCTCTGGATATCAGCCAAACTCATTGGCCAATTGAGACAACCGAATATGAATACGCATATTGCGCAAACCTGCTGCACTTTGTGGGCATTGATGATGTTGTTCATATTTTTAATCAGGTAGCAGGCGCACTTAAAACAAAGGGGCTGTTCTTTTGCTATGGGCCCATTAATGAAAACGGTTTTACCAGCGAGGGAAATAGAAATTTAGATGACTGGTTAAAACAAGATATCAATCCAAAAGCAGGGATTAAAGAGTTGACTACATTGCAAGCATCCGCTCAACAGTCTGGACTAACGTTCAGAATTCGGCTGGATTGTCCTGCTAACAATGTGATTTTAGTATTTGAAAAACTATAGAAACCGATGATACAAAGAAGTGTTGGCTGCGCTTGATTCACCACCCCGTGGATTAAGGTAATGTTTCTAAACATCCATTTAAGCGCAGCCAGTTCCTTGTCGACTTACATTAAAAGAGAAGTAGCAAAGATCCGTTTGCTGCTACCTTTATGTGGGTAATTACCCTGAAGTCTAGGCTTAATCCTTCAAGCTTATTAGGCTTATCGGCGCCGGCTTAATAAGCTTTAGGGTTTTAAACATTAAAAGGATTAATAAGGGGTTATTTGGGTTTCATGAGGGTGCTCAAGCCATTCTAGATCAAATTGGGTCATCCAACCTAAGCTGGCTTGAGTATCTCCTGTACTTGGATGATATTCAGCGCTTACATAGCCGTGATAACGACTGTTTTTAATGTCTGCAAAAATACTTTTAAAATTCAAGTTTCCGCTTAATGGCTCGCCTCGCCCAGGCACATCTGCAAACTGTATATGACCAATCATATTGGCGTGGTTACGTAGTGTTTCATCTACGTTGCCATCCATAATTTGCATGTGATAAATGTCATACTGCATTTTTAAATTAGGGTGATTTAGCTCGGCTAAGATATTCAACATTTGCTCGGTATTGTGAATTAAAAAACCTGGCATATCTTTGGTGTTTACCGCTTCAAATGTCACCAAGATATTATGTGCTTCCATCAATGTTGCGGCTTTAAGTAAATTCTCTTTAAAGGTGGCCATATATTTTAAGTGCTTACTTTCATCCAAGCAGCGCCCGGGCAATACATTCACCATTGCCACATTCAAAGCAGTGGCATAGGTGCAAGCTAGGTCTAAGACTTCTTCAAATTGCACCTCTTTGCCCGGCACACAAGCCAGCCCCTCGCCTCCCGTCATAAGGTCAGCGGCGGGTACATTAATCAGGCAGACATTCACCCCTGCTTGTTCTTTTGCCGAAACTAGATCCGCTAAGTTTTCGTCATAGGGAAACTGCATTTCAACAGTTTTAAACCCTGCATCCGCTGCCGCTTGGAAACGCTCCAACAAGGGCACTTCGGTAAATAGCAAAGATACATTAGCCACTAATCGCATGGTGCCTCCTAATCTTGATCACTGATTTGTTTATTAAGCATAGCCTCATAAAGAGTAACCAGTGTAGCGGGGTCTTGTTCGGCGAAACCGTGACTTGCATGCTGGCGCATCAATTGGGCTCCTAAGCCGGCCATAGGTGTGGCACTGCCAAGGGCTTTGCTTAGGTCACCGGCCATATCAAGATCTTTAAGCAAGGTTTTTACGTGCCACTTTATTTCAGCGAAGTCTTGGCTGGCCATACGTGAGCCGGTTAATTGCAGCGGCGTGCTATCAGCAAAGCCTCCTGTTAATGCAGTAGGGATTTTTGTCGCATCCACTCCTGCCCGCTTCGCCATGGCCATGACTTCGGCAATGACCAATACATTACAACTGACAATCATTTGATTGCATATTTTAGTGGTTTGCCCTGCACCGCTTTCGCCCATGTAGGTTAAACGTTGGCCTAAATTCAGCAGTAATGGTTCAAGGGATGAGACCACATTCTCATCGCCACCTGCCATCATGGCGAGAGTCCCTGCCTGCGCGCCTGCCACACCGCCCGATACTGGGCAATCGATCCAACTAGCACCTTGCTTTGCCGCTTCTCTTGCCAGTGCTTGGGTCGCGTCTGGGCTAATAGAACTAAAGTCAATTACCACCTGTCCCTGTCGTAAAACCGGTAATAGCGCTTTAGATAGCTCTTCTACCGCATGAGTATTGGATATACACAACATGACGAAGTCGACACTTTGCACAAGTGCTTCAACGGATTGCGCTTGCTGAGCTCCAAGCTGTACTAAAGGTTGGCACTTTTCAGGATTTCGATTCCATACAGTTAGTGGCACCTGCGCCGCAAGTAACCGCTTACACATGGGTAAACCCATTAAACCAATGCCAATAAAACCAACCGTTAACATAGAAGCCTCTTATACTTTTTTATCCTGATTGATCTATTCTAACAAAGAGAACACAAGATTAAGCCAAATATCCATATCCTATTCGCCAAGTTGAAAAGGGTGTTCTAAGCTTTAAACAGCATAACAATGGACGTCAGTATGAACCTAGCTAGCTTATTCGATCACAGCCAGAACTTGCCTAATATTCCAAAGGTGGTTCAAGAGCTTATCAGCACTTTCAATCAATCTGATTTCGACATGGATGAAATTGCAAAAAAAATCAGTCTCGACCCCGTTCTCACCGCTAAGGTATTACGTCTAGCCAATTGCGCTCACTATGGTGTCAGCCGCACGATCTCTAGCACTACTGATGCATCGGTTTTATTGGGGTTTTCCACATTACGCACCTTAGTTTTAGCGTCTGGTATCACTGGCGCCATGCAAAGCCCTCCGGGGTTTAATCGAAAAGAATTTTGGCGTGATAACTTTGCTGTGGCCGCTATCGCTAAATGGATGGCGCCATATTGTAATATCAATCCAGAAACAGCGTTTACAGCGGGTATGTTACACAGTATTGGTGAACTATTAATTCAGCTTATCATGCCAGCTGAAGGCAAAAAAATTCACGCAACGGTTGATGCGGGCGGCAAGTTAACCGATGTTGAAAATTCCATGCTGGGATATAACTACGCAGAAGTGGGGGCTGAATTAGCTACTCGCTGGAAATTTCCTGATGAAATAGCAAATGGTATTCGCTATCACTGCCATGAAGACCTCGCTAATTTAGAACAGCCGTTAGCCGGTTTAATCTACTTAGCGCTGTACATTCATAACTGCCATAAGACAGGGTCTACAGCACAAGAAACGCTTAAAAACTTTCCTATGGATATTGCCAAATCGATTAATATGGATACCGATCAAGCGCTATCAGATTTAGACAGCGTTAATGGCATTGAGTCAGGTATGGATACCTTACTCGAAGATATTACTTAATACTCACATTTCAAAAGTAATCAAAAACAAGCTGTCAACTAAACAGCTTGTTTTGTTTTAAGACCTGAAAAATACCAGCGTGCAATTAAGAGCAATGCCAATATCAATAGAGGCACCGCCAATAGATTCAGCGCGAACCAACCAAAGTTAAACACCATCCAACCTGCACACAAAGACATGATTGCTTGCGTTGAGAATACGCTGACATCATTCATGGCCTGTACAGTAAAACTATCTTGCTTACTATATTGCTGCGCCAATAACGCTGTGCCCCCTACAAACAAGAAATTCCAACCAACCCCTAGACACACTAATGCACCCCAGTATCCCCAATAGCTCTGATCTAAAATGGCAATACTCAAAGCAAGCGTTAAAACAACTAAACCAAGCAACAACATATGCAACAAACTAAATAAGCGGAATAAAAATGGCGCAAACAACGAAGGTAAAAACATCGCCATAATATGACTTTGAATCACTGTTTTTGTGTCATTTAGAGGGTAACTTTGAATCTCGCTCATACTCACAGGTGTAGCCGTCATAATTAAGCTCATAACACCAAACGCCACCGCCGCACTGGCAATGGCTGCCGTGATACCGGGTTGCATAAACAAGCTCAGCCAAGAACGTGCTACCACCGTAGTTTCGTCAGCAGGCGGTATACTAGCAAATGGAATGAAGCTTAATAAAACTAATAACACCACATGACACAAGGCCAACAAAACAAAGCTGCCACTAAAAGTATGTACAAATAAATCTTTACCTAACATGGCCAGCTCTGGGCCAAACCAAGCAGCAAATAAGCCACCTAACATCACCACGCTCGCTGCCATCGCAATCTTATCAGCCGACACCCATTCAATGGCCGCAAACCGAAATTGCTGTACGAACGCCATATGCCCACCCAGTAAGAAAATACTAAAACACAGCCCAAAAAAGTTTTCACTGCGCACACTATAAACAGCCAGTATTGAACCTAATATGGCCAACAACGTGGCATAAATAAAACCACTACGACGACCAATTCGTTTCATAATTAACGCCGCAGGCATGCTCGCAAACGCACCACCCACTACTAAAGCCGCCACTGGTAAGGTTGCTAGGCTAGGCGTTGGCGCGAATAACACACCGAGAAAGCCGCCCACAAAAATCACCATGGGAGCCGTTAGCATGCCTAAGGCTTGAGCCAGCATAATCAGCCAGACAGGGTAAGGTATTGTGAACACTAAAAAGATCCTTTCAAAAAATAAAAAAGTATCAAAAGATACCTTGTATCGACTCAGTATGCCTGTTTTTTCAATTGCTTCAATTACTGCTGATAATGCGCCGTTGCATCAACATAGTTAACACGTATTAAAAATGAGTATTCACATCACCACCATGAACGACAATAAAATAGCCTACCTGTGTGTACAGGATAGGATAATCGCACCTTATATTTAGTTTTCTCACTTTTTATGTTCTAGCCTCTTGAAGGTGTTGGTAAAACTGGCTTTAATGAATACGTTACTCGCAGGAACTAACAATGTATTTACGTCAAATCAACAATTCGTATTCTTTATCTTCACTTATCTGGTGGAAGCTCGCTTTTATTAGCTAGGTTCACCATGCCTGGCTGTTTGATGCCAGGCAATTCACCTCACATTTTACAGCCTTTTTATTTAACCTAATTCCCAAGGAGCAGGCTGTGACATCACAATTCAAAATCGGTTTAGGCTTGGCGCTATTAGCCAGCTTTATGTTTTCATTAAAACCCATTCTTATTAAAGAAGCTTATGTATTAGGTGCCAATAGCGAAGGCCTTATGGTATTGCGTATGTGGTTTGCGTTCCCATTTTATTTGGCATTACTCGCTTGGCAGTCCCCTCAATTAATGGGGAAACAGCGCTATGTACTATCCGCAATTGTCATTGGCTTTATAGGTTATTTCTTATCGAGCTACTTAGATTTATTAGCTTTAGAGAGCATTAGTGCCCACGCCGAAAGAATTATTTTGTACGCGTACCCAAGCCTAGTGGTTTTAATCAAAGCGACTTGGGATAAAAAAATGCCTTCGAGCAATGTTCTTATGGCAGTAGTGATTGTTTATGCGGGGCTAATTGTATTGCTACCAGGAGAGTTCACGATCAACGGCTCTTGGGTTGGGTTAGTACTCATGCTCATCTGTGCGTTCACATTTGCAAGCTACGTATTGCTAAGCAAACCTCTCATTGAAAAGCTTGGTGCAGGTTTTTTTACCTCTATAGCAATGGTAAGTTCATGTTTATTTACTCAGGTAAATTTATTACACATACCTTTACAAACAGTATTGGACTACTCGAGTGAAATCTATGCTTATGGGTTTGCCTTGGCATTCTTTAGTACGGTGATTCCTAGTTACGCCATGAGTGCTGCTATTGCTCGAATCGGCACAGAACGCACCGCCATTACTGGCACCACTGGGCCATTATTCACAACCTTTTTAGCGGTGTGGGTTTTAGGCGAAACACTCACTATTTATCATCTAATGGGATTAGCACTGGTCATATTGGGGGTATATTTAATCAGTAAGAAGTAAACCATCCGTTAATAATGAACAAAAAAAAGGGTTACGACTAAGTCATAACCCTTTTTTTATTCAGCCAGTCAACATTACAAACTCAATGTTTTCTCACCACGTCCAATACCAGAAACACCAGTACGCACTGTTTCTAAAATACAGTTTGCACCAATAGATTCAATAAAGGCTTCTAACTTGTCAGTGGCACCGGTTAGCTGAATGGTATAAACGTTTGCGGTTACATCCACAATTTGTCCACGGAAAATATCCGCAGTACGTTTAATTTCAGCACGTTGTGAACCAGATGCTTTTACTTTTATTAGCATCAATTCACGTTCAAGGTGCGCGCCTTCTGTTAGATCAACCAGTTTTACTACTTCAATTAATTTGTTTAATTGCTTAGTTATTTGCTCGATAACACGATCAGGGCCAGACGTCGTTATAGTCATACGTGAAAGTGTTGGGTCTTCAGTTGGCGCAACCGTTAAGGTTTCAATGTTATAAGAACGCTGTGCAAACAAACCCACAACACGAGCCAACGCTCCAGGTTCGTTTTCTAATAAAATCGAAATTATATGTCTCATTAGGTACGCTCCGTTTTACTTAACCACATGTCACGCATGGTTCCCAATGGCACCTGCATTGGATAAACATGTTCTTCTGGATCGACAACAACGTTTACAAACACTAAACGGTCTTTGTACTTACCAAAGCAGTCATCCATTGCACCTTGAAGCTGATCTTTAGTTTCAACGTTTAAGCCTACATGCCCATAACTTTCCGCTAACATAGTCCAGTCTGGTAGTGACTCCATATAAGAACTTGAGTGACGACCTTCGTAGTTCATATCTTGCCACTGGCGAACCATGCCAAGATAACCGTTGTTTAAGCAGAAAATTTTCACAGGAATACCGTACTGCAAGCAGGTCGACATTTCTTGAATGTTCATTTGAATTGAACCTTCACCAGTTACACATACCACCATTTCATCAGGGAAGTTTAACTTCACACCCATGGCAGCCGGAAAACCAAAGCCCATGGTGCCAAGGCCGCCTGAGTTGATCCAACGGTTTGGTTTATCAAACTTATAATATTGCGCTGCAAACATTTGGTGCTGACCTACGTCAGAGCAAATGTAAGCATCACCTTTGGTGGCTTTCCATAAACCTTCAATGGCTTCTTGTGGCTTCAACAAACCGCTTTCATTTTTTTCGTATTCGCCACCATGACGCTTGCGCCATTCTTCAATTTGCTTCCACCATGAATCAATCGCTTTCTGATCTGGTTTTTGACCAATTTCAGCAATGATTTCAAGGAAATCATCCAATACGCTATCAACAGGGCCAACAATTGGAATATCAACCGTTACGGTTTTAGAGATAGAAGAAGGGTCGATGTCTATGTGTACAATTTTCGCATCTGGACAGAACTTGCTTACCGCATTAGTTACACGATCGTCAAAGCGCGCACCTATGGCTAAAATCACATCAGAGTGATGCATGGCCATATTGGCTTCGTATGAACCGTGCATACCTAGCATACCCAAAGACTGACGATCAGTAGCCGGATACGCACCTAAACCCATCAAGGTTTGCGTGATAGGGTAATTAAGTTCGCGTACAAGCTTACGCAGTTGTTCAGACGCTCGGCCTAGTACAACACCACCGCCCGAATAAATCATTGGGCGCTTAGCGGCCAATAACAATTCAACCGCTTTGCGAATCTGACCGCTATGGCCTTTTACCGGTGGCGCGTAAGAACGAATTTTTACTTTTTTAGGGTAAGAATATTCATGGCGATCATTTGGCACCGTCATATCTTTAGGTATATCAATTACCACAGGGCCTGGACGACCACTTGTAGCAATATAAAACGCCTTCTTGATCGTTTCAGGTATTTCGCTTGGATGTTTAATGCTAAAGCTGTGCTTAACGATAGGACGAGAGATGCCCATCATATCGGTTTCTTGAAACGCATCATCGCCAATTAAGTGACTCATTACCTGACCGGTAATAACGATCATAGGAATCGAGTCGGTAAACGCCGTAGCAATACCAGTAATTGTGTTGGTCGCACCAGGACCAGATGTCACCATCACCACGCCAGGCTTGCCTGTGGCTCGGGCATAACCATCGGCCATGTGCGTCGCCGCTTGTTCGTGACGCACTAGGACGTGCTTGACTGCATCTTGTTGATAAAACGCATCGTATACGTGTAAAAGGCTACCACCTGGGTAACCATAAACATATTCCACACCCTCTTCATGTAGGGAGCGAACTAACATTTCTCCGCCGGAAAGCATTTCCACCGTTTTTTCCTCTCATCCGCAGCTCGCCTTATGCGAGCAGGAAGTTCATTGCAATAGGATTGTTTGACGCTAAACCATCGTCAAATCTACCGCACCGTACTGGCATTCAACCAGGATGTAACGGGTGATGAAGAACTTGTAGTTTTTCACCTAGATCAGCTGCATCTTAGACAACTGACTTGAATTCGGCTGGGGTGAGGTCATCATCCCAGAAAGACCACCAATAGCCCGAACAGGGGTGACCGTCGTGGGCAAAAAATTGGGTTGCTAATTTTGACAGCACCGCCCTTTAAGTCAAGCCAATTCGGGCTATATAGCCTTGATTTTGCTTGACATTTAGTGCTTTGATCACTTGATGCTTTGCTTTTTCACAAAAAACGTTACAGTTGCTCTTTATTGATCTTATTTCGACACAGAAGAATTCTAACCATGCGCGTAATAACCTTACTTTCTATCTTGTTTTTCGTAGCGGCTACTCAAGCTGGTCAAGTTTATAAATGGACGGATGCTGACGGCCAAACCCATTTCTCGCAGTTTCCACCAGATCAAATCCAAGCAGAAAATATTAACGTTAATACCCCGCCACCCTCTAATTCGAAGCAAGCTGGCGAGAACTTGCAAAAAATGCGTCAACAATTGAAAGAACAATCGGTTGATCGCACCACAGAGTCTGAAGACGAAAAACAAGCGGCGGTTGAAGCTGAACGTATGGCTGAAAACTGTAAAAAATCGAAGCAACGCCTACTGGACCTAAATAGCAATGGTCGCATCTATAAGACGTTGGAAAATGGTGAGCGTGAGTGGTATGACGTGAAAGGTCGTGAAAACTTGATTAAAGATGCGCAAAAAGACGTAACAAAGTACTGCTCGAAATAACCAAAGAATTTACCTCACGCGAGGCTGGCAGGTTAATCTGTCAGCCAAATGCAGCTAGCCATCCGTCCCGTTACCCCGTCTCGACGATAACTGAAAAACCGCGCTTGATCGGTATAGGTACAAAAGTCTCCACCATAAACGTCACTCACGCCAATTGCAGCTAAGCGTAAACGGGCTAATGAATATAGATCCGCCAGCCATTTACCTGAGTTTATCGAGGGCTTAAAACATGACTCGCATGCGCCGTTTTGTGCACAAAAACCATCTTTTACCTCTTGGCCGACCTCAAAAGCATTCGGGCCAATAGCAGGTCCTAACCAAGCCATGACGTCGCTTGAATGATTAAACGCAGAAACTGTATTTTCTAGCACCCCATCCAACAAGCCACGCCAACCGGCATGGGCTGCGGCCACTTGTGTGCCTTTACTGTTGCAAAACAGGACCGGTAAACAATCGGCTGTCATGACGACACACACTTCATTAGGCTGCTGAGCCATGCTGGCATCTGCATCACATACGCTTGTGTATTGAGAGCTCTGCGCTACCTGGGTGCCATGAATCTGATTGAGCCACATAGGCTCAGATGGCAAATATTCAGTCAATCGTGCTCGGTTTGCCGTCACATGAGCAATTTCATCACCTACATGAACACCCAGATTAAATGACTCAAACGGCCCTTGGCTTACGCCACCTGTGCGCATGGTGTTTAAGCACTTAATGTTTGCAGGGGCTGGCCAATTAGGCGTAATGAAAGACAACCGTTCAGTCATTAATAATCTGCCGAGCCATGATGTTCAGCGTCATATCTTAACTCGTCTAATAGCTCTTCAAAGTCTTCAGGTAGGTCGATCTCCCAGCTAACTAATTCATTGGTAGCCGGATGATGTAATTCTAACTTTTTGGCATGCAACGCTTGGCGTGGAAAGTCGCGCAGCACTTCGCGTAATTCATGACTCACTCCCTTTGGTAAACGCACGCGACCACCATAAGTCGCATCCCCTACTAGTGGGTGTTGAATATGTGCCATGTGTACTCGAATTTGATGAGTTCGACCGGTTTCTAGCTTCACGCGCACATGGGTGTGTGAGGGAAATTGGGATAACACTCGATAATGCGTAACGGCTTCTTTACCCGTTGGATGCACCGCCATCTTAGTGCGATCTTTCATATGTCGAGCAATAGGCTCTTTTACCGTCGCACCACCAGTTACAGTGCCTTGTAATATGGCTTCGTATTCACGACCCATTTGTCGGCTTTGTAATTGTTCCACTAAATGGTTTTGCGCTTGTAGGGTTTTAGCGACCACCATTAACCCTGTGGTGTCTTTATCGAGTCGATGCACGATACCGGCTCGTGGAATATTTATCAGATCAGGACAATGATGCAATAAACCATTGAGCAAGGTGCCCGTTAGATTACCAGCGGCTGGATGCACCACTAAGCTCATAGGCTTGTTGATCACAAGGATATGTTCGTCTTCAAAGACAATGGGAAAGTCGATATCTTCTGGCAACCACTCCCCTTCTGCTTGTAGAACAACAGTTAAAGCGAGTAGCTCACCACCCACGAGTTTATCCTTAGGTTTGCGTGTCTCACCATCCACGGTAAGGTTGCCGTCGACGATCCAGGTTTTTAAGCGGGCCCGGCTGTAATCGGGAAACAGCTGAGCGGCAACCTGATCAAAGCGTTTGTTTCCCAGCTCATCTGGAATTTTAATGCTGTGTTGAATTTGTTCTGACATATTAAACCTTTGAACTTAAGCGCCTATTGCGAATCTCACCTAGTTAACTGGACTTAGACCTATATTAGGCCAAAAGTCACATAAGTAACCTTGGTGATTAGCGCGCCTGTATGGTTAAATTGCGCGCTGACACAACAATAACAGTAAATATTTTGAAGATTATATCAGATAGACCTATGCGAATTCTCTTGATCCTTGCTACCAGTTTGATTTTAGTG
>JAWUYY010000002.1:0-28951 GCA_034110565.1 Bermanella sp. | reverse complement strand
TTGTGTCGTCTTTGAAATTCGTTATGTAAGGAAATAATGCCTTAGGAATATATTGCGCGGCAATTAAGTTCCCTGATTCCATGAACTCAGCCACAAACGGATTAATGGGTTGCTCAAAAATAACTTGAGTCATATCGATTTGCTCGATTCTTCCATCATTCAATACCGCTGTTTTGTCAGCAAAGCTGAAGGCTTCTTGCTTACTGTGAGTCACAAAAATACAGGTAATATTATGTTGCTTGAGTAAGCTTCTAAGCTCATCCATTAGTTTGTATTTAACCTGACTGTCGATATTGGAAAAGGGTTCATCCATTAATAATAATTTAGGACGGTTAACCAGAGCACGTGCAACAGCAGTACGCTGCTGCTGGCCGCCGCTTAATTCGTGTGGGTAACGGTTATCAAGGTCTTGTAAGTGTACTAACTCTAAACTCTCTTTCACCTGTGCCAGTCTTACATCTTTAGTTAAGTGCCTTAATGAAAAGCCAATATTTTCCGCCACGGTCATGTGTGGAAACAATGCGTAATCTTGAAAGATAAAACCAATGTCGCGTTTTTCAGAGGGTAATTCGTAACGGTTCTTTTTTAATATTTGCTCGAACAAGGTAATGTTGCCCTGTTCAGCATCTATTAAACCGGCAATGGCTTTTAACGCCGTGGTTTTACCGCAGCCACTTGGGCCAAGTAAGCATAGAATATCCCCTTCGTTTAAGTTTAACGAGAAATTTTCTAAGATGGTTTTGTTTTGCAGTTTAACCGTGAGGTTTTCAATGTGTAACGCTGATAGACTCATGACATCCTCTGGGTGCGGCTTAGCAATATGATGGGCAGCAAACTAACAATAATAATCAATAATGCTGCTAATGCACCGTGCTCAAGTTGATCATCGCTTGCGTGTTGATATACGTACGTAGATAAGGTTTCAAAATCAAATGGTCGCAACAAAATAGCGGCCGGTAATTCTTTCACGCATTCAATAAAGACCAATAAAAACGCACTTAATGCCATGGGCCGAATGAGTGGAAGGTGGATCAACCTAAAAATCCCATTACGATTTTTTCCTAAACTGGCCGCCGCTAAATCTAAGTTCGGACTAATCTGTTGGTAGCCACTGTGAATACTGCCATTAGCAATGGCCACAAAGCGAATTACAAACGCCAGCAGTAACGCGATGCTGGAGCCTGAAAATATTAACCCAAGGCTATCCATATTGGCCCAAACCATTATGTCGTTAATGGCTAAATCTAATGCGCCTAAGGGAATTAAAACGGCGATGGCTAACACTGTTCCTGGAATGGCGTAGCCTAGTGAAGACAAATTTAACTGGCTTTGATTAAAGCGGCTTGGGTTAAACCGTAATTGACTATTAAGCATCATAGCGATTCCCATACACACACAGGCGGCAGTAAAGGCTAATAAAAAAGTGTGTAAGCTGTGCTGTAATAACTGGGGTTGCCAGTTTTGCTGCAAATAAGTCACGGTGAAATCGAGCAGGTGTACCACAGGAATAATAAAGCCTAATAACAGTACTAAACCGCAGGTGAACCAGATATGTAGAGTTTTTCTTTTGCTGGCGGTTTTGCGTTGTAATAATTGCTGGCCGCGAGATTCATATTGTTTTTGAGCTTTACGCTGTTGGCGTTCAAGTGTAGTAAGGCTCACGATAAATAATAACAACAGACACGATAATTTAGCGGCCCCTGATAAGCTGCCATATACAAGCCAGCTATCGTAAATAGCCGTGGTTAATGTGCTGATGGCAAATAAGTGCATGGTACCAAAATCGGCTAACGCTTCCATTGCTACAAGTGTGCAGCCAATGGCTAATGCAGGTCGTGCCATGGCTAAACGAATTTTAAAGAAAACTTCTTTCTGACTGGCACCTAATAAGCGGGCGGCGTGATCAAGATGATCGCTTTGTTTAGCAAATCCATAGCGCAGTAATAAATAAATGTAAGGATAAAGCGCCAATGCCAACATAAGGCTACCACCTGTGATGGAGCGCATGTCAAAAAACCAATAATCATTAGGGGTTTGCCAATCAAACCATTGGCGCAAAGAGCTTTGTACCGGTCCTGCATAATCCAGTGCTTTGGTATAAATATAAGCGCTAACATAAGCAGGAATGGCTAAAGGGAAAACCATGGCCCACTGTAAAAAGCGTCGCCCTTTAAATTCATAGCGGGCACACCACCAAGCTGGGGCAATGGCAAATAGACACGCAAATACTAGGGTAGTGAGTACCACCAGCAAGCTGTTCTTAATGTACTGCCATAAAACGCTATCAATAATGTTACTAAATGTATGGTCATTCCCATCATGAATGAAAAACGCTTGGTATATCAAAGCGAGTATGGGAATAAACATCAGCAACGAAACGCTTACGCTGAGAGTGGGTAAAATTTTATTAGATTGGGCCATGGCGGCGATTATAAATTATGACGGTGATAAGTGGAAAACATCTGCAATCTAAACGGTATTTGTGCAGATGTTTTCTTCAAAAGGGTGTTAAAGATCGAACTGAACTTTATCCACAAGGCGCAGCGCGTCTTTGCGTTTAGCGGCGATTTTTTCAAGCGCTACAGGATCAGCTTTAAAGTTCCCCCAGCTTTTGACCAGTTTAGAGGGTTCAACACCGTCTTTAACTGGATACTCCATATTCAGCTCAGCATACAAGGCTTGAGCTTGATCAGAGCTTAAGAATTCTAATAGGGCTTGTGCTTGTGCTTTATGAGGCGCGTATTTAGTGATGGCTGCGCCACTAACATTGATGTGAGCGCCGCGGTTGTCTTGGTTCGGGAAGTTAAGTTCAACGGCGTTCGCCCAATGTACTTGTTCTTTGTCTTGCAGCATTTTGCCAAAGTAGTAGCTGTTGCCAAGAGACAGATCACATAGACCCTCTTTTATAGCTTTCACTTGTGCACGATCACTGCCTTGAGGTTTACGTGCAAGGTTCGTTTTTACATCGGTTAACCATTGTTCTGTTGCCGCTTCGCCATTGTGTACGATTAGTGAAGCAATTAAGCCTAAATTGTAAGGGTGCTTACCAGAGCGCGTGCAAATACGGCCTTGGTATTTTTTGTCAGCAAGGTCTTCGTAATTAATGTCGATTTTACCCACGCGCTCTTTTGATGAGTAAATATTACGCACGCGTTTAGTGAGAGCTACCCAGTGTTGTTCGCTATCGCGAAATTGTGCTGGGATATTTTTCGTAATGGTTTTGCTGTTAATACTTTGAGTGAGGCCTTCTTCTTTTACTTCCAGTAATTTAGAAAAGTTAGAGGTAAGCACTACATCGGCAGGGCTGAGTTTGCCTTCACGCTTTAGGCGTTGAATCAGGCCGTCTTTAGCAAAGATAACCTTGGTTTCGATGCCGGTTTGTTTAGTGAATTGGGCAAGGATAGGTTCAATTAGAAATGGTTGACGGAAAGAGTAGATATTGACGCTGTCAGCCCAAGAGAATTGAGTGGCCAAGACAAGGCAGGTCATCATGAATAAATTGCGCATTAACAAAGCTCCTATATGAGAATGCTTATCATACTAACATAGGAGTGGCTCTTAACTAAAGCGAAGTCTGTGAAATGGACTGTTAACTTGGTTCGGTTAATTGCGCGCTGATGTGCTCAACCTGACGCTCGATCAAGGCTTGATAGTTAGGCGTTAAATGTTCAACCCAATAGCACACCACAGCATCAGTTTGATTAAGCTGAGCAAGGTTGTGATGCTTAATCAGGGATAACTGACTGGCCAGTTGCCCTTGTTCGAAACAGGACTTACTCATCAGTAGCGCATTGGACTCGCTTAATTCACATAACAAAGCAGCCCCATTACAGGCTTCTTTATCGTTATTCATGGGGAGCCAAGGGTAAGCTTCTGCTTGTGCGGTGCTGGGGAAGCGACGGCTAAGAATGTCTCCGCAATGCAGTGCCAATTTAAAGCTCACTTCGGTTTGCTTGTTTTTGATTCGGGCTTGGTTTATTTCATTGACTAGACCCAATACCAGCAGGCCAGTGCACACACCATGGAAGCAGTGTTTACCGTCGCTTTGCTCTTTGTTAAACAACACCATAATGCCGTCGCCTTCAAAGCTTACCACGGTACCATTGTAGAGCTTAGCGGCTTGGGTGATTAGCCCATAATACCGATCTAATAATTGCGCGAGTTCGAGCTTATTGATGTCTTGTTGAGCTTGCTCTAGGTTGGCAATTTTGAAAAATAAAACCGCACCGCTGAGATAATCGTGTTCGATGGTAAGTGTGCGAGGTTGCCATATGGGAAACAGTTGCGGCTGCATATATTGACCAAGAGACTGGTGCAGTGCTTTTTGTTGATAGCTTAATTGGTGATGCTTGGTGAGTGCGTCGCTGAAATCTTTAAATTCGCCGTGTTTCAACGGTGTCACCTGTTTGATGGCACCTAGATGCTCTAATTCATAACGGCTTTGTTCAAGTTTCTGCCCAATACGTAAGCCAAGGAACCACAACCCCAGCGCACACACGGTGGTGAATAACGCGCTTAATACCAGCCATAAACCGTATAGCTGCCAGATGCGCTGCTTGAGAGGGTCATCATTTAGGCGGATTTCGAGCAAACCAATAACCTCGTTTTGGTACTGAATGCTCATGGGTACGCCAGTGCTGTCATCGGCACGACCCTGTTCGGCCACTGCATTGTTGTTCAGGTCATATACCGCGGCATAGCGAATATCAGGGTATTCAGTCAGTGTGGATAAAATCACATTTAGGCTGAGCAGGTCTTGGCTGAAAATAGCTTCGGCGGCCTGTAGGCTAACCTGGCGAGTAAGAGTATGGCGTAATTCGGCTTGCTGCTGTTCTAGGTGATCAACGGCCGAACGGGTAATCGGCAACCCTAGAATCAAGCTGGCTAAAATGGAAATAAATAAAGCAATCAATAAGGCGCGAATACTTAAGGGCCAGTTTTTTTCTAATAGTGTCATGGCGATGTGAATCTGGTGGCAATAAAGCTTAATAGTATCGGTAATTGAAGTGTGCGCCTACAGGGGAAATTAACTATAGTAATAAAAAACAAAAATTGTTTTTGATCTCACGCCCAAAGGCTAAATGGTTTATCATAGCGGCCTTTTTAACTAGGCAGTAAGCCCCCGATTTCTCAACAGATGCATAAAAGGTGACACCATGAGCGATACTAAAAAGCTTCTAGAAGAAAAAACAGCCCAACTAGAACAAGGCCTGTTCTTCATGAGTAAAGACCGCGCCCGCGCGCTTTCTAATCATGAAACTGAAGATTTGATTGATGAGCTACGTGCAGCAGTTGCCGAGCTAAAAGCACACGCTAACCAGCTGTAATTCCCCTTATACACAGGTGCCCAAGTGAAAGAAGTTGTTCTGATTAAGGTCAGTGGTGAAGATAAGCCCGGTGTGACCGCCAGTATTACCGGCATTTTGGCTCAGTATGGCGTGAACATACTGGATATTGGCCAAGCGGAAATCCATGACAACCTTTCTCTGGGGATCCTGGCAGAAATGCCAGGGACGGCCGAGTCGGCCGCCGTGTTAAAAGATGTGCTCTTTCGTAGTCATGAGTTGGGCATGTCTGTGCGTTTTACGCCGGTAACCACTGAAAAATACAACAGTTGGGTCGCCGCTCAAGGTAAGCCTCGCCATATTATTACCTTATTGGCCCGTAAGTTAACGGCTGAACACATAGCCCGTGTCACGGAGGTCGTGACACATTACGAATTAAACATCGATAATATCTCTCGTTTATCTGGACGTATTCCTCTAGAAGATGAACAGCAAGGCCCAAATAAGGCCAGTGTTGAGTTTTCAGTGCGTGGCCATGTTGATCAGGCGGCGATGCGCGCAGAGTTCTTAAAGATTTCTAGTGACCTGGGTGTGGATATCGCCATGCAGGCAGATAGCCCGTTCCGCCGTAATCGTCGCTTAGTGGCGTTTGATATGGACAGCACATTAATCGAAGCGGAAGTAATTGATGAACTGGCCATTGAAGCTGGCGTGGGCGATGAAGTCATCGCTATTACTGAAAGCGCCATGCGCGGCGAAATTGATTTCAACGAAAGCTTCAAACGCCGCGTTGGGTTGTTAAAAGGCTTGGACGAATCCGTACTAGAACGAGTAGCGGATCGTTTACTGCTAACCGAAGGCGCGGAGCGCTTGGTGAGTACTTTGAAAAAACTGGGCTACAAGACGGCGATTTTATCAGGCGGCTTCCAATATTTTGGTCAGTTTTTGCAAAAAAAATTAGGCATCGATTATGTGTATGCCAACGAGTTAGAAATTGTAGATGGCAAGGTAACGGGTAATGTCACCGGCACCATTGTCAATGGTGAACGCAAAGCGTATTTACTTGAAGAAATTGCTAAAAAAGAAGGCATTTCATTAGAGCAAACCATAGCCGTGGGCGACGGAGCTAATGATTTACCCATGTTGAGCAAGGCGGGGTTAGGCATCGCCTTCCGTGCTAAGCCATTGGTACGTCAAAATGCTGAACAAGCTATTTCTACACTTGGTCTAGATGGTGTTCTGTATTTATTAGGAATTCGTGATCGCGACGATATTTGATTTGTAAGGCTTAAAACAAAAAAGGCTCATTGTTTTCAATGAGCCTTTTTTTATGCCGCGGGGTTCTTCAAATGCTTACTCGTCATTAAACTCGTAATTCATATGAGTCGTTGGACCGCTTAAGTAGAAGCCCTGAATAAAGTTAACGCCGCTGGTCCATAGTTGGGCCACAATGTTGGCGTTTTCTACAAACGGTACGATAGAGGCTTTTTTGTGCTCTGCAATACCCGCTAACAGTTCTTTTAAACTTTCCATGCCTTTGTCGGTTGTCAGCTCTTGGGTAAACGAGCCGTCTACTTTTACAAAGTCACTGTGGATATGTTCAAACAACTTGTATGGATCAATGGCGGAACCAAAACGACTAATGGCTACTTTGCAGCCTAATTTATTCAGTGCCTTGGTCATGGTTTGCGCTTGTTTTAAGTGATTGATGGCATCCGCTTCGGTGAACTGGAATATCATCGCATGACTTGGCAATTTAGAAGCCTGTAATAATTTCTGTAGCCAAGGTAGTAGAGTTTCATCCGTTAGTGATTCATTGGTTAAGTTAATGAATAAACGGGTGTCATAGCCTTGTACGCGTTGTTGGGCTAAGCGTTTACCTGTGTTTAATATTACCCAGCGATCAATCTTGCGTTTTAATTCAGGACTTATGTCCGCTAAGAAATTTTGCGGCGACACATCTGTATCGTCGCTATCCACAAGACGTAATAGGGTTTCGTAATGCTCGCCGCCCTCATCACGCAAATTAATAATAGGCTGGAACAACAGTTTAAGTGTGTTGTTTTTAATGGCTTCTTGGAGTTTCGCTTCTACGCGTTCGCTATCGGTATTGGCTAATTGAGACGGGTTGTATAGATAAACCCCGTTGCCTTTTTCGGTGCCTTCTATTTTACGTACGAAGTAACTCGCTTCATGGGCATGCTGCAAAACTTCTTTCGGTGAGCGCGAGCTTTCATTGATCAGCGCCACACCAATACTGCAGGTAACTTGAATGGTGCGTTGATCCACGGCTACTAGGTGTTCTTCAATGGCTTTGCGAATGTGTTCAGCAAATCCACTAGCTTGTTCGGCTTTGCTGTCGTGCAGTAAGATACCAAACACATCTTCACCTATGCGTGCCACTAAGTCTTCTTCGCGACATTTACTGCGAATCAGATGGCCCACATCACAGACCACAAGATCAGCGCCTTCAATCCCGACATCTCCTTTGCACTGGCCAAAGCGGTCGATATTAACGTAAGCAATGGCGCCGTTAGAGCCGCTGATAACAGCTTGGTCAACGGCGTCGCCTAATTTTTCGTTAAAGAATTGCTTGTTGTAAAGGCCCGTTAATAAGTCTTGGGAGCTGATTAGTTTAAGTTTGTTTTCAAGGTCTGCATTGCCGTTGTTTGAGCGAATCATAACTTGTAGGCAGGATTCATCATCATAGGTAGCGCGGGCAAATATCATGCGACTGTCTACTTCTTTACCTGCAATATCTAACATTTTGCATTGGAATTCGGCGTTACGATTTTTACCTGAATTAAAGTCTTTTAAGAAAATTTTGAATCGACCTTGATCCTTGCTATACACCATATCCATTAATGGAATGGTCAGTAGATCATCGGCATCGTCATATCCAAATATAGAAGCGTAACTGTCATTGGCAAATAAGTGCATGCCGTCTTGGATATAGGCAATGGCGTCTTGTGCGCTTTCTAGTAAAACTTGGCAGCGTTTTTCGGCTTCACGTAATAGTGCTTCGGCTTCACGTAATTCACGGCGCAGTTTGAGGTTGCGAATTTCACGCAGCACCACTTGTAAAATGTGGTTGTACTCCCCGGATGGTACAAGGTCTACGGCACCGGCTTTTAATGATTTTTCCGCCAGTATGCTGTCTATTTCATCATGGAAATAAATGGTGGGAATATCTTTGCCTTGGCGCTGTATTTCATTGAGAACCTCTTTACCAGAAAGCTTTTCCATTTCCATGTAGCACAAGCATACATCCCAAACTTGATCATTGAGCTTGGCTTTGAGTGTTTCCATGTCCTGGGCTATGTGGGCTCGGGTCGCATGTCCAGCATTACGTAAAAGGCTGGTGACGGTTTCAGCTTCGTGCTGAGATTCTGAACAAATCAGCAATCGAATCGCTTCTTTAGCCTGCATAAGGTGGCTCGCTGTCTATTCTTAATTTGTGAGTATTGGTTGATTATAGCCGTTTGCGTCCCTAGCTTTAAGTGGCAGAGTCGGCTTTATTGAGAAAAATTACCGTTTATCAGTGATTTATGGCCGTTGGTTGTGATGAGCCTTGGCAAGGCGTGGCGGATAAAGTAGTGAAGCGGTTTTCTTTGCAGGTTATAGCTTATCCCAAATTGAAGCAAATTCGTCATCAGTATGATGATTGCCGTCGTCTTCTTTAGTATCAGTGATTACTTGGGTGAGTGATTGATATTGATACTGCACAAAACTTCTAGAAACAGACTGACGTTTTACGAGCTGAATACGTTGTTGTATTTTTTCATCTACCAATTCAGCTTTGCTACCTACCTTGAAAGGCATAATGGGTAAAATTAAGGTTTCTGCTTGGCCTGCTGCGGGTAGGGCAGGTAAGCGAATACCACGTAAGAACTCACCATTTTCTCCGGTTTTATTGAGTATACGAACAGCAACCGCTTCGACTTTTGGTGCGAGCAGTTCGATGCCCAGTTGTGCGGGTTGATTGTTGCGTGTTCGAATCCAGCGAATGGAGCCGAGGGCCCAAGTATTAATACGCGGCTCTCTAATGACGACGAGCTCTCCCGTTTGCACAGAAGGTGGTGGATTATGCAGCACAATGCCATAACCACCCGGGCTGGTATTTTCTATTTGTGCGGTCATTTCTTTGCCTTTAGGACCGGTATCTTCGTCCTCATTAGGGTTCTTGCTAATGAAGGCAATACTATCGAACGCGATGTGCTCTGAATCGGTAGTGAAGTTATTACCCGCATCAAAACTGCGATCCCAAACATCGTTGCTGCTTTTCTTGGGTTGTTTCTCCGTTAATTCTACATTCCATTGTTTAAGTAAAAACGGGAAGCTTTTTTCTTGGGCACTAAAGAAATGGGACGAGACTAAGCCGATCCCAATTTGAATATCACCACTGTTTTGCGTGCGGCGGAAGCTGCGTTCTTTCATGCCGCCCCAAGCGTGCAATAGATGGTTTAACAGAGGCTCGGTAAGATTACCGGGCACAGTCACAAGGCTGCTTTCTTTATTGATATGTTTTTGTAGCGCTTGAACCAAAGCACCTGCATGAAATGTACGAATGGCACCGGAAGGCATGGTCTTTAATAACGAGCGATAGATAGGCGCACTGTCATTATTTTGAACAAAGATAAACTGCGCCTGTGTGTCTTTAATCGTCGAAATTTTAACGAGTTTGCTCCACAGCTCTGTGGCAGCATAAAGACTGGCCTGTTCTGATTGGCGTAATTGATTAGGCTTACTGCAGCCAAGCAGCAGTATGCGTACGTAGACATCAAAAATACTCGAACTTGAGCGGAATTTAGATTGGCTGTCTTTAATCTCGTATTGTTGAAGCTGCTTGTGTTCCGCAAGTGCATACAATTGGTGAAGCTCTAGCCATGAATTTTTAGGCGGCTGGCTGTATAACTGAAAGGCTCTCAATACGGTTTGGTTTAAATCGCTGATGGCACGATGAATAGCAAAAGTTAATAATTTGGGTGGTTGATTCTTTTTTAATGGCGCGTCATTAATATCAAGAATAATACGCTTGTAGCCGGTGGCTAATTGATTTTGTAGTGTTTGCGCGAGCATCACTATTTTTAAATCGTTGTCATTTAATACGACGGATTGATTTAAAAAACGTTTAGCCAGTAATTCACAGATACTGTAAGTCTGACCGCGAATGATCTCTAGCATCTTGAAGCGCAGGACTGGTTCGATACGGGTGTGGTTAAGCTCTCGAGTGGCTTGATACAATAGCTTTGCTGACGCGCCGACATTGCCCATGGGCAGCGTTTTACTCCAAGCTTCAAAGCTGCTGATGCCTATGTCGCAAAAACTTAAGCTGTCTCTTTCTATGTCTGGGGCGGAAATTAGAATGTTACTGTTAAGCCCTTCCATGTACTTTCTCTCTTTAATTTCAGCCAGCAAGTTAAATTCCTCTTTGAATTCTTATGGGCTGAGCATTGCGAAATGCTATAAAGCCATTCGTCCATGAACGGTTAATAGTATAAATAGTAATAACTAACGTCAGTATTCGCCAACTTTTCTGCTCAATTAGTACGGGAAATCATTGAAATTGGCGTGATTGGCGCAGGTATAGACAGGTAGCGACACGTTTGAGATGGTTGAATAGTCATAGATGGTATAACTAGTGGGCCGCTGATGGCGGCCCAGAGGGATTAGAAGTTGTATTTAGTGCCAATATTGAAAGAGCGAGGCTTGCCCGGACGATAACCATAAGGTTTAGCAGATACTATGTATTCGCGATCAAGCAAGTTATCAATTGATGTGTATAACTGCCAATTACTTTGTAGGTCGTAGCTGGCGGATAGATCCACCACTGTGTGTGCATCGATACGATCGGCTTCACCGATGGCACCGCTTCCTGGAATATTTCTCATCTTACTTTGGTAAAGCGCAGAAATATTTACCTGCCAAGTTTCTTGGCGAATACCAGCTTGTAAGTTTAGGCGATGCTCAGGCAAATAGGCAATTTCAAAGCCCTTTTCTATGGCTAGATCGGCTTCACCAAACGCACCGCTTGCATCGGTAAAACTTTCGCCAAATTCACCATGGCTGTATGTATAAGTCACGCTCATGGGTGTGGTTAGGCCAGACAGCTGTGTTTCGTGTTTCCAGCTTGCTTCTATACCATACACTTGGGCGCTGCCTGCGTTGGCTTGTTCGCCCACTGCACTATTTGAACAGGAGCCTTGAGCAAAACTACAGGTGCCGCTGAACTGGCTGTAATCATTTAAAAAGGCAATCACTTCGCCTTGACCTAAACCAAAATAGCGAAAGCCTGCTTCATAGTTGATGCTTTCTTCTGGTTGAATGTCACCGCTGCCCCCAGGCGTTGCCGCGGTAAAGCCTTTATGAATGCCGCCTAATACTCCAAAGGTTTTGCTTAGCTGTGAGTACACGCCTAAGCCCGGTAGCGTAATAGATTGCTCAAGCTTATCTTCTTGTTCAGCGATGCCTGTTAATTCACCATAGGTGATTTTTTTGGAGTCAATACGTTCATGTCGAAGGCCGGCAGTAATAGTCGTGTCACCAATATGAATTTCATCTTTCACATAAAGAGCAATAGCTTGAGATTCGTTTTTGTTAATGGTGGTAATGCGGAATGAACCGCTTACTGCTTGCAACGAACCATCCGCTAGTGTGGCGTAATATTGCTCGCTATGATTACGTTTAATTTCGTCTTCGTGGTAACGAATACCGACTTCAATATCATGATTAAGTCCAAACCAGTTAGCAGGTTTGTTTATACGAGTCTGAATACCTTGGGAAACAAATACACGGCCGTTATTGCCAATGCGTAAATATTCATCGCTATTGGTGCTGGCGGCTTTGCCGCTTAATACTTGATAATAAGTTGAGTAGGTATCTGGGTCTGCCAATACCTCTTGTACAGTGACATTGGCATTACCGTCATCGTGCAATGCTTTAAAGCCATTTACTTTGAACCAGTCACGATCAAAGTCGTTACGGTAAATATCAGATGTAACCGTCCAGTCTTGCACGTCCATTTGATGGGTTAACTGGAATTGGCCATGGGTCCAATCCATTTCATCTAATGAGGATGCATTGTAGCGACGGTTCGGGTTGGCATCTAAATCATCGCGAGTTAAGCCTAAGTATGTTTCGTGTGAAACCTCATCGGCATAACCTAATTTTAAAATAAATGAATGGTTGTATTCGCCAAAGGTTTGCCAACTGGTTTTTAGGTTGACATCGTTGCGCACAAAACCAGTATCGCCTCCTTCATCTAAATCTTTGAAGCCATCGGCGCTCACGCGCAGCCCTTCTATTAGGTATCCAAAGTTACCCACTTGCTGACCTTGGAATACATTTAAACGTTGAAAGTTATCGCTGCCATATTGTAAATCGAGTTCTCCTTGTGACACATAAGGAATTGGACGACTGACCATATTAATGGCACCGCCTACTGTGGCAGGACCGTATTGGATGGTCGAAGGGCCTTTAAAAACCTCAATGGCGCTCATGCGAGAAATGTTGGGAAAATAATAGGCGGCAGGGGCTGAATACGGTGCAGGGCCAGACAGTACACCGTCTTCCATAATGGTAATTTTTTTACTGCGTTCAGGTGATGTACCGCGTAAACCAATGTTTGGGCGTAAGCCATAGCCGTCTTCTTCTTGCAAATTGACGCCGGGCACGGCATTCAATACGCGGTGAATATCCGTGTATTCGAATTTTTCTAATTCAGCATCATCAATTAATGTGGCAGAGCCGGGTTGGCGAAGAATGTCTTGGGCACCACCGGTGATATACATTTTTTCTAGTGCGGTCGCTTCGTCTTCTGCATAAACAGGTAATGCTAAAGCAATGCTCGCCAATATAGTAATAGATAAACGGTTTTCAAAATTGAACACAACAGGCTCCACTTGGAAATTGTGTGAAAAAATAAATTATAAAATTTAAGGCTCGAAGAGAGCCTAATTGCGTGTTAAATACCGCAGCTAGCCACTTTTTGCGCATCAAGTAAGTGTTCATATCGTGCATCAGTTAGGCTCATGAAAAAGCAGACTATGGCTTCGATTCTCTCAGGCGTGAGTGGTACATCATTTTTACCTAACAAGGTATGTTCAATGTTGTCACTGATTTCAGGCTCCGCCCAAGGGGTGCTGGTTTCTGGATTATGACTTACGTCAGAGTTTCCTAGTGCGCGTAATTTTGCATGCTCGTAAAATGCTAAAACGGTCTCTAGTTCATTAAATACGCCGTTATGCATATAAGGTGCAGTTACGGCTACGTTACGTAATGTAGGAACTTTAAATTTGCCTTTGTGATTGGCAGCATCGGATTTTTCCTTAACCACAGGATTGTTAGATAAGCCTAAGTCGTCTTCGGTTACGCCGGTGATTGCACGTAATGCGGTGTTTACGGGCACGCCAATGTTGTGGTATTCAAAACTGGTAAAAAGCTCGCCTGTTTTACCCAGTTCACGTAATTGATGACATGCTGCGCAGGTGAAGTCGCTGCTAAAAAATAGAACTTTACCAAGTGCTGCTTTGCTATTTG
Source organism: Bermanella sp. (assembly GCA_034110565.1). GTDB lineage: Bacteria > Pseudomonadota > Gammaproteobacteria > Pseudomonadales > Oceanobacteraceae > Bermanella. The sequence goes on along the minus strand of JAWUYY010000002.1, from coordinate 15,128 downwards.
GGTCGTAAGAATAATTGCCACTTAAAGATGCATCGTATTTTGAATCGAATGGGTAGAAGGTTTCGCTATTGTTAAATTCAAATGCAGCGATCACTTCGGTCATAGCGTCGTAGGCGTCATCAATATCATTAAAAATCTGCGCAGAGTACAAGCGCTCGAAGGCATCGACATATTCAGAGTTCTCTGTAATGCGTTCGACTACCGCGGCTTTGCTTGGCATGTTCATTTCACCAGGGTTAAGTGGCGGCCCACCTGCTTGAGCGGCTAAGTCTTTGGCTCGTCCATCCCAAAATTGCCCACCTATAAAGCCGGTGTAGTCACCGATAGCACTTTGATTTTGTACTCGTGTGCGCGTGCCGTATTTGAAGATAGGGCTAAACGCAGCATAGGCAGCAGTAGGGGCATTACGATCACCTACGGATACGCCGTTGTCTCCTAATGAACCCGCAGCCACTTGGGTTGCGTGATAGCTGGCATTAATACGGTTATCTACAAAGCCATTTTCTGGGTTGTGGCAGGTAGCGCAAGACTGGGTGCGATCAAAAGATAGGTTGGTATCGTTAAATAGGCGCTCGCCTAAAGCCTCTTTTGAATTAAGGGTCGTGCCGCTACTTGAGCTGCCGCAACCGGTTAATGCAAAAATGAGAGCACTCATGAGAAAGCTGAGCTTCAGAGTTAATTGGATATTATTCATTGTATACAAACCGTCGCTATGAAGGCCTTACTGCCGAGGCGGATACTACTACATAGGCTGGGTTATTGAAATGAGAAGTGTTAGCAGGCAGCTTAGTTATTGCTAATCATTTGCATTTGTATTATTGTGTCGGTCAATAATTATTAATGAAAAATTACTCAGGGACTTAAATAATGAAGATTAATCAATTAGCGGCTTGTGTTGCAGCCGTCTCTTTTTTGACTGCTTGTGGTAGCTCTAGTAACAGTGATTCCACACCTGCTATCAATATGGAAAAAGCAGAAGCGGTATTGAATACCAATGCAGACATTGCACTAGCGGCATATACGGATTCAGTTGAAACAGCAAAGCTTTTAAAAACAGCGCTAGCTACATTTAAGACCACTTCAGACGCTGCAAATCTACAAGCCGCTAAAAAAGCGTGGTTGGTGTCCCGTGAGCCTTACGGTCAAACTGAAGTATATCGTTTTCGCAACAGCCCAATCGATTCGACTGATTACTCAAGCGAAGACGGCCCAGAAGGTGATTTGAATGCTTGGCCACTAGGTGAAGCGTTAATTGATTACGTGAAAGTTAATAGTACTGATTTTACTGCCGGTGAAGTGGGTGTGACGGCAAACAGTGCCAATATCAATAGTAATGGTGCGGTAGATGGTACGGTGGCTGAACAGAACATCATCCAATCTACTATTACAATCGATGGAGATTTATTGGCCAATACTGCAACGGCCAGTGATGAGCATGATGTGATTGCCGGCTACCATGCCATTGAATTCTTACTTTGGGGTCAGGATTTAAATACAACGAATCAACTTACCACTGACGGTACTGATCGTGATGAAGCAGTGAATTCAACGGCAACCGGTGGCCAACGCCCATTAACCGATTTCACAACAGATGATGACGCTGCACGTCGTCACGCTTACCTAGAAGTGGCGGTGGATAAGCTAATTGCTGATTTAGAAAGCGTACGCGATGGTTGGGCAGCAGGTGCCGATTACCGTACAGCGTTTACTACAATTGCTAATGAGAACGAAGCTAAGCAAAAGCTAACTGAAATCCTAACGGGTATGGGTACGTTATCTGAAGGTGAGCTAGCCGGTGAGCGTATGCAAATCGCTTATTCTTCAAACTCACAAGAAGATGAGCATTCTTGTTTCTCTGATAACACGCATCGTGATGTTTGGTTAAATGCTGAAGGCGTATCAAATAGCTTCTATGGTAAATACGCAGGTTACGATAGTGATCAAAACGGTACCGATGACGTGACGACAAATGCGGTAAACGGTTATGGTATTAACGACTACTTGCGTGATGTAGGTTTAGATTCATTAGCAGATGAAGCCGTTACAAAATTTGCTGCAACTGAAACGAATTATACGGCTATTGATACTAAAGCAGGTGAAGGCTCTCCATTCGATGTACTTATCATGGAAGAGAATCGCAATGCGACTAATCCTGTAGCTCTAACGATTATTTCTTTGAATAAGCAGGCAAGTGTTATTCAGGATATCGCCAGTGAACTAGGTCTTGGCACGGTAGTCGACCCAGAAGCATCATCGTGTAATACCACAACACCTGGTGTTGCGTGTGATTAATTTTTACAGTTAACGTATGTGTTTTTTAAAGCCGGGCATTGCCCGGCTTTCTGCGGTTTGAAATCTGCATTTTGTTGTTCAGAGTAGTCGCTTTATGAAAAGAGTTTTAGGCCTAATGTGCGTGCTGATAAGTGGTTGCGATCTATATTCACAACCACTGGATTATCGTTCTTCTCAGGCACCGCAATATCAAGAATCAGAGGCGCTGCCTGGTGGTCAAACCTCTGTTTCTACTAAGCCTTTTGCCAGCTTAGAAAAGCCCGCAGCTAACATGGCAGATGAGCTCAAGCCTAAATTTCATGCTGGCAAAGCATTGGCCAATCAGCCTTGGATTAAAGCACCTACCACCACTACGGCCCGCGATGGTTTAGGGCCGGTGTATAACGCTCGAACCTGTTTGGCGTGTCATATAAAAGGCGGTAAGGGTACGATTCCCGAGAATAGCGACATAGCGTTATCAAACACACTTGTGCGCTTGGGCAAACCGAATAATCATCCAAGTGCGACTGCTGAATTATTACAGCAGCAAGGGCTTGTGCCGCATCCCGTTTATGGAGATCAAATACAACACCAGTCGACCTCTCTTGCCCATCAGCTGCGCCATAATAAAAGCGCACAAAATATCCCTCATGATGTGGCACCTGAAGCGTATATGTATGTTCAATGGCATGAATCTAACTTTACTTACCCTGACGAAAAACAAGTGACCTTGCGTCGACCTAGTATCGACTTTAGATATCTCGGTTATGGCCCATTAGGTGACGATACCTTGCTGAGTATTCGTGTGGCGCCATCCATTCACGGCATGGGCTTGTTAGAGCTTATTAAGCAAGATGACATAAACGCATTGGCCGATGCCGATGACAAGAATCAAGATGGAATTTCTGGGCGCGTGAATCAAGTTTGGGATGTGAAATCTCAAACTGTGCAGCCAGGCCGTTTCGGTTTGAAAAGTAATAAACCAACACTTGAGGTGATTATTGCCGGCGCATTTACAAATGACATAGGCATTACTAATTACTTGTTTCCAAATCAGCCTTGTACGGCTGAGCAATCAACGTGTGCTCAGCAAGCAACTGGGAATGATGAGGAAGGTGTTGAATTACCAAAACACTTGTTAGAACTAGTGGTGAATTTTAATCGTAATCTTGCGCCGCTGAAACGTGAAAAAACACAGAATAAAACGGTTTTACAAGGACGAGAGATTTTTTATCAAACAGGGTGTAATCAGTGTCATCAACCACGTTTTTTAACTGGTGAAAGTGAACACTTTTCTCATTTATCTAAACAAGAAATATGGCCCTATACAGATTTACTGCTGCACGATATGGGTCCAGCATTGTCAGATAATCGCCCCGAGTTTTTAGCGAGTGGCCAGGAGTGGCGAACAGCCCCGCTATGGAATATTGGGGATCAGCCTGATGTGAATGGTAGCCATGTATTGTTACATGATGGTCGCGCACGTAACGTAGAAGAAGCCATTTTATGGCATGGCGGTGAGGCGCAAAATGTAAAAAATAATTTCGTGCATTTACCCGTATTACAACGCGAAGCCTTAATAGAATTTGTGTATTCATTATGATTGTGAACCATAAATTGATGAATAAAAAAGTAACACGTCGACGATTTGTTCAATCAATATTGGCATTGGGTGTTGCTGCACCTGTGGCAGGAGGTTTGTTTTCACAATTCAGTCAAGCCCGTCCAGCTGAGATGTGGTTGTCAGCCCAGGGGCGAGACGACGAACAGTTTAGCTTAGGCTGGGTTGACCCAGATGCTAAGCAAAGCCAAGTTGTATTTTCTGGGTTTCGCGGTCACGGCATGTGCCAAAATCCGTTGAAACCAGAAGAAGTGATTATGTTTAGTCGCCGCCCAGGCACATTGGCCGTACGAGTGAATACATTAAGCGGCGAAGTGGATAACGTCTTTCATAGTGAAGCTAATCATCATATGCATGGTCATGGTTGTTACAGTGCTGACGGTACTCAGTTGTTTTATACCGAGTCCAACTATGTGACAGGTGAGGGTAAAATAACCGTACGCGACGCACACACCTTAGCCTTCAAACATAGCTTTAGCAGCTATGGTATCGGCCCCCATGAAATGGCCCTCATGCCAGACGGTAAAACATTGGTGGTGGCCAATGGAGGCTTACGCACGCATCCAGATAGTGGCCGTAAAGTATTGAACTATGAGTCCATGCGTTCGACGTTGACGTATATTAATAGTGAGAACGGCCAGTTAATCAGTGAACATAGATTGGCTGAGCCTAAGGCGAGTATTCGTCACTTAGACGTAGCAATCGATGGTACCGTCGCTGTTGCGTTACAGGTGCAGCGGGCAGCGATGGGCGATGACCATATCGTGGCGTTAGCGGCGATTCATAAACCTGGTCACGAACTTAAAGTGCTGAGTGCTCCCGCTGCCTTGATGGCTAAGTTGCATGACTACATGGGCAGTGTGAAGGTTCATAGCCACAATCGCTTGGCTGCATTTACTAGCCCCAAAGGGGATATGGTGATGTTTTGGGATTTGGATGATTTAAGCTTGCAGGGATACCATTTATTCCATGATGTGTGCGGTTTAACGCTAAGTGCGGATCAAGGATATTTTGTACTATCCAATTCAGCTGGTAAGATTCGCCAAATTAATAGTACTACGTTAGAAGAAGATAAAACCAAGCGGTTGTACTTTGCAGATAAAAGCTGGGACAACCACATGATGACGGTACAATTACCGGTTTAGATGAATTAGTTAGGCGCTGTGTGACGCGCCTGCGTTTTGGATGTTGTATGTTGATGAGTTCTCAAAATATAAAAGCAGCGTTGTTGGCTGTGATAAGCAGTGCTCTATTGGTAGGTTGTGGTAGTGAAAGCTCAACCTCGACAAAAGCCCTCGGTAGCGAAGCCGATGTAGCGGCATTACAAGTGGTAGATAATACGATTATTCCTGCGGTGAATAATTTTCAAAGCCAGGCACAATCATTGGATAACAGCGCTGAATTGTTTTGCAGTGCAGGTAATACAGATACCGTTAATTTGACGACTCTACAGCAGCAGTGGAAAGAAACTACTAAGGCTTGGTATCAAGTATTACCGTTTAAATTCGGCCCTGTTGTGGGTGGTTTAGATATTAATTTTGTTGAACCAATCTATGCTTATATAGATTATTTTCGTTTTAACAAAGGCAGTGATAATACGACATCGGTGCGCAACAAAATTAAAGAGTGGGTCGATGGCCCGACACCTACGGCGGTAACAGATGCTTTTATGTTAGAAAAAAGTGCTAGCCTTGTGGGTTTACTGCCGTTAGAAGTCGCTATATTTGAAACCAGTGATACTCAGTCTGTTGTTGCGTCAGATGTGTTAAGTGAATTTAATACTAAGGCGCGTAAGTGCCAAGTAGTAACTGCATTATCGAATCAATTATTAGTGAGAGCCAATGAGATTAAAGAGGGCTGGCTGGTTGATTATGCTCAAGTGGGTAAAAGCTTTCGCGATATGCTAGCCAATAATGAATTAGAAGACGCGGGTGTTAATGACACGGGTGATTCAGCTATCTCAAAAGTAACCGTATCGGTACAAGATTATTTCGATTACTTGAAAAATAGAGATGTTACTGAGAGTACAGGGCAAATTTCTGCTTCTATTTGGCAAAGCGTTGCCGCATCCTTGTTGTCTGTCGATGAAGTATTAGCAGGTACGGATGAAACGACATTAAGTTTAGATGCCATCATGAAGAACAACAGTTTTGCAAATACAGTGATATATCTTAAAGACAATATCACGACATTACGCACGGCAATTACAAATGAAAACCCCACAGACTTCAAAGCCGCAGCCGGTATTTTAGACGGCAACTTTAAACGGGATGTGCCTGATGCAATGGGAGTAAGCCTAGGCTTAAACTTCAGTGACGGTGATTGATTGTTATTTTTATAGGTGAAAAATAAAAAAGGGCTTATGCCCTTTTTTTTGATTATATATTTTTATATTACTGTTATGCAGATGGGAGCGGAATAGGAATAGATGTTTTTGACGGTCTACCATCTACCTCGCGTACTAATTTAGGCACTAAAAATCCAGGCAGTACACTTTGAATTTCTAGCATTAACTGAGTTGCGGACTCTTCGCTTACATCAAAATGATGAGCGCCGATCACAGGGTCTAACAGGTGTAAATAATAAGGCAACACATCCCATTCAAATAAGCGCTCGCTTAATGCAATTAAACTATGCGCGTTATCGTTTACCCCTTTTAACAGCACACTTTGATTGAGAACGTGGATGCCCTTTTGTTTAAGGCGACTTAAAACCCTCCCCACTTTTTCGTCAATTTCATTAGCATGATTAGCATGAATTACCATGATAATTTTAAGTGGGCTTTGTTCGAGTCGTGTGATCAATTGAGTTGTCATGCGATCAGGAATGACGACAGGCAAGCGACTATGAATACGCAGACGTTTTACATGGGGAATGGCTTCTATTGCATCAAATAAATCGAATAAACGATGATCCGAGCTGGTGAGCGGATCTCCGCCACTTAAGATGACTTCGTTGATTTCTGGGCGTTGCTGAATGTAGTTCAATGTATCAAGCCATTGCTGACGGCTTAAGCGATTGTCATCATAAGGAAAGTGACGACGAAAACAGTAGCGGCAATGAATGGCGCAACTGCCATTAACGATCAGTAAAACACGGTTTTTGTATTTATGCACAATGCCAGGCGTGGGATTACTGCTTGTTTCACCCAAAGGGTCTAAAACGAATCCTTGCGGTGGTGTTTGGCTTTCTTCGATTAATGGCCAAACTTGACGCAAGAGTGGATCGTGCAGATTGCCTTTTTCTATGCGCTGTAAAAACGCTAACGGTGCGCGAATAGGAAAGTCCTGCGCACCTCGAATACCGGCAGGTAATACGTCAGCCGGAAGCTCAAGCCAAGTCAGCAGCGCTTGGGCATTGAAGGGGCTATTTGCCAGCTGCTGCTGCCAAGATTCGTCATCGACAGGGCGAATGGCAATAGAAGGTGCTTGCGATGTGTTCATGACAGATAGACTACCAAAGACGGACAATAGCCGTATCTTGCGTTAAAAAGGGGTATTTTGAGCTATTTTTAGCCGTTTGCACATGGCTTTGTTTGCCAAGGCCGAATTCTAGCTAGTGCCTAAAACCACCGTAATGGGGTATCATAGCGCCCCTAATTTTTCGATATCCAAGCTAATCGGTGATTCCCCATGGCGAGCTATTCAACTAACGAGTTCAAATCTGGTCTTAAAGTGATGCTAGATGGCGACCCGTGCTCCATCTTAGAAAATGAATTCGTAAAACCGGGTAAGGGCCAAGCCTTTAACCGCGTGAAAATGCGTAACCTTAAAACCGGTCGTGTGTGGGATCGTACGTTCAAATCTGGTGAGAAACTAGATGGCGCGGACGTAATGGATTACGACATGGAATACCTATACACCGATGGTGAGTTCTACCATTTCATGGCAACCGACGGTACTTTCGAGCAATACCCAGCGCACCCAGATGCGGTAGCGGATACGAAAAACTGGCTAAAAGAACAAGAGAAATACGAAGTTACTCTTTATAACGGCAGCCCTATTTCAGTGACGCCACCGAACTTTGTAGAGCTAGAAGTCGTTGAAACAGACCCAGGTCTGAAAGGTGATACTGCGCAAGGCGGTTCAAAACCAGCGACACTTACCACCGGCGCTATTGTTCGTGTACCTTTGTTTATTAATATTGGTGAAGTATTGCGTATCGATACCCGTACAGGCGATTACGTTTCTCGCGCCAAAGGCGATTAATACCGGCTGTGCTGATGTTTGCGTACCCTCTTACAAACTAGTCATTATCGCTTGTAAGAGGCTTTCGTTTTTCCTATAAACACTACGGGTATTGAAGGCAGAAAATGAGTTGGGTTGCCTATCACTGTGTGATTGTGTAGATCGAATAATTCGTGGCGTCTTACGTGTTGATGTTTTCGCTCAGTGTTTATTAAAAGGACTTCTCCCATGTCTTGGCAACCATCTTCTTCCATTGAATCACTTAAGCTTCGTGCACAGTTAAATGCGTTTGTTCGTCAGTTTTTTGTGGATCGTTGTGTGATGGAAGTTGAAACCCCTGCGCTTTCTAAAGCGGCGGTGGATGACGCTAACTTGCAACCTGTTCAGACACACGCATGTGGTCAGCCTGCGTACTTTCACACCTCACCTGAATACCCAATGAAGCGCTTACTTGCCGCTGGCAGTGGTGATATTTATCAAATATGTAAAGTATTTCGTGATGGGGAGATAGGGCGCAGGCACAATCCTGAATTTACCATGTTGGAGTATTATCGTTTAGGTTTTGATTTGAAAACCTTGATGGATGAAGTGGCACACTTGATTGGTGATTTTTTACATATTCAGCGACGCATTGATCTAAGTTATGCGCAGGCATTAAAGCAATACGCCAAGTTAGATGTGTTTAATACGGATGACGCTGAGCTTAGAGACTGTGTGACTCAATTTGTGGGGGATGATTTATCTCTTAGCCGTGATGAATGTTTGGATATTATTATGAGCCATGTTGTGGAGCCAAATCTGCCACAAGATGCCATGGTGTTTATTTTCAATTATCCAGCTAGCCAAGCCGCGCTCGCAAAAACTTTTGAAGACAGTGAAAATAACCCATTAGCCAAACGCTTTGAGTTGTATGTGAATGGGTTAGAGTTAGCCAATGGTTATCACGAATTAACGGATGTGACCGTGCAACGAAATCGCTTTGATCAACAAGCTAGGCGTCATGATCATACTCGCCCGCTCGATGAACACTTCTTACAAGCGCTAAAGCATGGTCTGCCAGATTGCAGTGGTGTTGCTATTGGGTTAGACCGTATTCTAATGCTAAAGCAAAACACGCATGATATCCGAGACGTATTGAGTTTTGATTATTCCCGCGCATAAATCTTAATAATAAATGAATTAAGGTGTCGCGATAGAGTCCAGTGCGCGCTGGATTTTCTCTTGTGGCCACATACGAGCAGATAGCGGTGCTTGGTTAGGTTTAAGGGTCGACCCTTGATTGTCTTGCTGCAATAACACACTGCCAAATTGATTTTTTACTTCTAAGCTGTGTTCGCTTTTTATGAGTAACACATCTACTGATCCGTCATCACTTAAGTTACCACCCCAAAAATCAGTGCCTCGTATGCCGATGGAACCCATAGGTGTATTAACGTTAAAGTGAGGAGTATCCGTTTTCGTAATAGCACCTGTGACGATGCGCAGTGCGCCTTTGACGAATTCAAACACTCCTTTTTTGTGTTCAGTGGTAACGGTAAATGTTTGTATTTTTATTTCACTGTTACTGCCTAACGTGAGTAGAGTGCCGTCATTAAAGCGAAATATGGCGCGAGCATTTTCGCCTGTACGAATGGTATCGCTTAGACTTAACACACTCCCCCTTTTGATTTTTATTGGGTTTAGTTTCGGTGATTCAATTGTCACTGTGTTTTGGATGAGAATGGCTTTTGCAATAACCGGCTGCGCCTGTGCATAAGAGACAAAGGCGGCGATTAAGAAAATAAATAATACAACCTGTCGTTTACCAAAAGGCATCATCTTGTACATCCGGTGGTGTTTCATCGTATTGTTTGGTTTCTTCGCTGCGTTCTTGCAGATCTTGTAATATGGAACCGGTTCTTCTTACCGCATCATCGCGTTCATCATCGACTGCACCTGAATCCCCTTCAACACTTTGTGCATCTTTTTCGGCGTTATAGCCACCGGCACGAGAAGCGATGGCTTTGTCTGTGCGTTTATTTAGCACCACAATAGCAATACGGCGGTTGATTGGATCGGTAGGATCTTCAATATTAAAATGAGCCTTATCACCCATGCCCACCACTTGCGCGACTTTTTCTTCGGGTAAGCCTGCATCACCAAGGGCGCGACGAGCGGCATTGGCACGACTAGCGGATAACTCCCAGTTGCCAGCATCCCATACATTTGAAGCACCACTGCTGTCAGTATGGCCGGTAATAGACACTCGGTTAGGCACGGATGCTAAGATGGGTGCCAGTTCATATAGAATATCTTCGGCGTAATATTTTAAACGAGCTGAACCTGGGTCAAACATAGGGCGATTGGTTTTATCCACAATGGTGATGCGCAAGCCTTCGCTGGTTATGTCGACTTTTAGTTGGTCCTTGTAAGGACTGAGTGTGGCTGAATCTTGAATTTTTTCTTTGAATTCAGCTTCCATCGATTCTAAACGTGCTTGTTCGATCGCTTCGGCGGCCTGTTCAATTTCTTCGGCTTGCAATACCTGTGTTGGGTCAACGGTTTCGCTGGTGGCCACGTTGTTCTGTACGGATGGACTGCCACCCAAATCGATGACCCATTTACTGGGGACTTTTTTACCGTCTTCATAAGCGGCAGGGTCATTAAAGTAACCGGCAACGGCGGCGATTTCTTCTTCGTTAGAGGAATTGATGAGCCATAAAATTAAGAACAGGGCCATCATAGCCATTGCAAAGTCAGCTAGGGCTACTTTCCATGCACCACCATGGTGAGCGTGCCCACCTTTTTTGACGCGCTTAATGATGATGTTCTGTTGGTCAAACTTATCCATGTTATGACCTCAACCTAGACGTTAGCCATGTTCATTAGCGGCCTCGTACCTTGGTTTCTAATTCGTTGAAGGTTGGGCGGCCGTGGGTAAATAATACTTTACGACCAAACTCGACGGCCAATTGTGGTGGTAAACCATTTACGGATGCCACTATGGTCGCTTTTGCGGATTCATATAATTTAATTTCTTCGTGGGCGATGTGTTCCATCTTACTGGCAACGGGGCCAAAGAAGCCGTAACCAAATAAAATCCCCGAGAATGTACCCACTAATGCCGCGGCAATGTGTCGGCCTAATTCTTCCATTGGGCCATCTATAGCGCCCATGGTGATTACAATCCCCAATACCGCCGCCACAATACCAAACCCGGGCATGGCATCTGCAATTTTTTGCACTGCAATTGAAGGGCCGGTTAATTCATGTAAACGGCTGTCGATTTCCATATCCATTAACGCGTCTAATTCATGGGCCTGCATGTTACCCGCGGCGATTAAGCGGAAGTAATCTGCAATAAAGTCAGCCAATGCGTGATTGTTTTGAATAGCAGGGTATTTAGAAAACACACCACTTTGTTGTGGGTTTTCGACATCGGCTTCGATGGACATCATGCCTTCTTTACGGCTTTTATTAAGAATGTCATAGATGAGACTGAGACAATCCATATACATGGCTTTATTGGCTTTGCCCCCAGTGACCACTTGCGGCAACACCTTAAAGATATCCATATGAATGGGGCCAGGGTTACTGATGATATGGGCGCCAATACCTGCGCCTAATATGATCAAGAACTCATAGGGCTGCCATAAAGCGATCAGCACACCATGACTGCCTATGTAGCCATAGACAACGCTGAAACATACTACAAATAAACCAACTACGAATAACATTCCTGTCTATCCCTCTGGGCCCCTTTCTCCTTTAAAAACTAAAGGTGAAATCCGTGGGCCAGTTTGTTCAAAGTCCGACTATAGTTAATTAAAGTTTAGAAAAGGTCTTTCCTCAAATCGAATGGAAACAAAAACAGTAAAAGGTGCACGAGCTTGGCTGGAATTAACCACTTCTGCTCAATTACCCATTTTAAAAGTGTCTGCCCAACTGCTTATTAAGCAAATTAAGTCGGGTGCGTCTCTTGCGGATATGGCTCATACCATTGAGCGAGACCCTGCGCTGTGCTTGCATTTATTTTTAGCGGCTAATCAAAAGAACCCCAATAAAGACACGTCAATATTAAGTCTTAATCATGTCATGACTATGTTGGGTATGCAGGGGGTGATTCATCATATTAAACAAGCGCCTAAAATGGCTCTGCGAAAAAGTGATGCCATGCAGAAAGGATATTTACAGGCACAAGCTAACAGCACATTAGCAGGAAGCTTAGTGGAACATTGGGCAGCACGCACTCATAGCGGCTCGGCAGAGAAGTTAAAGTGGGCCACGATATTGGCAGGAGCACCTACTTGGTATATGTGGCATGTAGGCTACGGGCCTATGTGCGACCATCAGTATCAAGTGCATCATGAATTTAAGGCGTCAGTGAAGGTAGAAAAACAGCTATTCGGCTGTTTGCTAGAAGACATATATCAATTGCTCGGTAGGCAAATACAATTACCTGATTTATCACAACAACTATTAGAGCGAGCCGAATGGCCTAGCCTTCGCCAGTGGGCAAAAATAATCAGTGATGATCACATGGTGCATAGTGACGAAGATCATATTCTTCGCCACTTAAAAAGTAAGCCCAGTACTGTAATGCTGTTATTAAGCCATCTTGCACAAGAAGTGCAACGGGGTTGGATGAGCCATAACAGCTTACGTAGTCAGCGAGCATTGGCACATTTAAGTGGTTTGGATATCAGTCAGGTAACGGCGCAAAATCATCAATTAGCCGTGAATATGAGTCGTCAATTGATGATCGAACAAATTCAGCCGCCGGCGGTGTCACTCCTGTGGCCCATGCAAAAAATTAATGAGCCAGTATGGGTAAGACAGCCTTATGCTTGTTTGTATAAGGCACAAGATCAGCCAGTTAATCAGATTCATGGCTCGATTAAGGGTGGTGAGGGTGCATTAAGGTTGCAAAGTGAGCCTCCTAGGAAAGCTAATCGCAAAATACTCATCGATGTTCTGAAATATTTAAATAAAGACGAGTCCCAGTTCAGTGATATCCATAATATTTTCTTAAGTTGTAATAAAGGGCTGCAACAAGGTATTGGAATGAGACGTGGTTTTATTTGTATTTTGAATAAATCAGCAGATGGGTTGCGTCCTGTGTACTGTTTTGGGATAGATAGCGATGACCCTGTTCGTAGTATGAAGATCAGTATCGATGAAAATCGGTTGTTTTCTAAATTACTGGCTAAAATTGCAAGTTTTCGGATTGATGCTGGTAATGTGGAGCAAGCCATTAACATGTTGAACCCAAAGGTGGTAAAAGTGCTAAACAGCAAAAACTGCATGGTCATGTCATTATTTTCAAAGGGTAAACCTGTGGGAGTGGTTTATGCGGATGTAGCGTCTACTGAGCAGCCAATAAGCGATCAAGAGTATCAAGCGTTTAAAAAGGTCTGCCAAAGCACCAGCCATGCCCTTGAACGATACGCAAAGCGTTAAACTGGCGCGCATTGCGCCATAAAATATCCCGATAACACCTGACACATCCCCCTAGCTTGTTTAAAATGCGACACAAACCAATCGAGGCCATGTACATGACTCTGCCATTAATTATTGAACCTAGCGAATTAGCCAGTGAATTGGGCAACCCCAATTTATTGATTTTAGATTTAGGTAAAGCAGAAAGTTACAGTGCGGCCCATGTGCCCGGAGCGATCCATGTGGCGCCAAGTCATATACAGCTTGGTGTACCGCCAGCCCCAGGTTTATTGCCGAGTAAAGAGCAATTAAACTTATTGTTTAGCCGTTTGGGCTTAACAGCCGATAGCCATGTTGTTGTGTACGATGATGATGGTGGTCCATGGGCAGGGCGTATGATCTGGGTGCTTGATGCAATTGGTCATAAACAGTACAGCTTTTTAAATGGTGGTATTCACGCTTGGTTGGCTCAGCAATGCCCAGTTGAAACACAGGTGAATACAGGTACACCGAGTAATTTTACGGTGACGAGTATCGATAACAGTGTCACCATTGATAAAGCACAATTACTGCAAGCCATCAAAGATGACAGTATAGATATTTGGGATGCTCGTTCATTTCCTGAATACACAGGTGAAAAAGCAGTAAGTGCCCGTGGAGGTCATTTGCCGGGTGCAATAAGTTATGAGTTTACGCGTGCTCTAGACATGAAGGCTAACTTGAAGTTACGTGATCTAGAAGATGTTAAAAAAGAATTAAATGAACTGGGTATCACAGGTGAAAAAACCATCGTTACCCATTGCCAAACACATCGCCGATCTGGCTTAACCTATGTAATTTGTAAGCAATTAGGTTGGCCGGTGCAAGCTTATGCGGGATCTTGGAGTGAATGGGGCAACGACCCAAATACACCCATTGAAACCGGACAATAATTTTACCTAACTGGAATACACTGTGAATAAAGACGCCTTATTTGTTTTAAGCCAATACATCATCCCACAACATGCATTAAGTCGTTTAGTGGGTTGGGTTGCTAGTACAAAAATTGATTTTATTAAAAACACTTTCATCAAAAAATTCGCCGCTAAATACGATGTGAATATGGATGAAGCGAAAATCGAAGACCTTGATCAATTTGCTAATTTTAATGACTTTTTTACCCGTGAATTAAAAGATGGTGCGCGCCCAATTGCCGATGCCAAATTAGTGAGCCCTGCCGATGGCGCAGTGAGCCAGCTTGGTAAAATTGAGTTAGGTCGCTGCTTTCAAGCCAAGGGTCGTGACTTCAGTGTGGTGGAATTGTTAGGGGGTGATAACGAACGTGCTACGCCTTATATGAATGGCGAGTTTGCTACTATTTACTTAAGCCCAAAAGATTATCACCGTGTGCATATGCCATGTGCAGGCACGCTTAAAGAAACCGTTTATGTACCGGGTGACTTGTTCAGCGTAAACCCAGCCACAGCAGAAGGCGTAGACGGTTTGTTTGCTCGTAACGAGCGTTTAGTGTGTATGTTTGATACCGAGTTTGGTCCTATGGCCATGGTGCTGGTGGGTGCCATGATCGTAGCGGGTATCGAAACGGTTTGGTCGGGTCAGGTTTGTCCACTACCAAAACAGGCGCAAGTACA
>JAWUYY010000001.1:0-24669 GCA_034110565.1 Bermanella sp. | reverse complement strand
TCTGCAATAGACTTAAGCGGATAGTTAGCAGGCATAGGCAAAGAAGCCACACCTGTATCAACAGCGGCTTGTGCAACTGCATTTGATACGATACCTAGTAGACGAGAATCCGTCGCTTTAGGAATGATGTATTCTCTGCCGAATGCTAGAGATTCTAAACCGTAAGCGGTTAGAACTTCTTGAGTCACTGGCTCTTTCGCTAGGTTAGCAATGGCGTAAGCCGCAGCTAGTTTCATTTCTTCGTTGATAGCAGTTGAACGAACGTCAAGCGCACCACGGAAGATGAAAGGGAAACCTAAAACGTTGTTTACTTGGTTCGGGTAATCCGAACGGCCAGTAGACATAATCAAATCATCACGAACACCATGAGCAAGCGCCGGATCGATTTCTGGATCAGGGTTAGAACATGCAAAGATAATTGGGTTTGGTGCCATTTTCGCTACTAGCTCAGGCGCCAATAGATTAGGACCAGAAAGACCAAGGAAGATGTCAGCACCATCCATTGCATCTTCTAAAGTACGTTTGTCAGTGTCTACTGCAAACATCGCTTTATATTGGTTTAGATCATCACGACCAGTGTGAATCACGCCTTTACGATCAAGCATGTAGATATTTTGTGGCTGCATGCCCGCGCTGATTAGAAGCTTAGAACAAGAAATCGCAGCCGCGCCAGCACCTAATACAACCATGCTTGCGTCTTCAATTTTTTTGCCTTGAATTTCAAGCGCATTGATCATACCGGCAACCGTTACGATCGCAGTACCGTGTTGGTCATCGTGGAAAACTGGAATGCTGCACTGTTCTTTAAGTACACGCTCAATCTCAAAGCATTCTGGTGCTTTGATATCTTCAAGGTTGATACCGCCAAACGTGTTAGCAATACGACGAACCGTGTCGATGAACGCTTGTGGGCTTTCAGATTCAACTTCGATATCAATTGAATCAACGCCAGCAAAACGTTTGAAAAGTAGAGATTTACCTTCCATAACAGGCTTAGAAGCCAAAGGACCTAAGTTACCTAGGCCTAGAATTGCAGTACCGTCAGTAATAACCGCAACTAGGTTACCTTTAGCCGTGTACTTATATGCATTCTCTGGGTCTTCAGCAATTGCTTTAACTGGCTCAGCCACACCTGGGCTATAAGCAAGAGAAAGGTCTTGAGCTGTTTCCGCAGGTTTTGAAAGCTCTACGGTGATTTTCCCAGGTTTCGGGAACTGATGGTAATCTAATGCTTCTTGTTTAAAATCTGACATTCTGACAAATTCCGTTAGTTAGTTTTCACCAACCTGGGACCAACCAGGCCGTTCGCGTCAGGCGATGGGCGCGTATTATTACGCAAAATTTGAACACTTCATACCCCATAGAGTATTTATTCAACTTACGAGCTGTTTAGTTTTTAACCGTTCAGCGTTAAACCGTGGCATGTACTGACTTACATCACGATACGACAGACATAAAAAAAGACGCTCAATGAGCGCCTTTTTTTGGAAACTAGGTTTCCGCGTTTTAGTGTCGAAGCAATTACGCTTTTGTACGACCACCGAAACGTTTCTTGAAGCGATCAATACGACCACCTGTATCAAGAGTCTTCTGCTTACCAGTGTAGAATGGGTGACACTGTGAACATACGTCCAAGTGCATAGTACCTGGTTTAGTAGACTTAGTGTTTATTACGTTACCGCAAGAGCAAGTTGCTACTAGCGCTTCGTAATCAGGGTGAATACCTTCTCTCATAACGACCTCGTTTTCCTATGCCGCCACTTATTCTCTTTCGCTCACCATTCCTAGAGTTGGTAAGTGTTGAGCCTCAATAAGCACCGCAGGACTAGATTAGTTTCAAACCTCTAGGGAGGGCGCACTATACCAGAGCCCTACCCCCCTTGCATGTACTTTTTTGATCTAAACACAAGCGTTTATGCCTATTCGCTTTTTCCGCGTTAGGGCCTATAACACAAGGCTTAGCGTGATACACTGAGGCCAACTTTAAACCTAATAATAGCCAGAGAAATCATGTCTGCGCCATTTTATCTTAGTGTCGCCATTGCCGCCCCACTGAACCGCAGCTTCGACTACCTACCTGAAGCTAACTGTGATATGAGCCACTATCAAACGGGCTTGCGCGTCAACGTGCCTTTTGGGCCACGTACCATGGTGGGTGTCATTGTGGATATCCGTAGCCAACCACAAAGTGAAGGCCATAAACTCAAGGCCATTCAAAATCGCATTGACCACACACCACTATTAACCAAGGACATCTACGACATTGGCCTGTGGCTAAATCAGTATTACCACCAGCCAATCGGTGAGTGCCTGCACACCGTATTACCTGTCCTGCTGCGTAAAGGTCAGCCTGCCCAACCAAGCTGCGAAGCCGTTTATGAGTTGAGCCACGATATTAGCGAAGAGACCATCGCCGCACTCAAACGTGCACCTAGACAACTGGCTTTGCTTGAGCACTTACAACAAAACGGCAAAGCTTGGCACAAAGACTTAACCACCGCTGGATTCACCGCCGCCATTATTAATGCCATAAAAGACAAAGGGCTTATTAGCGAGCATCAACAACCCAGCTTTAATGCCGTTAATGGCCAAGCTCAACAAGCCGCTCTTGCATTAAACGATGAACAACAAGTGGCCGTCAGCGCCATTACCAATACCCAAGGTTTTCAGCCCTTTTTATTAGCCGGTGTCACCGGCTCTGGTAAAACAGAAGTGTATCTGCAAAGTATTGCGCCGTTTGTTAAACAAGGCAGACAAGTCTTAATACTCGTGCCAGAAATTGGCCTGACCCCACAAATGATTCAACGCTTTGCTCAACGTTTTGATGCCGACATATTATTGCTACACAGCGCCCTCAATGATCGTGAACGCTTAGACGCTTGGATCATGGCGTCACAGCACAAACAAGATGATCGCGCACAAATTATTATTGGAACACGCAGCGCCGTCTTCACGCCTGCGCCCAACTTAAGCATGATCATCATCGACGAAGAACACGATGCCAGCTTCAAACAGCAAGACGGCATTCGTTACCATGGCCGCGATGTGGCGGTCATGCGTGCCAAATTATTAAATGTGCCCATCGTACTGGGCAGCGCCACTCCTAGTTTAGACAGTTTGCAAAACGCCTTGAGTGGCAAATACCAACATCTGGTTTTGCACGAACGAGCCGGCAACGCCCGCGACGCGAAACTGCATATTTTTAATATGAAAAAACGCGCAGCTAACCATGGCCTTGCCGATGAACTGCTCAGCGAAATACAACAAACACTGAATAAACAACAGCAAGTTTTAGTCTTCATTAACCGCCGTGGATTTGCCCCGACGCTATACTGCCCAGACTGTGGCTGGATCGCCGAATGCAAAAGGTGCGATGCGAAAATGACCCTGCATCAAAAGCCCCCGCACCTGCATTGCCACCACTGCGATAATAAAAGCGCGCTACCAAGGCAATGCCCTGAATGCTTAAGTAATCAAATTCACCCTATGGGCGTGGGCACCGAACGCTTAGAAAGTTATTTAACCGCGCAATTTAATCACACGCCTGTGATTCGCATTGACCGCGATAGCACGTCTAAAAAAGATTCAATGGAAGCCCTGCTTGAACCCGTTCACGCAGGCGAGCCGTGCATTTTAATCGGCACACAAATGCTGGCAAAAGGGCACCACTTTCCAAAAGTCACCCTTGTCATCATGGTGAACATAGACAGCGGCTTTTTCAGCGCCGACTTTCGCGCCATGGAAAAAACCGCCCAACTGGTATTACAGGTATCAGGACGGGCCGGGCGCGAAAAAGACCAAGGACGCGCCTATATACAAACCGAATTCGCCGACCACCCTTTACTGCATTTATTAACCGAAGAAAATTACCACGCCTTAAGCTTGGCACTATTAGATGAGCGTAAACAACAACACTTGCCGCCTTATGGCTTTCAAACTTTAGTGCGCGCCGACAGCCCCAACCCAAAAGAAGCCGAACAGTTTTTGCATCGCGTGCGAGAATTATTTAACTGGCATCAAAAAAATAACCAGCTGGGTGGTATTTCATTTTTAGGACCGCTGCCGTCGCCAATGGAGTTGCGCGCTGGGCGCTTTAGAAGCCAGTTATGGATCAACAGCCCCAACCGTAAATTGCTGCATCATTTTATTAAGTTGGTGTTGGATGGCATATATGAGATTAAGGGTTTTAATAAGGTGAGGTGGTCGCTGGATATTGATCCCACCGATAATTTATAAAGAGAAGCTATTCGTCCTTACCATCCTATGTCGTTATAAACATTACATTCATGTAGTAGTGTGTTTACAAATACGGCATTAAATACCAAATTATTTTTGAATAATCCCAACTTACCGAAAGCCTTTAGAATCAAACCCTTTATTCAAACAAATGATGGGTTACGCTGATCCTTTCATTCACTGCTAACCGACCCTACCATTTACAATCGAACACGATCTGTAGGAGTCGCACCCCGTGCGCGATACCTATAATTAAGATATACCAACTATTTATCGATAGTCTGAATTCTAATTAAAATCATTCACCACAATAGATTTTTGATTAACCAACGCTTTTGGTTTCGCGCACAGGGTGCGACTCCTACAAGTTGCTAAACCGCAGACACAAAAAAAGAGCGACTAGCGCTCTTTTTTAATTTCAAAGATTATTGATTAATCTTCTGACTCTTCAATCTTTCTTTCTCTGAAGTCCGCACGGGCGATGATTTCAATATAGAAAGAATCCTTGCCTGCTTGCACGGCTGCATCAATCAGCTTACCAATCGTATTTTGATGCACTTCTTTAGCATCCGCTTCGGTATCGCCGAACTTGCAGTCAAATGCCCAGTAATTAGTGTCTTGAGGCAAATGCTTATTACGCTCACGTTTCATGTACTTTTTAACGTCAGACTTAATAGAGTCTACGACACGTTCAGGCTTCTTTTTAGGGTGAGATAGGGTAAAGGTCTTTTTCATTGGGTTCCAAGTGACACTGTGTCAGACAAGATAGGATGATAATGAAAGGATTATAGCATGAACTAATGAGGAGCGTGTTTGTGTTTTGTAGGAGTCGAGCCCTGCTCGCGATGCCAAAACCCTTGATAATTCTCAGCCTTTTGTGGTGAACGCTCTAAATTAGAACTCTCACCACAAAAGTAAACAGCCAGAATCTAAATGACTCGTTTCGCGAGCAGGGCTCGACTCCTACAGTTGGAAGCTACAACACTAATAGAAATGAAGCGTCAGCGAGGCCGCTCAGGCAAGGCAGCTAGCTTCCCACCTTCTACTAGAACCAATGCCTAGTGCGGTTGGCAAACCAAACTAGACTCAACATCACCGGCACTTCAACCAGCACGCCTACTACAGTGGCCAGTGCCGCACCAGAATGCAGACCAAACAAGCTAATGGCTACGGCAACCGCCAGCTCAAAGAAATTACTGGTGCCAATCATGCACGCGGGGGCGGCAATATTGTGTGGCAGTTTTAGGTATTTCGCGAAACCATAAGCAATAAAGAAAATCCCATAGGTTTGAATAATTAAAGGGATGGCGATCATCACAATGGCTTGTGGTTTATCTAAAATGGTTTGCGCCTGAAAGCCAAACAGCAGTACAACTGTAGAAATCAAACCCACAATTGACCAAGGTTTCACTTTGGCTAGAAAGCCATTGAGTTTTGAATGGTCATCTTGGTTGTCGAGTTTTTTACGGGTAATGGCACCGGCCACTAATGGCAGCAGTACATACAAAACAACCGATAATAATAGGGTTTCCCAAGGTACTGTGATATCTGTCATGCCTAATAAAAATGCGGTAATTGGTGCGAAGGCAAACACCATGATCACATCGTTCACACTCACTTGAACCAATGTGTAATTCGCATCACCTTTTGTTAGTTCTGACCATACAAATACCATGGCGGTACAAGGGGCGACACCTAATAAAATCATGCCTGCAATGTATTCATTGGCAGTTTGGGCATCCACCATATCGGCAAAGAATACCTTAAAGAACAGCCAACCCAACGCAGCCATGGTAAAGGGTTTAATCAACCAGTTAATCACTAGCGTTAATACTAAACCTTTTGGTTTTTTACCCACGTCTTTAATGGATGAAAAATCCACCTGCACCATCATTGGGTAAACCATTAACCAAATTAATACAGCGATTAAAATATTCACATGGGCATATTCCCATGATGCGATCACTTCAAATACACCAGGCATGATACTGCCTAAAATAACACCGGCCACAATGCCAAGGCCGACCCAAACGGATAAATATCTTTCAAAGATTCCCATGATTTTTCTCTTCAATAATTGGTAAGATGGGTTACGTCTAGCGCTAACCTTGTGCGCCTAACTTAACCAGTTCTGCTTTTAGGGCGTCACCTTTTAAGTTATCTAAATCCAGTTCTAATATTTTATGAATACGGTATTTGATTTCATTAATAGTGGTTAAAAAGGCCGCTTTAATTTGGTCATCACTGCCTTGCACTTTTGATGGGTCTTCTAACCCCCAGTGCAGCTTAATGCTTTTACCAAACCAAACTGGGCAGGCTTCACCGGCGGCACTATCGCACACCGTCACCACAACATCGGCTTCGAAATCTTCCAGCTCATCCCAGCTTTGGCTTTTTAGGCCGTCGGTTGGTATGCCTTGTTCTTTTAAATATTTAATCGAAAGCGGGTGCACTTCACCTACAGGCTGGCTGCCTGCACTGGCCGCTTGTAAGCGCGGGTCGTTTTCAGCATTGGCAATGGCTTCTGACAAAATGCTGCGACAGCGATTATGGGTACAAATAAATAGTATTTTCATTGTGATTGCGCGCGAACGCCCTCCTACATGTATATATGTGAAATGTTTGGGTTTCGTTTTATTAACAACAAGCCGTTTTGCGATTTGGTTCATCCACCAGCTTTAAACGCTCCACCAATTTATCTAATTTGGTGTCACTGGCTAATACCGCCTGGCAAACTATTTCATTCGCCCACTTGGGCAGTTCGTCATGTACCCGATAAAACACCCACTGCCCAGATTTACGCACATCCAATAATTGGCATTCACGTAAACTGGCTAGATGGCGACTCACCTTGGGCTGACTCAGCTCTAAAGCATCGACCAACTCGCCCACACACAACTCACCCTGATTTTGGATAAGCAGCATCACAAGCAAACGGGTTTCATCCCCTAGGCATTTAAATAAAGTTAACGGCGTCATAATGGCCTCACATACAATATATGCTAAATCATATATACGGAAAAACATATATACAAGTAGCGATTTGTAAATAACTCTCCAAAGCATGCACCCTGTAAATTCACATAGTACTTAAGGTATATGGAATAAAGACGGGCTAGGTGCGTAAATACAGAGGAAAGCCAAACTCTACGCGCCTAAAAGAAACATCTGAGTTGTAGAAAAAACATGGCCAAACTGGGATAATGCGCGCAAATTTTGTGCATCTGCATTTGTAGCCTCCCTTGTATTGTTAGGTCGGCTCCTGCTCTTAATTCAAGGTACTTATGAAACAACAGCTAATCAGCCTTATTGAAGACACTCTTTCTGCTTTAAAAGCCGCGGGTAAATTGCCAGCCGATGCCGCGCCTAAAGTGATGATCGAAAACACCAAAGACAAAGCCCACGGTGATTACGCATCGAACATCGCCATGGCCAGTGCCAAACTTGCTGGCATGAAGCCCCGCGATTGGGCTGAAGAAATCATCAAAGCACTGCCTGATAGCCCAATTCTTAACAAAGCCGAAATCGCAGGCCCTGGCTTTATTAACTTCTTTGTAACCGAGGCGGCGAGCTTCTCTATTGTTGAAACCATCTTTGCTCAAGCCGATAAGTATGGCCACAACGATTCAGGCAAGGGGCAAAAAGTGCAGGTGGAATTCGTCTCCGCCAACCCAACTGGTCCGCTACATGTGGGCCATGGTCGTGGGGCGGCCGTCGGTGATTGCATCAGCCGTTTATTAATTGCCAACGGCTGGGATACCACTCGTGAGTTTTACTACAACGATGCGGGCGCTCAAATTGATAACTTAGCGCTATCTGTTCAAGCCCGTTGCAAAGGCTTCGGCCCAGGTGACGACAGCTGGCCAGAAAACGGCTACCAAGGTCACTATATTATTGAGCTAGCTGAAAGCTTCATGAAAGGCGATACCGTTGAATCTGCCGATCAAAGCTTCACTGGCACCAAGGATGCTGACGACCTTGATGGCATTCGTCACTTTGCAGTGGCTTATTTACGTCGCGAGCAGGATTTAGATTTAAAAGCCTTCGAAGTGGACTTTGATGTGTACTTCCTTGAAAGCTCTTTGTACAGCGAAGGCAAAGTAGAAGAAACCGTACAAACTTTAATTAAAAACGGTTACACCTACGAAGACGGCGGCGCTCTGTGGTTAAAAACCACTGAGTTCGGCGACGACAAAGACCGTGTTATGCGCAAAACCGATGGTGGTTACACCTATTTCGTACCGGATGTAGCCTATCACCTAGACAAATGGCAGCGTGGCTTTAAACGTGTGGTGAACGAGCAAGGTGCCGACCATCACTCGACGATCACCCGTGTGCGCGCTGGCCTACAAGCGTTAAAAATGGGCATCCCAGAAGGCTTCCCTGACTATGTGCTACACCAAATGGTGACAGTCATGAAAGGCGGCGAAGAGGTAAAAATCTCTAAGCGTGCCGGCAGTTATGTCACACTACGTGATTTGATTGACCAAGTTGGCTTAGACGCCACCCGCTATTTCTTAGCCGCTCGCGCCCCTAGTTCACAGCTGACGTTCGACATAGATTTAGCTCTTAGCCAATCAAACGACAACCCTGTGTATTACATCCAATATGCACATGCGCGTATTTGCAGCATCTTACGTAAACTGGGCTCTGAAAAACTGCAATGGGATCAAGCTAACGGCCTAGCCAAACTTGACCGCTTAAACGAAGACCATGAAAAACTATTGGCCAACAAACTTGCTCGTTTCCCTGAAATTGTAAACGTTGCTGGTACCGCCAGTGCGCCGCATATGATAGCCAACTATCTACATGAACTAGCCAGCGATTTTCATGGCTATTACAACGCTCACAAAACAATTGTGGACGATGTAGATTTACGTGATGCCCGTATTACCTTGACTCAGGCAGTTCGCCAAGTGATTTTGAATGGTTTAGATCTATTGGGCATCAGTGCCCCTGAGGAAATGTAACATGGCATCTGGTGCACCGCGTTGGGTATGGATATTCACGCCTTTGGTGGCGCTTAGTTTCGCCGGTTTTTTGTTGTATCTCACTACGGTTCCCGCTGGTGATGATATCGACAGAATCACTGACGACATCTTACAAGATGCAAAAGCCGCCAAAGAAAACTTAAGCAATCAAGCTAAGCAAGGCTTGAATGACCAAGTTCAAAAAGCCCTTAAAGAAAAACTATCTAAAGACACGGACTCTACTCGCATCAACAAGGCTGTGGATAACTATGAGTTTTTTGAAATACTAGAAAACAAAGAGATCACTGTCGAAGAAGTGCAAGAATATAAGTCCACACCTAAAGGCACAGACAAAGACGGTAATAAAATTGAATACCGCTTAAAAACAGGCTCGTTTACCGACCCAGAACGCGCCGATCGATTAAAAGCACAATTAATTCTAAGCGGGTTTAACACTCAAATTGAAACAGCCGATGTGAACGGTCAAACTTGGCTGCGCGTATTTACTGGGCCATTTGTAAACCGTTCACAAATGTACAAAGCCCAAGACAAGTTAGTCAATATGGGGATTCAGTCTGTAGAAAGTCGTCAAGCCGTTACCAAGGACTAGCTGGAACTTTCTGCGTCATTGAGCCCCTAACTACCTATTCGTTTTAGGGGCTTCAAATGAAACCACTCTCCCATTTAAGTTGGCTATTACTCACCTTTAGTTTTGAGTCCTTTGCGGATTGGCAATGGCCTGAATTTAACGGCCTAATTGCAGGCGCTATCTCTCAAGACAACCTTCCATACAAACAAGTCGATACCCAAACCCAACCTAGTGTGCTGATTTTTGGTGCTTAGGTGATGTGTTTATTGAGGGTAACCGAGCTGGTTTACCATTAAAGCGCTTTGCCTTTGGTACGTTATCAGCCCTTGGACAAGTGCGCACCCATCAATATCTAGATGCAGATAACACCAGCCTGACCGATGAAGATCGTGATCCAAGTATTGAGCTTGGCCCCCAACTTTCCATTCCGCTGGGGCAAGGATTCGTTTCTCAATTTAGCGTACTGCAAGACATTAGTGGCAAACACAAGGCTCAAGAATACGAAGCGGCTATTTATAAGCGTTTTGTTTTCAATAGCTTACGTATTATTGCCACTGTGGCGGCGCAATACCAAAGCCGAGACTTAATGAATTATTACACCGGAACCAACACCTACCAACCCAAAGCAGAGCTGACTCAAGAGTTAGAATTATTAGGGGTTTATGACATCAATAAAAACTGGTCCGCCGTAGCCGTATGGCGTTATTACCAGCATGGCAGTGAATTTAAGAATAGCCCTCTCACAGATGGCCAAACCACACAAAGAACCGCTATAGGCATCGGTTATCACTTTTAAGTCGATGAAATGAGCGCAAAACGGATAGTAGGCACTCACCATTCCACTATAATCGATGCACGTTTCCCGATGAGAGGGCCATCGGATGGCGCACCCTGATTCGTTCTATCACTACATCTATGACTGGCAAGGCATGCAGCACGACACCCTAGTGTTCACTCTGCTTAAAAGCTGCCGCCACATCATGAACAGCCGCAGCATTGATGATGTACGCGGATTTATTAATCAGGTTATTCTGCAAATGCGCATGGACGGCTACTACCGTTTAGAAGTGTCTTCAAATATCCATATTGAACATTTCCAAGCCGGCCATCAGGTCAGTTATCAAGGCGCGCGCCCACAAAAAGGCAGTGAAAATCGCACAATTAAGGTAGTTGAACTTGAACACGCTATCATCTACAAAATGCATTTCATACAACTGTATTTGTCTAAGCATCAAGAAAATCCAGAACTACTAGAAGAAAGCAAAGAAATTTGGCTGCTATGGCTAATGCATGTGGAAAGCGTTTGCTTGCAAGCATCTTTACAACACTTAGGGAACCAAGAGCTAAGTTGCGAGCAACAGATACAAGCCAAAGCCATGAACATCCACGCCGATCTAGACATGAATGCCAGTGGTTTATTGCACCAAGTTACTGAAATGTATCAGACATTTAATGAACGACTCATGCCACTACTAACGCCCGCTGAATACATTGACCCGTGCAAGCACAAACAATTATTAGTCGGCGCCATCACGCTTCATCAAGAACAATTGAGCGTTTTAATTAAGCAGCAATATGGACTTTATAGCAGCACAAAACGGCTGCTCGAATCCATCCGGCAGGATTAGGTTTTATCCATATCCAATAAACTGCCAAGGTTAAGGCGTTCTCTAATACAAAGAGATAAATGAGTAGAAGGATTTCCTTTAAACACCCGGGCATAACGTTCAGTTAAGCGACCAAGATGTTTAAAACCTGATGCATAAGCAGCCTCTGTCACACTCCCCGCGTCTGCCAATAAATGACGAAAGCGATGCAAACGAAATTGCTGAATATAACTTCCCGGGCTGATGCCTAGTTCTTGCTTGAACACAATTTGCAAATTACGCACAGACGTCGAGCTAGCTTGCGCTAGTATTTCCAGGGAAAGAGGCGATGCAAACTGCTCATGCACACAATCCAATGCCTTACCTAAAATTTTCTGGCGCGTTGTGATTTTATCATCGCCGATGTCAGACATAATGCACGGCAACACAATATCAGTCGCAAGATTTTCTAGCACTGACACGCTTATATCTTGTTTGGAAAAAAAGGCACTCATACCTATATCAAACATATGTTCACACGCGCTGGCCACCGCAAACAGGGTTTGTCGATCATACGCCTTGCGACTCGCCGCATGGGAAAGTTCCACATAATCCTTCATCGCCTGAGCACCTAGCAACTGCTCTAACCAGCGCGAATCAATGTGTAATTGATACAACCACATATCACTTGGAATAATCCATTGCGCTTTAGCACCCGCAGGCAAAAATGGACTATGTCGCCAACCACCAAGCAAGCTTTGAAAAGACTCAATACTCTCTGGCTGGGCAATCGGTAATTGAATGGCAATAACATGCTCAGAAAACTGATATTGCTCAATGGCCGCCCCACAGTTTCGGCGCTTAATCAGCACCATAGGGCCAAAATCCACAATGGATAAATCCAGCAGAGTATCGCCTTTTAGGGGGGTGGCAATCATATCCAGACAAGGACTAGCTTGTGAGAGGTGAAAGTAGTTAAGTCCTTGATTCACATAAGATTTGATGTTCAATGTAGACTGTAAATCCATTTAAAAAGCATTCCATAAACCAAACCTAATATAGGTCAACGGCCACTATATCATTGTAAAAACACAGCGGTTTATATTGTTCGTAATCTGGACAAAGCTGGGTAAAAAAATGGTCATTTGGCCAATTTACACATAGTAAATTCAATGACTCTCCAGTTAAAAGGCGAAGGCATCATATTAAAAGCATAGCTGTTACTGAGATTTAGGCACATTGGCGTACCATTTTGCTTGAAGTTAGACAAACCACCCCCATAACTGAGGATTGTCCAAATTCATTGATACAGATATAGATACCGAACTATGACAACCATATTGAGTGTGCGCCGAGAAGACGAAGTAGTAATGGGCGGTGATGGCCAAGTAAGCCTAGGCAATACCGTAATGAAGGGTAACGCCCGAAAAGTGCGTCGCTTATATAACGAAAAGGTTATCGCGGGTTTTGCTGGCGCCACAGCTGATGCCTTCACCTTGTTCGAGAAATTCGAAGCCCATTTGCAAAAGCATTCGGGGCAATTAACCCGGGCCGCAGTAGAGCTGGCCAAAGAATGGCGAAGCGATCGAGCTTTACGTAAGCTTGAGGCCATTTTGATTGTGGCCGATGAAACCGCCACCCTCACCATTACCGGTAATGGTGATGTTTTAGAACCTGAGAACGGCGTAATCGCTGTTGGCAGTGGCGGCAACTATGCTTTGGCCGCCGCTAAAGCTTTATATGAAAACACCGACTTATCTGCACAAGATATCGTCAAAAAAGGCTTAACCATTGCTGGCGATATTTGCGTATTCACCAACCATAACTTCACTATTGAAACCATTAAGATCGAAAAATAATTGTTACCGTTTTTATTTTGATTTTAAGTTAAGAGAATATACATGCCACATACACAAATTGAAAAATCATTAACCCCCAGCCAGATCGTTAAAGAACTGGACCGACACATCATCGGTCAAAGCGAAGCAAAACGCAGTGTCGCCATTGCCTTGCGTAACCGCTGGCGCCGGATGCAATTGCCATTAGAAATGCGCAACGAGATCACGCCGAAAAATATTTTAATGATCGGCCCGACGGGTGTTGGTAAAACTGAAATCGCCCGCCGTTTAGCGAAATTATCTAACGCGCCATTTATTAAAGTAGAAGCCACTAAGTTCACAGAAGTGGGCTACGTTGGCCGTGATGTTGAAACCATTATCCGCGACCTTGTGGAAACCGGCTTTAAAATGCTGCGTGAACAAGAAATGGAAGCCGGTAAAGAGCGTGCGAAAGACGCTGCAGTCGAACGCGTACTCGATGTCCTACTGACGCCAGCGCGTAATGACTTTGAAAGCCAAGCCGAAAAACCTGAAGACAGCACCACTCGCACATTATTTCGCAAGAAAGTATTAAGCGGCGACATGGACGACAAAGAAATTGAAATTGATGTTACAGCCCCTCAAGTAGGTGTTGAAATTATGGCACCTCCTGGCATGGAAGACATGACCAGCCAGATTCAAAGCATGTTCAGTAATCTGGGCCAAGGCAAAAGCAATAAGCGAAAAATGAAAGTTAAAGATGCGCTTAAAGTCATCCAAGACGAAGAAGCTCACAACATGATCAACATGGACGACTTAAAAGCCAAAGCGGTAGAATCAGTCGAACAAAATGGTATCGTGTTTATTGATGAGATCGATAAAGTCGCCAAACGTCAAGAATCCGGTGGTGGTGGTGACGTGAGCCGTGAAGGCGTTCAGCGTGATTTACTGCCCTTAATTGAAGGCTGCACGGTTTCAACTAAGTACGGTATGCTAAAAACAGATCATATTTTATTTATCGCATCCGGTGCGTTCCACTTAAGCAAACCATCTGATCTGATTCCTGAGTTACAAGGGCGCTTACCGATTCGTGTTGAACTGCAAGCACTGACGCCAGATGACTTTAAACGTATTTTAACCGAGCCAAATGCTTCTCTAACCGAGCAATGTAAAGCTCTATTAGGCACGGAAGGCTTGAAGATTGAGTTCACCACCGATGGCATTGAACGCCTCGCTCAAACCGCATTTAAAGTCAACGAAACCACAGAGAACATTGGTGCCCGTCGTCTGCATACCATGATGGAACGCCTACTGGAAAAAGTGAGCTTTGATGCTGAAAGCCTAGCTACTCAATACAGTGTGAATCCGTTACAAGTTAATGCGGCCTTTGTTGATGAGCACCTAGGTGATATTGCAAAAGATGAAGACTTAAGTCGCTTTATTCTTTAATCAACTAAAGCCTTTCTACTAACCTAAAAGCCCTCTTAATAAAATAGAGGGCTTTTTTTTGCTCTATTTGTGACTATTTTACGCCCTATCACGTCTATTGTTTTTAGTTACATTAATGTTAATAAGGAATCATCATGAAAATTGCTATCTTATCTCGAGGTGCAAACCTGTACTCCACTAAACGCCTTAAAGAAGCGGGTGAAGCTATGGGTCATGAAGTTGATGTCATTGATACCCTACACTGCTACATGGATATCACACAAAGCCGCCCTGCTGTTCGTTATAACGGTCAAGAGCTTCCTAAATATGACGCTATCATTCCTCGTATCGGCGCCTCTATTACTTTTTACGGTACAGCTGTAGTCAGACAGTTTGAAATGATGGGAACATTCTCTGTAAACGAATCCGTTGCTATTAGCCGCTCACGTGACAAGTTACGCTCTCTACAACTGTTATCACGTAAAGGCATTGGCTTGCCACGAACAGGTTTTGCTAGCAAACCTGATAAAGCCGACGACTTAATTAAAAATGTCGGCGGAGCACCCGTAGTGATAAAGTTGTTAGAAGGTACACAAGGTATTGGTGTTGTATTAGCCGATACAAAAAAAGCAGCTGAAAGTATTATCGAAGCGTTCATGGGATTGAATGCCAACATTCTGGTGCAAGAGTTCATCAAAGAAGCTGGCGGTGCGGACGTTCGCTGTTTTGTTGTTGGGGACAAAGTGGTTGCCGCTATGAAGCGCCAAGGTGCTGAAGGTGAATTCCGTTCAAACCTACATCGTGGTGGTTCAGCTCAATTAATTAAATTAAGCAAAGAAGAGCGCGCTACTGCCGTTAGTGCCGCAAAAGCCATGGGGCTAGGTGTGTGTGGGGTGGATATATTACAAGCTAAGAATGGTCCAGTGGTAATGGAAGTTAACTCATCACCTGGCTTAGAAGGCATTGAGGCGGCGACTAAAAAAGATGTTGCATCTATGATCATTGAGTACATTGAAAAAAATGCTAAAACACACAGCACTAAAACGAAAGGTAAGGGCTAATACATGTCAATGCTGACGATTGGCGATACAGACATTGCACCAGGGGAGACATGTGAAATACAAATTCCTGTTGCCAATTTGTATACCGATACCGATATTCACATGCCTGTGCATGTTATTCGTGCGAAAAAAAGCGGCCCAATTATGTTTGTCTCGGCAGCCGTGCATGGCGATGAGTTAAACGGTATTGAAATCATCCGCCGCTTAATACAGAAAAAAGGCTTTAAACTGTCAGCGGGCTCTTTGATTTTAGTGCCTATGGTGAATGTGTATGGTGTGCTCGATCAGACTCGATACTTGCCTGACCGTCGAGATTTGAACCGTAGCTTTCCTGGCTCAGAAAAAGGCTCATTAGCCGGGCGTGTTGCTTATCGCTTTTTAAATGACATTGTAAAACACTGTACCCATGGTATCGACTTACATACGGGAGCCATTCATCGTTCGAACTTGCCGCAAGTACGTGCCGACTTAAATGATCAAGAAACCCTTGAGATGGCTCAATCATTTTCAGTGCCAGTGCTATTAAACTCAACCTTGCGTGATGGTTCATTACGTCAAGCAGCGGTTGAATCTGGCACTAAAATTTTATTGTACGAAGCAGGTGAAGCGTTACGCTTTGATGAGTTTTCTATTCTCGCTGGCCTACAAGGAATATTAAATGTTTTATCCCATTTAGGCATGACGCGTAAATCTAAAAAGCGTAAAACCCGTGAACCGTATATCGCCAATAATAGTGCTTGGATTCGAGCAAATTCTAGTGGCATTGTACGTGACCTAAAAGGACTAGGGGATCAAGTCACCAAAGGCGATATCATGGCAGAGATTGGTAATCCTATGGGGCGCGTGCTTGACCATGTTAAAGCCACTCGTTCTGGCATTATCATCGGCAAGCAAAATATCCCTTTAGTACAAGAAGGGGAAGCAATGTTCCATGTGGCATATTTTTCTGAAGATGACGAAACCATCGCTGAGCACATTGAATCTATTCAAGATTCATTATTGCCAGACTAATGATAAGCATTTTATGTAAACCATAAAAAAGGAGAGCTAAGCTTTCCTTTTTATTAGGTTTAATAAAAATCAGTTACGATGTTTCATCAGAGATTGCCGCAATGCCTTTTAATAAACGACCTAAAATATCAGCGCCAGTAATTACTCGGCTACCATTTTCCGCCCACACAAGAATCACATCTTGATCTAACACGTCATCACTATCCGCACTAACTTGCTGTGCAACTTTCAAACGCTTCATGGCCGTGCCTAATGTAGTTGTATCGTCATGGAAAATAATAGGCCTGTGAGCATACAGATACGGATCCGTTGGTATTTCATCTAATAGCGCAGAGCGAATAAAACCATCTGCATCTAATACCAATAATGGCTCTTGTTTCTTATTAACCAGCACTACCCATTTGTGGCCAGATACGTGCACCTTACTTAAGAAGTCTGCAAACTTAGGTGAGCCCTGTTCCGGTAAAATCGGCAAATCTAATTTGCATTCACACTCTACAATACTTTTAGGATCAATCACTTCACCTTCATGGGAGACCAAGACATCTTGTACTGATAAAAAGTTAAGTGCTCCCATGCCTTCAACATGCTCAACATCCGCTTCATCCGCATGCATATGCGCTTCAATAATACCTTTTAATTCATTTTCACGAAAATAGGTAATACCTTCACGACCCAACCAGCCATCTAAAATAATCGCTGTAGGTTTAGCCACAGGAAATAATATGACTTGGTAAAAACGAATAAGAGGAGTTAAAAATGATGCAACTTTTAATGCATTTCGTGAAAAATACGCTTGTGGAAATATTTCACCAA
The DNA here is from genome assembly GCA_034110565.1 of Bermanella sp. Lineage (GTDB taxonomy): Bacteria > Pseudomonadota > Gammaproteobacteria > Pseudomonadales > Oceanobacteraceae > Bermanella. The sequence continues at coordinate 7,155 of JAWUYY010000001.1, read as the reverse complement.
AAAATGTAATCGCAACGGTTGAGAACAAGAATGAATAAACTCCCACCAATACCGAATCTGACAATAGTGTCAGTAACACATTAATCGAAACGTTACCCCAGAGTATGGTTGAAAGAAGAAAGTTAGAATCCTCTCGCATACCCAGAATAATCTGCGCATTTTTATTACCACGTTTGGCTTCTACCTCTAACTGCAATCGACTCAAACTAAAATACGCTAAGTTTAAACCCGAAAATGCAGCAGACTGACACAAGCACAGCACGATGCCAGCCCAAATGAAAATATCAATCGTCATAATTAACTCAATAAAATAAATGAACCCAAGCCTAAGAAAACAACAAAGCCGACTATATCGGTTACGGTTGTTAGTATCACTGAACCTGAAATAGCAGGGTCAATGTTAATCTTTTTCAACAAAAACGGAATCAATGTACCTGATGAGGCCGCCGCTAAACCGTTAAGGAAAATAGAAATAAATATAATAAAACCCAAAGCAACTGAGTCAAACCAATACATTACCACAAAGGCAATAATCGCACCCAACAAGGCACTATTAATAGCCGCAATATACATTTCCTTCTGTAGTATGAGTTTAATGTTATCTGACGTAATGTGATTAAGTGCCAAACCTCGCAAAGCAACTGCCAATGTTTGACTACCCGCAATACCACCCATACTCGCAACCACTGGCATTAATATGGCCAATGCCACAATTTGTTGCAACGCATGCTCAAAGTAACCAATTACAAAAGACGCCATGAATGCGGTGACTAAGTTAATGCACAGCCACACTGCACGCAATTTCGCCGCAGCCGATACAGGTGTAAATAAATCTTCCTCTGCTGACGGCGTATCTTGAATCGAGGCTTGTAGTACACGTTCTTGTGCTTCCCATAGCAAAACTGACACGGGTATGGCGCCCACAATCTTGCCGTTGCGACGCACAGGTAACCACGATAAATTTTCTTCTGGATCTAAGCGTGTAATTAGGCTCGTTAGTTCATCAAGGTGGTCACACTCGATACACGGCAACATGGTCGCTTCGGCCTTCACATCATTTTGTTGTTCAAAGATCACATGCAAAGGAATCGTACCTAGCAACTCACTGTCATCGCTTACTACAAACACAGCCTTCACATCGCCTTTCTTACGAATACGTTGAGCCAGTGAGTTTAATGACACTCGCGGACGAACTCGCAAAATAGCGCTATTTAAGTGACGACCCACTTGACTGTCATCATAACTAAGGGCTTGTTGTAGCTCTTCTACTAGATCATCTTCTTGGTCTAATAGAATCGCATCCACCATGCTGGTGGGCATGATGTCCGCAAATAATAATAGATCCGCCGAATCTGCTTCGATTTGCAGTGTTTGGCGTCCTGCTTCATCTAATGATTCGATTAAATGCTTGGCTGTATCTTCTTGCAGGTTATACAGCACTGGCCAATAACGATTAGCTGGCAGAACCTTCCACACTACTAACCTAAGGTCGAGAGGAATCGACTCAATTACCTGACCGATTTCTTCATCCAGCAGCGATTCGTATTCGCTATACGATACGACATCTTCGGATGACATGTTTAACAATAGGGAAATCACACCGTTAACCCCATCCGCATTGCGCTCTTGCGTGACACTTTCATTCTCGATGGTCATAAATCCCCCCATCCCATTACCGATTTAAAAGACATAGACGTAGCTAAGCATTAAATAGTCACATTAAACAAATTAAAAGCAATTGTGACTTTTCTGCTTCCAGAGACGTCTCCTATATTCATTGTTATTGATTCATTACTGGGAGATATTATGAAGCATGATTATATATTCATTACATTTTTATTAGTTTCGCTCACGGGCTGTGGACAATGCTCCGACTGTGGAGAGCTCACCAGTGAGCAAATTACACCACCTGATTTTGCAAGCATAGATAATACACAACAAAAGAAAGTTGAGTTTTTTGAGTACCTTTATCCGCTCACAAAAGAGGCAAACCGCCAAGTTTTAGAAGAAAAGAAGAAACTACGCGCATGGGCGGATCAAACCGAAGCGCTGTCTAATTCTCAAATTAGTGAAATTGGAATCACTTCTAAGTTCTATAAAGTAGATTGCGAAGAACACGATAAAACCTGCGCCAATGAGATTCACCGTAAAATTGGCATGGTCCCGCCTTCTCTTGTACTGGCTCAAGCCGCTAATGAATCAGCCTGGGGAACATCGCGCTTCGCGCAAGACGGTAACAATTACTTTGGTCAATGGTGCTACAGCAAGGGCTGTGGTATAAAACCCAGCCAGCGCGACACTGGCGCAAGCCATGAAGTTAAAGAGTTCGATAATGGGTTTGCGTCCGTTAAGAGTTACATTCATAACCTAAACACCAGTGCTGCCTACAAGAATTTAAGGCAAACAAGAAGAGATGCTTGGCGTCAAAACAGAAAGCCAAATGGTGTTATGTTGGCCAAGGGCTTAAGTAGATACTCTGAGCGTGGTGCCGATTATGTTAGCGAAATTCAACATATGATTCGGCACAACAGCCTACTTGAGTTTGATGAAATCTTCTGGAGTGAAATCGAGAGCCATGGAAAACAACCCAAGTAACATTGAAAAGAAACTTGCGACCCTAGCAAAGGGCGCTCCTAAAGCGCCTGCTACTAATATTCGTAAAAAAATCGACCAACATGATCGAAATCAAAAGAGTTTAGCATTATCAAGCTTAGGCTTTTTTCAGATTTTATTGGCCTTTTTTGCACCATTTGCACGTTTAATGCGTGAACAAAACCTGCCTAAAACAAAAGATTCGGAGAAAGAAGATGAACGAAAGTTCTAATGTTTGGTATACAGCCTTTAGTCAGGCTATAACAACGTTACTAGAGCATGTAGCCGCTATTCTACCTAACGTATTTGCCGCTTCTATTATGCTTTTTATTGGCTATATACTCGCCAAGCTTTCTAAGCTTGCTATGCAAAAGTTACTCGACAAAGCTAGTGTAAATACATTATCAAAGGCCACTGGCATTGATGAACAACTGCAACGATTTGGCAGTCAATTCACTCTTTCATATATTATTTCTTCACTTATTTTTTGGATTATTCTATTGATATTTGCCATAAGTGCCGCTGACACTCTGGGCTTACCGCAACTAACTAAAACCATAGACACGTTCATCTTGTTTATTCCAAAAATATTAGCATCGTTGATTATTTTACTGCTAGGTTTAGCTGCATCTAATCTTGCTAAGAATATGGTGGCTAAAGCGGGCAAGTCTGCTGGTTTAGAATTCGCCAATCCGCTATCTAAAATCGTTTATGGCTTATTACTGGTTCTTATTTTCTCACTAGCCATCGGGCAGTTAGATATTAACACCGTATTACTCGATACCATGGTGGCGATAGCGCTAGCTGCCCTAGGACTAGGTGTCGCTATTTCTCTTGGGTTAGGCAGCAAGAGTACGTCCGAAAACATTATGTTCTCTTTATATATAAATGATCTCGTTGATATTGGCAGCCAAGTGACATTAAAAGATGGCTTTAGCGGTGAAGTCATTGAAATCGGCCCGCTTGCCACGGTTGTCAGTCATGCAAAACAAGGTCGCCGTATTATTAAAAATGCAGAGTTTATAGATGTGCTAGATTTGGTTAGCCACTCTACTGATTAATGTTTTCTACACTGAGTGACGCTGAACTAATTGATTTTTTAATTCCCAAGAAAAATCAATCTAGTTCCGCTTATGCCGAGCTATGCAGCCGCTATCAAAATAAGCTGGCGGCCTACCTACGCCTCAACAATACTATTGATGCCGATACAATCAACGATATATTACAAGACACCTTTTTAAGTGCTTGGAATAAAATCGAGCAGCTAGACGATCACAATAAAATTTTTTCTTGGATATTGACAATAGCTCGTAACCGCTTAATGGATCATTTCCGCGAACAAAAGAAAATAAATGAATATACTCTGTGGTTTGAACAGCAGCATCAAGAAGTAGCTCAGTATGAAATGCAACATGATGAAAGTGACCTAGAAAAATTACTGGTTCATCTTTCTCCTGAAGATCGAGAATTGGTTCTATTAAAGGCTGTTCTCGAGTTATCGTTCGATGAGGTATGTCAGTTATCAGACCTTTCATTAAGTGCCATTAAGATGCGATATTATCGCGCCTTACAAACGTTATCTGACCTGTCTATCTAAATTCAAAACAAAAAAAGCCTTGGATCATACCGATCCAAGGCTTTTTTATTGTTGCTTTTTAAATAATAATTTCACATCATAGCTTGTAGATAATTTTGAATACCGATTTTCTCAATCAAACCCAGTTGCTGCTCAAGCCAATGAGTATGGTCTTCTTCTGTGTCTTCTAATTGCTGCACAAGAATGGCGCGAGTTTCAAAATCTTTTTCTGTTTCGCATACCACAATGGCGTCTTTTAGATTTTTAACCACGGCGTATTCAAGTGCAAGATCATTCTTAAGCATCTCTTCTACTGTTTTACCCACGTTAAGAGGGTCACGATTTGCCAAGTTAGGGAAGCCTTCCAAAAACAATATGCGTTTGATCATTTGATCCGCATGACCAGTTTCATCTTCCATTTCGTGAGCGATTCGGTCATAAAGCTTACTTAAACCCCAGTCTTCATACACTCGTGAATGAATAAAGTATTGATCCATTGCGGTCAGCTCACCGGCCAGCAAGAAGTTTAATGTATCAATAACTTTTTGATTACCTTTCATATTACTCTCCGGGTTCTTATTCGCTGTGCATCATAGATTGCATGTAGTTTTCAATGCTGATTTTTTTGATGAGGCTTAATTGCGTTTCGATCCAATCAAGATGCTCTTCTTCGTACTCAAGTATTTCAGCTAGCATATCTCGTGTCACGAAATCTGAAACCGATTCACAATAACTAATAGTTTCACGTAAATCTTTTAGGCTTAATACTTGAAGCTTCGCATCACACTCCAGCATTTCTTTGGTATTTTCGCCAATGAATAACTTACCTAGTTTTTGTAAGTTAGGCAGACCTTCTAAAAATAAAACACGCTCGATAATTTTATCAGCCTGTTTCATATCTTTAATGGACTTTTTATATTCAATTTTATCAAGGCATTCTAGGCCCCAGTTTTTAAACATACGAGCGTGTAGAAAATATTGGTTGATCGACACCAGCTCGTTTTCTAAGCATGTGTTTAATAGCTTAATGACTTTTTGATCACCTTTCACAATCACACTCCTATTGAAAGTTTCTTTATCGTTTAGATCAGTTTCTTATTTATGAATACGAATTGATCTTCATTGCATTACATATACATAAAAACTTAATCAATTGCATAAAAGTATATGCACTTAACCTACAAGTTCCAATCAATATTTACCCCTTCGCTGTTGGATTGAACATAAATCCATTCACCCTATTTATAGGAGTATTGCCGCTGTATTCCCATTACCTTAACCCAGATTTCAAACATGACAAGATAACGCCTAGCTCTTGAATATGACCCAAGATGCCTAACATTTGGCCGCCAGCCTTGTGTCAATTAGAGTATTCTTTATTACTTATTGTCATGAGAAATTCTGTTATGAGACCAGCAAAAATTGTGATTGCAGGGGCAGGCAGTGTCGGTTGTTACGTTGGCGGCATGCTGGTCAGCGGTGGGGCCGATGTTCATTTTTTAGCCCGTGAACGAATATTAAACACTCTCACTGAACACGGCTTGCGTTTAAGCGACTGGACCGGTGTGGATATCCAGCTATCACCAGAGCAATTCAACGTCAGTACAGCCGAAGCTATCTTAACAGACGCTGATCTTATTCTGGTGTGCGTCAAAAGCCGCGACACACAAGCCATGGCCGAAACCATTGTACGAAGCGGCAATACAAGCGCCACTATCTTTTCCCTGCAAAACGGTATGAGCAATACAGACACCCTTAAACAGGCATTACCTAAGCACACCATTCTACCTGTCATGGTGCCTTATAATGTCATAAGCCAAGCCAACGGCCACTTTCATTGTGGCACCGAGGGCACCCTATATTGCCAAGAACACGAAAAAGCCGAGCCTTTACTGCAACTAGCCCAACAAGCCAATCTCGGCTTTGAGCTAAAATCAGACATGGTCAGCATTATGTGGGGCAAGCTGTTGCTTAACCTGAATAATCCAGTAAATGCGTTATCGGGCATCCCGTTAAAGCAACAGTTTGAAACCCATGGTTACCGCCGTATATTTGCTCAATGCTTAAAGGAAGGCTTGCAGGTATTAAAAGCCGCCAAGATCAAACCCGGGCAAGTAGCCGCTGTGCCTGTGAGCATAATCCCTTATATCATGGCCCTGCCAGATGTCTTGTTTAAACGAGTCGCACAGAAAATGCTCGCCATGGACCCCGAGGCACGCTCTAGCATGTGGGAAGATCTACAAAATAAGCGCCCAGTAGAGGTAGATTACATTTCAGGAGAAATCATTGCCCTAGGCAAACGTGTTAATATTCCCACACCCATGAATGAGCGCTTGGTTCGACTTGTTAAAGATGCGCAAGAAGCCGGAATGGGTAGCCCAAATTTATCACCACAACAGATTTTAAATGGTTAACCGATGAATCAACCTAGCATTCCATCCGTGATTAAGTTCCATAAGCAATCTCAACAGCTTGAGCTTGCTTGGGATGGTAAGCACTTTGAACTCAGCGCTGAATATCTCAGAGTTTACAGCCCAAGTGCTGAAGTGCGCGGTCATGGCGCAGGTAACGAAGTACTGCAATTCGCTAAAAAAGACGTACGTATTTTAAAACTTGAGCCTGTGGGTAACTATGCATTAAAGATCACTTTTAATGATGGCCATGATTCGGGCTTATACAATTGGCCCTACTTGCAAGAGTTGAGCGTCAATCACGCTAGCTTCTGGCAGACATATCTCAATAAATTAACCGCTGCGGGCAAAAGTCGAGAAAGCAGTGTGATTCAATTTAAATCTGTGGATTGATACCTATTCACAAGTCGCCTCGAGCTGATCTGCCACAAGACATCTGCCCCTAAGCGGGCTAGAATAGCAGCCAATTATCGTTGTTAAGATCAGGCCCCCAGCCATGTCCGAAAAGAAAACCACCCATTTTGGTTATCAAACCGTCGACGCCAAAGAGAAACAAGGCAAGGTCGCAGAAGTATT